>CAWAYT010000053.1:0-177799 GCA_963786265.1 uncultured Alphaproteobacteria bacterium
GCGGCCCTCCCCTTGCCGCCAGTCAGGCGACCCCAGCATACGAATCCAGACACGGCATGCAAGCGGATATACACCATTTGGGTAGATACGAAGAAAACGCCGCGGGCGCGCGCGGTCTACCCACCCGCGTCAGCGGGTAGAAGCTCCAGGCAGGTCGCGTTTAAGACGCTCGTAAAGCTCGGCGACCCGCATCAGTCGTTCGCTCAGAACTCGCATGACGCCCAGCGCCGCGTCGGGGTTGGTGGTCACCAGTCGCAGGAAAACGTCACCCTCGATCTTCAGCACCCGCAGCGGGCCACGGGCGTGGACGTCGGCGGAGCGCGGCAAGTTGCAGATCACCGCCATCTCGCCAAAAAGTTCATGACTACCAAGGGTCGCAAGATGAGCGAGCTTCCCGCCGGCGCTGATGGTGACATCGACCTCGCCTTCCTCGATGACAAACACGCTATCACCGGGTTCCCCCTGACGACACAGCACCTCGCCGTCGTTGAAACTCAGATAGCTGCTAGAAAACGCAAGCAGCTTCAGGCTCGCGGGTTCAAGTTTGGCGAATATGGGTATGCGACGAAGAAGCGTGACTGTCTCGGGGTAGTTCAAGGGCCGCGCCTCCCGCTCAACCGGAGGCAGCGTTGGCAGGTTGAGCCTGCCGCTCAATCACCTCTCCCGGGGATCCTTGCCCAAGCACCCGACCACTTTCCATGACAATGACGCGATCGAAACCTTGCGCCAGCGACAAGTCGGTCGTCACCCATACTAAGCCCGCGCCGATTGGCTCGGTAAGCAGTTTAGCGACAATCGCCGCTTGCTCGCCCGCATCGAGCGCCGCCAACGCATGGTCGATTATCAGCAGATCCGGACGCTTGAGCATTGCCCGAGCGAGCCCTAGCCTCTGCCGCTGCGCCGGCGACAGCCGGCTGCCCCCGACGCCGACCTCGCAATCCAGACCGAAATCGACGATCTGCTGCCGCAGGCCGAGCTCTTCGATGACTTGCACGAGCAACGCACCGATTTCTTGTTGCGCCTGCTGCCGACCATAAATCATTTTGCCGAACAAGATGTTATCCTGCACCGAGGCGGCCGGGTTGTATTGATCGGGATCAAAGAAAGCCACGGCGGCCTTCAATTGCGGTGGCAGTCCCTCGGCGAAAGCGCGACGCGCCAGCAAGAGACGCTGTTCAGTGCTTTCGTCAAACAGTCCCAAGCGGTGGCGCGCTGGGATCAGCTTGAACGGAAGCGATGACAAGAGATTGCGGTCCGCCGGCTGGGCCCGAGCGAAACCGGCGGCTTCTACGCGACGGATCGCCGCTTGATAATCCGGAAGATCGTTCGATCCGACAAAGCTGAAGCGCTCAAAGAATTCATGGCCGGGCGGCAGGTCCTGAAACAGATCGACCATGATCTTTGCCACGCTCAACCCGACTGAGATGAATTCGTCGCGGAGACCTACCCGATCGAGGACCTGCTGCACGTAAGGGTGATCGCCGAGCCGGTCGAGGTCGAAGCTGCCCCCGAGCGGCAGCCCGAACAGCAGATTCTCGGCGACCGACATGTTCCGGTTGTAGCGATGGCGGTCGAAGATTTCGACCAGGCTCGCATAGCGGGGATCGCTCAAACGCTCGCTCAGGAGTTTTCGCGCTTGCAAGATGCGCTCGGCAAACTCGGACCGTGTCGAAGCCAGGGTGCTTCGTGAGGCCAAGCGTGAACAGGTCAGGCTCCAGTCCGACAAAGCGAAGCGCTCGCTGGACGCAGGCGGTCACTTGCTCCGGGCCACCTGCGCCCAAGTCCCCGTAATCGATCCACTCATCGTTGGGGTGGCTGGTCGTATTACCCGATCTCTGCGCCTCGAAGATAAATAGCCGCCGGTCGCCGTCGACGCTTTCGAAGTCGCCGGTCGGCCGGACCGGACGATGCTTCAGGACGTAAAGCAGATTGTCCCGGATGGTGCCGGCGATAAGCACCGCCTGGTTGCCGACATAAGCGAGGCGCTGGCCCGCCACCGATTCCGCCAGCCTCGCCAGATCGTGCCCGCCGATGCAGATGACCCCGGCAGTGGGCTGGATCAGCCTCGCCAGCATCCGCGCGACATCGTCGGCGCCGGATCCCGCTCCGCCCACGAGTGCTACCCGCTCGTTGTTTTCGAAATGGAAACTGGCCCCGTCTACGCACTTGATGCCACCCTCATCCTGGAGCGTTACGTTGCGAGCGACGACCGTTCCGTGCAGCCGAGGCGCCGGCGACTTCGGCGGGTATCTGCAGGTTCTCCGGCAACATGCCGGTCGGGCGGAATTGTTCGACGAGCTGGTCGTACTTGACCCGGGCGTCCTCCTTCTGTTGATACCAATCCAGCAGCTCCTTCCACGGCGACGAGAGATCTTTGTAAGCAGACAGCACCGCAACCAGCGCGCCGAAGGTCAGTCGCCCGGTAATCACGAGATAGCCGCCGATCGAGTAAAAGAAAAAGGGCGTAAGCTGGGCGATGAAGTTGTTCAGAAACTTGATGAAGAATTTCTTGCGGTAGATCTTCAGCCGGATGCCGTAGATGGTCCCAACCCAGCGAGAGAAGTCGGCGCGGTGCAGCTCGGACGTGTCGTTGGCGTGCACTTCCTCGATCGCGGACACCGTCTCGCCGATCTTGTCGGCCAGCCGCCGGACTGTACGCACGCGCTCCTTGGCGAGCGCGTTCACTTGTCGCTGTAATTTCGGAATCAGGTAGACCTGCAACGGGTAGAGCGCGACCGCCGCGATGCCCAGCACGACGTCCTGAGCGAACATAAAGATGAGGATGGTCAGCAGAGTGCCGCCCTGGAAAGCTGGCTGGGCGACCGCGTCGCCGATAAAGCCGCCGAGCGGCTCCACCTCGGAGGTGATCATCGCGATCACCTCGCCCTGAGAGGTGCGGCGGAAATGCGGGATTGGAAAACGGAGAACGTGGCTGAACAACTGATAGCGGAGCCGCCGCAGCATGCGCTCGCCCAGCTGACCTTTATACACGTTTATGACGTATTTGAAAGCTCCATTGGCGGCCACCAGCAACAGGAATATGCCACAAAGCATGGCCAGATATTGCACTTGCCCAAGTTCTACTCCGTAAACCTTGCGAGGGAAATCCGAGGCAGCAATCGCCCTATTGACGATAATCTTAGGAAGTTCCAAGGAGGCATAGAGAAGCGGGAATGAAGAGAATGTCAATATCAGCAGCAGAATCTGTTCACGCCAGCTATGTCGCCTTATATAGCTGAAAATAGTAGGTTCCATGACTTACATATACGCTAGCAAGTCTTGCGTCGTCGCGCTCGACAATGGGCGTGACAAAGCGGCACTGGATTGCTATTGAACTTTCTTCGGTTTGGCTCATTAATGCGACGAGGCCCCGAGCAGCGCAAACGTCGCCGAGGGCTGACCCGGTCGGCAGTTGATGACGGCGCCGCGCGAGTGGGAAGGAGATGCGACACAGGGGCGGGCACTCTCGGCTGCTTATCTACAGCCACGACACTTTCGGCTTGGGCCATTTGCGGCGTTGCCGGACGATCGCGCATGCGCTTGTCGATCGACGGTCCGACCTGTCGGTGCTCATTCTCTCCGGATCGCCGATCATCGGCAGCTTCAGCTTTCGGAACTGTGTCGACTTCGTACGCATACCCGGCGTGATCAAGCTCAACGATGGCGATTACCAGCCACTTGGCCTGAACATCGGGCTGGACGACATTCTTTCCATGCGCGCCAAAATAATTCGGCACACCGCGGAGGCATATGAACCGGACATCTTCCTTGTCGACAAGGAACCGCTTGGACTGCGCGGCGAGGTTAAGGACACGCTGACCATGCTGAAGGCCCGGGGCACACCACTGGTGCTCGGGCTCCGCGATGTCATGGACGAACCCGGAAAGCTCGCGGAGGAGTGGGCGCGAAAGAACGCTACACCGGCGCTGGCCGACCTTTATGACGCCATCTGGGTCTACGGACTGCCGCAGATTTGCAGCGCGCTCGAGGGCATCCCGCTGCCGGCAAGCGCGCGGGCGAAGGTGCACTATACCGGATACCTGCGCCGGGAGCCGGCGTCGGCGCATCGCCTGTCGAACCTGCCAACGCCAATCGGCGATGATCCTTATCTGCTCGTGACAACCGGCGGCGGCGGCGACGGCGCGCCTCTTATCGACTGGGTTCTGCGCGCCTATGAGCATGATCGCGGCCTCCTCTACCCCGCGCTGCTGGTGCTGGGACCCTTCATGCGGTCCAGCCTGCAGGCGGAATTCAAGGAGCGTGTGTCGCTGCTTAAACGCGTTCATGCGATTACTTTCGAAGCGAACCTCGAGAACCTGATGGCGTCAGCATCGGGCATCATCGCCATGGGCGGCTACAATACGTTCTGCGAAATCCTGTCGTTCGACAAGCCCGCGCTGATCGTGCCTCGTACCGAGCCGCGTCTGGAGCAGTTCATCCGCGCGTCGCGAGCGCAGGCCATGGGCCTGACAAAGATGCTTGATGCCCAGAGCGGCACTGAGCGCAAATCGGATGGAGGCGGCGCTGCGGGCGCTCCCGGAGCAGGCGAAGCCGTCGGAGGTACGGATTGCCGGATTGCTCGATGGCCTCGAGGTGATTGGCGATTTCGTGGATCGGTGGCTTGATCACCCAGCCACCCCGGCGCGCCAGCTCGCTCTCGTTCACGAAGCGCGCTAGCGTGGCGGTCTCGGTCGCCGTCGTCCTCAAGGGTTATCCGCGTCTCTCGGAAACCTTCATCGCGCACGAGATCCGAGCCCTGGAGCAGCGCGGCCTGCAAATTCAACTGTATTCTATGCGATTACCGACGGACCCGGCGGTGCATCCGGTACATCGGGAGATTACCGCGCCCGTCAACTATCTCCCCGAGTACCTGCATCGGCAACCGCGGCGCGTGTTCCGGGCCTGGCGCATCGCCCGGCGCTTGCCGGGATACCGGGCGGCGCGCTCCGCCTGGCTTCGCCACCTCAGGCGCGATCCGAGCCGCAACCGTTTGCGGCGCTTCGGTCAGGCTCTGGCGCTGGCGGCCGAGCTACCATCGGACATCGAGTGGCTACATGCCCATTTCCTGCACACACCCGGGTCGGTCACTCTTTACGCAGCCAAGATGCGGACGCTGCCGTGGAGCGCATCGGCGCATGCCAAGGACGTCTGGACGACGGCGGAATGGGAAAAACGGGAAAAGCTGGCCGACTGTCGCTGGCTCGTCACCTGCACCCGCGCCAACGCCGAGCATCTCACGGCGCTTGCTCCCGAGGCCGAGCGTGTCGAACTGCTGTACCACGGCCTCGACTTCAGCCGGTTTCCGCCGCCCACCGAGCGGCGGCCGGCGCGCGACGGCAGCGACCCGAATAGCCCGGTCGCCATTCTTTCGGTCGGGCGCGCGGTGGCGAAGAAGGGCTACGACGTGCTTCTCGATGCGTTGGCCCGTTTGCCGCAGGGGCTCCAGTGGCGGCTCTCGCATATCGGCGACGGTCCGCTGCTCGACCGGCTGCGCCAGCGCGCAAGCGAGCTGGGCCTGTCGGCTCGCATCAACTGGCTAGGCGCTCGGCCCCAACACGATGTATTGCAGGCATACCGCGCGGCGGACCTGTTCGTGCTCGCCTGCCGCATCGCCGCGGACGGCGACCGGGATGGCTTGCCCAATGTCCTGATGGAGGCGCAGAGCCAGGGCTTGGCCTGCATCTCCACATCCGTCTCGGGCATTCCCGAGCTGATCACCGACGGCGCCACCGGGGTGCTCGTCCCCCAGGACGATGCCGCCGCGCTAGCGCGAGCGCTCGAGCGTCTGATCCGCTTCCCAGACCTTCGGGAGCGTCTCGGGTCGGCGGGCATGCAGAGCGTCTACGGTCGCTTCTCCTTCGATAGCGGGATCGACCGCCTCGCTGGACGTTTCGGGGTCTACAGCAGCGATCGCTAGCCATGCGGATTGCGTTCTACGCGCCGATGAAGCCGGTTGCCCATCCGGAGCCCTCCGGCGATCGAACGATGGGGCGGTTGCTGGTGAGCGCGCTGGCGCGCGCCGGCAACGTCGCCGAGCCAGTGTGCCGGTTTCGCAGCTTCGATCGTGACGGCGATGCCTCGCGCCAGCGCCGGATCGCCACTCTCGGACGCAAGATGGCGCACCGGCTGGCGCGCCGATGCGACGCTCGGCCGGTGGATGCCAAGCCAGATCTGTGGTTCACCTATCACCTCTATCACAAGGCCCCCGACTGGCTGGGACCCCGGGTCAGCACAGCGCTGCAGATCCCATACGTCGTCGCCGAAGCCTCGCACGCGGCCAAGCAGGCTACCGGACGGTGGGCGCTGGGGTGCGCCGGGGCGGCGTGGGCACTCGGCCGCGCCGATCTGATATTCGTGCTGAACTCCGACGACAGCGAAGGCGTGCGCGCCCTGCTTGCCGATGATGCCCGCCTCGCGGCGTTGCCGCCGTTCGTCGATACCGGCTGTTACGCTCTAGCTAAGCGGGCGCGCGATGCCAATCGGCTAGCTTTGCGCGAGAGGTACGGAATCGCCGCCGGAGAACCGCTTCTGCTGACGGCGGCGATGATGCGTCCAGGCGACAAGCTGGCCTCATACCGACTGCTCGGCGAGGCGCTTGCCTCGCTTCAGGGTCGGCCATGGCGGCTGTTGGTCGCGGGCGACGGGCCGGCGCGAGCGGAGGTGCGCCAGGCGCTCGCGGCGACAGCCGGGCGTATTGTCTGGCTCGGCAGCCTCTCGGAAGCCGAGTTGCCGGCGATCTACGCGGGCGCCGATCTGTTCGTCTGGCCGGCTGTCCGCGAGGCGTGGGGTATGGCGCTGCTGGAGGCACAGGCCGCCGGACTGCCGGTGGTGGCGGGGCGGAGCGGCGGCGTTTGCGATATCATCGAGCATGGCCACTCGGGCATTCTGGTGCCGGCCGGCGATGCGCGCGGCTTCGCCGTCGCTGTCGAGTTGCTGCTCGACGATGCTTCGCGGCGGGGTATGATGGGGCAGGCGGCGCAAGTCCGCGCACTGGAGCGCCACGACATCGAGACCGCGAGCCGAACCATGAACGCCGCCCTGCGCCGGCTTGTCGCGACGAGGAGTCGCGCTTGACTTGCCGCGTGATGTTCTACGTGCAGCATCTGTTGGGCATCGGCCATCTCGAAGCGGGCCTCGCTGATCGCCCGGGCGATGGCGGATGCGGGGATGGACGTGTCGGTGGTGCTCGGTGGGCGCGAGATAACCGGCATTGATTTCAGCGGTTGTGCCCGAGTTATGTTGCCATCCGCGCACGCCGCCGACGAGACGTTCAAGACCCTTCTCGACGAAGCCGGCAAGCCGATCGACGACGAATGGCGGGACAACCGCGCCGCCCGTCTTGTCTTCGAATACGAGGCGCTGCGACCGCGGGTGCTAATGCTGGAGCTGTTTCCGTTCGGCCGCCGCATGTTCTCGTTCGAGCTGCTGCCGCTGCTCACCGCGGCGAGGGCGGCGCCGGAGCCGCCTTGCATTGTCTCCTCGGTTAGGGACATCCTCGTGCGCAAACCCGACGCCGAACGAAACCGGAAAACGATGGCATTCGCGCGGACCTGGTTGGACCACGTTCTGGTGCACGGCGACCCGAAGCTGCTGCCGATCGACCTGTCCTTTCCGGAGATGGCCGAGATCGCCGACAAGCTGACTTACACCGGCTATGTCGTTGAGACAGACGCGCTCGCCCCGGCCACCTCGAATACCCCGATCGGCGATGGCGAGGTGATCGTTTCGGTCGGCGGCGGCGCGGTCGGGCTGCCGTTGTTGCGCATGGCGATCGAGGCCAAGCCGCTCAGCCGGCTCGCTGACCGGCCCTGGCGGCTGATCGCCGGCCCAAATCTTCCGGACGATGCCTTCGCCGCGCTCGCCTGGTCGCCGCCGCCCGGCATCATCGTCGAGCGCTGGCGCTCCGATCTGCAGGCGCTGTTGCGCACCTGCGCGGTATCGGTGTCGCAGGCCGGCTACAACACGGTGATGGACCTGTTAGGCTCCCGCGCCCGCGCGGTGCTAGTGCCTTTCGCCGAGGGCGGTGAAACCGAGCAGACGCTGCGGGCTCGGGCGCTGGCCGCGCGCGGTTTGGTCGTGAGCGTCGATGGCGCGACGCTTTCACCGAAGATTCTCGCCGATGCGATCGACAAGGCGTTGACGTTGACGCCACCTTGCGTCGAAATCGATTGTAGAGGCGTCGACACGACGGCGCGCCTCATCGGCCAAATGTGCGAGGCCGGCCGGACCTAAGGTACGGTATGGCGACCTGGGACGATCTTGCGCGAGAACTGGACGCCTGGCAGGTGACCGACAGGCGTGCCTCGTTTTGGTGGCGCGACGATGACGCGGTGCGGGTCACCCCGGCGCTGGAGCGGCTGCTGGCGCTGAGCGACGACGCGGAGACACCGGTGTCGCTCGCCGTTATTCCGCGCGATGCCGACGACGCGCTACGAGACCGGCTAGCGCGCCAACCACTCTCCAACGTGCTGCAGCATGGCTGGAGCCACGCCAATCACGCTCCCGAGGGGCGGCAGGAGGAGTTCGGACCGCATCGGCCTCTCCCGGCGATGCTCGACGAACTCGCCCGCGGCTGGCGGCGCATCGCTGGCTTCGCCCACTCCTTCCCGGTCTTCGTAGCGCCGTGGAACCGGATGGACCCGCATGTGCTGTCCTACCTTGGCGCGGCGGGTCTACGCGCCGTGTCGACGCTCGGTCCGCGAGCATCGGCCGAGGCATGCGCCGGAGTGCGGCAAACCAACGTTCATGTCGACATCATCGATTGGCAAGGTACGCGAGGTTTCGTCGGCTCGTTCGCGGCGCTGGAGCAAGTTGTCAGGCATCTCCGGCGGCGCCGCACGGGAGAGGTGGACGCGGACGAGCCGACCGGCCTGATGACGCATCACGGCTTCCACGATGAAGGCTGTTGGCGCTTCATCGACGAGTTTCTCCGCCGAACCCGTGCACATCCGATCGTCCGCTGGCTCGACGCAAAGGGCGCGTTCTGGCCGTGAGTGCTCCCGACCTCCTGCGAGTTCGCGACTTGACCGTCGACTTCTTCACGCCGGCAGGCAAGTTGCGGGCCGTCGACGGGCTCGATTTCCGGCTGCGCCACGGCTCCTCGGTGGCGCTGGTGGGCGAGTCGGGGTCCGGCAAGTCGGTGACGGCCCAGGCGATACTGGGCATCCTGCCGCGCGTCGGCCGCATCAGCCGCGGCGAGATCCTGTTGACCGACGCGAGCGCGCCCGCCGAAGCGGTCGATCTCGCCCGTCTCGATCCCGATGGCCGCCAATACCGGGCGATCCGCGGCCAGCGCATCTCGATGATCTTCCAGGAGCCGATGACCTCGCTGTCGCCGCTGCACACGATCGGCGATCAGGTCGGCGAAGCTTTACGGCTGCACGGCGACGTCGGTCGGAAGCAAGCCCGGCGCACGGCTATCGAGATGCTGGCACTGGTGGGATTTCCCGAGCCGACCGCGGCCTACGACGCTTATCCGTTCGAGCTTTCCGGCGGCCTGCGGCAGCGGGCGATGATCGCGATGGCGCTGATCTGCCGGCCGGCGCTGCTGATCGCCGACGAGCCGACCACCGCGCTCGACGTCACCATCCAGGCGCAGATCCTGAAGCTGATCCAGGACTTGCGCAGCGAGTTGGGAATGGCGCTGCTGTTGATCACCCACGACCTCGGCGTGGTCGCCAACGTCGCCGAGGAGGTGGTGGTGATGTATCGCGGCCGGGTGATGGAGAGCGGCACACTCGAGGACCTCTTCGGTGATCCCCGGCATCCATACCTGAAGGCGCTGCTGGGCGCGGTGCCGCACTTCGACATGAAACCGGGCGAACGCCTCAAGCCCCTGCGCGAGATCCGGCAGGGCACCGGGCACCTGCTTGCCCCGCCCGAAGTGCGACGTTTCGCCTCGGCGCGGCGCCAATACGCCGTTGCTGGAGGTCAGTGGCCTGTCGAAGAGCTTCCGGCGCCGCAAGCATGGCGGCTTGTTCGGCTCCGATGACGGCGGGCGAGACGAAGGCTGTCGAGGACGTGAGTTTCCGCATCCGACGCGGAAGTGCTTCGGCCTCGTCGGCGAAAGCGGCTGCGGCAAGACGACGGTCAGCAAGATCATCCTGCGCGCGATCGAGGCCGACGCCGGCCGCGTCGTCTTCGATGACGGCAACTCGCTTAGTCGACCTGCTGACCCTCGACCGGCGGGAACTCCTCCCGTTCCGTCGCCGCATCCAGTACATGTTCCAGGATCCGTTCGGCTCGCTCAACCCGCGCATGACGGTGTTCGACATCGTCGCCGAGCCGCTGATCGTCCACGACATCGGCGATGCATCGCTACCGACGCGAGATGGTCAGCGAGCTGATGCGGCGCGTCGGCCTCGACAGCCATCACCTCGGCCGCTATCCGCACAGCTTCTCCGGCGGCCAGCGGCAGCGGATCGGCATCGCCCGGGCGCTGGCGCTGCAGCCGGACCTGCTGATCTGCGACGAGCCGGTCTCCGGCCTGGACGTCTCGGTGCAGGCGCAGATCCTCAACCTGCTGAAGGACCTGCAGGAGGAGCTGGGCCTCACTTACCTGTTCATCTCCCACAACCTGGCGGTCGTCGACTACATGGCCGACCGCATCGCGGTGATGTGCGCCGGACGCATCGTCGAGGAGGCGCCGCGCGAGACGCTGTTCCGCGACCCCGTGCATCCTTATACCCGCGCGCTGCTGGCGGCGGTTCCCTACCCCGACCCCGCCCGCCGACTGGATTTTTCGGCGCTTATGGACGGCCGCGCCTCCTTACCTGCGGCATGGCCGCACCCATTTGGCGAGAACGGCGGAGGTCGGCATGGCCTGTTTGACCTTGGCGGCGGCCACTACGTCCGCGCGCAAGCCCCGCCCAGCGCCGACGCGAGTCCGGCGGCATGATGGCGTATGGTGCCCGTGCTGGCGATGGCGCTCGTGGCGGCGCTCGCCGCGCCCCTCGGCGCCGCGACCTACAGCGAGGCGCCCGAGCTTGCCGAAGCCGTGCGGGCGGGATTGCTGCCGCCGGTCGATGAGCGTCTCCCCTCGGAACCTTCGGTCGTATCGCTCGACGACGCCGGCCTGGCGTCGGGGCAGTACGGCGGCGAGCTGCGCATGCTGGTCAGCCAGCCGAAGGACACCAGGATGATGATCGTCTACGGGTATGCTCGGCTGGTCGGCTACGATGCGCAGTGGAATCTCGTACCCGATCTGCTGGCAAAGCTCGACGTGCAGGAGGACCGCATCTTCACCCTCCACCTCCGGAATGGACATCGCTGGTCGGACGGCCACCCGTTCACCGCCGAGGATTTCCGCTTCTACTGGGAGGATATCGCCAACAACGCCGAGCTGTCGGCCGGTGGGCCGGAGCGCTTCCTGTTGGTCGATGGCCAGCCGCCGCGCTTCGAGGTTATCGATGAGAGGACGGTGCGCTATTCCTGGGATCGGCCGAATCCGTTCTTTTTGCCGGCGTTGGCGGGGGCGAGGCCAGAGTACATCTACGCTCCCGCGCATTATCTGAAGCCGCTGCATCCGCGCTACCGCGACATGGCGGAGCTGAAGGAGATGGCCGGCAGGGAGGGTCAGCGTAACTGGGCGAGCCTGTTCAACCTCAAGGGCCAGCAATATCGTAACGACAATCCCGAGCTTGCCGACGCTGGAGCCGTGGAAGCTGGTCACCAAGCCGCCATCGAGCCGCTTCCTGTTCGCCCGCAACCCATACTATCACCGGGTCGACCTCGACGGACGGCAGCTTCCCTACATCGGCACGGTCGCCCTTACGGTGGTCAGCCCGCGACTGATTCCGGTGAAGTCGGCGGCTGGCGACGCGGACCTGCAGGCGCGCGGCCTGAGCTTCGAGAATTACACCATCCTCAAGCAGGGCGAGAACCGCAACGGCTATCACGTCCGGCTGTGGCGCTCGGCGCGCGGCGCTGAACTGGCGCTCTATCCCAACCTGAACGCCGAAGATCCGCGGTGGCGATCCCTACTGCAGGGACGCCTCGCTTCCGCCGCGCCCTTTCACTGGCCATCGACCGTCGCGAGATCAACCAGGTCGTCTACTATGGCCTGGCGCTCGAAGGCAACGACACGGTCTTGCCCGAGAGCCCTCTGTATCGGCCGGAGTACGCGGAGCGGTGGGCGCGCTTCGATATCGCGGAAGCCAATCGCCTGCTCGACGAACTCGGCCTCAATCGGCGTGGCTCCGACGGCATACGCCTGACGCCGGACGGACGACCGCTGGAGCTGGTTGTCGAGACGGCCGGCGAGGAACCCAGCCAGCTCGCCATCCTGCATCTGATAACCGATACGTGGCGAGAGGCAGGCCTCCGGCTGTTCGCCAAATCTGAACAGCGCGAGGTGCTGCGCAACCGGGTATTCGCCGGCAAGACCTTGATGTCTGTCTGGTATGGCCTGGAGAACGCCTTGGCCAAACCTTCGACGCCGCCGAACGAGCTGGCGCCGACGAGCCAGCAGCAACTGTGCTGGCCGAAGTGGGGCCGGCACTTCGAGAGCTCGGGCCGCGCGGGCGAGCCGATCGATGATCCCGCGGCCGCCGAACTGCTGCGGCTGTACGAGACGTGGATCGGCTCCACGAGCGGGGCCGAAATGGCCGAGATTTGGCGGCGCATCCTGACCATCCGTATGGATAATGTGTTCAGCATCGGCACCGTTCGCAAGGTGCCGCAGCCGGTGGTTGTCAACGACCGGCTGCGGAATGTGCCGACCGAGGGCATCTATAACTGGGAGCCCGGCGCCTTCTTCGGGGTTTACCGCCCCGATACCTTCTGGTTCGACGACACGAAAAAGACGGCGGGCGGCTGAGGCGCCGGCGATGCTCACTTTCCTCGCGCGCCGCCTGTTGATCATGATCCTGACGCTGCTGGTTATCAGCGTGCTCGTCTTCATCATCATCCAGCTGCCGCCCGGGGACTATCTCTCGACACTGATCGCCGAGCTGCAAAGCCAGGGTGAGCAGGTCGCGGAGGAAAAGATCGACTTCCTGCGCCAGCAATACGGCCTCGACCGGCCGCTCGTCGAGCAGTACGCGGTGTGGCTGTTCGGTCTTCTGCAGGGTGATCTCGGCTATTCCTTCGAGTACAACAAGCCGGTAAGCGAAGTCATCGGCGACCGTCTGCTGCTGACGGTCATCCTCAACTTCGCGACCGTCCTCTTCGTCTACCTGGTCTCGTTCCCCATCGGCGTCTACTCCGCCACCCACCAGTATAGCTGGGGCGACCACGGACTGACCTTTCTCGGCCTGCTCGGCCTCGCCACGCCGAACTTCCTGCTGGCGCTGATCCTGATGTACCTCGCCAACGTGATGTTCGGCACCTCGATCGGCACGATGATGGACGACCATCTCATCAACGAGCCGTGGTCGCTGGCGAAGGCGTGGTCGGTGCTGGAGCACCTGTGGGTGCCGGTTCTCGTCATCGGCACATCGAGCACCGCCGGCATGATTCGCCGTCTGCGCGCCAATCTGCTGGACGAGTTGCATAAACAGTACGTGATCACCGGCCGGGCAAAGGGTCTGCCGCCAGGGCGGTTGCTGCTGAAGTATCCGCTCAGGATGGCGCTCAACCCGTTCGTCGCCGATATCGGCAACTTGCTGCCGCACATCGTCTCCGGCTCGGTCATCGTCTCCGCCGTCATGTCGCTGCAGACCACCGGGCCGATGCTGCTGGCGGCGCTACAGAGTCAGGACATGTACCTGGCCGGTTCATTCTTGATGTTTCTTGCCGTGCTCACCGTCGTCGGAATGTTCCTCTCCGACGTGCTGCTCGCCATGCTCGATCCGCGCATCCGTCTGACCGGCGGCATCGAGCGGTGAGCGACCGTCTGCCCCACTACGTCAACGACGCGCCCTTCGACGTGCACGAGGCGGACCGGCTGACGCCGGCGCAGGAGCGCTACTACATGGCGCCACAGTGGAAGATGATGTGGTGGAAGTTCCGCCGGCATCGGGTGGCGGTCATCGCCGGCTTCGCGCTGCTGTTCTCTTACGCCTCGATCCTCATCACCGAATTTCTGGCGCCTTACGCGCTGCCGACCCGCAACACCGAATACATCTACGCGCCGCCGCAGCGGGTCCGCCTTTTTCACGACGGCGACCTGATCGCACCATTCGTCTATCCGCTTGCGATACCACCTCAACATGGAGACCCTGCGACGCGAGTACACGGCCGACCGTACCAAGCCGCAGCCGCTCCGCTTCTTCTGTCGCGGCGATCCCTACCGCTTCTGGGGATTTTTGCCGGCGAGTTTGCATCTGATCTGCCCGCCGATCGACGGCACGTTTTTCTTGTTCGGCACCGACCGGCTCGGGCGGGACATGGCCTCCCGGCTGCTATACGGGGGTCGCGTGTCGCTTACGGTTGGGCTGATCGGTATCGCCGTCAGCTTCGTGCTAGGCATCAGCATCGGCGGCGTGGCCGGCTACTTCGGCGGCTGGATAGACAGCGTCGTTCAGCGCGTGATCGAGATTCTCAAGTCGCTGCCGGAGCTGCCGTTGTGGATGGCGCTGTCGGCCGCTCTACCGATCAACTGGAGCCCGATCCTCGTCTACTTCGGGATCACCATCATCCTGGGTCTGCTCGACTGGCCGGGGCTCGCCCGAGCGGTGCGCTCGAAGCTGCTGGCGCTGCGCGAGGAGGACTTCTGCACCGCGGCCCGTCTAATGGGCGCCAGTCCTCGGCGGATCATCGGCCGCCACCTGTTGCCGAACTTCATGAGTCACCTGATCGCGTCGGCGACGCTATCCATCCCCTCGATGATTCTCGGCGAGACGGCGCTCAGCTTTCTTGGCCTCGGCCTGCGTCCGCCGGTGACGAGCTGGGGCGTGCTGCTGACCGAGGCGCAGAACATCGAAGCAGTTGCGCTCTACCCTTGGCTGATGTTGCCGATGCTGCCGGTGATCGTCACCGTTCTCGGCTTCAACTTCCTCGGCGATGGATTACGCGACGCGGCCGATCCGTATAGCTGATTTGATGTCGGAACGAACTCCGTTGGGCATCACAGCCTTTGCTTTGGAGCTTCCGGCTGGTCGAGTACAACTTGAACATTCAACAGCCATCGGAGAAGTCCCGGCAGTCCCGCCCAGAATGCGAAAAACGCTACCGCCATCCAGCCCGGGATGTTGTTGCTAGCTATGAGCAACGGATGTAGTTCCATAGTGCGATCACCTTAGGGATGCCGTTGTGCACGTCACGCTGTACCCAATGTGCACGGTAGATGTTTATAAATTCGGTCAAGCCAGGGTACAGATATAACATATGCGCTTTACGCTGAAATTGCAACTCACGTCGGTGCCGCACATCGACTAGTGGCGCGAAACGGCAACACGTCTCTAGTTTTGCTAACGAGCGATTGGTATTTTGTTAAGGGAACCGTTGGCCGGCTCACAAGCCGACTTGCCGCCTGGGCAAGCAGCCGAATTGCAATTCCTATTCTTGGGAATACTGGCGGTCGCGGAGTCCCGCGGGCCGCTTGCAATTTCGAGCTAGTTGCGCCCTTGCTGAGCAAACGATAAGCTCCGCGCAACATTGACCGAGCATCAACGTGTCTGGTCGGAGAAAAACGAACCGGGGCCGATAAGAAGCCGGGGGAGAGTTCGAAGAACGAACAAAGGGTCGTGGGAGGCTCCATGAAAGCACGCTTATCCGCATCGATGCTGATCGTCGTGGCGGCTATGTGCCGGCGCTGTTGACGCAGGCTAGGGCGGCCGAGCCGAACTGGCCGGCATCTCTAACTCTCGCGACAGCGTCTCCCGGCGGCACGTACCACGCCTATGGCAGCGGTTTGGCGAATATGTTGACCCGCGTCCTGGGGCTGCTGGTAGTTGAAAGAACTACTCAAGGGCCCACCGAGAACATACAACTAATCGAGACGGGGGAGGCGCAAATCGGCTTTGTCACCATGGGTGCGGCACTCCAGGGCTGGAACGGCACTGGTGATTGGACGAATGGAAAAACCTACCGGGCAATGAGAGCGATATTCCCAATGTACGACACACCCTTCCATTTCATCGTGTCGAACGAGTTGAGTGTGCGCTCAGTCGCCGAGATGAGCGGCAAGCGCGTCGGCGTCGGACCAGAGGGAGGGACCGCCGGGATTTACATACCGAAGTTCATGGCGACGCTGAAGATCGAAGCGTCTCTTGTTCATGGGACCTGGGAAGACCTCGCCTCACAATTACAGCGGGGCGAGATCGATGTGATCGCAGCCGCGGTCGGGGCGCCCTTCCCCGCCGTCGCGGCGCTGGACAGAGAGAAGAAAGCTCAATTTATTCCACTAAGCCCGGACGATATCGTGGCTTTGCGCTTAGCGATGCCAGAGCTCACTCCTTCCATCATTCCGGCGGGGACCTATCCGTCTCTCCTGAGGCGCTATGACACCGTCGGCCTCTATAATTTCGCGGTTGTTCATAAGGACCTGCCGAGCGGTCTGGTGTATCAGATCGTCGATGCCGTCTTCGCCAACTACGACGAGTTGGTCGCCAACCATCCGGCGGCGGCGGCGACCATCCCGGCCAACTTCGTAAAGAACACCTTCCTGCCCTACCATAGTGGCGCAGCGCGCTATTACGGCGACCGTATGGTTTCCGGAACTATTAGCGGCGACTGATCCGGCGCGATGTTGTTTAACAACTGTACACTGGCCTGCCTTGTAGATCTTGCTAGAGTTCGCGACTCAACTGCGGCCTGATGAAGCCTTAGAACTCAGATAGGGAAACGTCATGAAAAATTCCGCTGTCACTCCAGTCGCGCCGGCAAAGCCGAAGCGGCTCTATAAGAGCCTCTACTTCCAGGTCATCTGCGCGATCACGATCGGCGTACTCCTCGGTCACTTCTATCCGGAGCTGGGAGCTAAGATGAAGCCGCTGGGCGACGCCTTCATCAAGCTCATCAAGATGATCATAGCGCCGGTCATATTTCTGACCGTCGTGCATGGCATAGCCAGCATGAAGGACATGAAGAAGGTCGGCCGCGTCGGCGTCAAAGCCCTGATCTACTTCGAAGTCTTGACCACGCTAGCGCTGATTGTCGGGCTTTTGGTGGTCAACCTGTGGCAGCCCGGAGCCGGGATGAACGTCGATGCGAGTGCGCTCGACACCCAGGCCATCGCCGCATACACGACGAAAGCCGCCAGTCAAAGTACCGTCGACTTCTTCTTGCATATCATCCCGAGCACCGCCGTCGGCGCGTTCGCCGAGGGCGATATCTTGCAGGTCCTGCTGTTTTCCCTCCTGTTCGCCTTCGCTCTCCATATGGTCGGGGAGCGCGGCGAGTCGGTACTGAAGATGGTCGACGATCTGGCGCAAGTCGTATTCGCGATCGTCGCTATCATCATGCGGGCGGCGCCAATCGGCGCCTTCGGCGCCATGGCCTTCACCATCGGCAAGTACGGTATCGGCACGCTGGTCTCGCTCGGCTCGCTGATGGCCGCCTTCTACACGACGTGCCTAATCTTCATCTTTGTCGTCCTCGGCACCATCGCCAAGTTGACCGGCTTCAACATCCTCAAGTTTATCCGCTACATCAAGGAAGAGCTGCTGATTGTGCTCGGTACGTCATCTTCGGAGTCGGTGCTGCCGCGCATGATGGCCAAGATGGAAAACCTAGGCGTTGATAAGTCGGTGGCGGGTCTGGTCATCCCCACGGGTTACTCGTTCAACTTGGACGGCACCTGCATTTACCTGACGATGGCGGCGATATTCCTGGCGCAGGCGACCAACACCGAACTGACCATCGCGCAGGAATTGGGGATCATCGCCATCCTGCTGCTGACCTCGAAGGGGGCCGCCGGCGTTACTGGGTCCGGCTTCATCGTCCTCGCTTCGACACTCGCCGCGGTTGGCCACATCCCGGTCGCCAGCATCGCCCTGATCCTTGGTGTCGATCGATTTATGTCGGAGGCCCGCGCGCTCACCAACCTGGTCGGCAACGGCGTGGCCACCATTGTGGTCGCCAAGTGGGAGAATGCGCTGGACGTAGACCGTATGCGCGAACACCTCGAGCATGAGACGGCGGCGGAGGCGGACGCCCCCGAACTCGCCATGATGGCCGAGGAATCTAGAAAATGATGTGTCCAATGCTCTCACCCGTGCGTGCGTCTACCACGGCGGCAGAGCCGGCGCCGAGCTTCGGAATGCTTAGAACACAACGACCTGACGCACCGCCTTGCCTTCGGCCAGGCGGTCGAAGCCGATGTTGATATCGTCGAGATTGAGGCGTCCGCTCATTAGACGGTCGACCGGCAGGCGGCCCCGTCGATAGAGCTCGATCAGCCGCGGCACGTCCCGGCTCGGCACGCAGGTTCCGATGTAGCTGCCCTTAACCGTTCGCTCCTCGGCGACGAGGTTGACCAGCGGCAGCGGCAACGCTGCGTCGGGCGGCGGCAGGCCGGCGGTGACGGTGGTGCCGCCGCGCCTGGTGATCTTGTATGTGAGCTCCATTGCGCGGGCGGAGCCGGCCATTTCGAACGCGAACTCGACCCCGCCCTTCGTCGCCTCGCGGATGTCGTTGACAGCGTCCGGGGAACCGGCGTTGAACGTGTCGGTTGCGCCGAGCTGGCGAGCCAGCCCGAGCTTCTCGTCCGAGAGATCGACGGCGACGATGCGCCGGGCACCGGCCGCGGCGGCGCCGATCAGCGAGCTCAGTCCGACGCCTCCGAGCCCGACGATCGCCACGCTGGCGCCGGCCGGAATGCGTGCGGTGTTGATGACGGCGCCGACCCCCGTCAGCACCGCGCAACCGAACAGCGCGGCCTGATCCAGCGGCAGCTCGCGGTCGATCTTGACCAGCGAGCGCCGCGACACGGTCGCATATTCGGCGAACGCCGAGACGCCGATATGATGATGGACGTCGTTGCCGTGGCGATGCAGCCGTCGCGCGCCTGAGAGCAGCGTGCCGGCGGTATTGGCAACCGCACCCGGCTCGCACAGCGCCGGCCGTCCTTCCGCGCAGGGCGGGCAGTGACCGCAACTCGGCACGAAGACCATAATGACGTGGTCGCCCTTCTCCAGGTCATCCACGCCGGGGCCGAGTTCCTCCACCGTCCCCGCGGCCTCGTGCCCGAGAACCATGGGGGTCGGCCGCGGCCGGTCGCCGTTGATAACGGAAAGATCCGAGTGGCACAGGCCCGCCGCCGCTATCTTGACCAGCACTTCACCGTGTCCGGGCGGGTCGAGTTCGACTTCTTCAACCGACAGCGGCTTCGATGTGGCATAGGGCGGCTGAACGCGCATCTGGTTGAGCACCGCAGCTTTGATCTTCATCCCCATACCCTCCTCCCGGTTTGAACAATGCACAACGAACGCCCGTCCTCCTGACGGAGCGTCGCGCCTTCCGAGCTTTCTCGGTCTTATTGCAGACATCATTATGATTGATTTGACTGCAAGTGTCTGGCACTAAACAACAGAAAAGAAGAACGCGCGCCCAAGGAGGCACCAAATAGGGAGGAAGAATTGGATCGCATGAAGCGATGCGTGGAGTGGTGCGCGGCTGCGGTGGTGTTCGCGGCATCGCTCACCGGTCTGTCGTCAGCTGAGGCTGCGGATAACGGCAAGTTCCGGCTTGGCATTGTCACCTTCCTGTCGGGCCCCGCCTCGGGCCCCTTCGGAGTCCCGGCCGAACACGCCGCCAAGCTGACGATCGCGGCGCTTAATGCCGGGAAGCTGCCCGAACCGTACGCCATGAAAGGTATCAACGGTCTCGAAATCGAGACGGTGGTGGTCGACGAGGCCGGTGGCGCCTCGAAACAGGTCGAGGAGTTCCGCAACCTCGTCGAGCGTCATAAGGTCGATGCCGTAATCGGGTATATCTCTAGCGGCGACTGCCTCGCCGTGGCACCCGTGGCCGAGGAACTCAAGGCCTTGACCATCTTCTTCGACTGCGGCACACCGCGCGTTTTTGAAGACGCCTCTTACAAATACGTGTTCCGCACCGGCCTAATTGGCACTATCGACAACATCGGCGCCGCCCGCTACTTCTTCGACACTCGTCCGGCCACCAAGAGCATCGCCGGCATCAATCAAAACTACGCTTGGGGCCAGGATTCCTGGAACGACTTCAAGGCGGCCATGCAGGTGCTGCTGCCGCAGGCAAAGGTCAAGACCGAACAGTTTCCCAAGCTGGGCGCCGGTCAGTACGGCGCGGAACTCTCGGCTATCCTCGTCGAGAACCCGGATCTGGTGCATTCGAGCTTCTGGGGCGGCGACATGGAGGCGCTGGTCTTGCAGGGTGCCGCCCGTGGGTTGTTTGACAACCGCGCCGTGGTTCTCACGTGCGGCGAGACCGGCGTATTTCGGCTCTCGCAGCAGATGCCGGAAGGCACCGTGATCGGCGGTCGCGGCCCTTACGGCGTCTTTGCTCCGGAGAATGCGCTGAGTGCCTGGTTCCGCAAGGAGTTCCAAGCGGCCCACGGCACACCTCCCACGTATCCTTCATACAAGATGGTGCAGGCCATTCTCGGGCTGAAGAACAGCGCCGAGAAAGCCGGCGGCGAGCCCGGCAAACAGCCGAGTACGGAAGCAATCATCGGCAAGTTCGAAGGGCTAAGCTTCGAGGCGCCAAGCGGCACCGTCGTCATGGGCCTGGGCAAGGGTCATCAGGCCGTCCAAGGCATCTCCTACGGGACCTTCAAGCGAGATGCAGCAAACAAGTCGGGTACGGTCATAAACGTCCGCAACTACCCGGCTGAATGCGTGACCCCTCCCGAGGGTACGCCCAGCGCCGACTGGATCAAGGCGGGTATGCCGGGCGCGAAGTGCGGCTGACCTCGCGACCGGGGTCGTCCGTGATCCTGGGCTCAGCGTTGCCGGTGGCGGCGGATCGGCGCTGATGCTGACCCTCGTCGCCATTCTAGTCGACGGCCTCATCTACGCCTCCTGGCTGTTCATGGTGGCGGCAGGGTTGACGCTGATCTACGGCGTCATGAAGATCCTTAACATGGCGCACGGCAGTCTGTTCGCCATCGGCGCCTACACATCATCCTGGTTGGCCGGCTGGTATTTCACAGGCGGCGGCAATCCCACCTGGGGTTACGCGATGATGCTCGGTGGCGCCATTGTCGCGGGCGCTCTGGTCGGCCTCATCATCGAGCGGGGGCTGTTGCGGTTTCTTTACGGCCGAGATCCGGTTGTGATGATCTTGCTCACCTACGCGGTGCTGCTGATCCTGGAGGACGTGATCAAGTTGGTGTGGGGTGTCGACCCCTATTTCGCCTACCAGCCGTACACGTTGCTGGGGCGCAGTCAGCTCGGCCCGCTGACGTTCTCCAACTACGATTTTGGCGTGATCCTGATCGCGGCGATCATCGGCCTCGGTCTATGGTGGGGGCTGAACCGCACGCGGTTCGGGAAGCTGTTGCTCGCCGTCATCCACGATCGGGAGATGAGCGTGGCGCTCGGCATCGACGTGCGCACTTATTTCATGCTCACCTTTGTCATCGGCTCGATTCTCGGCTGTATCGCCGGCGCCGTTACCGCGCCCTCGCTGTCGGTCGCGCCCGGGATCGGTGTCGAGGTGATCGTGCTTGCGTTCGCCGTGGTGGTGATCGGCGGACTCGGCAGCGTCGGCGGCGCGCTGGCGGGAGCGCTCATCGTCGGCTTCAGCCGAGCCACGGCCGTGCACCTGCTGCCGCAGGTGGAGTTGTTCGTGATCTTCGGCGTGATGTCGCTGGTTCTCGTCGTACGCCCGCAAGGACTATTCGGGCGAGCTCCGCCGCGGAAGATCTAAGAATGATCAAGGATTGGACGCTGCTCGGGCTGACGCTGGCGCTGGTGGCCCTTCTGGCCGGCGTCGCCGTCTTCCCGCACTGGCTTGCGTTTCTGGTAATGATCTCCTTGGCGCGCGGCCTGGTGGTGCTGGGCCTTGTTCTGCAAATGCGCGCCGGCCTCGTCTCCTTCGGCCAGGGCCTCTATTACTGCATCGGCGGCTATGCCGCGGCCATGCTCGGCAGTCTTTACGGCATCCACGAAGTAGCGATCCTCGCCGCCGCCGCCGTCTTGCTCAGCGCGGCCGTCGCCATCGTTCTGGGCTGCACTGCTCTGCCGCTATCGCGAGATCTTCTTCGCGATGCTGAGCATGGCGTTCTCGATGATCCTCTATGGTCTGCTGGTGAAGATCGCCGGAGCTCGGCTCGACCGACGGTTTCAACGTACCGGCGGTGACATTTTTCGGCTGGCAGCCGGAGGCGCAGCGCACCGGCGTCTACGTCCTGACGTGCGTTCTGCGCCTATCGTCGTCGCGCTGGCTTATCACCGTTACCAGAAGTCGCCGGCCGGGTACCTGGCGGGAGCGATCCGTGAAAACGAGATCCGCGTCGAATATCTGGGCAGCTCGGCCCGCCGGCTCCTGCATGTCAAGTACGTGATCGCCGCGATCATCTCGGCGCTTGGCGGGCTGCTCAGCGCGCTCGCGACTGGGCACGTCGACCCGGAGATGGCCTACTGGACGACCTCGGGCGAGTTCGTGTTCATCGCCATCCTGGGCGGCACCGGCCATGTCGCAGCACCTTTCATCGGCTCGACGTTGTTCTCGCTGGTCCGCACTTACGCCTACCAACTCTCGCCGCACACCTGGCAGATGATCCTGGGCCTGGTGCTGCTGCTGATCATCGTCTTCTTGCCGCGCGGGCTGTGGAGCCTGGTACGCCGCTCCGGCCCAGGGAAGCGTCGTGCCGCCGATACTTAGGACGCGAGTCGCTGAGCCGCAACTTCGGCGCGGTCGTCGCGGCCGACAACATCACGGTCGCGATCCCGCCGGCGAAGTCGTCGGCGTCATCGGCGCCAACGGCGCCGGCAAGACCACCTTCGTCAACATGGTCACCGGCTACATGAAGCCGAGCGCTGGCGAGATCTACTTCCGCGAGCGCGAGCATCACCAAGCTCAAGCCGCGCCAGGTGATGCGGCATCGGGATCTGCCGCTCGTTCCAGATCCCGCAGCTCTTCCCGGAGCTGAGCGTGCTGGACAATCTGCTGGTCGCGGTCAGCAGCGGCGACAGTTCCTGGCCCAGCTTCTTGAAGCCTTTGAAGTCGCCGGCCCGTATAGCCGCCGCTGATCGAATGCTGGCCGATTACGACATGGCCGGCTTCCGCGACGTAGTCGTGGCGACTCTGCCGCAGGGCATCAGCAAGCTGCTCGACATCGCCATGGCGATGGTCAGCCGGCCGGCGGTCCTGCTCCTGGACGAGCCGACCAGCGGCGTCAGCGTCGACGAGAAGTTCGGAATGCTCGAAACCATCATGGCCGCGGTCAGAGGGGCAGACGCGACAGTCCTGTTCGTCGAGCACGACATGGACATCGTCGAGCGCTACGCCACCCGGGTGCTGGCCTTCTACGACGGCCGGATCATCGCCGACGCCGACCCGGAGACGGCGCTGAACGACACCGACGTTCGCAAGTATGTGGTCGGCTCGGAAATGCACCGGCGGCAGGCACGACAATGATCCGCCTGGATCAGGTCACCGTGGCGATCCAGCGCACCGATATTCTCAACAACGTCTCGATGGAGATCGGATCGGGACGGATGGCCGGGCTGATCGGCCGGAACGGCGCGGGCAAGACCACGCTGATGCGCTCGATCATGGGGCTGCTGCCGCTGCGCAGGGGCAGCATCGTCCTCGACGACACCGACTTGGCCTCCGTACCCCCACACCGGCGCAGCCATCATGGCATCGGTTTCATGCCGGAAGACCGGCGTCTCGTCCCAGACCTCAGCGTCGCCGAGAATGTGCTGCTGCCGGCCTGGGCGGCGAAGCTCACCGACGCCGAGGAGAGGCTGGCCTGGACCTACGAGCGGATGCCCGAGGTTCAGCAGTTTGCCGCTCGCAAAGCCTCGCTCCTGAGCGGTGGCCAGCAGAAGTTGGTGGCGCTTGCCCGCAGCCTGATGATCGGCCGCCGGTTGCTGCTTCTGGATGAACCTTTCGAAGGCGTGGCGCCGGCGCTGGCGCGGCGCCTTATCGACGTGATCGCCAATCTCAAGGGCCTGAACGCGACAGTGCTGATCTCGGAGTCCGACTACGTTCACTCCCGCGAGCTTGTCGATCAGGTGTTCGTCATTGAGCGCGGCGTCGTCAGCGTGCAATGAGGAAAGCCACCGAAAGCCGCGCCACCCTAGACAACGTCAATCGGCGCGAGATGACAAGTGTCGCCGTTCTCGATCTGGAACGTCGCATGGGCGATGGCAAACCGCTGGTGCAGCGTCTTGCTCGCCTCGGCCAGAAAACCGTCATCGGTGCCGGCGCCCGGCCGGACCAGATGCACGGTCAGAGCGATCTCTGTCGTGCTCATCGACCATATATGCACGTCATGTACTTCGCTGACGCCGGGTAGCCCCGCGAGGAAGCTTTCGACCGCCTCGCGGTCTACTCCCGGCGGCACCGCGTCGAGAGCCATGTTCAGCGATTGACGAAGCAACTGCCAAGTGCCGGCGGCTATGATGAGGACGATCACGAGGCTCATCGCCGGATCGAGCCACAGCCAGCCCGTTGCCTTCATCAGCAACGCCGCCACGACAACTCCAAGCGATACCGCCGCGTCCGCCGCCATGTGCATGAACGCGCCGCGGATATTGATGTCGCTCTTACGCCCCGACAGGAACAGCAGCGCCGTCGCGGCGTTGACTGCGACACCGAGCGCCGCCACCACGATCACCGTCGTCTCCGCGACGAGCTGTGGATCACCAAAGCGGCGCAGCGCCTCCCATGCAATCGCGCCAACAGCTACCAGGATCATCATCGAGTTGACGAGCGCCGCGATGATCGAGCTCTTCTTCAGGCCGTAGGTTCGGCGGTAGGTGGGGCGGCGTTGTGTCAGGATTGCCGCGCCCCAGGCCAGCAGCAGCCCGAATACGTCGCTCAGGTTGTGGCCGGCGTCGGCAAGCAGAGCCAGAGAGCCGACGAGCAGGCCGAATGCGCCTTCAATGAAAACGAATGCCAGGTTCAGAGCGACGCCGATCGCGAAGGCGCGATTGTAGCTCACGGGCGCATGCAGGTGACCAGCGCCGCCGTAACCATGTTCGGTGTGGTTACCGTCGAAGCTGCGAGCATCATCCTGCATGTCGAACCTGCTTGATCAACTCGCTTTCGATGGATCTAAGATCGGTCGGTGGATGCGGCCACGGGCGGCGGGATCGAGTAGGTGCCGGTGGCGTGCGCAACCGGCTCATCGTGCCCCTCCGAGTGCACCATTACCTGCATCACCGCCAGTCGCGTCCCGAGCCGCAGCATCGTGCCTTCGGCCAGGAGATCCGCCGGACTCGCCCGGTAGAGGAAATTGATGGAAAAGCTGGTGGTCACCGCCAGCTTGATTTTGCCGATCGCCGACAACACGACGGCGAACATGCAGGCGTCCGCCAGCGCCATGATCGTCGGTCCGGACACGACGCCGCCCGGCCGTAGCATCGACGGCCGAAACGGCAGCCGCAACACCGCCCGACCGTGACCGATCGCATCGGTGTGCATGCCGATTTCGTAGGCCCACGGCAGGTCTGCCCGGATGATCTCGTCGAAATCCGCTGTATTGATCCTCGCCGTCATTGCCCGCACTCCGCCCGCTTCGACCTGTAGGACGGAATAACAGATTACACGCCTCGGGTCCGTGCCTAGCGCGAGCGGAGCTGCGATCGACGCTTGTCAGAAGGGGACTGACACGCGACATGACTCGGACAACAGTTGGAGAACGCCCGCAATGACGGATGTTGTAGCGTATACGGACGCGCCCGCTGGAATGAGCGTTCTGCTTCGCGAGGACGATCACGGGATAAGCACGCTGACGCTGAATCGACCTGGGAAGTTCAACGCCTTATCGGTCGATCTTCTGAGCGCCTTGGAGGATCAGCTTACGGCGATCGGCAAGGATCGAAGCGTTCGGGCGGTGATGCTCGCCGGCGCCGGCAAAGCGTTCTGTACCGGGCATGACTTGAAGGAGATGCGCCAAAATCCCGGGCGGCAGGCAACACAGGCGCTGTTCAAACAGTGCGCGCGGGTCATGTTGGCGTTGACCCGAATTCCGCAACCGGTGATCGCCCGCGTGCACGGCGTCGCAACGGCGGCCGGCTGCCAGCTCGTCGCTACCTGCGATCTGGCGGTTGCCGCCGAGGATGCACGCTTCGCTGTTCCGGGCGTCAACCTCGGCCTGTTCTGCTCGACGCCGATGGTGGCGCTGAGCCGCAACCTGCCGCGCAAGCAGGCGATGGAAATGCTGCTCACCGGCTCCTTCATCGACGCATCGGCCGCGCTGCGCTACGGCCTGGTCAACCGCGTGGTGCCGAGTGATCGGCTCGAGGAGCAAACAAAGGAGCTTGCGGCAGTGGTGGCCGCCAAATCACCAGCCGCGATCGCGCTGGGCAAACGGCTGTTTTACAGGCAGTTGGAGACCTCGCTTGAAGCAGCCTACGAGCTCGCCAGCGAGACGATGACCTGCAATATGATGACCGAGGACGCGCAGGCAGGGATCGACGCGTTCATCGGCAAGCGGCCGACTTCCGCGAATGGAAGGGCCGATGAGCGGCCGGCTCGTCTACGAACGACGATGTGGTGCGCGGCGTACTGGTCGGCGCGAAGACCATCGCGGTGGTCGGCGCGTCGTCAAAGCCGATGCGCGCATCCAACTTACGTGATGGCCTACCTGCAGTCGCGCGGCTATCGGACGATCCCGGTCAACCCGCGCGAGGTCGGGCGCGAGATCAACGGCGAAAAGGTCTTCGCCCGGCTGGCCGACGTCCGGCGCCGGTCGACCTGGTCGACGTCTTCCGCAACAGTTCGGCCGGCGGCGGCGTCGTCGACGAAGCAATCGCGCGGGCAAGGAACGGCTCGGCATCCGGGCGATCTGGATGCAACTCGGCGTCCGCAACGACGCGGCGGCGAGCCGGGCCGAGGGCGGCCGGGCTCGCCGTGGTCATGGACCGCTGTCCGAAGATCGAATACCCGCGCCTGTTCGGCGCGGCCCACGGCTCGAAATCGCCGGCCATCAGTCGTAGACCGCCAGCTCGATCAGATTGCCGTCGGGGTCGCGGAGGTAGACGGACATCATTGGCCCGAGAGCGCCGGTGCGCGCTACCGGTCCACAATTGACGGGCACCTCACAGGCGCGCAGATGCTCTATCATTTCGTCGATGGACAAGGATGAGACAAAGCAAAGGTCGGCGGAGCCAGGCTTCGGGTGCAACGCTCGTGGCTCGATTGCAGACCCGCTCGGATGCAGGTTGATCTTTTGCGAGCCGAAAGCGAGGGCGACGCGCCCATCGGCAAATCTTACTCGCGAGGCCGGAGCGCCCGCTGGTAAAAGAGCACGCTCGCCTCGACGTCCGCCACGGTCAGCACAAGATGATCGAGGCGATCGGTAATGGGCTCTCGCAACCGCCTACTCCGCCGCCGCCGGCGCGTGCCTACGGCGCTCCGACGGCAGCAGCAAGGCCGCGGCAAATCCCACAACGGCGATTGCGGACAACAACATGAACAGCCAGTGGAATCCGCCGGTCAGATCATAAAGGAGGCCTTCGATCTGCACGCCGAGACCACTGATGCCGAACGCCAGAATGAACTTCAGACCGAAGGCGAGCCCACGCCAATTGCTCGGCGAATAACGGGCAACCAAGCCATTCTCCGCCGGCAAGGCGCCGACGTTGATCGACACCATCAGCATCGCGACAGCGACCAACGGGCCTCCGCCAAGGCTCGAGGCCAACATCAGCAACGGCGCCTGCAATGCGAAGCAGGCGACGTAGACCGGCTTCATAGGAAATCGGTCGGCAAGATGGCCCGCCAGCACCTGCAGGCCCCCGGAGGCCAGGTAGACCAGCGCCACCAGCATCGAGACGCCGAACACGCCTTCCGGAGGAAATCGGCGACGCGTTCGGCGAACAGTTTCGGCAGCGCCGGCTGGGTCGCCTGGTAGATCAGCCCGGAGCACAGCATCGTCATCGACAGGACGAAGAAGGCGCGGACCATATCGCCGCGCGCGGCATGCGGCGTCGGCCGGCGATCCTCCGCTGAACTCGACGATTCTGCCGACCCGCCACATCAAGTAAAAAGCCGCGCCAGTCGCCAGGACGACCGTGCCGGGGACGATGAAGGCGGCCCGCCATCCGGATACCTCGATCAGCGCTCCCGCGGACAGCGCGGCGACCGCCGGGCCAACACCGCCGAACACGCCGTTGATCCCAAGCGCCTTGCCCCAGGATCGCGCATTCCGCACCAGCCATGCGATCCCGACGGGGTGGTAAATCGACGCGAACAGTCCCGTTGCCGCCAGCCCCAAGCTGATCTCGAACGGGCTGCGGGCGAGCCCGGTTGCGATCATCCCGGCGCCGGTCCCTAAAAAGAAAAGCGCGACCATCGCGGACGTGCTCCAGCGATCGCCAAGCCAGCCGGCGAACGGTGCCGCGAGGCCATAGAGCACGTTGCCGACGACGATCAGCGCCACCGCCGCACCGTGCGTCAGCGCGAATTCGTGCTCGAGGGTCAGCACGACAACGTAGAAGGTCGGCGCGAACAGGTGCGAATAGGCGTGACCGAGGCAGGAGAACACAAGCGCGTAGCGACCCGCCTGCTCGGGAGAAACGTTGTTCGTCATTCGGTAAACGCTCGGCACGAGCCCCCGTAGGAACGATTCGGGATTGCCGCCGATGCTTTCAAGTCGACAGGCGTCGACAGCACCGCCGCCCAAGCATGAACATGGCGCCAAGTCGGCGAAAAGCCGCGTTGAGGCCTCGTGCATTGACGGGTTCGCTAGCATAGTTCCGGCAGTGCGGGCCGATTGTCGGGGAAGGATGCGTGAGTCTCGACACCCCCTACAACTTGACGTAACCTAACCCCCCATGAGGAAGTCCGTTTCCGAAGAGGGCCCCGACCCGATAGATCGACACGTGGGAACGCGCATTCGCGGCCGGCGTGTGGGCTTGCGCATCAGCCAGACGAAGCTGGGGCATTCCATCGGCGTGACTTTTCAGCAGATCCAGAAATACGAGAGCGGAACCAACCGCGTGGGCGCCAGCAACCTCTTCAAGATCGCCAAGGCCCTGGGAGTTGAGGTTTCCTTCTTCTTCGAGGGAGTCGCGCGCGACGACCCAGGGGTCATGGCGCCCAGCCTTGGGTTCGCCGAACCGCCACAGCAGTCATTCGACGTCAACCCGATGAATTCCCGCGAGTCGTTCGAGCTGATGCACAACTACTTCAGGATCCCCGACCCGATCGTTCGCAAGCGGTTGTTCCAGCTTGTCCGAATCCTCGCCTTCTCCGAGAAGGAATCGTAGGGCAATCCGGCCTGGGCGCGGCGGCTGGTCGATCTCGGCAATCCGCTTGCGTCGGCTGCCGTAAGGCGGCAAGGCTCGGCCTCAATTCCATGAACTCTATCTTCCTTGCCATCGTCTGCCTCGCTTTCGCAGTCGCGGGCGTCCGCGAGATCGCCGCGGGCCCGGACGATCCGCGGATCATGAGCGCGCTCGCGAAAGCGATCATAGAGGACGCCGGAGGCGCGGTGACGCTCGCCATTGGGTTAATAGGGGTCATGACCCTCTTCCTTGGCCTGATGAAGGTGGCGGAAGCGGGCGGCCTGCTGAGCATCGTCGCGCGCTTGCTGCGGCCGCTGATGCAGCGGCTGTTTCCGCAAGTGCCGACGGATCACCCGGCGATGGGCGCGATGATTCTCAACATGTCGGCGAATGTCCTCGGCCTCGGCAACGCCGCAACTCCGTTCGGCATCCGGGCGATGCAGCATCTCCACTCGCTGAATCCGGCGAAGCGTACAGCTAGCGACGCGATGGTGCTGTTCCTGGCGATCAACACATCAAGCATCACCCTGCTGCCGACAGGGGTGATCGCGCTGCGGGCGGCGGCTGGCTCCGCCGACCCCGCCGGCATTCTGCCGACGACCCTGTTCGCGACTTTCTGTTCCACGGCCGCGGCGATCGTCCTGGCCAAGGCCTTGCCGCGCTTCTGGCCGATGCCGGAGGGAGAGCCTGCATCACCGGATGCCTCCCGCTCACCGCTGGCGCCTGCCTCCTCGCCGGAAGCGGAAGAGGCGATTGCGCTGACGCCGGTATCCGCGCCTCTCGACGACGACACGTTGACCGCCGGGCGCGGTTATCCGGCCTGGGCTTCCGGACTGGCGCTGCTGTCGATCCTGCTGCTGATTCCCCTAACCATACTGCGTGGCCGCGAGATTGCGCCCTGGATCATCCCGGGGCTGGTGGTGGGCTTGCTCGGCTTCGGTGCGGTTCGTCGCGTGCGCGTATATGAAGCGTTCGTCGAGGGCGCGCGTGATGGCTTTCAGGTGGCGGTACGCATCATCCCCTACCTCGTGGCCATTCTCGTCGGCGTCGGCATGTTGCGCGCCAGCGGTGCGCTCGACATGCTGATCCCGCCGATAGGAGCGGTTACCGCCCCACTGGGATTGCCCGCAGAAGCGTTGCTGATGGGCATGCTGCGCGCATTGTCGGGCTCGGGCGCGTTCGCCTACCTTGCGTCGCTGTTGAACGATCCGGCGATCGGCCCCGACAGCTACACCGGCTATCTCGTCAGCACCATTCAGGGCTCCACCGAGACCACGTTTTACGTGCTCACTGTCTACTTCGGCGCTGTCGGCGTCGATCGAATGCGACATGCGGTTGTGGTCGGACTCGCGGCCGACGCGGTCGGCGTGCTCGCTTCGGTCTTCATCTGTGGAATGCTGTTCGGAGGCTGAACGCATTTTGCTGGCGTTGGCCACCCTTCCTAGTTTGCTATGTGCGCTTTTGGTTGCGAACTGTGAAGTGGATGACAGTGGTCGAGACGATTGCATGGCAAAATGATCGAGCGTTGGAACTGTCGGCCACATCTGATTGTTAATCCGCCGGGGTGGCCGAGATCGTCAGCGCGTGCGACAATGATAAACTTAGGACGCTTCGGTCGACGGGGCTGGTTTAGGAATCCGCAAGGGTTTGCCGTTACCATCCCGTGATCTGAACGTGGGAAGACGGACAATGGATCACGCCAGCCCTGCCGAACGCGCGCTTTATTCCGATCTGACACGCTTGTTCATGTCAATGAAGGACGCGCCTCACGCGCAAGTGGAAGCTTCGATCGAGGAGCGTTTCCGCGCCTTCCTACGCGCACACCCGGATCGCGAGGTCGGCACCCTCCAGATCACGCTATCATGGACTTTTCCCGAAGGGGCGGAGGATTGGGCGATTTATCGGACGGACTACCGGACTCTGCCGGCGGAGGTCGTTCCGGAGCGTTGCCGGGCGGTCGCCGGCGCGCAAGCCGATATCGTCGAATTTCCGGGCGCGGACCTCTCCCGGTCGATAACACAGGTTTCGGGTCCGGCGCGCATCATCCCGCTTCCGGGACGCTAGCTGTCCGCCTCGCGGTAGCGGGTGATTGGGCCGCAAACACCTACGAGCCGGAGCGTTGGCCCTGACCTTGAGCTTGCGCTTGGCTCTGTAGTTGGTGGGTAACCTGCACGCGAACGGTCATCTCCTCAATGCCGCCGCCGCGGCGAACGCCACGGATGGGGGCGGCGCCAGCGTAGTCGAATCCAACGGCCAGCCGCACATAGGCATCCGTAGCGCAACGGCTGTTGGTGGGATCGAAGGAGATCCAGCCGAGATCGTCGACGAACGCTTCTGCCCAAGCGTGACTGGCGAGGCTGGCGCCATGGCCCTCCTCGTCGGGCTCGCAAAATAAATAACCGCTGACGTATCGCGTCGGAACGCCGAGCACCCGCGCGCCGGCGATAAACAGATGCGCGTGATCCTGGCATACGCCGAAGCCGCGGGCCAGCGCGTCGGTGGCGGTCGTTTCCACATCGGTGAATCCGGGTTTGTAAGCAACGCTGTTGTGCAGCGTCCACATCAACGCATGCAGGGCGGCGATGGCGCCTTCGTCGTTCTTTCGCTCGAGCAGCGGCCGCGTCAACGCCTCTATAGCGCCATCCACTTTCGTGAATTGCGTCGGGCGGCTGAACATCAGCGGCGGCAGGCCGTCATCGGATGAGAGCACCCCGGAGGTGTCGATCGTCTCGACCTCGCCGCGAACCACGACCGGCACCTCGTCATGCACGCCGTTCTGCACCGACACGTGCGCGATGTTGGCGAAGCCGTCGGTCCAGCGCTTTATCTTGCCGGGAGTAGTGAGCGTCCATGATAGCACCGACTGACACGACTCGGCGCGAGGCGTCAATCGCAGGTATTGAATGCTGTGCTGCGCCGGGGCGTCGAAGCGATAGCGGGTCTCGTGCTCGATGGAAAGTCTCATAGGACCAACATGAATTCCTGCCCGATCATGGCGTGCAGTTCGTTGTTTCGGGCGATGTAACCGTTCAGAAACCGGGGCAGGCCCGAGCGCAGAATTCCGTCTATACGATGGCGCTGCAGTCGCTCGGTGATCTGTTGCGAGAGCCGCGTACAGGCGGCGTTGGCGCGCAGTTCCGTCAAAATTTCGTGCACCTCCGACGTGCAGGCGAACAACGATCGGGGCATGTCGCGCCGCAGAACCAGCAGCTCGGCGACGCGGCGGGGCTCGATGATGCCGGAGTAGACTTCGCGGTAGGCCTTCAGGGCGCTGAAGGCCCGCAGCAGCGCGCCCCAGCGATAATAGTCTTCGGCAGCCAATGGCCGCCCGCTCGGACTCAGCATGTCCCACTTGATCGCCAGGAAGCGGGCGGTGTTGTCGGCGCGTTCGATGAAGGTGCCCAGGCGCGAGAAGGTAAAGGCGTCCCCCCGCCGCATAGTGCCGTAAATAGCGCCACGAAAGAGGTGCGATCGTTCCTTAACCCAGTCGAAGAACTCACGGAAGCCCTGGTCAACCATTTTCGGATAAGAAAGCGCCTCCAGCTCGAGGTAGGTCTGGTTGATGCCCTCCCAAACCTCGCTCGTCAGCTCCGGACGGGTCGCCCTGGCGTTTTCCCGCGCCAGCCGGATGGAGGACTGAATGCTGGAGACGTTGTCCGGATCCAGCGCCATGTACGCCATGACGTTACCTGGCGAGGCTTCGCCGAATCGTGCGGCAAAGTCCTCGCGGTCGCTGGCGAGCTGCAACGGCGCTTCCCATTGATGGGAGTCCTTGCCGCTCGCAACCGGCAGCAGCGACATGTAGTAGGTACTGGCGAGCAATCTGGCGAGATTTTCCGCACGCTCGACGTATCGGGCCATCCAGTAGACGTTGTTGGCGGTGCGGCCGAGCATCCGCGTCAGTCCTCCAGCACCCAGGTGTCCTTGGTGCCGCCACCCTGCGAAGAGTTTACCACGAGCGAACCCTCGCGCAGCGCCACGCGGGTCAGCCCCCCCGGAACGACCTGCGTCTTCTCTCCCGTCAGCACGTACGGCCGCAGATCGACGTGCCGCGGAGCAGCTCGGCCGTCGACGAGTGTCGGTACGGTAGAGAGATTGAGCGTCGGCTGAGCGATGAAGTTGATCGGATCGGCGAGCAGCTTGAGGCGGAAGTCACTCCGCTGCTCGACCGTACTGGCCGGCCCGACCAGCATACCATAGCCGCCGGAGCCACCCACCTCCTTCACCACCAAATCCTCGAGATGCTCGACGACATACCCCAGATCGTCTGGACAGGCGCAGCGATAGGTTGGGACGTTCTTCATTATGGGCTTTTCGCCCAAATAAAAGTCGATCATATCGGGGACGAAGCAGTAAATGGCCTTATCGTCGGCGACGCCCGTACCGATTGCGTTAGCGAGCGTTACCCGGCCGTTGCGAACCACCGACAGCAGACCGGGCACGCCCAGCAACGAGCCCGCATCGAAAGCCAGCGGGTCGATAAAGTCGTCATCGATGCGCCGGTAGATCACGTCCACCCGCCGGGGACCGCTGGTGGTGCGCATGTAAACGGCGTCGTCCTCGACAAACAGATCCTGCCCCTCGACCAGCTCGACCCCCATTTGCATGGACAGAAAGGCGTGCTCGAAGTAGGCGCTGTTGAAATGTCCCGGCGTCAGCACCACCACGGTCGGGTCGACGATGCCGGGCGGCGCGACCGAGCGCAGCGTTCTAAGCAACATCTCCGGATAATGGTTGACCGGGGCGACTAAGTGCTGGGCGAACAATTCGGGAAACAGCTTCATCATAGTTTCCCGGTTCTCCAGCATGTAGGAAACGCCGGACGGGACCCGGGCATTGTCCTCCAGCACATAGAAGTCGTTGGCCGAGACGCGCACCACGTCGATGCCCGCAATGTGGACGTAGACGTGCTGAGGCAGGTCGAGGCCAAGCACCTCCGGGCGGAATCCCGGATTATTCAGTACCATCTCGGCCGGAATACGGCCTGACTTGAGGATGTGCTGTTCGTGGTAGATGTCATCCAGGAAGGCATTGATGGCGCGCACCCTTTGGCAGACGCCGGTGCTCACGATCTTCCACTCGTCCGCATCGAGGATGCGCGGAATGACGTCGAACGGGATCAGCCGCTCCACTCCCTCCTCGCTGCCATAAACCGAAAAGGTGATACCCAGCCGGCGAAAGATCAGATCGGCTTGCTGGTGTTTTTCCAGCAGCCGCTCCGGTGGCATAGTATCGAGCCATTCCTGGTATGTACGGTAGGCTTTGCGCACGCCATCGCGAAAGCCGTGCATTTCGTCGAATGCTTCGCCGAGCTTCATGTGCTTAGAGCCGCTTCCCCGAGCTTCCCGTTCCGCAACTGGAAAGCAATCGACATGCCAACTGCCTGACCTACCAATTGCGGGAAACCGTCCTATAGCTCTATTTCCAAGGTGGCGCCACGACTCGTGCCCCTAATGACGTAAATGGGTGCCGGGCCCCCGGACAACATCGAATGGGCGGCCTACAAATGCGAGCAACCTCCACTTCCGCCGTGCGGTCAGCTCGGCATACTGCCGGCTAGGCCGAGGATAGGGTGACCCAGTCTTGCCAGACAGCCGGCGAACCGCGCGGGCTGATGGGCGGCGCCTGTCGGATGCTGAAGCGCCGGTAGTGACCGGGGAGGCGGATGCGCGGCTGACCGTGCAGGCCAATGGCGAGAAGTCGGGCGCGACCAAATGGTTCAGCCAGATCCTGCGTCGCCACGAAGAATACGTGCCGAAACCCCCGCACCGCAGAAAAGCGGTTTCCTGCGCCAGACTGACCTTGTTGCGCGCACTGTGCTGAGCGCCCGGTGGTGTTGCCGGGCCAGCGCCGCTTGGCACGCCCGCCTAAACTCGCGATCGCCGGTCAAATCCCGCCCATGCAGACGTACTTGATCTCGCAGTACTCCTCGATGCCGTACTTGGATCCCTCGCGGCCGATGCCCGAACTCCTTGACCCCGCCGAACGGCGCCACCTCGGTGGAAATGATGCCCTCGTTGACGCCGACCATGCCGTACTCGAGCGCTTCCGCGACCCGCCAGATGCGGCCGATGTCCCGCGCGTAAAAGTAGGATGCGAGGCCATACTCGGTGTCGTTCGCCATCGCTACCGCCTGCTCCTCGGTATCGAAGCGGAACAGCGGCGCCACCGGCCCGAAAACCTCTTCGCGGGCGATCTTCATCTGCGGATTGGCGTCGGTCAGCACCGTCGGCTCGAAGAAGGTGCCGCCGAGCTCATGGCGTTTGCCGCCGACCACGAGATGCGCGCCCTTGTCGAGCGCGTCCTTGATATGCTCCTCGCACTTCTCGACAGCCGCCTGATTGATCAGCGGACCCTGCTCGACGCCGGGTTCGAGCCCCGGCCCCACCTTCAGCTTCTTCACCGCGTCCGCCAGCTTGTCGGCAAACGCATCGTGAACTTTGTCCTGGACCAGGATGCGGTTGGCGCAGACGCAGGTCTGGCCGGAGTTGCGGTATTTGGAAGCCATGGCGCCCTGCACGGCGGCGTCGATATCCGCGTCGTCAAAGACGATAAAGGGCGCATTACCGCCAAGCTCGAGGGAAAGCTTCTTCAGCGTGTCGGCGGACAGCCGCATGATCAGCTTGCCGATCTCGGTCGAGCCGGTAACCGATATCTTGCGGACGACCGGGTTAGTACAGAGCTCCTTTCCGACCTCCGACGCCGAGGACGAGGTAAGCACGTTGAGCACACCCGCCGGCAGGCCGGCGCGATCCGCTAGTTCGGCCAGAGCCAACGCCGATAGCGGCGTAAGCTTCGCCGGCTTGATCACCGAGGTGCAGCCGACCGCCAGCGCCGGCGCCACCTTGCGGGTGATCATCGCGATCGGGAAGTTCCAAGGCGTGATGGCGGCGGTCACCCCGATAGGCTCCTTGAGGACGACGATGCGCCGGCCATTGACGTTCTGCGGGATGACGTCGCCGTAGACGCGTTTGGCTTCCTCGCCGAACCACTCGATGAAGGAAGCGCCGTAGACCACCTCGCCGCGGCTCTCGGCCAAGGACTTGCCCTGCTCGGAGGTCATCAGCACGGCGAGGTCTTCCTTGTTCTCGATGATCAGGTCGTACCATTTGCGCAATACGGCGGCGCGTTCCTTGGCGGTCTTCCCCCGCCATGCCGGATAGGCCTTGTTGGCGCTCTCGATTGCCCGGCGGGTTTCGGCGACACCGAGATCCGGCACTTTGGTGATCTCGCCGTTGTTGGCGGGATCGTCGACCGAGAAGCTTCGGCCGTTGTCCGCACTGATCCAACGCCCATCGACGTAGGCTTTATCACGGAGCAGACTGGGGTCCTGAAGCTTGATATCTGGCATCTCGAACTCTCCTCACCCAAGCGCCGGATCACGGCCGGCAAACGCGAGCGCGCGCGGTCGGACGCGTATGCGGTTTTCTGGAATGTGATGTTTCCGCGAGCGTTGCGAAAGGCTCCCGCTGCGGTAAGCGCAAGCCAATTCTCGGCGCTGAGTCGCTAAGACTATTGGAGGGCGTCTTCCCATGTCGACGAGAGCTGGCGCACCTTCGTGTTCTTGTCGCGTGAGCTGTTCCGCAGCGATGGGGGCCCACCTCGGCGAGGTCTGACCCGGCAAAATCAAGAAAGGCTGCTAAAGCGAGCGAGAAGATGCGCCGAAAATCGCTCCCGCATTCGCCGTTGACTTACGAGGATGCTTTGGCATATTGAACCGCTTTTCACGCGCGAGCAGCGCGGCTGTTACGATTCGTACTGCTCGTTTTCGCCTCGCATCCGGGGAAAGACAATGAAGACCTATTCCGCTAAGCCGGCGGATGTTATCCGTGGTTGGTATGTCATCGATGCCGAAGGCTGCGTTCTCGGCCGCCTCGCCACGATCGTCGCCGCCCGTCTGCGCGGCAAGCACAAGCCGATGTACACGCCGCACATCGATTGTGGCGACAACATTATTGTCATCAATGCCGAAAGGGTTCGGCTGACCGGCCGCAAGCGGGAGGAAAAAGTCTTCTACTGGCATACCGGTCATCCCGGCGGTATAAAGCAGCGGACGATGGCGCAGATCCTTGACGGCCGCTTTCCAGAGCGAGCGATCGAGAAGGCGGTCGAGCGGATGGTTCCGCGCGGGCCTCTGGGCCGCGAACAGCTGAGGAAGCTGCGCGTCTACAAGGGACCCGAGCACCCACATTCGGCGCAGCAACCGGAGGTGCTAGACATCGCCGCGTTCAACTCGAAAAACAAGCGTTAGCAGGGCAACCATGGCGGAACCGATTTCGACCTTCGAGGATTTGCGCAAGATCACCGACCCGATCGCCGAGATCGACGCGCCGGCCGAGCCAAAGATCGACCGCTACGGTCGGGCTTACGCGACTGGCAAGCGCAAGAACGCGGTTGCGCGCGTCTGGATCAAGCCCGGCCCAGGCGAGATCAAGGTCAACGGCCGCGAAGTCGCGAAGTTCTTCGCGCGGCCGACGTTGCGCATGGTCATCGATCAGCCTTTTGCCGTCACCAACCGGACGGGCCAGTACGACGTTTTCTGTACTGTAACCGGCGGCGGCCTCTCCGGCCAAGCGGGCGCGCTGCGCCACGGCATCAGCCGGGCCCTTACCCGCTTCGAACCGGCGCTGCGCGCGGCACTAAAGAGCGGCGGTTTCCTGACGCGCGATGCCCGCGTGGTCGAGCGCAAGAAGTACGGCAAGGCGAAGGCGCGCCGCAGCTTCCAGTTTTCGAAGCGCTAGACCCCGACGGGCTTCGCGAAAGCTCGCGCTGTCGGAGGCTGTGTAGCGGCCGGCGAGGAGTACCGATGTACGCGACCGAAAACCGACTCCGCGTGGCCGTGGTCGGTGCCAGCGGCTACACGGGTGCCGAGTTGGTGCGCTTGCTCGTCAATCATCCGATTGTCGACATCGTTGCCATGACCGCCGACCGGAAAGCCGGGCAGAGTTTCGGCGAGGTTTTTCCGCACTTGGCGGCAGTAGCGAATGCCAAAACGCTGCCGTCCCTGCAATCCGTCGAAACCGTCGACTGGCAAGGGATTGACGTCGCCTTCTTCGGTTTACCGCATGGCGCGGCGCAGCCGCTGGCTATTTCAGTGCCGGCGCAGGTGAAGATGATCGACCTGTCGCCTGATTTCCGTTTCGCCGATCCAGAGATCTACGCGACCTGGTACGGCCAGTCGCATCGCGCTCCGGAGATGCAGAAGGAAGCGGTGTACGGTCTCACCGAACTGGCGCGCGAGCATATCGCCGGTGCCCGGCTGATCGCCTGCCCGGGCTGCTATCCTACATCCGCCCTGCTGCCACTGGTGCCGATCGTGCTTACCGGCATGATAGACGCCGACGATATCGTCATCGACGCCAAGTCGGGGGTGAGCGGCGCCGGCCGCGCCGCCAAGGAAGGCTCGCTCTTCGCCGAGGTCGCGGAGGGAGTCCACGCATACGGCGTGGCCTCGCACCGGCACGCGCCGGAGATCGAGCAGCTCGTTTCGCGCGCCGCCGGCCACCGAGTGACCCTCAACTTCACGCCGCACCTGATGCCGATGAATCGCGGTATTCTCTCCAGCATCTATGTTCGGCTGACCGGCACGGCGACGGCCGACGACCTGCGCGCGACACTGAGCAAGCGCTACTCCGGCGAGCCCTTCGTCCACGTGCTGGACAATGGCGCGGTTCCGGCCACCCGCCATGTGCGCGGATCGAACCACTGCCTGATCGGCGTCTTCGCTGATCGTGTCCCCGGGCGGGCGATCATCCTGTCGGTGATCGACAACTTGGTGAAGGGAGCCTCCGGCCAGGCAATCCAGAACATGAACCTGATCTGTGGCCTGGACGAGACGACCGGCCTTACGCAGCAGCCGCTATTTCCGTAGTCGAAGTCAAGCGTGCTCGACAGGATAGGTGGCTTGACTGGCTCTTGAAGCCAATTCGCGTCTAATTGCCGAGGCGCACTTCATAAACCCACGCTTGTTCAGCCTATACGTGAGCCGACGCGCGATCTGGCCTTCACGGATGCGACCCATTTTTTCGACGGTGCCTACATACTCTCGGCCAAATAGTCGCGAAGAATTTCGACGGGTGTTTGCGATATCGACTGAATGCCGATCGCAACTTGGTCTTTCTGCAGTGAGTTCCACGAAAGAACCAAAGCTCTCTTTTCGCAAAGACTCGTATTCCCAATACGAATGACACAGGCGAGAACCATCGAAGTAATGCTGGGACTCGCCTTGGAGAGCCCGCTCCACAAAGGTGCCGTAGGTCATATACTCCGAAAACCTCTTGCGATTGGCGATGGCCGCTACCCAATGGCGACCGGTGATAGCTTCAATTCGCTTGCACATCGCAACCGCGTTTGGACGCGTCCAAGTGATGACGTTTCCAACATAGTCGGGTGCGGGGAATGTCGGTGGTGAGACTTTGAGCAGACGTGCGGCGGTTGCGCACCAATCTCGATGGGGAATTTTGTCCGCGTCGATGGCTTCGGGCACGCGCTCGAGGCGAACTTTGGAGTCTCTCGTGATGTGAGAAAGGTCGAACGGCCGCACGAAGAAAACGTCGGAATCGGCAAACACGGCGATGTTGCTCTCCATCGAGTGAACGACGGCGATCTTTGCCAATTGCTGAGCAAACCAGCCGTGAATGGGCCGGCACCGCCATCCAATCCAAATGCGGCGTCGGAATCGACCGAAGACGAAATTGGTTGGTCTGATCCACGAAGGGAGAAGGCTCTCTATTTCGATGACGTCGCGGACGCTGTTTCGAAGAGGTTTGAAAAGCTGGTAATCCGAACGGTCAACAACGACGATGTGTCGGAATGAACCTCCGACAAAACGGTCAATAGTTTGACATAATAGTTGACAACGCTCGAAATCCAGTCCTCGGCTTGGGGTAATTATCGCGAAATCCATGTTCAATCTTTGCAAGCGATGCGCGGAAGATTTGACCCAGCATATCCCAGACCACCGGCTTTTATCAAGAATGGTACTCCCCAGTTCGTCGGCGTTGAACCATCTGGCGATCTCCAGTGGCGCCGCCGGGTTTTCGGCGACTCCAGGTCGGTGAAGCCTTCGGATCCGCAGGAAATGAGCTCCCTGACGCGCATGCGTGACCCTGCTATCAGGCGAACAATGAGTTGCTTAGAAAAACGATGAGCCGGCGGCATGCAATAGGGCTAAAGTTGCTGACCGCCTGGTTCTTGAGAACACGACCAGATAAGTAACGATCGCTCGGGCTATTCTGGATCCTGCTGGGCCTCGATCTCGTCTAGCACCGCTTCCGGGGCGATGTCCTTCCTGACCTCGTTGATCTCGGGGTCGGCATTGGCCTCCTCGCCGAGGCGCTCCGCGATGGTCGGTGACAAGCCCGGTCAGCTTCGTCAGTTCGTGCTCTGTGAGAAGGCTGATGTGCAGGTCGAGGTCGGCTCGCTTGTCCGCCGCGGCCGCCATGCGGTTCTGACTGATCAGCACGAAGGTAGACAGAAAGATCGCTTCCACCGACGCCACCATGGCCAGGACCACGAACGATGGGTCGAACCGGGGCACGCCCGGCACGACCCCCAGGTTGACCAGAAGCCAGCCGCCGAAAAGGACCACGTGCAGGTAAACGAAGCGCATGCTGCCGGTGAAGCGGGTGATCGCTTCCGCGATCCGCTCCTCCCAAGTCGCCTCGGCGGCCTGCTGCCTGCGGCGGTCTTCCAGGGCGCGAATGTTGCGTTTTAGTGAGCTACTCAGACTGTCGGGTTCTGGCGGCGGAATGGTCGGCGTCACGTGTGCCATGGGGAAATCCTCGCCCTTCCGAAGCATGCGCGTCGCTGGCGCGCGAGACGCTTTTCCCGCCGTAAAACGGGCGCAATCCGAGGGGGCTCCTCCTAGTTTGTATTGTGGAAGCGCGTCAATGATTTTCGGTTTCTCGGATCATTAGCAGTCCTATGGGGCCGGCGAGCAATACAGCAAGCAGCATTATACTGCGATACGGCGCCGATCAGCATCGCGGCTTGGCCTGAAGTCAGCTTTGGCACAACTCGCCTCCCGACCCCCTGGCTTCGGGCCGGCCCTAAACGACCTCGCTCGGCCCTCTAGCCCGATCTATTCGTCGGGAAACAACGTGCAGCGAGTGTTAAATCGGCTATGCGCGTATTGGTTGTTTTGGCGGGGGTTGGTTTCCGCCGCAGCTGGATGGGGGATCGGTAGGTAGAGAGGCGCTGGAGGTTGCGGGGAGCGGGCTCGGCGGGGGCACACGGCCCCGGCGTTCAGGTGACGAGACGCGGCAGGCGGCCGAGAGCCAGGTGCCAGATTGCCTGATCGGCGGCGCTGCTCGGCAGGTGGACTTTGATCTTGGTTTTCATCTCGATGATGCGGGCGGCGGTCTTGATCAGGCGCAGCCGCAGCGTGTCGAACTGGGCGACGCGCCAGGACGAGGCCTTCGGCATCAGCGCGCGCAGACAGCAGCCAATAGGCGCCGGCGTGCAGGAACAGCCGGAACTGATTGGCGGTGGCCTTGGGGCACGAGGTGCGGTCGGCGGCGAGATGGGTTTTCCAGGCCTTGATGTGGTTCTCCGCTTGGCCACGCCGGCAGTAGAGTTCCTGATACAGCGAACGGCCGTTGCCGTGGCCGAGGTGGTGACGATGAAGCGGCTGTCGGTGCCGTCGCCGCCGGCCTCGACGCGGGCGACGATGCGGCGGACCCGGCTCCAGGTCCTGGCGGCGTCGAAGAATTCCTTGAAGCGGCGGATCTTGCCTCCGCTCGGCGCGGCCTCGAAGCGCGCCGCGGCGCTCTCTCGAGGCCGGTGCGACATGCCGGCGGAGAGGCCAGTCGTGGGCTCAGGCCGTCTAGCCTAGGCGACGCCTCGAACAACTGGCCCCGAGCAGGCGTAAAGGCTGTCGGCGCGAAGGAGGACCTCGAGGCCACGGCGCCGACTGGCGCGGATCGTCCGGCACCAGGCGACGCAGAAAGGCGCGGATCGACGCCTTCGGCCGGCTTCGCCGGGGCGCAGCAGGGCGGCGACGAAGCGGACCTCGCCATCGAAGACGATGATCGGCTGGAAGCCGTATTCGTCGTAATGAGCGTTGAACAGGCGCAACTGCCGGCCGCCATGGACCGGCGTCGAAGGTCGTCGTCGAGATCCAGCGTGATCCGCCGCGGGACTCGGCGGAACGAGCCGCACGAGACGTCGACCAGAGCCCGGCCCAGGCGCAGCGGCGCCGCGCATCGGCAAATCTCCAGCCGCGAGATGGTCGACTGCGAAACAGGTCCCGGTCCGACGGCACGCGTTCGAGCGCGCTTGAACAGCGCGATCAAGGTGCAGCAGGTCCGGTCGCAGTCGGTCGCTCGTCCGCTCGTAGGCGGCGGCGATCACAGCAATCGGAAGCGGACGATGTCGGCGACCGTATGCACGGTGCTGGCGGGATCGCGCGGATCGTCGATGAAAGCGGCGAGACGGTCGGCGACTTTGAGCCGTTGCTCGATCTCGCGCAGAACCAACAGACCGCCGTCGGACGAAGCCGGCCGCCGTCGAACCGGGCGATAATCTCTTTGCCCTCGATCGGTGACAGGCCAGGCAGCAGCAGGGTAGGATCAACCATGGCGGGTGGGCGCTCCGGAACCGATGTGGATTGGCTTCGACAACCGAATCCTAGGCGATTCCAATGGACTACGCTACACCCGCCAACCTCGACGAATAATCCGGGCTAGCATCGGACACCGTTCAAGCCATGACTGAGATGACATCGGGCCGTAGCTCGTCCGGTACTCAGGGGCAAGTCACCCCGGCTCGCCCGGCACCAGCTTCACTGCCCCGCGCAACTTACCGCCGCGCGATGCGCTCGACCGCCGGGTCGTCCTTCGTGAGGACACGTCCGCGCCCATCGCCCGCGATGAAGAAGTCGCCTTTCAGACCACCCAACCGATTGGCCAGCAACAGGTCCGCCGCGGTATCTCCATCCTCGACGGTGTTGCCTGTGATTATGGCGCCGCCGCTCATGACAGCCATGGGCGCTTGACCAAGCTCGGTGACATATCCGCCCTCTTCAGGACCGATCGCCTGCTTCAGCATATCGCTGAGGTTGATCGGGGCGGCGCCGCTTATGGATGGATAGTAAGTCCCATCCGGGTTCATTGTTGCCGTATCCTCGGTAAAATTATCGGCGTCGCCATGACCAGTCGCGAAATGGCCTTGCAGGAGATACGCGCCTGTAAGTGAATCCTTCACCTGGGCGAGCACGGTTGAGCCGTAACAGATGCCCACGACAGGCTTGCCGCCCTTGATAAACGCCTCGAGCAACATCCAGTCTCGCGTGTTGTTGCCGAAATCCCCGATCGCTCCGCCGCCGCCAACCCAGGCCATGCCGGCAAATCTATCGAGCGCCGCCAGGTCGAGTTCGAGCCGTCCCGCGAAATCATCCCGAACTTCCTCGCCTTGCTTGGGGCGCGGATAGCTGTCATGAACGAGCTCACGCAAGCTCAAGGGGTGTTCCAGGAGGCTCGTGTACTCTCCCGCCGGGTCCAGCTCGGGAGGAATGGCTTCGTTACGCTGCCTGATCGCGGCATTGCGCATTTCATTGTACCTCTCGCGCTGCGCGGGCGTGAGGAAGTGGCGGCCCAAGCGAGCAATTCCTTCGGTGATCTGCAAGGCGTTCAAGGCCTGGTCGGCGAAAGGAGCCACAACGGTGACGCCATAAGGAACGGGCTCCTCACCGTGTTCCGTGATGGGAACGACACGGGCGCCCTTCAAAATCAACTTAAGAACAAATAGGGTGAACTCGGGACTGAAGTATCCCGAAACCGGCACACGAGCGCCAAATGTCTCATTGTTCTCGAAGAACTTGCCGCGAATATCCATACCCGTCCTGCGGAGGACATCCTCGTCCATCATGTCGACGAGTTCGTTCCTCGGCGTCTCGCTGGCCAGCGCCGCCGCCAGTGTCTCGATCCGCAGCTTGCGGTCCGAAGGTTCTGGGCGCGCTGTTTCGAACAGAGGCACTTTATTGGCGGAGGCATAAGCGGTGTGCCGCGCGGCTTCTTTATAGTCGCCGTAGACCTGGCTCCAGTCGACCCGTCGGCCGTCGGCGCTCGCGACAGCTTGCCGTGTCTTCGTGTCCGTTGTGTCCATTCCGGCATACGCCACTCGGTTCCCAAACCCCGTCGTCGTTCTTTCAACCATGTTTGTTTCTCCTGGTGCCGTACTGAATTATGGGTGATGAGCAATGCCTGATTATCGCGGCGGTTGGCATTATGCCCAATCGAAGCCATCGCCAGCGATGGTCGGGCTCGAAAACGCGCGCCGAAGCATATGGTTCTCAGTCGCGAGCGTATGTGAAGCGGCTCACATTGGTTCGGACCTGTACGCAGGGGTTTCCCTCGAGTCCGCGCTTAGGCGACTCCCTACGGACAGCTGAGAACACTCGCGATGTACGCGCTGGTCTGTGCTGCACGTATGCCGCATGTGTGGTGTGACACAGGCCGGTATGAAACGGTAGGTCATTGTCAGGAGATTTCGATCAGGTCTCTTGCCGGCGCTGGAAATTCCGCCACAATTCCGGTTCCCGGCGGTCACGCAACGGCAAGGCGGCGACAATGACGCTCGACAACACATGCATCTTCTGCCGGATCATTCGGGGCGAGGTACCGAGCTTCCGGGTCTTCGAGGACGATCGCAGTCTGGCCTTCATGGACATCAATCCCGCTAACCCCGGGCACGTTCTGGTCATCCCGAAGGTGCACGCGGAAAGCCTTTTCAGCCTCGACGAGCCATGGGTGACCGCGACGACGCTAGTAGCGCAGCGGGTGGCGCGGGCAGTGCAGGAGGCGTTCGATCCTTACGGAATGAACATCGTCCAGGCCAACGGCGCGGGGGCCGCGCAGTCGGTGCCGCACTTCCACTGGCACGTCCTGCCGCGCGCCAAGGACGACGGCCTGCCGATGAACTGGCCGCCGCGGCCCGGTAACAGGGAAGCGATCGCTCAAGCCGCGGAGCGCATCCGCGCCGCCTTGTAACAGCTGACCCACTAGGTCCTTCTTCTAGGCCTGGCTCCGTGGCTGGGATGCCGGCGCTGGATCCGGTTGGCCTACGTAGTCCAGCGCTCGGCCGGAAGCCTCTGGAGGCAGTGGCGGGAGAGCACCGCCATCTTGGCGGGTACCCGAAGATCTACTTTTGGTTCGAGCGCGGCCACTCTGTGATCGCGAAAGGCACCTTGATGTCCTGATTTCACGTCGGTCGAAGCTGGCGTGGAGGTGGGAACCTGCTTGGGCGTGTTCTTGTTGATCCGGGTAGTAGATCACATGGTCTTCGCCGCATTTCGAATCGCGCCAAACACTCGGCCGGTATCTCCAAACGAGGTTACGGCCAGCGTGTTGGTGGCACAGGAGAAAACCTGTGGATACAACCTGGAAGGGTGTGGATGCCGGCGCCCCGGTGCCGAACAGCATTCTTGCCCTGGAAGCTTGCCCGGTCTGCAAAGCAGAGGCGTCGTGCTGGCACAGCATCAAGGGCTATCCGATCTATGAGTGTCGAGGCTGCCATCATCGCTTCGTGCCGGGCCTCCGAAACGCTCGTCACGTGCAAGAGACTTTCGACGATAGATACTTCGCGGATGGAGAAGCTGGCTATCCTGGATACATAAACGATGGCGACATCCTGCGCGACCGCGGTCGCCGATACGCCCGCATCGTCTCTCGTTACATGATGCCCGGAAGGATGCTGGATGTCGGATCCGCGGCAGGCTTCATCCTGCGCGGGTTCCTTGATTGCGGCTGGTCCGGGCAGGGTATGGAGCCGAACGAGGCAATGGCCGAGTTCGGACGGCGGAGTGGATTGGACATCAAGTCCACGAGCCTGGAGGATTATCGGTGCGAAGAGCAGTTCGACCTGATCGTGATGTTACAGGTGATCATGCATTTTTACGACCTCGGGCGCGCCTGCAAATCCGCGGCAAGCCTCACCAAGCCGGGTGGTTTCTGGCTACTAGAGGCGTTCAACCCGCACAGTTTCGTCGGGCGGCTCATGGGCAAACATTGGCACGACTACAACCCGCCGAGCACTCTGCATTGGTTCTCGCCAGGAAGTCTCCGCCTGCTGCTGGGGCGCTACGGTCTGGAGCAGGTCGCCAGCGGCCGCGCACCGAAGTCGATCTCGGCGGCACATGCCAAGTCGGTTTTGCGGTTCCAACTGCGCGGCAGCAGCGGTGCGCCGATGATGGCGCTGTCTCTCTTGGAAGCGATTCCGAACTATTGGGCGATACCTTATCCCGGTGATGACATCTACTGGGCGCTGTTCCGCAAGTGCGCTGCGAGATGAGGAAGACTCTCGCAGTCTGCTCTACGTCGGCCACGAGGACCGAACGAGCGGCTCGTTCCTGAGGGCGCCGCCCTCCAACCGAGGCTACTCGACGACTAACCGCTATTGACTATCATCTGCGAGCGCCTTCGCCCTCGCCCACTCAGTCAAACCCGAAACACCGGCGTATCCAACATTGTAACTTTCCGCCGGAGCTGTGCGGGCAGCTCGTCCACGACGGGATCATGCTGAGCCTGATCGGCATCTGGACCAGCAACACGGAAGTGCCGTGGAACTTTCACATGGGCGTGGCGTTTACGGGCGAACATCGTTACAAACAAGAAGAAGAAGTCGGCCGGCGAGGAGAAGGCTCGATGCATGTCGTGATTACGGGGGGTGCCGGGTTCATCGGATCGCACGTGGCCGACGAACTGCTGCAACATGGGCATTCCGTATCAGTGCTCGACAACCTGGATCCGCAGGTACATCAAGCGTCGACGCGGCCAGCTTACCTGCATCCCGACGCCGAGTTCGTCAAGGGCGACGTGCGCGACGAGGCGGCGGTGACGCGCAGCCTCAAGAGCGCAGACGCGGTCTTCCATCTGGCGGCGAAGGTCGGCGTTGGCCAGAGTATGTACGAGATCGCGGCCTACTCCAGCGTGAACGATGTCGGCACGGCGACGTTGCTCCAGGCGATGATCGCGATGCCGCCGCGCAAGTTGGTGGTCGCGTCCTCGATGAGCATCTACGGCGAAGGGCTGATGATCGACGCCGAAGGCCGGCAGGTCGAGACAATCGAACGCACCGCCGGTAATCTGCGCCGAGGCCAGTGGGACCCGCGGGACTCTGCCGGCAGACCCTTGCGCCCGGTGCCCACGCCGGAGGAAAAGCGACCTAACCTGAACTCGGTTTACGCGCTCGGCAAGTTCACGCAGGAGCAGATGTGTCTGCTCGCCGGACGCGCCTACGGTATCGAGACCACGGCGCTGCGGTTCTTCAACGTCTATGGCCCGCGACAGGCGCTGTCGAATCCTTACACCGGCGTGCTCGCTATTTTTGGCTCGAGGCTGTTGAATGGGAAACCGCCGCTGGTCTTCGAAGACGGGCAGCAACGGCGAGATTTCGTGCATGTCCGCGACGTCGCCAGGGCCTGCCGGCTCGCGCTGGAAACCGGCAAGGGTGCCGGCCAGGCGATAAACGTCGGCAGCGGCCGGAGTATCACCATCGCCGAGGTCGCGGTTGGCCTAATCGAAGCCTTGAAGCGGGGACGACAAGTTCGCCCACAGATCACGGGCCAGTTCCGTGTCGGCGACATCCGTCATTGTTTCGCCGATGTCAGGCGAGCCCGCGAGGTGCTCGGATTCGAAGCTCGCATCGGCTTCGAAGAGGGCCTGCGCGAACTTGTCGATTGGCTGGCTAGCGCCAGCGCCGTCGACCTGTCGGCGGTGGCGCTCGAGGAACTGGCCAGTCGCGGCCTGGTCGCCTAGCAGGGGAAACCGTCCATGAACAACTTAGCGGACACGCAATCCGTGCCTCGCAAGGCGCCCTACGTGCTGGTTACCGGCGGGGCCGGCTTCATCGGCGCCAATCTCGCCGACCGGCTGGCCGCGCAAGGCCGCAACGTGCTGCTGTTCGATTGTCTCGCGCGCGACCACGTGGCCGACAACGTCGACTGGCTTCGCCGCAGGCATGGGGCCCAAATCGGCGCGGAGATCGCCGACATCCGGGATGTCGAGAAGGTCCGCCACGCTGTCCGCGGCGCCACCCATGTCTATCACCTGGCGGCCCAGGTGGCGGTCACTTGCAGCATCGAGGATCCCCTAACCGATTTCGAGATCAATACCCGAGGAACGCTCAACGTGCTGGAGGCGATACGCTCGTGCACGGAGCCGCCGCCGCTGATCTTCACCTCGACAAACAAAGTATATGGCAGCGCCTGTTCTCCCGCCGACCTCCGGGAAGACGGCCGGCGCCTCCGCCCCATTCGGCCCGACTTGGCGAAAGGCTTCGGCGAGACCCAGCCGCTCGATCTGCAGAGCCCATATGGCTGCTCCAAAGGCGCCGCGGATCAATACGTGCTGGATTATGCACGCGTCTTCTCCATTCCGGCGGTCGTGTTTCGGATGAGCTGCATCTACGGGCCGCGGCAGTTCGGTACCGAGGACCAGGGCTGGGTAGCGCACTTCCTGCGTTCGGCATTGTCCGGAACACCGATCAGCATTTACGGCACCGGCCGGCAGGTCAGAGACCTGCTTTTCGTCGGCGATCTGGTGGACGCCTTCCTGGCAGCCGAGGAGCGCATGTCCGTGATTAGCGGCCGCGCCTTCAACATCGGCGGTGGCCCGCGGAATGCGGCGAGCCTGCTGGAAATCCTCGACCTGATCGAACGCGCGACGGGCCAGCTCCCACCGCTCTCGTTCGCCGAAACGCGGCTGGCCGATCAGCCCTACTACGTTTCCGACACCTCGGCGTTCACCGCCGCGACCGGGTGGCGACCCCGCGTTTCGGTCGAAGAGGGCCTGGAGGCGCTGACGGCGTGGCTTCGCGAGTGGACCGGACACCGCCGCAAAGCGCCTTCCGATAAGGAGAACTCGGCGTGCGCGTCGCTCTGATCAACCCGCCTTGGTCATTCGCCGGCAGCATCTATTTCGGCTGCCGCGAGCCGCATCTTCCGTTGGAACTCGGCTACGCGGAGCGGCTGCTGCGCGACGCCGGCCATCAGGCGCGCGTGTTCGATTGTCACCTGCTCGCGATGTCGCTCGACGACCTGCGGGCCGAGGTGGTGGCGTTTCGAGCCGGAAATGATCGTCGTCACTACGGCGCCCACTTACTTGTTCTGGCGCTGCGCGCCGCCCGAACTGCGGATGGCTCGAATGGTTTTTCAAACGTTGCGAGGCGTGACCGGGATCAGAGTGGCGGTGGGACCGCACGGCTCGACGACCCCGCGGGCGGCCTTGCGCAAGCTCGACGCCGAAGTGATTGTCATCGGCGAGTGCGAGGAGACGCTGGTTCGGCTCGCCGCCGGCGAGCGCCAGCAACTGCCCGGAATTGCCTACCGCGATGGCGGCGAGATCCGCGTGAACGGCGGCCCGCGGGCGGCGCGCTTCATCGACGCGCCTCCACTGGTCTGGCCGGAAAGCTGGGTCGGGCGACATCATCACCATCATCACCGGTTCGATCGGCCGCCGGCCGGCCCGGGCGCCGAAGTGGAGGCCTCGCGCGGCTGCCCCTATCACTGCACGTTCTGCGCCAAGGAGAACTTCCGAGACGGCTACCGCCGCCGCCTCTTGCCGGCGCTGCTAGCCGAGATCGACGGCCTGCTGGCGCAGGGTGTCGAGTACATCTATTTCATCGACGAGATCTTCCTGCCGAATCGCCCGCTGCTGGAGGCCTTGGCCGAGCGGCGGATCCGCTTCGGCGTGCAGACCCGGATCGACTTGTGGAAACCGGAGATGCTGGAGCTTCTCGGCCGGGCCGGCTGCGTCTCGATCGAGGCCGGCGTCGAAAGCATCACCGCCGAAGGCCGCGATCTCCTGGCAAGGACTGCCGCGTCTCGACCGATGATCTCGCCGAGCGGCTGATCGAGGCCAAACGGTACGTTCCTTTCGTCCAGGGCAATCTCATCGGCATGCCGACCGATGCGGAAGCGGAGGTGACCCGGTGGCGCTCGCGGCTCGCAGAACATGGCGTCTGGTCGAACAAGCCGGTTCCATTATTCCCCTATCCGGGATCACCGGACTATCGCCGGCTTTGGGGAGAAGCCGACGATTATGCCTGGGAACGGGCACACGCGCACTATCTGCGGATGTACGGACGTTTCAGCGATCTACAGGACGATCATCCGCTACCGCTGCCGGAGCTGGAACAGCTTCCAGCCGTCGGCGCCAGGGCCTGACGGTGGCGGCAAGCCTTCCTAAACGGGTGTTGATGACCACCGACGCGGTCGGCGGCGTCTGGGAGTACTCGCTGGAGCTCGCCTCCGGGCTTTGCCGTCGCGGCATACGCGTGCTGCTGGTTGCGATGGGGCCGGCGCCCTCGGTTGCGCAAGCACGGGCCGCCGCCGATATTGCCGGGCTGGTGCTGGCGCATCGCCCTTACCGACTGGAGTGGATGAGCGGCGCCGATGTCGACTTGCTTCCATCGGCCGCTTGGCTGAGCGATCTGGCCGCCGGCTTCGATCCCGACACCGTGCATGTCAACGGCTATGCGCATGCCAACCTCCCGTGGCGGTGTCCGGTCGTGGTGGTCTGTCATTCTTGCGTTTGCTCGTGGTGGCAGGCGGTGCGGAGCGAGCGGGCTCCGCGTGAATGGGACGCCTATCGCGCGCGCGTCGCGGCTGGCCTGTTACGGGCTGACCTCGTCATAGCCCCGACCGGCTCCTTTCTCGATACTATCCAGCAGCTCTACGGTATCGACCCCACGCGTTCGTCGGCCATCCCGAACGCGCGCAGCGGCGGTTTCCGAGTCGGCTTTAGGAAGGAGCGGTTCGCGTTCTCCTGCGGCAGGGCGTGGGACGCGGCGAAGGGATTCGACATCGTCGACCGCCTCGCCGCGCGTCTGCCCTGGCCGGTGTACGTCGCCGGCAGCACCTTAGACGCCGACGGTAGCTCGTGCCGGATGCCCGTCCACGCGCACGCGCTCGGGCCCCTGCGGCAGGATGAATTGGCGAACTGGCTCGCCGACGCTTCCCTCTTTGTACTGCCGGCCCGCTATGAGCCGTTCGGCCTCTCCATTCTCGAGGCTGCGATGAGTGGCTGCGCACTGGTCCTGAGCGAACTCGACACGCTCCGCGAGTTGTGGGACGGGGCCGCCGTGTTCGTTCGGGCGCAGGACGAACAAGGCCTGTACGAAGCCGTGACGATGTTGATGAATGACCCGTTGCGTCTCCATGAGATGGCTGCGTTGGCCCTGCTGCGAGCCGGCCGCTACTCGACCGAGACCATGGTTGAAGGCTATCTGCGGGCTTATCGGCAGGCCGCGCTGCACCGTAGCGGCGCGCCCGGCGGCACACGTCCGGAGTTGCTCGCGAGAAGGGAGGCCGTGCTGCACTGATGAGGATCGCCTTCTTCGGATCCAGCCTGGTGTCGGCGTACTGGAACGGCGCGGCGACCTACTACCGTGGCCTGCTCCGCGCGCTGGCGGCGCGCGGACACGATATCACCTTCTACGAGCCCGACGCCTTCGAGCGGCAGCGGCATCGCGACATCGACGACCCCGATTGGTGCCGTGTCATCGTCTACCCGGCGAACGAAGCCGCCATGCTGGACGCGCTCGGCGCCGCTCGCGACGCCGACGTCATCGTCAAGGCGAGCGGCGTCGGGGTCTTCGATGATCTGCTCGAGGAAGCCGTGCTGGAAGTCGCGCCGACCGGGCGCGCTGGCCATCTTCTGGGATGTGGATGCGCCGGCTACCCTCGATCGGCTGGAAGGCGGGAGCGATCCGTTCGCGCGAACTCATCCCGGAGTACGACATCGTCCTCACCTACGGCGGCGGACCGCGCGTCGTCGAGAGCTATCTCCGATGGGGCGCGCGCGCCTGCGTTCCGATCTACAACGCGCTCGACCCGGCGACGCATCACCCGGTTGCGCCCGACGCGCGCTGGGCCTGCGACCTTCTGTTCATCGGCCACCGTCTGCCGGATCGGCAAGCGCGCATCCGGGATTTCTTCCTCGACGCCGCGGCGGCGGCGCCGCATCGCCGTTTCCTGCTCGGCGGCAACGGCTGGGCAAGCGAGGCATTGCCCGGCGAATGTGAAGCCGATCGGTCACGTCTTCACCCATCAGCACAACCTCCTCAACGGCTCGGCGCTCGCCGTCCTCAATGTCAACCGCGACAGCATGGCGGCATTCGGCTGGTCGCCGCCAACCCGGGTATTCGAGGTAGCCGGGGCCGCGGGCTGCCTGATCACCGACGCGTGGGAGGGGATCGAGGCCTTCCTCACCCCGGGCGAGGAGGTGCTGGTGGCGGCGAACGGCATGGAAGTAGCGTCGCTGCTGGAAGAACTGTCGCCGCAACGGGCGCGCGCCATCGGCGAAGCGGCGCACCGGCGAGTCCTCGCGGAGCACACGTACGCGCAGCGGGCGGAGTTGGTCGACCGCGTGCTCAGCGGCCGCCGCGCGGAGGTGCCCGCGTGAACGGGCTGCGCATTGTCTTCCTCGGCCTGTCGATCACGTCCTCCTGGGGGAATGGCCACGCCACCACCTATCGCGGCTTGCTCAAGGAACTGCACCGGCTAGGTCATGGTGTGACGTTCCTGGAGCGGGACGTGCCCTGGTACGCGCAAGCACCGCGATACGCTGCCGCCGTCATTCGGCGACATCTTCCTCTATGCCGACCTCGATGATCTTGCACGTCGCTTCTCCGCGCTGATCAAGCACGCCGACGCGGTCATCCTCGGCTCGTTCGTGCCGGAGGGATCGAAGGTGCTGCGATGGCTGCTCGAAGTCGCCGCGCGGCGCGGTCGCCTTCTACGACATCGACACGCCGGTTACCGTCGCCAAGTTGTATAGCGGGGACGAGGATTATGTGGCGGCTGAGCTCCTTCCGCATATCGATCTCTATCTCTCGTTCACCGGCGGCCCTTTGCTGGAGCGCATCCGGCGCGACTTTCGGGTGCGCCGAACGGAACCACTCTACTGCGCCGTCGATCCAGACGTTCATCGGCCGGTTTCGGCGGAGACGCGCTGGGATCTGGGTTATCTCGGCACTTACAGCGATGATCGTCAGCCGAAGTTGGAGCAATTGCTGAACGAGCCGGCACGCGAGCTTGCGTGAGCGGAGGTTCGTGGTCGCCGGCCCGCAATATCCGTGGGAGATCGTTTGGCCGGACAATGTCGGGAGGATCGAGCATATGCCGCCCGAGCGGCATCGCGCTGTTCTACAATTCCCAGCGTTTCACGCTCAACATCACGCGAAGCGACATGGTGGCGGCCGGATGGTCACCTAGCGTACGCCTGTTCGAAGCGGCGGCCTGCGGAGTTCCGGTGATCAGCGACGCATGGCCGGGGTTGAGCGAATTCTTCCGCCGGGACTCGGAAATCCTGATCGGCGCGAGCGGCCAGAATGTACAGGACTTCCTGACGAACATGTCGGAGGAAGAGCGCCGCGGCATCGGCGAGGCGGCGCGCCGACGCGTGCTCGCCGGCCACACGGCGTCGTGCCGGGCCAGGGAGCTGGAGACGCATCTTCTCCAACTATGCCGGGCGGAACAGAAAGATATGACCGGTGATCCGCAAAGCCGTGAAAGAGTATAGTTTCGGCGCGAGCATTCACGAAGCCGAGAAGCTAACCAGCGATGGGTGCCCACATCAGGGAGACGTGGCCGTGCGACGACGCAAGAGCAGCGATGAAAAAGAAAGCTCTCGTGACGGGTGGAACAGGATTCATCGGCTCGCACCTGTGCGCGAGACTGGTCGAAGAAGGTTGTTTCGTCTATTGTCTTGACAACAATTATTCAGGCTCAAGCGAGAATATCCGGCATCTCGAGCATCTTCCTAACTTCCGCTTCCTGCACCAGGACGTGATCGGGCAACTTTCTCTGGATGTCAGCGAGATCTATAATCTCGCCTGTCCGGCGTCGCCGGTTCACTACCAGGCGGAGCCTATCCGCACTACTTTGACCAATGTCCTAGGTACCTTGAACACTTTGCAATTGGCGGAGAAATGCGGGGCGAAGCTCCTACAGTCCTCGACCAGCGAGGTTTATGGTGACCCGAGCGTGCATCCGCAGACCGAATCCTATTGGGGAAACGTCAATCCGATCGGGCCGCGCGCCTGCTATGACGAGGGCAAGCGTTGCGCCGAGACACTCTGCTTCGATTTCCATCGCCAGCATGGCGTGCCGGTAAAGATCGCCCGCATTTTCAACACCTACGGACCGCGCATGCTCGAGAACGACGGGCGGATCATATCCAACTTCGTCGTGCAGGCGCTCCGGGGTGAGCCGCTCACCGTCTACGGCGACGGCTCGCAAACCCGCTCGTTCTGCTACATCGAGGACATGGTCGAGGCGTTATTCAGACTGATGCAATCGCCAGCGGAAGTGACGGGACCGATGAATCTCGGCAACCCGGAAGAGATCTCGGTGCTCGAGGTCGCCAACAGGGTGATCGACATGACCGGTTCGGCTTCGCGGATCGTTTTTCAGCCCCTCCCGCAGGATGATCCGACCCGACGCAGACCGGACATCAGCATCGCAGGCCGAGTACTTGATTGGCGGCCTACGGTGTCCTTCGACCAGGGCCTGCGACAGACCATCGCCTATTTCGCCGGCCGGCTGGCCCAAGGCGGGCGCGACCTGACGCGGAACCAGGCTGGATCGGAATGGATCGACAACTTTCCGCCTTCAATCGCCTTGCGTGCACTTGGCTCGATTTAGCAAGCCCGCCGCCGGGAGGAAGTGAGTGCAACGGCCGGCATAGCCACGGATAACCACCCTGCGGTTCGTAATCTTCACGCATTCGCTGGTATCGGACTGGAACCACGGTAACGCGCATTTCCTGCGCGGCATCATGCGCGAGTTGCAGCAAAGCGGACACGTCGCCGTGGCCTACGAACCACGCGACGGCTGGAGCCGGGCGAACCTGTTGCGCGACCACGGCGAGGCAGCCTTGCGGCGTTTCAGCGCACGTTTCCCGCAGCTTCGGTCGGAACTCTACGATGCAGACAGTTTCGACGCTGACCGTCTCCTCGACGGAGCCGACGTCGTCCTCGTACACGAATGGAACGAGCCATGGCTGATCGAGGCGCTGGGCCGGCACCGTCGATCCTCGGGGCGTTATCTTCTGCTGTTTCACGACACCCATCATCGCGCGGTCACCGCGCCGCATGAACTCGACCGCCTGGACCTGTCCGGCTTTGACGGCGTGCTCTGTTTCGGCGAGGTAATCCGGCGGCTCTATCTTGAGCGAGGTTGGGCGGCGCGCGCCTGGACTTGGCACGAGGCCGCCGACACGGCGCTGTTTCGGCCTCATCCGGAGATCGCCAGGAAAGGCGACCTGGTGTGGATCGGCAACTGGGGGGACGAGGAGCGCAGCCGCGAGTTACACGATTTTCTGCTGGCGCCGATCCGTGAGCTGGGGTTGACGGCGACAATTCACGGCGTGCGATATCCGCCGTCGGCGATCGCGGCAGTCGCGACGGCCGGCGCCCGATACGGCGGCTGGCTGCCAAACGATGAGGTGCCGGCCACGTTTGCGGCGCACCGTCTAACCGTGCATGTTCCGCGTCGGCCGTATGTCGAGGCGCTTCCCGGCATTCCGACCATCCGGGTGTTCGAGGCGCTTGCCTGCGGCATTCCGCTCATCTCGGCGCCGTGGGAGGACAGCGAAGGCTTGTTTCGTACGGGCGACTTCCTGCTTGCCCGGAGCGGCAAGGAAATGTGCGAGCTGATCGGCGCGGTGCTGAACGATCGGCACCTGGCGGCGGGGCTGGTGGCCCGCGGCCTGGAAACGATCCTGGCGCGCCACACCTGCGCTCATCGCGTCCAAGAATTGCTGGCGATATGCGCCGGCTGTGGCGCCTCGGTCCCTATTGCTGAAGCGGGCGCCGTGCCTTAGCCACCTCGTCAGCCCGCTCGGCCAGCTTACTCGCGCGCAGGATCCGCGCACTGTCCCCGCTACCCCCACGCAACTCGCGCGCCTGTTCGCTGGGCACGCGCCGTACCCAGTACAGCTTCTCGTCCTCGAAGCCGCTAACCGGGCTGGGACTCTCGTTGCCGACCTGCCCATCAATGTCCTGCAACGCCCACTTAGCCGCGAACTGCCGCGCGAAGGCGGCTGTCGGCGCCTCGACGATCACCTCTTTCCAGATGGTTCGGTCCTGCCAACGAGGGTCATCGGCGGAGGCAACGGGCGTGAGCTTCCACATGGGCACTTCGTCTCTCCGAGGGTCGCTCCAGAGTGCGAAAAATAGTATCCAACTCTATACACGAGAAGAGTAGAACCATGTCGCCGCGTTTCGAGCAACGCGCACCTGAGGGAGGGGTTCCGCCGGATAGTTCCGCCGCCGCGCCGGTCAGAGTGCCTCGGGCGTCGATGCCGGGTCTGCCGGAATAGCGGAGCGCTCGGCAACACGTTCTCGCGAGCGCCAGCAACGACCACCTGTTCCGACGATAGCCATAAGCGTGCTCGCCTCAGCTTCGGTCTGGAGTCTGGGCCGGCAACAGCAGCCGGGCATCAGCGCGATGTGATCACCATCACCATCTGCCGACCTTCGATTCTCGGCATCTGTTCGACCTTTCCGATATCCTCGAGCTCTTCGCGTACCCGGTCGAGCACCTTCAGGCCGAGGTCCTGATGCACCAGCTCCCGCCCGCGGAAACGGATTGTCACCTTTACCTTGTCACCCTCTTCCAGGAAGCGGCGCATACTGCGCATCTTCACCTGGTAGTCATGCTCGTCGATGCCGGGACGCATCTTGATTTCCTTGACCTCTATTACTCTTTGTTTCTTGCGCGCCTCATTCTTCTTTTTCTGGATTTCGTATTTGTACTTCCCAAGATCAAGGATCTTGCACACGGGCGGGTCGGCCGCGGCGGCGATCTCAACCAGGTCGAGACCGGCGCTGTACGCCATCTGAATCGCCTCGCGGGTTGGCAACACGCCGATCATCTCCCCGTTTATCCCAACGACGCGCACCTCCTGCACGCTGATTTCTTCATTGACGCGTGGCCCCTCCCGAGCCGGCGCCTGAGCTACCGGTGACTTGACGATGGTCTACCTCCTTTGTCATGCGCGAAACGGCCCGAGCTCCCGACCGGGCACAGAGAAAGCCACGCCGAAGGGCGACCAGAGCTCGGGCGCGGCAGCCGAGCTCGATCCTTTGGTGCGCCGACCCGGCACCGCCATGGGCGCCGCTCATCCAGGAGCATGGCAGACGGCTTCGATGTTGTGGCCGTCGGGATCGAGGACGAACGCACCGTAATAGTCGGGGTGATAGTGCGGCCGAATGCCGGGCGCGCCATTGTCACGGCCGCCGGCGGCGAGCGCCGCCGTATGGAAAGCGTGGACCCGCTCCCGGCTGTCACTTCGAAAAGCGACATGCACCGGCGACTTGTGGCCCGGCGTCTGATGGATCCAGAAGGACGGGTTGCGTTGTAGGTCCATGCCGCCGAACCCAGCCCAGCCTTCGGCTTCCATCAAAAGGTCGATGCCCAGCGAAGCAAGGGCGATGGAATAGAACGCCTTGCTACGTGCGTAGTCGGCGATCTCAATACCGATGTGATCGACAAACAGCTGCGCCTCGCCCGGCCACCCGCGACCGTCCTCTTAGATTCCGTCGATGGGCCCGCCCCAAGAATGATCACAGTCCCGGCGTCGTGCACGCGTCCGGAGCGGCACCGTCTTTTTTTAGTGTAACAATGGCGTCATTCAAGGCAACGCTTTCTTGAGCCTGACTGCCGAGCCGACGCACCGCGACCGTGCCGTCCCGGCTCTCCCGGCCACCGACCACCAGCATTACCGGCACCTTGGCCAGAGAGTGCTCGCGCACCTTGTAGCCGATCTTCTGATTGCGCACGTCGGCCTCGGCCCGAAGCCCCGCCGCGTGAAGCGCCAGCAGTACTTTCCGCGCGTAATCATCCGCTTCGTTGGTAATGGTGGCGACCACCACCTGTACCGGCGACAGCCACATCGGTAGCCTGCCGGCGTAGTGCTCGATGAGGATTCCCATGAACCGCTCGAACGAGCCGAGAATAGCCCGGTGCAGCATCACCGGCCGGTGTTTGTCGCCGTCCTCGCCGATGTAATGCGCATCCAGCCGCTCAGGCAGCACGAAATCGACCTGCAGCGTGCCGCAGCTGCCAGTCGCGGCCGATGCGCATCGCGCAGCACGAACTCCAGCTTCGGTCCGTAGAACGCGCCCTCGCCGGGGTTGAGGCTTGCCTCGATGTCGGCCTGCGCGGTCGCGTGGCGCAGGGCAGCCTCGGCCTTGTCCCAGATCTCGTCGGAGCCGGCGCGCTTCGCGGGCCGATCGGAAAACTTGACCGCGATGTCCTCGAAGCCGAAGTCGTTGTAAACGCCGCGCAACAGGTCGCAGAACGCCAGCGTCTCGGCGGTGATCTGCTCCTCGGTACAGAAGATGTGCGCGTCGTCCTGAGTGAAGGCGCGCACCCGCATCAGCCCGTGCAGCGCGCCCGACGGCTCGTTGCGGTGGCAGGAGCCGAACTCCGCCATGCGCAGCGGCAGATCGCGGTAGCTCTTGATGCCCTGTCGGTAGATCTGCACGTGGCCGGGACAGTTCATCGGCTTCAGCGCCAGAACCTTGTCCTCGGACTCCGCGGTGAACATGTGCTCGCGGAATTTCTCCCAGTGCCCGGACCTCTCCCACAGCGTGCGGTCGTAGAGCTGCGGCGTCCGCACCTCGACGTAGCCGGCCGCCTCCAGCCGCGCGCGCATGTAGTCCTGCAGCACGCGGTAGAGCGTCCAGCCCTTCGGATGCCAGAACACCGAACCGGCCGCTTCCTCCTGGAAGTGGAACAGCTGCATCTCCCGGCCGAGTCGGCGGTGGTCGCGCTTCTCGGCCTCCTCCAGCAGCGTGAGATAGGCTTCGAGCTGCTTCGGGTGCTCCCAGGCGGTGCCATAGATGCGCTGCAGCATGGCGTTGCGCGCGTCGCCCCGCCAGTAGGCGCCCGCCAGCTTAGTGAGCTTGAACGCCTTCGGTAGCTTGCCGGTGGACGGCAGGTGCGGGCCGCGGCAAAGGTCGAGCCAGTTCCCCTGGCGGTAGACGCTGACCGCCTCGCCCTCCGGGATGTCGGCGATGATCTCCGCCTTGTAGTGCTCGCCGATGCTCTCGAAGTAGCGGATCGCCTCGGACCGGTCCCACACTTCGCGGGTGATCGGCTCGTCGCGTTCGACGATCTCGCGCATCCGCTGCTTCGATCTTCGGCAGGTCCTCGGGCGTGAACGGCTCATCGCGCGCGAAGTCGTAATAGAAGCCGTTCTCGATCGCCGGGCCGATCGTCACCTGCGTGCCGGGGAAAAGCTCCTGCACCGCCTCCGCCATGACGTGCGCCGCGTCGTGCCGGATCAGTTCGAGCGCGTCCGGGTCCTTGTTGGTGACGATCGCGACTTCGGCGTCGTGATCGATAGACGGTCGCGAGATCCTTCATCTCGCCATCGATACGGATCGCGACCGCCGCCTTGGCCAGCGACAGGCTGATGTCGTGCGCGAGCTCGTCACCGGTGACCGGCCGATCGTAGGTCGCGGACGCTGCCGTCCGGCAGCGTGATCCGCACCGGCTGGTGCTCCTCTTGGGTTGCGACCGCGGCCTGGTCCAATGCTCTGCGCTGCCTTCCGTCTGCGAGTCTCTACGCCCTGCCCGCTATATACGCGCGCGCAAGCCGTCGCGCCAAGGCCGAAGCGTGCCGGCGCGACGTCGGTTTACTTCTTTGCGAAGTAGCTGGTCATCAGATTGCGGTAGTTCGGAATGTGGTTGGACAAGAGATTGCCCAAGCCTTCGATGTCATTGCGCCAGTCGCGGTGCAGCTCGCAGGCGATGCTGAACCAGTTCATCAACTGCGCGCCGGCATTCGCCATACGAAGCCAAGCCGCGTGCCGCACCGCCTCGTTGAACGTACCGGAGGCGTCCGTAACGACGAACACCTCGTATCCTTCCTCTAGTGCGGAGAGAGCCGGAAAAGCGACGCAAACGTCGGTGACCACGCCGGCGATGATCAACTGCTTGCGGCCAGTCTCCTTGATCGCCGTTACGAACTCGTCGTTGTCCCACGCATTGATCTGGCCAGGCCGGGGAATAAACGGCGCCTCGGGGAACATCTGCTTCAGCTCGGGTACGAGCGGCCCATTCGGCCCGTCTTCGAAGCTCGTGGTCAAGATCGTCGGCAAGTTCATAAACTTGGCGACGGCGGCGAGCGCCAGCACATTGTTCTTGAACTCGCCCGGCGAGTAGTCCTGGACCAGCGAGATCAGGCCCGCCTGATGATCGACGAGAAGAACGACCGCATTATCTCTCGAGAGCTTTCGATACGGGGGTGATGATTGCATTGTTGTCCCATCATGGTGATTTGGCTCTAAGGCCATTGCACCCGGTTCGACAAGGATGATAACCTGCAAGGTCGGCTGGCGGAGGGAACGGCGCTCGAAACGAACCGTCTCTGTTTTCCCGCTTGTTCTACAATGCTTTCGGATGGCGATATTAAATCGTTCGAATCGGGAATTGATGTTTCCAGTTGTTCTCTGATCGGATTCACCTTCCGAATTGAACAAACAACCAGGGTCAAAACGGGCGTTAGTGAATGCGGGTAAGCTATGCACGGCATTCCGGACCGCGCTCGGGGCAAGCTCCTGCGGTCTGACAGCAAACTTGCGCTCGTCATCTGGCATCCGCTCGTCGATCACTGCGCAGACGTTTCCGCCACGATGGGGGCGCTTCTTCGGCAGCCGCTCATAAGTCGTCGCTTATGCAGCCTTGGCGGGTTGCATCATCTCGATGATCGAATCATACAGCGCTTGGGGGCCATCGCATTCCTGCACGATATCGGCAAGGCCAACCGCGGCTTCCAGAACAAGCGGCTGCTGCCGCCTGGCACTCGCACGGCGCCCGGCATCGAGATCGCCGGCCATGTTCGCGAGCTCTACCCGCTCCTTTGCGACGAGAGCGAGGTCGAACTGCGATCGCGGCTCTTCGACACGCTTCCGATAGCCAATCTCTGCGCGTGGGTCGAAAACGATGCGGTCCGGCCGCTGCTGGTGGCTGCCGTGTTTAGTCCCGGCATTTCGTCAGGCGCGACGGCGATGTGGCGCGGCCACCCCTTCGGCCGCGCCTGCCAAAGCCACACCAGGCGAACTGGATGCCATTGTCGGTGAGGATGATCTCGATCTTGTAGGGCACGGCTGCGACGAGTGCGTCGAGGAAGGCGCGGGCGCTGACCGTGTTGGCCTTCTCGACAAGCTGCACGAAGGCGAACTTCGAGGTGCGGTCGATCGCAACGTACAGATACAACTTGCCTTCCTCCGTCCTCACCTCGGCAAGGTCTATGTGGAAGAAGCCGATCGGATAGCTCTTGAAGCGCTTCTTCTCGGGGGCAGCTCGAGCAGTGGAAGGACTGGGCGTGGGCGCGGCGCGACCAGCGGTTCTATGAAGAGGATAAGGGCAAGCCCCGCGGGAAGCAGCGCGCCAAGCTGCTGCTGAAGATCGCCGAAGAGAACAACATGACGCCGGAAGAGGTGCTGGACACCTTCCTCGCGCCCGGCCGGCAGAACCCGGAGTTCCAGGAGGTGTTCGATCGCTGGCAGGAGTTCAACCGCTCGATCCTCGAGATGGCGCGCGACGCTGGGAACTTCAGCACCTCTTCGTGCTTATCCGGCGTCATCCCTTGCACCTCGACGCCGATCGCCTCGAGCGCCTGTGCCGCCTGCTCCGGCGTCACCTTGGTCACGCCCCACCACTTCCACGGCGTCTTCTGGAACGCGCCGGTATGCCCGAGTGGGACGATCAAACTCGGAGGCTGGAGATGGCGCCGTCGCCGCGAAAGGGAATACCCGGCCCAGCCGCGCAAGCCGCGCGGAAGTCTCGCGCCGTGCAGCCGAATGTCTTCCTGAAGCATCGGCTGAAATGCGAGGAGTCGTTGAAGCCCCAGCGAAAGGCAATCTCGGTGACTGGCAGCGCGGCCAGCCGCTGGTCCGCCAAATCGTTTCGGCAGCGCGCCAGCCGTCGGGCGCGCACGTACTCTCCGAAAGACGTCCCAGCGTGCTTGAACAACCGGTGCAGATGCCGCGTCGAGATGTTGTGCTCTGCCGCCACCTTGGCAGGAGACAGCTCGGGGTCCGACAGCAAGGTTTCGATCGACTGGCGCAGCAGCGCCCAGTGCCGCACCGCCGTGGGGCGGAACACGCGCAACTCCAGAGGGGGTTCGAGCTCAGCGCACAGCGCCGCCACCGCGAGGTCGATCAAGGCATCTCGGATACCGCGTTCTTCACGATGGCTGAGCGTGCCGGCCGCGCCGGTCAGCGCGTCGATCAGGCTACGCAGCAGGCGACCAAAAACCCCGCTACCCTCGATCAGACAAGCCATCGCAATAGCGCCGCTGGACAGACGTGCTTGCAGCAATGCTCGTGGCAGCTTCACGCATAGCTGTCGCGATTGTGCGAACACGCGGCTTAGCGTTGTCGAGGCCATGTCGATCATGATCATGTCCCCTGTCTTAAGCGTCGTCTCTGTCTCACCCTGCATCACCGCGCCGCGACCCTCAAGCTGAAGAATCAGCGCGTAATGTCGATCGTCGATGTGCGAGATCAGTTGCTCACCCCGCAACATTCCCCGTAGATCATACGAAATCGCCGTCAACTTCAGGCCGCTGAACGAATACGCCGCGATAGGGTGGCGCAGGCTATCCGCCGCTGTTTCGCCGGGTATCCGCGATAAGTAGCAAGCGGGTTGCAGCGACTCCGTTGAGTCTTCGCTGGACATGCAACCCCGCGCCGAAAGCCCCTGTCTCATCTGTCCTCCCGACCCTTAGTCACGCGGCGTGAAAGTGCACGATTGAACATGTGGCGTTTTGCTTGACTTCTAGTCCGACGTTTACACGTCTCGATCGGATTAGAGAATAGCTGCGCGACCAGGACTCGCCTCAGTCCGACCAAAGTCGGAACGCGATTGTCAGTCTCAGGCAAACACTGACACTTGTGGACAAGAGCGCACGCGAGAACAGGGGTACTCTCCGCTAGCCCATGTACTTGAGGGGCGTTTCGGCACTCGGCAGGGGAGAAGATCCATGATGCCTCGCCCATTCGGAATGGCGGCCGCCGCGGCCGCCTTGAGTATTATGCTCCTGGCGGCCGGACCGCGGCCGGCACACGCCGTCGACGTCGATCCCGGCGAGTACGAGGCGGCGCCACCCGGCACCAGTTTCTTGATAGGTTACGGTGTCTTCGATTGGTACGATAAGTTCTACACCAACTCTGGCCACCGCGTCTCGAACAGCCGCCTTAACACGCAAACGGGCACTCTTCGCCCCGTTCACTTCGTCGATATCTTCGGCATCACCGCCGATCCGCAATTCTTCCTGAGCTACGGGTGGCAGAACAACGCCAAGTTGGGCGGCACCACTCTCGATGACGCCAGCGGCTTTTACGACATAATTCTCGCCAGCACGTTCTGGCTATACAACGACCAGGAAAAGAAGCGCTGGTTCGGTATCACGCCGTTCCTCTGGCTTCCGGTGGGCAATTACAGTAGGAATCAGGTGCTGAACACGGGCGAGAACCGCTGGAGGGGCGCTCTGCAGATCGGCTACGTCGATCATTTCGCAGAGAAGTGGGCGATCGACTTTTATGCCGACACCACCTTCTACGGCGACAACAACTCGTTCGGGCCCGGCCGTGAAAAGATGGAACAGGACAACTCGTACCAATTCCAGACGTGGCTTCGCTACTACATCACACCCGAGTGGAACGTGGCTCCCGGCTATTCGGGCACCTGGGGGGGAAAGGTGAAGGTTGATGGTGATAACAACGGGCAGTCGACGGAAGCGCAGTCGCTCCGTCTGGCCACGCAGTATTTCTTCACGCCCGATCTGCAATTCGAGACCCAGGTGCGCACCGACGTGTGGCGCGAAGGTGGCTTCCAGAACACGTTCGGCCTGCGCTTCCGTGTGTTGAAGGTGTTTTGAACGTCCTTTTAGATGGTTCGCGGAGGCGACGGCAAGCTCTCACCCTCGGGCGCAGAATCGGAGGCGCGCCGGAGCCCGCCGCCGGCGAGGCTTGCGTCGGCAGGGGCGTGCCTGGCAGACGATGGTTTCGGCTAACCGCCGCGCGGCTGCCTCCGAGTGAAGCGCCAGGCGTCGAGGAAGCGTCCTCTCCGGTCAAGATCCGGGGCCTTCGTGCAGTAGGCGTGCGTGATTCTGATCGTCGATGCCCCAGTGGGTGGGTTTATCAGGAGCGCACTATGGAGATTAACCGAAAAAGCGACTACACTTCTTCCATAGTTAGGTCGGCCAAGGTTGCCGTCCGACTACTCAGTGCAAACAAAAATCCATCAGCCAACGTCGAGGCGTTATAAATCTCGGGGCCAAGGCTGACGGGAGGGAGGAGACATGTACGTCGGCAACACGTGCATTCGTCGAGCCTATTCGCAGGCAAGCGACCCGGCCACGGCGGCTCGCGAGCTGTTCGAAGGCATCTATCATCCGGAAGCATCGCTAGCCGTCTTCTTTTGTTCTTCTGATTATAAATTGCACGCGCTGGAGCGCGAATTGAACGCACGGTTTGCCGGTATGCCGTTGATCGGCTGCACGAGCGCCGGCGAAATCACGCCCGCCGGTTACGCATCGAGCGGCATCGCCGGCTTTTCGCTGGCCAGGCCCGATTTCGTCACCGCAGCGGCATCGATCCAAAATCTGCGCCGCTTCTCGATCACCGACGGCGTCGCCATCGTCCGGTCGCTACGCCAGGAACTCGATGAGGCCGCGCTCGACATATCCGCCGACAATACGTTCGCGTTTCTGCTGATCGACGGCCTGTGCAAGCGCGAGGAGGTGGTGCTCAGCGCCGTCACGTCGGCGCTCGGCGACATCCCGCTGTTCGGCGGCTCTTCCAGCGGAAGGCTGACTTTTCAGAGAAGCTACGTTTTCGATAACGGCCGCTTCGAAACGGACAGCGCCGTTCTCATGCTGGTCCGGACTCGCCTGCCATTCAAACTGTTCACGGTTGATCACTTCGTCAGCTCGGAGACCAAAATGGTGGTGACCGAGGCTGATCCGGCGACGCGCATCGTCACCGAGATCAACGCGGAACCCGCAGGTCGCGAATATGCGCGGCTCGTTGGCTTGGACGTCGACAAGCTGACGCCGTTGATCTTTGCGACGTACCCCGTCGTAGTGAAAGTTGGCGGTCGTTACTACACGCGCTCCATTCAAAAAGTAAATGAGGACGAAAGCCTGTCGTTTTTCTGCGCAATCGACAAAGGAATCGTGCTGACAGTCGCGAAGGGCACGGATCTACTGCGGGGCATCGAGTCACTATTCGATCAGATCAAGGTCGAAATCGGCCCCCCGCAACTCGTCATCGGCTGCGATTGCATTCTGCGGGCCGTCGAGCTGGAGAAGCAGCACCTGAAGGAGAAGGCGGGCCAGCTGTTCGCCGCCAACAACGTCATCGGCTTCAGCACGTTCGGAGAGCAGTTCCAGGCGATGCACGTAAACCAGACCTTTACCGGCGCCGCCATCGGCATCGGCGTGGCGAACCGGAGCGTCTAGCGGCAGGAGCGTCCGGTTATGATCGACAGGGCTTCTTCGCCCGCTACATCCTGTCAAGACAGCATGAAGCTGCAGAAGATCGTCAAGGTCTTGATGGACCAGGTAGAACGCGGGATCGACTTCCAGGGAAACGCCTATTCCTTGTTCCAGACCGCGATCGTTCTTGAGGACAAGATCCGCGAACGCACGCGGCGATTGGAAACGGCGCTTCGCGAACTTGAGAAGAGCAACCGCGAACTCAGTATCGCCAAGGAGCAGACCGAAACCGCGCAAACACGCCTGATGGAGGCGGTGGAGAGCATCTCCGAGGGCTTCGTTCACTTCGATGCGGACGACCGGCTGGTGCTCTGCAATACCAAGTTCCTGGAGTTATGGTCGGACGGTAAACACGACATCGGCAAGGTGTTGAGGCCGGGCGTCTCCTTTCGCGAGATCTCACGCTGGACGGTCGAGACCGGCTTGATTGTCGATGTCGATGGCGATCCGGACGAATGGCTACGCGGCCGCCTCTATCGTCACAGCAACCCCTCCGATCCGCATGTTGTACATCTCGCTAGCGGCCGTTGGCTGCAGATCCGCGAGCGACAGACGCGAGACGGCGGCACCGTCGGCATCTATACCGACATCACAGCCATCAAGATGGACGAGGAGCAGCGCCGCGAGCAGGAACTCGCCGAGAAATCGATCCTGCTGCAGTCAACGCTCGACAACCTGGCGCAAGGCGTCTCGGTGTTCGACAAGCAATTCCGACTGGTCGCCTGGAACGATCGCTTCGTCGAGCTGCTCGAACTTCCGGACTGGCTGGTCCGACGGGGTGCATCGTTCCAGGATTACCTGCGGTACCGGTCGGCACGGGGGGACTTCGGCGACAACGGCGAAACAGCGATCGCCATTCGCATGCAGCAGATCCGCGAGCGCGAGCCTTCGGAACGAGAGCAGATACTGCCGAACGGGACGGTGCTGGAGATGCGGCGTGATCCGATGCCGGGCGGTGGTTTCGTGACCACGTATACCGATATAACCGATCGCCAGATCGCCGCGGTTCAGCTGCGGGAAGCGAAAGCGAGCCTGGAACGTCGCGTCGCCGAGCGCACCGCCGAGCTCACAGCGCTGAATGTCAAACTCCGTCAAGAGATTTACGAGCGCGCCGAAATCGAGGAGGCGCTGCGCTTGGCGAAGGGCGAGGCGGAAAAGGCGAACATGAGCAAGACAAGGTTCCTTGCCGCCGCCAGTCACGATCTGCTGCAACCATTAAATGCGGCGCGGCTGTTCGTAAGCGCTCTCTCGGAGCGGCCGCTTCGGGAAAAGGAGCGCGAGTTCACTTCGCACATCGATCGCGCTCTGGGTAGCGTCGAATCGCTGCTCGGCACGCTGCTGGACATCTCGAAGCTCGACGCCGGCGCGGTGTCCGCAGAAAAGGCCGACTTCGTCGTCGGTGATCTGATTTCGGCGCTGGCCGATGAGTATGCTCCAATTGCTAAGGAAGCGAGCCTCGACTTGGTTGTCGTGCCCAGTTCCCGCGTCGTTCGGTCCGATCCGGCGCTGCTCAGTCGCGTGCTCCGCAATTTCCTCAGCAACGCCATACGCTACACACCGTCCGGGCGGGTTCTCCTCGGCTGCCGCCGCCGTGGCCGGCGGGTGCGGATCGAAGTCTGGGACACGGGGCAGGGCATACCGGACTGGTGCACCGAGGAGATTTTCGAGGAGTTCCGGCAGCTCAATCATCGCGACCGGCCGCATAGCAAGAGCTTCGGCCTCGGTCTCGCGATCGTAAAGCGCATTTCGCGTGTACTCGGACATCCGATCGGTGTGCGCTCCAAGCTCGGCAAAGGTTCGGTCTTCTTCGTCGACGTGCCGATGGGGGCTCTGCCGCGTGCCCTACCAAAAAGCGGGGCCTGCCACGCCGTCCCTAAGGATACGCTTTCGTCGGCTATCGCCGTAATGATCGATGATCAGGAGAGCATTCTCGATGGAATGCGGGAACTGTTCGTTGGATGGGGATGCACGGCGATCACCGCCGTCGATGGGCGAACGGCGGTTTTGGAATTGGCGCGCCGCGAACGCCGCCCCGACATCGTCATCGCCGACTACCATCTCGAGGACGGCTTTACCGGCGTCGGCGCCGTCGACGAGGTCCGTGCCGTTTTCGGCAGCACCATTCCCGGACTAATCATCACCGCCGACCGTAGTCCGGAGGTTCTCGATGTCGTCCGCAGGCGCGGCTTGCATCTGCTCAAGAAGCCGGTCAAACCAGCCAAGCTGCGGGCGCTCGTCTCGCATCTCCTGGCGCAAGGCCGGCCGCGCCAGGCCGCGCCAGAACGGGACTCAATGCCGATCAGCTGATGTTCAGCTCGCGGGCGGCGATCACCGCCTGTGTGCGGCTATGGACCCTTAGTTTGCGGAGGATAGAGGTGATGTGCGCCTTCACCGTCGATTCCTTAATGCCGAGCTCGTAGGCGATGATCTTGTTCGACTTGCCGCGCGCCAGCAGCTCGAAGACGCGCAATTCTCCTTGCGTCAGGGCGGCGACTCGATCGCTTAGCTTGGCGGCGACGCCGGCCCGAACATCGTCGGTCTCCAGCGCGCCCGATGGCAGATACACCTCGCCGTTCATCACGCACCGCATGCCCTCGCCGATCTGATCCCTGGAGAACGATTTCGGGATGAAACCGGCGGCGCCATAGGTGATCGAAGTCTCGCATTGTCTCGGTCGAGGTGGCCGCCGAGACGACGATGATCGGCACTTCGGGGGCGGCGTTGCGCAAGGCGACCAGGCCGGAAAAGCCGATCGAGCCAGGCATCTGCAGGTCGAGCAGGATCACGTCCAAATCGAGATCGGCGTTGCCGCCGATCACTTGTCGCGCCTCGTCGAGCGTGCTCGCCTCGAAGATTTCGTATTCGCCGAACAGGCTTTCGATCACTTGACGCAGCGCCGAGCGGAACAATGGATGGTCGTCGGCGATGAGCGCCCGGAACATCGGCGCAAGTCCTGTGTGGCCGGGTGAGATCTTCGGATCTCAATATCTCATCTTACCGTTCTGATACGCTTGGCCCATTAGATAAAAGTCGGAGGGGGGCAGTTCGGCGGCAGGCTGCGATGTCTATGTTCGACGGGGAACGCGCAGAGAGGAGCTTTTCAAGTCGGTTGGTTGGCTCGACCAAGGTATCATTTACAGATAAACCAGCCGGCGCGAAGGTAGATAATAAGTCAACAGCGCACACCGGCGCCGCCGCATGCGGTCGGTCGCGCATCTCGAATGAGTCGAGGGAGGCGTTCCATGATCCATCAGGCGCTCGAGGAATTGAAGAAGAGCATCGTCATTCGGCCGAAGTACGATAACTACATCGGCGGCGAATGGGTGCCGCCGGTGCGAGGCCAGTACTTCGTCGATCCGACGCCGGTAACCGGCCGGCCGTTGTGCGAAGTCGCCCGCTCGACCTCGGAAGACATAGAGAAAGCGCTGGATGCCGCGCACGCGGCCAAGGCTGGCTGGGCCAAAACATCGCCCGCTGAGCGCGCCCGCGTTCTGAACAAGATCGCCGACCGCATGGAGGAGCGGCTGCCGGTACTGGCGATGGTCGAGACGCTCGACAACGGTAAACCGATCCGCGAGACGACGGCCGCCGACCTGCCCCTCGCCATCGACCACTTCCGCTACTTCGCCGGCTGCATCCGCGCCCAGGAAGGGTCGGTTTGCGAGATCGACCATACCACTTATGCCTACCATTTTCATGAGCCGCTCGGGGTTGTCGGTCAGATCATCCCGTGGAACTTCCCGCTGCTGATGGCGGCATGGAAGGTGGCGCCGGCGCTTGCGGCCGGCAACTGCGTCGTCCTCAAGCCCGCTGAGCAGACGCCGATGGGGATCCTGGTATGGGCCGAGATCGTCGGCGATCTGCTGCCGCCGGGGGTGTTCAACATCGTCAACGGCTTCGGCGTCGAGGCCGGCAAGCCGCTCGCCAGCAACAAGCGTATTAACAAGGTGGCGTTCACCGGCGAGACGACAACCGGCCGGCTGATCATGCAGTACGCCGCCGAGAACATCATCCCGGTGACGCTGGAGCTAGGTGGCAAGTCGCCGAACCTGTTCTTCGCCGACGTCATGGCCGAGGACGACGATTTCCAGGACAAGGCGCTGGAAGGCTTCGCCATGTTTGCGCTCAATCAGGGCGAGGTCTGCACCTGCCCGAGCCGCGCGCTGATCCAGGAGAGCATCTACGACCGCTTCATGGAGAAGGCTGTCGCGCGGGTGAAGAAGATGAAGCAGGGCCATCCGCTCGACCCGGAGACGATGGTCGGCGCGCAGGCGTCCAACGATCAGCTCCAGAAGATCCTGTCGTACATCGACATCGGCCGCAAGGAAGGGGCGAAGGTGCTCACCGGCGGCCAGCAGGTAAAATTCGAGGGCGAGCTGGAGAATGGCTACTACGTCCAGCCGACGATCTTCGAAGGGCACAACAAGATGCGCGTCTTCCAGGAGGAGATCTTCGGCCCGTGCGTGTCCGTGACTACGTTCAAGACCGAGGAGGAGGCGCTCGAGATCGCCAATGACACGCTCTACGGCCTCGGCGCCGGGCTGTGGACGCGCGACCGCAACCGCTCCTTCCGTGTCACCCACGGCCTGCAAGCCGGCCGCGTGTGGGTCAACTGCTATCACCTCTATCCGGCGCACGCCGCGTTCGGCGGCTACAAGCAGTCCGGCATTGGCCGCGAGAACCACAAGATGATGCTCGATCACTATCAGCAGGTGAAAAACATGCTGGTCAGCTACAGCCCGAGCGCGCTGGGCTTCTTCTAGGGGCCGGCCGCGCTTCGCGCCTCCCTCTCCCGCCGGGAGAGGGTAGGGGGTGAGGGTCCGTCGGCTACTAAGCCCCCTATCCCCGGAGTGGGAGAGGGTCGGGGCGAAGGGCTCTGGAATGGAGGAGACTTCCGTGACCGAGCGTGTCGTAGCAACGCCCGAAGCGGCGGCCATGATCGAACGGCTGCGAGGCGCGCACGGGCCGTTGATGTTCCATCAATCCGGCGGCTGCTGCGACGGCAGCTCGCCAATGTGCTATCCCGCCGGCGAGTTTCGGGTGGGCGGTCAGGACGTACGCCTCGGCGCAATCGGCGGCGCCGAGTTCTGGATGTGGGTGGAGCAGTACGCCTTTTTCGCCAACGCGCAGCTGATCATCGACGTGGTTCCGGGCCGCGGCTCTGGCTTCTCTTTGGAGGCTCCGGAGGGGGTTCGCTTCCTTACCCGTTCGCGGCTGTTCACCGATGAGGAACTCGCGGAACTGGAGCGGCAGGGGCCGCTTCCCACACGCGCGGGAGACGAGGCGCGGAGCGCCGACGGTAGTGGGTGAGACCCGGTATGGGTCGTTGATGAGTTGATCCCGTGACAACCGCGGTCAGGTTCCAGGGACATGCGGCAGATCTCGCCTAGCCGAGCCACCGACGCGACTGCCCGAATAACCAGACCGGATGTGGACGGTGATCACGCCGCCCGCCGGTACCAGCGTCTCGGCAAGGGCGAGGATCAGCATTATCGCCCCGGCGACAGCCCGGGACTCAGGTCGTCGAAGAAGAACCAGCAGACTTTCACTTACGAACCGGAAATAATAAACGGCGACTTAGCGACCGAGTGGGGCGGTTCGCATGCGACCAAAGTAGAGGACTTCACTCGGAAAACACTCAAGACATTTCTTATTCTGCTAGCTATCCTCGGGCGGCGAGCAAGGGACAGCCCGTGATGTTGGTTCCGGAAAGGAAGAAATCCCTCTACAGATAGGGTAAGGATTCCAAAAAACTCAGCAGGGAGGAGTTGCGCCATGCAAGTCGAGAAGCTTTGGCAATTTCCGATCAAAGAGTTCCATCGTATGCCGCGTGGCATATTGGGCCCCGGCGCGTATGAGATGGTCGGCGTGGAGGCGAAGAAGCTCGGGTTCAAGCGGTCGCTGCTGGCCACGTCCGGGCTCAGGGGGACGGGCATCGTCGAGGACGTTGCCGGGAAGATCAAGTATCAAGGCGTCGACGTCGTGGTCTACGACAAGATCGAGTCCAATCCCAAGGACTACAACTGTATGGAGATGGCCGATCTCTACGTGAAGGAGAAGTGCGACAGCTTCATTTCGGTGGGCGGCGGCAGCGTCACCGACGCCATCAAGGGCGCGCGCATCGTCGTCGCCCATGACGGCCGCAACATCAATGAGTTCGATGGTTTCAACAAGTCCGAAAACCCCAACAACCCGCCCCATATCGCCATCAACACCACGGCGGGAACCGGATCGGAGACGAGCTGGGCCTACGTCATCACCGACACGACTTCGGAGAAAGCACCGTACAAGTGGCTCGGCTTTGACGACAACTGCCCGGTTACTTTGGGGATCAATGATCCCGTGCTGTTCTACTCCATGCCGCAGGATCTGACGGCCTTCTGCGGTTTCGATGTCTTGGCCCACGCCTCCGAGCCCTACGTCTCGCGCATCGACTTCATGCCCAGCCTGGGAAGCGCCCTCAAGGTCATCGAAGTGACCGCGCAGAACTTGCGCCGCACCGTGATGGAGCCTTTGAACTACGAGGCTCGCTACAACATGATGTACGCCTCCTACATGGCGGCGCAATCGTTCAACAGCGGCGGTTTGGGCATCATCCATGCGATGTCGCACGCCGTCAGCGCCTACTATGATTCGCACCACGGCCTGAACAACGCCATCGGCTTGACCGCGCGTCTGGGAATACAACATGCCGACCAACTACAAGCGGTTCCGCGATATCGCCCGGGCAATGGGCGAGAACGTGGACGGTTTGACCGACGTATCGGCGGCCGAGCGCGCCCTGGAAGCGGCTATTCGGCTGAGCAAGGATGTCGGCGTTCCGGCCAACTTCTGCTCCACGCCCAAGTACACGAAGTCCCGGATGGGCCTCGGCAAGTACAAAGAATGGGGCGGCGAGAAGATTGTCGGCGACGACCGCGACGTCGACCGCATCACCAAGCATCTATTGGGAGACGGCTCTACCCCCGGCAATGCCCGCGAGGTTACGTACGATGCGGTTGCTCCCGTCGTGCGGCATGCTCTGACCGGCTCCTATTACTGAGCCGGCTCATGATGCTAACAAGGCTCCGGATGGTCTTCTTGCGGAGATCGAGCGGGACTGGATATGTTCGAATCAATCGATCAGACGGTCGAGCAGCTTGCGGAGCAGCAGTATATCTGCGACCGCAAACTGGCGACCGTCGTCTTTCTCGCCCTCAAGATGTGCAAGCCGATCCTGATCGAAGGACCGGCGGGAGTAGGCAAGACCGAACTGGCCAAGGTGGCCGCGCGGGCGTTGGGCCGGCGTTTGATCCGTCTGCAATGTTACGGCGGACTGGATGAGACGCGGGCGCTTTATGAGTGGGAATACGGCAAGCAGTTGCTTTATACGCAGATTTTGCGCGACAAAATCACTCGGTTCTTTGCCGATGTCGACGATCTGCGGGCTGCAGTTGAGCAACTTCGGCAGCATGAGGATGTGTTCTTCTCCGAAAACTTCATCGTGCGCCGCCCGATCCTCCAGGCAATCAGTTCGCCGGAGCCGGTCGTACTGTTGATCGACGAGATCGATCGCGCCGAGGAGCAGTTCGAAGCCTTTCTGCTAGAAGTGTTGAGCGACTTTCAGGTCAGCGTGCCGGAGATCGGCACGATCAAGGCCAAGACGCCACCCTATGTCGTCGTCACCAGCAACAATACGCGCGACCTGAGCGATGCTTTGAAGCGGCGTTGCCTGCATCTATTCATCGGCTACCCGGACGAGCAACGGGAACTGGAGATCGTTCGGCTCAAGGTGCCGGGGATCAGCAAACGCTGGCCGCCCAGGTGGTGGATGTAATTCGCCGCATGCGCGGCCTCGATCTACGCAAGGCGCCGAGCATCAGCGAGACCCTGGATTGGGCGCAAGCCTTGGTCCTGCTCAACGCGGAGTATCTCAACCGTGAGTTGATCGAGGAAACCCTTCAGCTATTGGTCAAATACGACCGAGATACCCAGCGGGTCAGCGAGCACGTGGCGTGGCTGCTCGAAGGCGGCCACGGTCATACACCACGACCATGATCATGGTCACCACCATCACCACGGCGACGGTCATCACCATCACCATCGCCAGGACCATCTGCCGCGCCCGCCGCAACGGCCCGCCGAACCCGATCTGCAGAACATGGAGGAGCGAAAGCTCGAGCACACGGCGCGCTACTTCAGCACCTACAGGGGACGGGTCGACGGCAAAACCGGAGGGGTGTGATGGATGCCGCCATCAATCGATTCATCTGTCACCTGAAGCGCAACGGCGTGCGCATCTCGCCCTCCGAGTCCATCGATGCCATGCAGGCTTTGGCGTGCGTCACGTTGGCCGACCGCGATACCGCGCGGACAGTGCTGCGCAGCACCCTCATCAAGGATGCGCACGATATTCCGGTCTTCGACGAGGTGTTCGAGCTGTTCTTCCGCGTGCCGACAAATGATCATCGCGTCTCAAACGGGCACGATCATGATCACCACCACGAGGGTGATCAGGCGGAACCGGAGCGCATCGTATTCGATCCGGATGACAGGAGCGTTCTCGATCATGGACGGCGAGCACGCGCACGGCAAACCCGTGCCCATCCGGGACTATTTCGAGCCCGAGAAGATGGTGACCCGCTTCAATCCGCATCAGGACCCCAACCGGCTCAGCCTGTCGGCGCTGAGCCAGGGGCTGATCCTCAATCGCAACAAGGGCCTCTTGGACAAAGTGATGAAGCGGGTGACGCACCAACTGAACGTGCGGCGCGTAAAGAACATCGCCAATTCCGGAGAGTTGAACTTTGGCGATGCGCTTCAGCAACTCGACGAGGATCTCGTGGTCAACGCCGCGGAAGCCTTGTTGGACGACCTCCGCGATCTTGATGTGGATGAGAACCTGGTCAAACAACTGGCCAGCCGGATCGACGGCATCATCGCCAACCTGCCGGAACTGCTGAAGCGCTACATGGAGCGGGAAATGGCCCTGCAGCGCGGTCAGGACCCGCATCCGGAACCTGTCCGTTCAGCCTACCAGTACCGTTTCACGGAAACCGAGCGGCGCGAAATGGAGGAGATTGTCCGCCGTCTTGGCCGCCGGATGCGGGGAGCGCGTTCGTACCGCCGGGTCGTCAGCCATCGTGGGCGCATTCACGTCGCCCGTACATTGCGCGGCAGCATGATGTACGACGGCATCCCGTTCAACCCGGTGCTGACCAGCCAGCGCGACGAAAAGCCCCGCATCGTAGTCATTTGCGATGTCAGCCTCTCGGTGCGCAACGCCGCCCGCTTCATGCTGCATCTGGTCTACAGTCTGCAATCCCTGTTCGAGCAGGTGCGCAGCTTCGTCTTCGTCAGCGAACTGGCCGACGCCAGCCAGTACTTCGAGCAACTGGGTATCGACGAGGCCATCGCCGCCGTTTTCAGTGGGGAATTGATCGATTGCGACGCCAACAGCAACTACGGCCGTGCGCTGGAAGTCTTCTGCCAACGGCACTTGGGAACCATCAGCAAGCAGACGACGGTGATCATCCTGGGCGACGGTCGCGGCAACCGTAATCCACCGAACGTCCCGGCGCTGGAAGAGATCCGCCGCCGCGCCAAAGAGCTGATCTGGTGGTCGCCGGAGCCGCGCGGCAGCTGGGGGCTCGGCAGTTCGGACATGCCCCTCTATGAACCGGTCTGCCATCGGGCCGAGGTTGTGCGCAATCTCAAACAACTCGGGCAAGCGGCCGAGGAGTTGATCCGCCGTCACAAACCGGCATCTGCTTATGGCTGAGGCGAGAACGGGTGGCTCGATGAATCCTCTGACACTGTCGCGCCAACGGCATGGGATGCTGGTGGAATGTCTAGCGCAACGCGCCCAGCCGATAGCCACGAGCAGTCACTTCACGTTGTACGGCATCGACCCGGCCTCGACAGCCGCCTATCCGGACGACGTCGTCGTCGTGCATGATTTCAAGCCGTGCCAGATCGACAACAATATCGGCTCTTATGTCGCTAATGAGTTGCTGCCGCTCCTCGCGGACTCGCGAAAGCCCGAGTGCGGCCGATGGTTATTCCTACAGCAAGCAGGAGATCTTTGAGCGCTATGTGGGCGAAATTGTCCGTTCCACCGACGGCAACGAACGTCGCGCCTGGCACTTGTTCTACGACAACACCTTGGCCGCGCTGTGGAGCGACGGCCCACAACAGGAAAGCGACGCGGAACAACACTTCATCCGTGACTTCGGCGCCATTTATCGGCGGGTAGCTGATCTTACCTGTGAAGTGCCGCACGCCAGCGTACTGGATGTGGCGACTTGCTTCGGCTTTCTGCCCCTGCTGCTCGCTTCCCGCTGCATCCGCGAGGGCCAAAGCTTAGGCAGCATCGCCGGTTGTGATCTCAATCCGGCGCTCGTGGCACTCGCCGACGACTATGCGCGGCAGCGGCGATTGGCGGACGTCAGCTTTATCCGCGCAGACATTCTGGCCGAGGATATCACCCGAGAGTTCGCTCCTTTGGGGCCGGCCTTCGATGTCGTCACCGCCATTCACCTCTTGGAGCATTTGGAACCCGAGCAGACGCTGCCCGCCATGAACAACCTATGGAGCCTCACACGGCGGCGCTTGATCGTGGCGGTTCCCCTCGAAACGGTGCCCGATCCGCGGTTCGGCCACCGGCAGGTTTTCGACCGGGAGAGCCTGCTGGCGCTGGGACGGCATACCAGCGGGTGCTGCCGCTACTTCGAGCATCACGGCGGCTGGATCGTCGTCGACCGCACTCTTGAAAACGACGATCAAACACAGGGAGGACTCATATGAGTTATGAAATTTTTCGCAGGGGTTTGGACGCGCCGATCTGCCTCACCTGGGAGATCACCTACGGCTGCAATTTGCGATGTGTGCATTGCCTGTCATCTTCGGGTAAGCGCCGGTCCGATGAGCTCACCACCGACGAGGCCAAGCGCTTGATCGATGAATGGGCCGAGATGAAGGTCTTTTACATCAACGTCGGCGGCGGCGAGCCGATGAGCCGGCGCGATTTTTTCGAGCTGATGGACTACACGCTCGCGCGCGGCATCGGGGTGAAGTTCAGCACCAACGGCACCCTGATCGATGATGCCGCCGCCGCCTGGATAGCCTCGCGGGATTATCTGGACGTGCAGATCAGCTTGGACGGCGCCCGCCCGGAAACCAACGATCCAATTCGTGGACAAGGCTCCTACGATCGCGCCCGGCGCGCCATGGAGCTTTTGAGCAAACACGGTTTTCGTTTCAAGATCAATGCCACCGTCACCCGACACAACTACCCCGAGATCGACGATCTGTATGCCATAGCCAACCACTACGCCGCGGAACTGCGGCTCACCCGGCTGCGCCCGACCGGCCGCGGCCGCGACGTGTGGGACGGTCTGCGCCCGACGCATGCGCAAAACCGTAGCCTCTACGAGTGGTTGCTAGCCCACCGTGACGTGCTCACGGGGGATTCGTTCTTCCACCTGTCGGCTTATGGTCAGCCAATGGACGGACTGAACATGTGCGGCGCCGGCCGCATTGTCTGCTGCGTCGACCCCGTTGGCGAGGTTTACGCCTGTCCATTCATGCTGGCGCCGGAGTTCTCTGGCGGCAACGTGCGTCAGGCCGGCGGGTTCACTGGCGTGTGGCGCGGCTCGCCGCTGTTCGCGCACCTGCGCGAATGGCAGGTGGGCGGTAGTTGCCGGACGTGTAATGCATATGACCTATGCCACGGCGGCTGTATGGCGGTGAAGCACTTCACCGGGCATTCCTTGGATTCTCCCGACCCGGATTGCGTATTTCAGAACTCTGAGGTCCACCGGGTTGAGGCGTGTAACTGAAGAAGGAGCAGCTTTCCGCGCAGCTCCACCCGAGCCCATGTCTTGGCGGACGGTGAGTTACTCGCCGGTCGCTTACTCGAAATGGGAAAAGTCAAATATATGGGTCGTGGGGCCACAGGAATAGCGCGTGGAGGAAGGCAGCCGGACAATCCGGCGCACGGGGCCAAGAAAGGTGAACAAGTTGCGACAGAGTGACTATGACGGTCTGTTCGCGCCTCTGCCCTTGGGGAGCAAGGAGGCCCCGAGTCGTTTTGTATTTGCCGTCCCACCAAACGAACTTCGCAACGCACAATCGCTTCGAGAAACGCCACGCGGCCTACTACGGTGCACGAGCGGCGGGCGGCGCGGGCGTGATCGTCCTGGAAGGCAGTGTCGTTCATTCCTCCGACCAGCCCTATGAATACGTCGTTCGTGGCTATGACGCGCGGGTCGTCGACGGCTATCGCCTGGTGGCCGATGCAATTCACCGCCACGGTGCGCTGGCGTTGGCGCATCTGACCCACAGCGGCATGCAGGGGAGCAGCCACTTCTCTCAGTTGCCGCTGTGGGCGCCGTCGCCGGTCCCCGAAGTCAACAGCCGCGAAATGCCCAAGGAAATGGAAGCGGAGGACATCGGGGCGGTGATCGAAGGCTTCGCGCAAGCCGCCGCACACGCCATGGCCGGCGGCCTCGACGGCGTTGAGATCAACGCCGGTCAGGATAGCCTGATCCGTCAGTTCATGTCGCCGCTGACCAATCTGCGCGGCGATGATTATGGAGGTAGTCTGGACAATCGACTGCGTGTTGCCCGCGCGGTCATCAGCGCGGTGCGTGCCCAAGTAGGCGACAAGGGGATCGTCGGGTTGCGCATGGTGGGTGACGAGTATGCTCCTTGGGCCGGCATCAAACCGGAGGACGCCGTTGAGATCGCCCGCCTGCTTACGGCTGAGGGGATGCTCGATTTCGTCAGTGTTACCAGCGGGAGCATCTACAGCACCCACTTGACCCGGCCTGGCCTGTACATGCCGCCCGGTTTCGCAGCCCATTTGGCGGGCATCATCAAATCCGCGGTGCCCGTGCCGGTGATTGCACAGGGCAGCATTGTCGATCCGCCGATGGCTGCAACCTTACTGTCGCAGCACCAGGCCGATGCTGTCGAGATGACCCGTGCGTTGATCGCGGATCCGGAACTTCCCCTCAAGTTGCGCGAAGGATACCCGGCGGATGTGCGTCCCTGCATTCTCTCCAATCAGGACAATATCGTTGGCCTGGTGCAAAACCCTCGTTTGAGTTGCGTCAACAATCCCGCTGCCGGCTATGAGGGGGATGCTGAATTCGCACCGCTCACTAGGGCTCCGGTTCACTACCGGGTGATGGTGGTCGGCGCCGGGCCGGCGGGCCTCGAGGCTGCTCGGGTCGCGGCCATGCGCGGGCATGCGGTGACCGTTTACGAGCAAAGTCCTCGGTTAGGAGGTGCTCTGCGGCTGGCGGCGGCGGCGCCGGGACGAGAGAGGCTAGCCTTGGCGGTGGACTGGCTGGAAGAGCAAGTACGCAAACTTAACGTGACCATAAAGACCGGCGTTGAGGTGACGCCGGCACACGTGAGGGACGAGGCGCCCGAGGCGGTGATCGTCGCGGTAGGCGGACGACGTAATGATTATCCAGCAGTGACATTCGCCGGAACGATGCCGGTGGTCTGTCCACGCCAGGTACTCAACGGGCAGGTGTCCGAGAAACCCGGCAAAGCGGTGGTGCTGGACGCTATCGGCGACCAGGTGGGCATGGGGGTGGCCGAATGGCTGGCCGGCCATGGCTGGCGGGTTGAGGTAGTAACCAGCGATATGTTCGTTGGCCAGCGTCTAACCGCTTCTCTGGAACTCACAGCTTGGAATCAACGGGCGTGCGCCAAGGAAATCACTCTTCGGCCGCAAGTAAAAGTGGAGCGCGTGGTGGATCGAACGGTGATCGGCTGCGATCATTTTGATCGCGGGCCGGTGCACATCGAGGACACCGACCTGGTCGTTGCGGTGGCCCACGAGGTTCCCAATGAAGACCTGTACTTCGCCCTTAAGCAGGCCGGCCAGCGGGTGTTTCGGGCCGGCGACTGCGTAGCGCCGCGGTATCTGAGCCAAGCGATTCTCGAAGGCTATCGCGCGGGACGGGAGGTTTAGCATGAGCAGCCCGTCACGGTTCTTGTTTACTCCACTGAAGATCGGCAGCATCACCGTCAATAATCGCATAGTATTCTCGGCCCACCTTACCAACTATGCCGAAGATTACATGCCAACGGACCGGCATGGATACTATTATAGAGAACGTGCGCGGGGTGGCGTTGGTTTGATAATTACCGAGGAACACTCGACGCACCCGACCGATCACCCCTATGAAAAACTTATTCACGCATTCAATCCCAAGGTGATACCGGGTTATCGGCGTATCACCGACATGGTGCACGCGGAAGGCGTTCCCATCCTGGCCCAGATCAACCACAACGGGGGCCAGAGCAGCGGCATGTTTACCCGTCTGCCGGCCTGGGCGCCCTCGGCAATCGCCGATCCCCTGTTCCGAGAAGTGCCGAAAGCGGTCGAACACGAAGATATCCAGCAGATCATCGAGGGCTACGCAACGGTCGCCGGCTACACTAAACAAGGCGGCTTCGACGGGGTGGAACTGCAATGTTCGCATTCCTCCATCGTGCGCCAGTTCTTGTCGCGCAACACCAACCACCGTACCGACGACTACGGCGGCAGCCTGGAGAACCGAGCGCGCCTGCTGCGCGAGATCATCGCCGCGATCCGTCTGAAGGTGGGTCGGGCCTATGTGATGAGCGTGCGCCTTTGCGGCGACGAACTGATCCGCGACGGCATCACCATCGACGAAGCGGTCGCACTGGCGCGCATTCTGGAGAAGGACGGGCTAATCGACCTGATCAACACGAGCATCGGTACCGCGACCCAGACCCTGTACATGATCGAAGCGTCAATGCGTATCCCACCCAATTACGCCATGTTCATCCCTTCGGCCATTCGCAAGGCGGTCGGGTTGCCGGTTATCGGAGTGGGGCGGGTCAAGGATCCCATCCAGGCCGAACGGATTTTGGCGGAAGGACACGCCGACCTGGTGGGTATCGTGCGCGCTCAGATCGCCGATCCGGAGTTTTCGCGCAAAGCCCGCGAGAACCTCGTCGAAGATATTCGCTTGTGCCTGTCGTGTAACCAGGAATGCGTCGGCCGGATGGGGTTGAACCGCTGGCTCGGCTGCATTGAAACGCCAGCGACCGGACGGGAAAGAGAGTATGGCATCGGCACGTTGCAGCCGGTCGCAACTCCCAAGCGAGTTCTGGTCGTGGGCGGCGGACCCGCCGGCTTGAAGGCTGCCGTCATCGCCGCCCGGCGCGGTCATAAGGTTACGTTGCTCGAGAAAGAGCCGCAGCTGGGCGGGCAGGTCGTCTGGGCGGTACGGGTGACCAACCGCGCCGAGTTCGGCGACATCGTCCGCAATCTACTGCACGAGATCGACCAACTGGACGTCGACGTGCGGACGGGTGTCACCGCGACCGCACGAAACCGTGCTGATCGGAAAGGCCGGACGCCGTCATCATCGCTACCGGGTCCATTCCGGATCGGGCAACGATTCCAGGCGCGGAAGGGCCAGGGGTCGCCGATGTCACCGATATCCTTTCCGGCGAAGTGAAGCCCGGGAAAAGGGTGCTGGTGATAGATCGGCTGGGATTTCATGAAGCCACGAGTACCGCGGAGTACATGGCCGAACAGGGCTGCCAAGTGGAAGTGGTTACACCGGCGCTCTATGTCGGTCAGGATCTGGGTGTAACTCTGGACTTGGAAAACTGGTATCGGCAGGCGCGGCGGCTGGGCGTCAAGTGTACGCCCAATTATTCGGTGCTGAGCATCCAGGACGGCGTGGTGACGGCACTGCACAATTACAGCGGTCAGCTCCTCAATTTCCCCCAAGTAGACACCATCGTGCTGGCCATCCATCGCAAGGCCGAATGCGGCCTTTATAAATCCCTCAAAGGACGGGTGCCGGATCTGCACCGGATCGGCGACTGTGTAGCGCCGCGCCGGGCTCACGCCGCCATCATTGAAGGCGAGAAAGCGGGGAGGGCTGTCTGATGACGAAGCCCATCGTTGTGGTGGCCGAGACCGGGAACGGCGAGCTCACTGTCCCAACTCTTGAGTGTGTCGAAGAGGCACGCGACGTGGCCGACGGTCTGGCCACCGGCGTGCATGTTCTCCTCCCCGGGTACAATGTCGCGCCGCTGGCGAACGAACTGGCCGCTCACGGCGCGGACCGGGTAACCGTGGTCGAACACGAGGCACTGGCCGAGTTCAGCGCGGACGGTTGGTTGGCGGCATTGGCACCGATACTTCGAGAAGCGCAAGCAATGCTCACGCTCGCTCCGGACAGCGGGTATGGGCGCAGCTGGTTGCCGCGTCTATCGGCCCGCTGGCGCATACCACTCGCGACAAGTTGCATTCGAGCGAGAGTCATCGAGGACGGCTATCCGGAAGTCTACCGCATAAGCCACAGCGGCAAGCTTCACGAGCGCCAAATCTGGGCTCGCGGCACTACCGTCATGGTGATGCTCGCGCCCGGTGTGCGCGGCGTCGGTCCGCCCCGTTCGAACGCTCGCGCCGAAATCAGCGTCGTCGAACCGGCGCTCGATCCAGCGACTTTCCGCGACCGGACATTACGCACCCTGCCAGCCGATCCGCATGTCGTCGATCTGGCGGAGGCCGAGCGGATCGTGTCCGGCGGCTTGGGCGTGGGCGGGCCAGAGGGCATGGCTGAATTGCAGGAACTGGCCGACGAACTGGATGCCGCTCTGGGCGGGACTCGCGTAGTGGCGGATCGCGGTTGGTTGGCCGCCGAGCGCTTTATCGGCACCACCGGCAGAATTGTGGCGCCCAAGCTGTACATTGCGTTCGGCGTGTCCGGCGCGACCCAGCACGTCGCCGGGATCGGGGGCAGCGAAACAATTATCGCGATCAACACCGACCGAACGTCGCCCTTGCTGAAATTGGCGGACCTCGGAGTCGTCGGCGACCTGCATCAGATCGTGCCGATCCTGATCAGCAAGTTGCAACAGATCGCGACCCGGAAAGCATCTACCGCCACGGCATTTCAGGCATCAGCCAGCCGCGCCGAGATGAAACTACAGGCATCGGGCCGATAGTAGCCCCGCCTGGCTAGAAAGCGATGAGCATGAAGAGCACCCAAGCCAGCGATCATTTCGATGTCATCATCGTCGGAGCGGGCCCAGCCGGGAGCGCCGCTGCTCTCGTCACCGCTCGTGCTGGTCTCAAGGTGCTGCTCATCGAACGGGGTGAGTACCCTGGTGCCAAGAACGTCTCGGGTGCTGCTTTTTATGGCAGCGCAATTCTGCACAAGTTGATACCGAACTGGTGGGAGCAGGCGCCTGTCGAGCGCTATATCTGCCGCCGCGACCTGGTGCTGATGTCGGCTACGACCGCGGTTTCGCTGGATTTCCGCTCCGCGGGACCCAGCTACGCCGAGCCGCCTTACAACGCTTTCACGATTCTGCGCCCGAAGTTCGATCGATGGTTCGCTGCCCAGGCCGAGGCGGCCGGCGCCTTCTTGCTGACGTCCACGGTGGTCGATGATGTCATCAAGGAACGGGGCCGGGTTGTCGGCGTGAAGGTGCGGCGCGAACAGGGCGAAGTGCGAGGCGATGTGGTCATCGCCTGCGACGGCGTCATGTCGTGGCTGGCGAAGAAGGCCGGCATGCAACGCGAGCTTCACCCGCACGAAGTGTCTCTCGGGGTGAAAGAAGTACTCGGCCTGGACGAAGCAGCCATCCGCGAGCGCTTCCATCTCTCCGGCAACGAGGGGATGGTGCTGGAGTATGTGGGCGCGGTTACCGAAGATGTCCACGGCGGAGCTTTTCTGTACACCAACCGGAATTCCCTTTCGCTCGGGGTGATCGCGCAGGTTTCTTCCTTGGTGGAGACAAAAAGGCGCCCCTATGATCTGCTGGAAGTCTTTAAGGCTCACCCGGCGGTTGCGCCCTTGGTGCGCGGCGGAAAGTTACGCGAATACTCGGCGCACCTGATCCCCGAAGCCGGCTGGAAGATGATGCCGAAGCTGGTGTCGTCGGGGATGTTGGTGGCGGGCGATGCCGCGGGATTCTGCCTGGCTACGGGGCTGTACATCGAAGGGATCAACTACGCCATGCAATCCGGTATGGCGGCAGGTGAAGCGGCCATTCACGCGTGCCACGTCCGAGATTTCACCCGTCACACCCTGGAACGCTACACGGAACTCTTGTGGCCCCATAACGTGTTCACTGACTTCCGCGCTTTCCGCCACGCCCCCGCGTTTGTGAATGGGGAGCGATTGCAGAACCTCTATCCGGATCTGGCAGCGTATGGCATGGAAATGATGTTCCGGGTGGACGGTAGCGCGAAGCAAAAGCTCTTGCCACTCTGGATGAAATCGCTCCGCCACTACAAGGTAAAGCCGCATCACATCGTGCAAGATCTCTATAAGGTCACGAGGGCCTACCTATGGTAACAACTACGCTGATGACTACTCATGAAGAGAAGATGCGTACGGCACGGTTCAGGGTAGACGACACGCCGCACATCGTTGTCGATCCCGAGAAGTGCAAGACTTGCGCGGTACGCGCCTGCGTGTATGCCTGTCCAGCAAATCTGTTCGTACCGTTGGACGATGGCAGCATCCTGTTCAATTACGAACAATGCTTTGAATGCGGCACCTGTTTCTTAGTCTGCAGCAAGGAAGGGGCTCTTCAATGGGCCTATCCGAATGGCGGCTATGGTGTCACGTTCCGTGAGTCTTGAGACGTGAGCTGCTGAAGCCGTGCCCATGTATCTTGCCCAATGGAAGGGCTGGTGATGCGCTTTGCCGTCTGTCTCACATATGTGCCTGACCCGGATACCGTCGAAGTAGACCCGCTGACAGGCGAAATCGACGTCGGCCGTACCCTTTATGTCCTCAATCCGGCGGACGCGGGCGCGCTGGAGATGGCCTTGCGTATGCGCTCGAGGGGCGACACGGTGACCGCCCTCACGGTCGGTCCGGTCGAAGCGGAGGCGGTGTTACGGGATGCGATGGCCGTGGGAGCCGATCACGTATTGCGCCTCTGGGATGACTCTCGTACGAGTACGAAGCCTCCGGTCACCTCAATTCTTCTGGCCGCCGCCTTACGCACGGAGGGGCTGCCGGATTTGGTCTTGTGCGGAGCGCGCACCCTCGACCGAGGGTCGGGAAAAATACCGGCGCTGCTCGGCGAATACCTGGATTGGCCAGTGGTGACGGATATCACGAGTTTCGATATCAGTGCGGCTCGGGTGCGTTTTCAACGCCGCCTAGCCCGCGGCGCACGGTCCGAGGGCGAGGTGACGATGCCAGCGGTGTTGGCCATCGAAACGGGCGCGGTGCGGTTGCGATACGCCAGCCTGCCCGGACTTATGCAGGCCAAGCGGGCGCCGGTTCCAGTCCGCCATCTTCCGGATTTGGGACTTTCGCCGCAGGACGTTAATTTCCCGGCTTCGACGGTACATGTAGGCTTGCCTCCACGCCCTCGTCCCCGCGCGATATTCATACCCGATGGTAATCTGCCACCAGAGGAGCGCATTGCTCAGATCATGTCCGCCGGTGTTACCGGCAAAGCGGAACAGATCGTGGAAGGCTCTCCGGAGGAGATGGCCGACGTAATCATCACGTTTTTGCGTGAACGCGGTTTTCTGGAGCAGTCCGCATGAAGCGCGTACTCGCCGAGATGACCTGGCCGGACGTAGCCCAAGCTGTCGCCTGTGGCATGACCACCGTTATCCTGCCGTTGGGTGCAACCGAGCAGCATGGTCCTCACCTCCCTCTCGGCACGGACACATTTCGGGCCGAGGCACTAGCGGAGCGGCTGGCGTCGGCTCTACCAGACGCCTTGGTCGCGCCGGCGCTGCCGATTGGCTGTTCGGACGAGCATTCGGGTTTCGCGGGCCTGTTGAGCCTCGATCACGCTACGCTGGCCGGCGTAATCGTGCACTGCGCCCGACGCATGGCGGCCTGGGGAGTGCGCCGGCTCCTGCTGCTTTCGGCGCACGGCGGCAATGGCCAGGCGCTGCAACTGGCCACCCTTCGTCTCGCCGAGGAATTGCGAGGCCTGCAGGTTGAGGTTCTTGGTTCTTCGACGACTGCGTCCGATGCTTTGCTTGCCGTCGCGGAAGCCGAGGGTGTCTCGGCCGAAGCGGTAGGCTTACATGCCGGCGATGGGGAGACCTCGGAAATGCTATGCCTGCGGCCTGATCTCGTGCGTATGGAGCGCGTTATCCCGGGTTACGCGGGTCCCATGGAGGAAATCATGCCCAGGCTTCTGCAAGCCGGCCTGCGCCCGATCACGCCGACCGGGACGTTGGGTGACGCGAGCCGCGCGGATGGCATTCGGGGCGAACGTTACTTGGCGGAGCAGATTGAAAGTTACCGGCAGCGATTGACGCCGCCGCACGATATTCCACAGTGCCTGCAGGCTTGATACGCCGCGATGCGCACGATCTGCACGTCGGATGACATCCTGCCGCGGCCGGCCGCGGCGGCCGCATTCGCGGGGTACCTAGGGCCATCGGCGACCGAAGTAGCGGTCGGCTGCCATGAGCCGGCGCGCTATAAGCTCCAGCCCGGGTTGGCGTTGATTGCTAATGAGCCGGCCGACTCCGGGGCGCTGGGTGGCGGACTGCTGTTCTCGCTGCGCCCGCTCATGGCAATGCGCCTGAATGCAAAGGCCTTCGCTCTGGTATCGGGCCTCGAGGTCGAAAGCACTGCCGCCGATGCGGCGGCTCGGTTGCCGGGCTTGTCTCCGATGGATGCGGCAGCCTTTCTCGATAGCTTGGCCCAGCGCCGCCTGCTTGCCAAAAAGCCGCCCGTCGCGGGAAAATGGCCGCTGGTTTCCATTATCGTGGCGGCGCGCGGTCGGCACATGGCAACGAGGGCTTGCATCCAGTCCTTGTTGGCCCTGGACTACCCTGGCGAGCAATGCGAGATCATCGTTGTGGATGACGCGTCCGAGCCGCCGCTCGCGCACGCTCTGGCTGGCTTACCCGTGCGGTTGCTGCGCCAAGAGAACAACATCGGCCAATCAGCAGCGCGCAATCTGGCTGCGGCGGAGGCTCAGGGAGAGTTGCTGGCATTCATCGACAACGATTGCGTAGCCCATCCCGGCTGGCTGCGGAATCTGGTTCCTTACTTCGATGAACCGGACGTGGGGATTGTCGGAGGTAGAGTGATCGCTCCGCCGCCCGCCGGGCGCGTGGGGGCATTCGAAGCCGTGCGCTCGCCGCTGGACATGGGTGCGGTGGGTGGCCCCGTGGGGCCGGACGAGATTGTCGCGTATCTGCCCACCTGCAACCTGATCGCGCGGCGCGATCTGCTGCTGGCGCAGGAAGGTTTCGCCTCCGACATGCGCCTTGGAGAGGACGTGGATTTTATTTGGCGCGCGCTGCGGACGGGCGTGCGTGCCTGCTATGCGCCCGCGGGGCAGATCATCCATTATCACCGCGTACGACTCGGGGCACTGCTGCGACGGCGGGCCGATTATGGTTCATCCGAAGCGGACTTGCAGCGGCGTCACCCGGCAAGCCGAAGAATCATGCTTTTGCCAAAGGCAGGAATACTGTTGCTGTCCATGCTGGCGGCGCTCACGGTTTCATGGCCGGCCGCCATCGCATTCGGTGCCGTGCTATTGACGATTGATCGCGTTTGAACTCTTAACGAAGTTCCGGAAATTGCGGCGGCTGGGCGTCGCTGTTCCGGCGTCCCGCATAAGTGCGGCGCTGCTGAGGGAGCATGGAGCATCATTGTATCATCTGAGCGCTGATGTTTCGCGGTATTATGGATTGCCGCTCGTCGCGATAAGCGCGTTGTGGCCGCCTCTGCTGCCGCCTGCGGTGGTGTTGCTGCTTGTCTCTCCGATAAGCGATTACCGTCGGTTGGAGCCTTTCCTTTCCTTGCCTGTGTTCGTCCATCTTTACTGGCTGGAGATGGCGGCCTACCAGCTTGGTGTATGGCGTGGCTGTCTGAGCCGGCGCACGTTACGCCCACTGTTGCCGAAAATACGTTGGGGAAGGTGAAACCATGATGGCTTAAGGATCTCTCAAAAGTAACGCGTACGAAGCGCTATCGGTCGTGCGCGCCTTGTCTCTGCAGTGATTTGACCACAGGAGAATTCCATGCTCACGCAAATCGAAAAAGAAGTCTCGATCTCTACCCCGGATGCGTCGATTACACAGGCGAAGTCGCACGATTCATTGATTGCTGAGTTGAAGGCTAACGAGGCCCTGAGTGAGAAACCTCGGATATTCGGAAGAGGTCATCATCGAAGAGGTGAGTATTGATGGCATGTGTGGGGTGTACTGACGCCCGGCGGACATCCGGGTGGCGTCAGCGATCCGCCGACTCCGCTGTTTGCTGGCAATGCAATGAAGAGGTGTGATTGCAAGAAGGATCATACTGACACGCCGGCCGATTTCCCTCTTCCCGGCGTCGGCCGGCAACCGTTTTCGTACCAACCCCGGCCCCATACCCAACGCTGCCGCTGAAGCGGCGCTCAGGAGGTGGAAGCACGTCAGATGGGCAAGCTAGACGGAAAAGTCGCCTTCATCACCGGCGCCGCCCGCGGCCAGGGGCGCGCTCACGCGGTTACCATGGGGCGCGAGGGGGCTGACATTGCAGCCTTGGATATCTGTCGAGACCTACCCTATCCACGTTACTCCCTAGCCTCGGCGGATGATCTGGGTGAGACGGTCAGGCAAGTCACGGAACTGGGGCGGAGGGTCTTGGGTATCGAGGCTGATGTACGTAGCTCCAGGGACATGGAGGCGGCCGTCAAGAAAACCGTCGAGGTGCTCGGGCACATCGATATCCTGGTCTGCAATGCGGGCATCGCCGATATGGCCTTGACGTGGGACATCACCGAAGAGTGGTGGGACATAATGCTGGACGTAAACCTGAAGGGGTGCTGGCTGGCGGTCAAGTATGTAGTGCCGCAGATGCTGGCCCAGAATACAGGCGGCCGCATTCTCATGACATCATCGGTGGCGGGCCTTCGGGGAGAGCCCGGCATGGCTCATTACTGCGCCTCGAAGTGGGGTATCGTCGGGCTGGCCAAGACGCTGGCCCAGGAATTGTCCCAGTACAATATCACCGTCAATACGCTGCATCCGACAGCTGTCAACACCGACATCATCGCCGGCATGGCCAGGGCCGCGGCCATGCCGACGGAGGATCTCATCGACTTCATCTTCACCGGGCATGCACTCCCCGTGAAGCTCATCGAGGCTTCGGATGTAGCCACTGCCGCTCTTTGGCTGGCCTCGGACGAGGCACGCTACGTTACTGGTCACACGTTGAAGATGGATGCCGGCAGGATGCTCAAATGAATTTAGCCAGCTGCTATCGGTTGGCGGACGGGGTGGCGGTTCGCTCAGAACGTTTCGGCGGCCTCGTCTATCGTTATGACAATCGGCGCTTGTATTTCCTTCATTCGCGGGAGGTTGCCGAGTTTGTGAGCGCCTTGGATGGTCTGCGGCCTCTGCAGAAGGCATTGAACGAATTCCTGACAGATCGCGGGCTGCCGACGGCGGTCAGCGAGACTTTGATCAAGACGGTCGCGCAGCTCGAAAAAATGGGGATCCTCGTGCCCGCCGTCCGGTCGAAGCCGTCGATGCCCTTGACCGGCATGACCTGCGATACGCTGTGCCGGCGCGCCCAGGCGTAGACCTCGGCGGTGTGCTGGCCGCCGGTATCGATCGCCAGCCGCGCCAAGCCGAGATGCCGGCCGGCGTGGTTGCGCCAGGTCCGGGCGAGCAGCGCGTCCATATCCGTCCAGGTCGCCGCCTCGGCCGGGCTGCCATCGACGATGATGTGCTCGACCAGCCAGCTCTCCAGGCCGCGTCCCCAGGCCCAGACCGAGACCTCGATGCGGTCCTTCTGCACGTCGGCGCCGGCGGTCAGCAGTAGCCCGCCCTCGGGGACGACGCCGATCCGATAGTCCTCGCGCCGATCGTAGAGACGCTGCCAGTCCGGCGCGTCGCCCGGCTCGAACCAGGTCTCGCCGAGCACGGTGTTGCGGAACGAGCGCCTGGCCTCGTCGTTGGCGGCAGCCTCCCACTCGCGGGCAATGTGCTCCCAGGACATCCAGCCGACCGGCGAGTACAACGCCGAGATGTGGAAGCCGATGGTCGTCGGGTTGGCGGAGGTCGCCGTCGATCGCCAGACGCCGGCGGCCAGCATCGCCGTCTTGTGGTATTCCTCGATCGGCCCGTCGCAGTGCTCGCAGATGTAGCGAGCCGTCTCCGGTCGCCCCCGCTCCCAGCGCAACCGTTCGAAGTGCAGCCATTGCGCGACGCCACAGAGTGGACAAGGGACGAAGTAGCGGCGCTGATCGGAGGCCTCGAACTCGCGCTCGATCCGGCTCAGCCCCTTCACCGTCGGCGTCGACACCAGAAACACCTTGCGCCGCCACGAGAAGGTGCGCGTGCGCGCTTCCGCCAGCGCCACCGGCTCGCCCTCTTCGTCGGCCGACGGCGGATAGGCGTCGACCTCGTCGAGGAACAGGTAGCGCACCGGCATCGAGCGCAGGCCGACCGCCAGTTGGCGCCGGTCATCACCAGGATGCCGCCGGGGAACTCCTTCGACAGCACGGTGTTGCCGCTGTCGCGCGAGCGCGCCGGCGCCACCTTCTCCCGTAACACCGGGCTCTCCTCGATCAGCGGATCGACACGCTGCTGCGAGAACCGCTTCGCCAGCTCGACGGTCGGCTGCACCGCCAGCATCGGCCCCGGCGCGTGATGGATGATGTAGCCGATCCAGTTGTTGCCGGCCTCGGTCGCGCCGATCTGCGCGCCCTTCATCACCACGATGCGCTGCGCCGGATGCATCGGCGACAGTGCGTCCATGATCTCGCGCAGGTAGGGCGTCCGGCTGGTTCGCCAGCGGCCGGCTTCGTTGGCGCCGCGCGGGCTCAGCAGGCGATGGCTGTCGGCCCACCGCGAAACCGTAAGCTCCGGATCCGGCGTCCGGCCGTCGCGCCAGGTGCGCAGCAGGTCGAGCGCGCCCGTTGAAGCCGACATCGATGCCGCTAGCGGAATTCGCATCGAACCTCGGCGAGGCTTGCGAGGTGCTCTCGTACATGGCTCTCCAGCACGGTCTGCAGGGCGTGCGCGTCGACGCCGAGTTCGGCCGCCATCAATGCCGCGACGCGCGCCGGCCAGCCGAGCCAGACGTCGCGCTCCTGGCGCGCCAGGCGAAACACCAATGGCTGTGGCGCGCGCCCGGTCGACCAGCTCGCCCTCCTTCTGCTGCAGCTCCATCCGCCGCAGCCGCGCCTTCAGCACCTCGTTGGCGGTGCGCGCCTGCAGGAAGGTCATCGCGCTCGCTTGCGGCGCCGATCAGCCCCTGCTCCTTGAGCGTCTCGGCGACCGCGCCCACCGCCGCATCCGGCACCGGCTTGTATCCGCGGCGCGGCGACGGCGCGTGGCTGTGCTGTTTCGAAGGATCGGTCGCCTGCGCCCGGCGGGCGTCTGAGGCGGAAGCATCGATCGAGCCGTCCGCATGCAGCACCAGCCGGCCCGATTGCCGCGCCTTCTGCACCGCGCCGCGCGAGATGCCGGCGCGGCAGGCGTACTCCCGCTCGCTCAGGCCAAGCCGCTTGTCGGTCATCGGATGATCGCGTCCCGCTCGAAAAAAGCAATGCAAGAACAGCGGATTAGACTTGATGTCGGCGCGCACTTGCGCCCTCATGGGCTGGTCGAAGCGAACCCATCGGGACGCTCGGACGATCAGCCCCGCACCGGCATCCGCCGGCCGGGCTTTGGGTGGTAGCAGCGCCGCGATCGATCGCGGCGCCCAAGCTCCGAAAGGACGCCACCCATGACCGACCTCAGCAAGTCCCAGCTCAACGCCATCCTCAGCGCACTGGATGGCCAGCCGCGCAATCCCAACACCAAGGACGCGGCTCTGCGCCGCATTGGCGCTCACGCCGAGCGCCTCGGTATCAGCCTCGATGCCCTGCTCGCGGCTGCCGCCGGCCTGCTCGACGGGCGGATGAGCGCCGAACAGTTCCGAACCTGCCTGCAGGACGATGCCGCCGAAGCGGCCGGACGCATCGAGCCCATCGAAGAAAAGGCCGCCTGCATCGAGACTCGCTGTGCCGCCCCGGCGCCCGCGGGCGAGTCGAACTCGGAGCAGAACTCAGCCACCGCCGCCGCCGACGAAGGCGCACCGTTGGCCACCGGAACCGCCGAGGCAGGCGGTCAGGAACCGACCTCGGACGAACCTGCCGCAAAGGCCCGCAAGCATCGCGACGGCACCAAGGAGGCGATGCTGATCGACATGCTGCGCCGGCCGCGAGGGCGCCACCATCGCGCAGATCATCGCGGCGACCGGCTGGCAGGCGCACACCGTCCGCGGCGCCTTCGCCGGCGCGCTGAAGCGCAAGCGCGGCCTCACCGTCACCTCCGAGAAGCCGGACGGAGGCGAGCGGGTGTACCGCATTGCCGGCTGACCAGACGATATCCGGCAACTGTCCCTGCAAAAGAAAAGCCCCCGGGACGCTTCCAGGGGGCTTTCCAATCTCTTTTCTGTTCGGAGCAGCTTAGCTAACGAGCGTCAGGTGCTCGCCGTTAGGGCCGGGCACGAGTTCGTACCGGCCTCGCTACCTCGAGAAGCAGCCGGTGACGCCGTGGCGCCAATCCGGCAACGACGCTAGAGTTCAGTGGGCCTGAACGAGAAAGCGCCCGCCAGAGAAACCAAAGCCCGCACGCCACAGCGCCTGCGCGTGGTCAGCATCGTTCCCGGTCTGCTCGTCGACAATCCAGACCGCCTCGACCGCCAGGTCGGTGAAGTGACGTAGGTCTGGTAGCTGATGTGTATGTTCCATCCTTACCTCCACGAATTCAGAATTCGTAGCGTGCTTTCGCCAGAATTAGCCGAATGCTTCCGCAAGCTGCCCGGGGCCTTTTTGGTCAGGTCTATCATCCTGATCCTCGCACCCCCTCATAGGGTCGATACGAAGATGCGGCTGCTTGCAGTCGTCGATCTGTGGACGATGGCCGTGCGATACAAGGTGATCCTGTGGCACCGCTGTACCGATGTTGCGCATTCGCCACAGACTGATCTGGCGCCGCACCGCGACATCGACATACTGAGGGCTGATCTCGATGGCGTCATGCGCGCTGGCGAGACTGCTTAGTGGTAGGCGAGGACCCGTTCGGTTTGGAATCCGACGGCTGATCGGCTGGCGGCCAAGGAGCAGGTTACCGGCTCAGCCGCCCAACAATGACAACCGAGCGAGCGGGACCCCGTTCACACGTCCACTTGTCCGCCCCGAACACGCAGCGCTTTGACATCGGCGGCTGGGTGGCGTTATGATTTCTGAATCATCTCAGCAGGCGCGGTCAAGGCATCAGATATAGGCAAGGTAGAGTCTAAGAATAGATGTATCGTATTCAGTACCGGCCACGTGTCTACTTGTAATGCTTTACTATCCGTTACATAAGTGTTACACTGTTCTACACAAAGCAACAAGAATTCCCTTCGCAGATGTCATCAGAAATCAATCGGCTCTATCGCCCGACGTATACGAACGGAAGGCTGGGGATTTCTACCCGACGCCGTCCTGGGTGACGCGATGCCTGCTCGATACGGTGCCGTTGCGGGGCATTGTCTGGGAACCCTGTGCCGGCCAGGGCGCGATGGCCAAGGTGATCGCCGATGCCGGGCATCAGGTAATAGCGACCGACCTGACTTGGATGAACGGCTGCGTGTTTCCGGTGGTCGGCGGTGTCGATGCGCTGCAGGCGCGATTGCCGGCGGGAGTGCGGTCAGTGGTGACCAACCCGCCATACCGTCGGGATCTCCTGCCGGCTCTCGTCGAGCATTGGCTGAGCCTGCTCGAACCCGTCGGTGGCCAGCTGTGCCTGCTGCTGCGGTCGTTGTGGGGCGAAAGCCAGCGAGGCCAGGCGTTGACCTCTAAGCATCCGTCCTACGCCGGCAGAATCAAACTGCCGGGTCGGATCAGATGGCTGGAAGGCACGCATGAAGACAAAGGTGCCTCGCCGCAGCATGAGCATTGCTGGGTCTGTTGGAATTGGAGCCGCGACATGACAAAACTGCCGTTCGAGATCTCGGCCGGCGACCCGCGGCTGAAGGGGTGCCTTGTCTGCGGGGCGACGATGAATGGCCGGCGCAGCCATGCTCAGGTATGCTCGAACCGATGTCGCGTTGTGAGAAGTCGGCGAAGGGGGAGCAACTTACGAACCTGCGGCATGCCAAAACCATGATTGCGCTCGACGCGTTCAAGCATGACGGACTTGCGGCCCAGACGTCGATGAGCTGTAGCAGCCCGTTGACGATGTGGCCGTTGTGATCATGTCGGCTCGGTGGCGACGATGACGGCGAGGATGCCGCGGCCGTCTTCGTCGAGGGCGAAGAAGACGATCGCCAGGGTTTCATCGCCGTAAGCGACAAGCAGGAACACCCGGCCGCGGGCGGCGGCCTCTTTCGGGGTTCCGGCGCCGATCAGCAGGCGCATCAGGATGCCGAGGTTGTGGCCGGCGACGTGGATCAGGTAGCGCTTGTGGACGTTCTCGCGTCCGCTCAGCCAAGTCCGACGCATGCCGCCGCGCTCCAGATTGTGGGCGAACGATCGCTCGACGATCTCGGCCCGTTTTCGCATCCCCGCCTTGCCGACCTCGGAGCGAAGGCGGTTGCGGTTGGCGTAGACGGCGTCCCGTGCCTCGGTATCGCCGTGCCAACGAAGGAACGCCGTGCGCTGCGGCTCGGCGATCCGCGTCTTCCAGACGCCGCCATCGAGATCCTTCAGCATCGCACGGGAGTGATATCCCTTGTCGGCGACGAGTTCGGCCGGCCCGGCCTCGGTCGGTGCCATGCCGACTTCCGCCAAGTTCGCCCCAGCTGCCTGCAGCGTGCCTTCGAGCGTCGTCGTGTCGCCTTCGTCGGCCGGGTAAATCTCGGCGGCCACGCAGACAGGTTTCGAGACCCTCGCCGACCTGCAGATCATGGCCGGCTCGGGCCAGCCGCACAGCGCCGCCGGCACACCGCCCCAGCATCATTCTCTGCGGCTCTACCGGCGCCTTACCGGTCCCATCCGGGCGAAGCCAGGTGCGAGAAACGCCGGCGAGCCGCCCGTCCGCTCCCTGGACTGCCGCAACCATCGCCGGCCAGCTGCTGCCGCTCGGGCGGTGTGGCAGCCGCGGATGGCAGCGCAGGGTCGGCGGGATTGCGCTTTCCACATCTCGACAGCGGAGGTAGCGCTCGACCGGCGTTCCTGATGCCGGTGCCGACTCCGCCCAGATGCAACTCACGCCGGTGCTGCTACCACTATCGCGCCCCGGCGCGGTAGCAGTCGGCCGGCAATGGTGCTCATTCGTCAGCGACTTGGTCGGAGCCACAGGGGTGCGAGATCGTGACCAATAACGCTCCGGCCACAGCCCGCGTGAGCGGAGGACCGCGATCACTCGCTCCTGACTGCAGCCCGCATGGCAGCGGACCAGCAATCGCCCGGCTTCGCCGTCGAGCACGCTCAGCGAGGGGTGAACGTCGCCCCGCCCGCGTCCGTGTGTCGGTACCGGGCAACGCGCGAGCCATCCGGCGCCGCTGCGGACCGCGCTACCTAGCGCGAACGCCACCGTCCGCGCATCATCATTGGCAGGCTCCCGCGACCAATGGGAACTCGGCAATGAAGGGCGAATAAGTCCCCTAGAGAGCGCCGGCTAATCGTTGCCCGAACCGGGTTAGGCCACGACAAAGCTGGGCTTTTCTCTTGGCATGGCATCAGACGGCCCCGTCAGAAGTAGAGGCGCGCTTGTTGACTTCGAGCCAACCATCGAGATCGGCAACGTCGTACACGACGATACGGCCGAGCTTCGAATACACGGGTCCATCTCCGCGAACCCGCATCTTGTTGAGCGTGGAAGCTGCTAGGCCGACGTAGGCCGCGGCATCCGGCGCGCGCAACGTGCGCCTGCCCACAAACCGCTCCGTCGGGCCAAGTCCAGTCGAACAGATCGATCGCACGCATCATCTCCATGCCATGCGCCGGACAGGCCCGGAACGCATGGCAAAGATAGCGCGTGAGAACGTTCACGAAACTTCGGGAGGGTTCGGTACGAACCGGAGAGGAGGGGTCGGACCCTCCTTTTTTCCTTGCAATTCCATGTTGTTGTCGGGTCGGACCCTTCGCTTTCACATTCAATTTCAGAGCAATGTCGGGTCGGACCCTGCCATCATCGATTTCCGGAGTAGTGGCCGCCCCGCTCGTCTGCGGGACGGCGCAGAAACGTGGCCATGTATTCGATCTTGGACCCCGATGGCTGGCCCAGCTCCGGCGGCCAATGCTGCCTTAGCCAGTCCTCGATCTGCTTTTTGGTCGGCTTCGTGTCCGCGCGGAGATCGAGAGCGGAGATCGCACGGAGCATGTAAGCGAGATAAGGAGGGATATAGGAAGGTAGAGCGGATGGACTCTTATCGATCTCTTCGACCTTAGAGTTGTTCGCTATGACACGCGACAGTTCGTCAGACTTGAATAGAACTTTTTGCCCGTCGAGGGAAGTGGTCGCCGCTACTGCTATATGCTCCATATTGCAATATGGCCATGAAGTACGTCTCAGTTGCCCATTTGTTCGATGAAATCTCATTCATGGCTCCATCACTGTTCAATTTATATGCTTTTAGTTCGCCAGCGAACGCCCTGTTGCGAATCCAGTTGGCGGCTTCGAGGAGGTTCGGTTCGGCTGCTTGGTCTGGTGTTTGGACAGCGCCGAACATCGCATGGGATACGTGTTTAGTCGCATCGTGGAAGGTCAACCAGCCATCCGGGACAAAATCGTTCATAGCACCCTGCGAGCGCCCGCAGACGGATTCGCCGGGCTGCGGTATCCCGGCTTTCGGAGCGTCACCCGCGCCGAAGCTCGAGCCAGCTCAGGCTTTCACCTTCCGGATCGGCTGCACTTCAGCCGGCTTGCCGCTCATAGCAGCCGCGATCGTGCCCGCAACCGATGCCGCGGCGGCCTTTACCGGATCGGCTGCGAGATGGGCGTACCTTTGCGTCGTCTGCGCCTGTGTGTGCCCCAGCATCTTGCCGATGATCGGCAGGCCCATGCCGGAACCAGCGGCGACGCTCGCAAACGCGTGGCGAAGGTCGTGCAGCCGCACGTTATCGAGGCCCGCCTGCTTGCGGATCACCCTCCACGGCTTGCCCAGGTTCACCAGAGCGGCGCCCGATACCTCGCCGACGATGACGTGCGGGTTTTTCTCCACGCGCGGCAGATCGGCGAGCACGGCCAGCGCCGGAGGCGGAAGGTGGATGGTCTTCACGCCCGTTTTCGAATCCGGCAGGCGCGCCTCGCCCCGCTCGAAATCGATGCATTCCCAGCGCAGGGCCAGTACCTCTGAAAGCCGGGCCCCAGTTAACACCAGCAACTTGACGGCGGCGATGACGTACGGCGAGCCCCGGTGACCGGCGAGCGCGTCGCCGAGGCGGGCCAACTCGTCCATCGACAGCATCCGCTCGCGCGCCACCTCCTTGAACTTCTCGATATGCTGGCACGGGTTCGAGCCGTCCGGTCGGAAGCCCCACGCTTCCGCTTTCGTGAACATCGCCGAGCATACGGCAAGCACCCGATTGGCCTGATAAGGTGTCGCCCGCAGCGAATGATGGAGCCGGTTCACGTGTGCGCGGGTCACATCGGCGACCTTGAGGTTGCCCAGCGCCGGCCTGACGAACAGATCGATCAGCCGCCGGTACTCGGTCGCCGTCCGCTCCTTTCGTTTCGCCTCTACATGCTCGGTCAGAAAGGTTTCGCACAGTCGCGCGACCGTCCCGGCCTTCTTGTCGCACATGCGCTCCGCCGCCGGATCGGCGCCGCTCGCTACCAGCCCGAGCACGCGCCGCGCTTCCTTGCGCGCGGTGTCCGGAGTCCAAGGCGAACCATGCTTGCCGATGGTGTACTTGCGGAGCGGCGCGCCGCGGCCGCTGCCGGCCCGGTACTGGACGATGTAGGTTCTCGTACCGCCCTCCCGGCAGCGAACGCCGAACCCGCGCACGACCGTGTCCCACAGCACGTTTTCCGGCTTGAGCGCATCGACCGCCGTCTTGCTGATCTTTCCCCGGTTGGGCTTGCCGCGCTCGCTCATCTCGCCACTGTGTTCTCCTTCGACCCTCGGTAATGCCATTTCGGCCGGTGGGGTATCACCCGGGCATCACCAGCGGTCCAATTCGAGGCAATCAGCGGAATGATGATGCCACCTAAGCCGCTGTAAAGTCAACGAAGGAGCAAGTCCTGGAAAACATGCGGAACGTAGGGCGTTCAAACTCTTAATCAGCGGGTCCAAGGTTCGAGTCCTTGTGCGCCCACCAAATTTTGCACTCAGAACAACGCGTTACCCGCCGGGCCCGGACAGCGATCCGGGCCTTTGGTTTTCGTGTCCACATTATGTCCCCACAAAGCCGGTTCCACGCTGAAGTTCGGGACGCCCCGGCGCGGCACCAAAAAAAATCGCGCACTTGGGAATCGGAACTGCAAAAATTGCGAAAAGGGGCGGGCGATCGGCGGTCACCGATCCGGTCGCCTACGTGCTGTCGGCGAACATCCATCGCCGGCACCTGTCATCCGGGCAGCGGGCGATGGCATTGGCCAAGATCGCGCCGGAGGCGGAGGACAAAGGCGGCCTGGGAAAACCTTCCAAGATTTTGGAAGATTTCGAGGGAAGCGATCGCAAGGCGATGCGCGAGGCCATTTACAAGGCTCGCGCCGTCCTCCGCTCCACCCCGACGGTCGCCGATCGCGTGCTGGCCGGCACTCTCGCACTCGATGCCGGCTACAAAGCAGGCGCTGGTCTCGATCGCCTTTCAGCTTCAGGCGCGCGGGCTGACGCAGCGGGAGATCGCCGAGCAATTCGGGGTCGAGCACACAACCGTCGGACGATGGCTGGTGCAATCCGCTACAGGGGCGGAATGCACCAACGACGCCGATCCGCTCCCCGACAAGGCCACCCTCGACCGTATCGCCAAGGCGATCAAGGACAACGCCAAGGGCGAGGTCCGCTCAGCCGCCACATGAGCAAGGGCGCGCGGGCAATGGTCGCGGCGTGCTTGTTCCCGGAGCCGGAGAAAGGGGGCCGAGGGCAAAGGGGTCCGCCAGGGAACCAGTTTCCCGGAAATAGTAAGAAGGCTCTCAGTGAGGCCCGCACCGTCATCCGCTACGCCCCCGATCTCGTCGAAGGCGTCAAGGCCGGCGAGACCGCGCCCTTCGCCGGTGCCGGGTGACGCGGCAGCTGGTCGAGCAGACGACGGCGTGCCGGCGGCGGCCCTGTAGCGGCGCGCCACAGACCTCGCACCCCTTCAGCCGCGGATCGCCTACCGAGGCATCGAACGGCATCCGCGTCGCATCCCGACGCCAGTCCCACAAGAACCACGCGTGCTCTTCCTTCGGTGATTGGCCTTTGTCCTTCGCGGTCCCCTTGAGCCACTGAATTCGTCGCGGCGTCTTCAGCTTGCCGGCATAGGCGGGGTGTCTGGTCGTCAGCGCCTGGCCGCGCCCGCTTTCGGCCCAGAGCACTCTCAGCAACAGCGCCAGCTGCCCGCCGACGGGATTCAAAATCCCGAGCCAGTGCCGCACCAGCTTCGGCAACAGGAACTTGTCGTAGGGCGGATTGGCGACGATCGCCGGTACCCCGGCCGGCAGTGGCGCGTGCAACGCGTCGACGCCCGAGGCGACCGGGAAGACGCAATCGCCGTAGGCCACCAGGTCGGTCGCGATCACGCGATGGCCGGCGGCGGCGATCACCGTCGCCATCGCGCCCTGACCGCCGCACGGCTCCCAGACGGTGCCGCGCAATCGCACGGTATTGGTGAGCAGTTCGGATACCCAGCTCGGCGTCGGGTAGAAGTCGCTTTCGGCGCGCTCGTAGGCGTCGGCTGGGTACAGCCCTCGCTTTGATGCAGACATTCGGGTGCTAACGCTTTGTGTAACGGTTTCACCCCAAATGTACCAGTCGCCACGGCTTGCCCATAGCGACTTCGCCACAACCGTGCCGATCGCCGGTGGCGGCGACGGCCTGCGCAACCGGACGCGGACCCCGCGAACTCCTGCCAACAACGGTATTCTGCTCTCGTTGGGCGCCGGCTACTCACTGAACTCGGCGATCGAGTTGGCGTTCGCCTACAGCCACTACTTCATCGACAGCGCGCGCATAGACTTGCGCGCCGATGCTGCCGGCAATGCGGCCCGCGGCAACCTATCGGGCTCCAGCGAAAACGCCCTCGACACCCTATCCCTGCAGCTCCGATGGACGTTTTAGGGGTGTAGGCACGGCGGGCGGCGTTAAGCCGCGCGTGTCTCGGCTTCCCCGGCAAGTCGGAGCACCGGCCCGCAAATCCCGTGATGCCGCCGAAGTCTGCGCAAGGCCGCATGGGATACCGCCGAGCGTGCCGCCACCACCGGCAGCCGGCCGAGTTGGTTCGAAGTCACCGAGTTGCTGAAAAGTCACGCCGGCGTTGCCGAGGGCGCTGTCGATGACCGCCGCCGGGGTCACGAAGATATAGGCGCTGATCCCGGTCTTCAGACCGAACTCGCCAAAGGCGCAGAACAACTCACCGAAGACGCGGCCGCGTCTCTCGGAGTCGAGATCGCGGTCGATGCCGAACCGGGTGACCTCCCAAACGTCGTCGCCCGACGGCATTTCACCGCTCCGCACCAACTCCGGCCACAATTGCTGGATCATGTAGGGCTGCGATGTTGGGATCAGCCTGGCGATCGCGCGCACGCACATAGCCTCGTCCCGCCACAACATGTAGACGGCGGCGGGCGTATCGAACTGATCCCACTCCATACCCCTGTGCGAGGGCACGGCATACTTCTGCCGGCCAATGAAGATGCGATGCCGGAGCCGATGCGCCGACGGCAGCGCATCGCCTAGCAGATGCGCTGTTTCCAGAGAGATGGCGTCGATCATGTCTTGCCTCGGAAGGTGATGTTGGCGCGGGGTGGGCGAGCGCCAGCAACCGCCCGGTGCCGAGAGGTGGCGGGCGGTCCCGCCATGGCGACCATGTTCCGATCAAGGAAGCAGCCGGTGTGGGGCCAGGCGCCAGGCGGTCAGGTCGGGGCACAATTGTGGCGTTCGCCGATAGGTTTATAAGCCTATAGCGCGCCCTCAGCAACAATCATCTTCATCTTGGCGCGGTTCGCCGTCCAAAGACTGTTGTAGGCTCAGGCCCGCGTGACTTGGACGTCGACCGTCATACCGAGATAGGAGTTCGTTGGCCCTTCGAAGCTGCCCTTCAGCGGCGCGGCCTGAAACGGGTCACGAGTGACGCCGACGCGGATCAGATTTTCGCCGCCTATGATGCCGTTGGTCGGGTCGAACTCGGTCCACCCCGCCCCCGGCAGATAGACCTGAACCCAGGCATGCGTGGAGGCGCCGCCGACCAACCCGGTCGGCGACATGTCGGCCGCGAGGTCGAAAAGGTAGCCGGTCACGAAGCGGGCCGCGAGACCCAGGGTGCGCAGCGCCTCCATCATCAGCAGCGCGTAATCACGGCACGTGCCGGTGCCGGAAGTGAGGGTTTGTGCTGGCGATTGCGTTCCGAACTGGTCACGAGGCTGATAGACCAGCTGTTGCCGGATCGCGTGCGTGATGCTGGTGAGTAAATCCTGCGTCCGCACCGGCGTCCCCGAGTAGAAGGCCCTTACCCAGTCGTCCAGCCTTCGCTCGGGGTCGGGGTAACGCCGGTCGATGGACGGGACAAGGTCCGGCAACTCATGCGCCGGATATTGGAACGGATAGGTTTCGGCGTTTTTGTCCAGCGGAAAGTCGCTTTCGCTCAAGCCGTAATGCTCGAGCATGATCTCGCTCTCGAAGCGAAGCTCCTCGGCCGTTTCGTTGAAGGTGGCGATCGCAATAGAATTGCCGAACACGTCGTGCAGCCAGCGGACCTTCGCTCGCGGCGATATCGTGAGCCTGGTATCCAGCAGCCGCATGTCGTGGCTGTCGCGGGGCCGGAACATCAAGCGATGCTCGCCGAAGCGAACCGGCTGCGCATAGCGATAGACCGTCTTGTGCTGCACGCACAGCGATTTCATCGGGTGTCCATGACACGACCCGAACCGTTTACAGCAGCCGGGAGAGGCTCCGCAATCGGCGCCGGCAGGCACGCACCGCTATTCAGAACTCGGCGCCGGACAGGTTCTCACGAACCTACCAGCCGTCCAGTTTCAGAGCGCTTTATGAGGCAGCCGCCGCCATCATCTCCACCGGCCGGTTTGGCAACTCTATGTTCACCTCGAGAGTGGACACGCTGCCGGTTGTCTCGAATTCGACGTTGATCTTGTCCTCGTCGATCTCGACGTACTTGGCGATGACCTGCAGCAACTCATGGTGAAGGCGCGGTAGATAGTCCGGCTTGGCGAGATCCGAGCGCTCGTGCGCCAGCAGGATCTGCAGCCGTTCCTTGGCCTCGGTCGCGGAAGGCTTCGGCCGGGAGCGAAATAGCGTAAGGAAGCTCATGCCGTCCTCCACAGGAGCTTCTGGAAAAACCCGCGCCGCTCCGGCCGAACGAAACGATGCTCGATGGTTTCGCCGAGATAGCGGCCGACTACGTCGGTGTAGGCCTGGCCCGCCTTCGAGGTCGTATCCAGAACGACCGGCATGCCGAGGTTGGAGGCCTTCAGCACCGTCTCGCTTTCGGGATGATGCCCAGCAGCGGGATCGCCAGGATCTCCAGCACGTCCTCGACCTTCAGCATCTCGCCCTTGGTGACCCGCTGCGGGTCGTAGCGGGTGAGCAGCAGGTGCTCCTTGACCGGCTCCAAGCCCTCCTCGGCGCGGCGCGTCTTGCTTTGCAGCACGCCGAGGATGCGGTCGGAGTCGCGCACGCTGGAAACCTCGGGGTTGGTGACGATCACCGCCTCGTCGGCGAAGTAGAGCGCCATCAGCGCGCCGCGCTCGATGCCGGCCGGGCTGTCGCAGATGATGTAGTCGAATTGCTCGCGCAGCTCGTCGAGCACCGTCTCGACGCCCTCCTTGGTGAGCGCGTCCTTGTCGCGGGTCTGCCAGGTCGGCAGCACGGAGAGGTTGTCGATCCGCTTGTCCTTGATCAGCGCCTGGCTGAGCCGCGCATCGCCGTTGATCACGTTGACGAAGTCGAACACGACGCGCCGCTCGCAGCCCATGATCAGGTCGAGGTTGCGCAGGCCGACGTCGAAGTCGATGACGACGGTCTTTTGCCCTGCATGGCGAGGCCGGCGGCGAACGCGGCGCTGGAGGTGGTCTTGCCGACCCCGCCCTTGCCGGAGGTCATGACGATGACTTTAGCCAATTTTCCCTCCACTTCTCCCGGATGGCCCGTTACGCCGATCGGCCTGGCGGGCCGGGTTGATCCCCTGTCACGCGAGCGGTTCGATAACGATCCGCTCGCTGTCGAGGAATATTTGCGCCGGCTTGCCGATGATCGCTTCGGGGATGTCCTCGCGGACCCGCCAATAGCCAGCGACGGAAACCAGCTCCGCTTCCAACGAGCGGCAGAAGATGCGCGCCGTGGCGTCGCCCGATACGCCGGCCAGCGCTCTGCCGCGCAAGGCGCCGTAGATGTGGATGTGGCCGTCGGCGAGCAGTTCGGCGCCCGGACTGATCGACGACATGACAACGAGGTCGCCGCCGTGCACGTAGACCTGCCGGCCGGAGCGGACCGGCTGGGTCAGCAGCCGCGCCGGCGAACCTGGAGCCGCCTCATCGTCGGCATCGGCGGCCTCGACCTTGGCGGCGGCTCGGCGGCGGCTCTGGCTGCGCGACGGTGGCGGCGCTCGCCGGCGGCGGCGAAGGTTCCCGTAAGGCCGCCTGCCGACCCTCGGGGAAGATGCTCCAGCCGGCATTGACGGCGGCGCGGTTCTGCTCCTCGTTGGCGTTCTGGACGCCGATCGGCACCAGCTGGTGCTGCCGTAGCCGGCGCCCCAGTTCGGCCATGTTGAACGGCGGCGCCTCGGCCAAGTTCTGCAGGTCGATGACAACCGGCGCATGGCGGAAGAAGTTTGGTGCCTGCGCGATCTTGTCGGCGAGCAGCTGGAACAGCGTCGGATCCTTCGGATCGTCCAGCCGCAACACCAACAGCGTGAAGGCCCCGCCCCGCAATTGAAACGGATAAGAGGAACGCTCGATCGATTTTGCCTTCGTGGCCGACGTCATTCGCCTAACCTGATTTATCGGGATCGGTGTGACGGCCTCCTCGCGAGCTCTTTTCGACCGACCACCGCGATCATGCCCGAGCTTCGCGGCAAAGTCACAGGCGCGCCATGCCGTCGTTCTCAACCCGTGTGAAGATTGGATCGTAACAGCCGCCCGAGTCTGCCAATTCTCCGGCTCCGCTCAAACGGCCTGGCGACCATATCAGAGAGCCGGACGGCGGTCGAGCGGGGTGCGGCCAACCGAATCGGCGCGAATCGGGCATACAAATTGTCGTAGGTAGGGATGGAAATGCGCCCTAGGAGTAGTTGTCAGAGGCCGCTCCGCCGAGTTCGTGCTGGGTCGCTCATTCAGCGGTGGGTCCGCAGCCTCGTGACATGACCCATCTTGCGGCCGGGACGCGCCTCTCGCTTGCCGTAGAGGTGCAGACGCGCGCCGGGATCGGCCGCCAGCTCCCGCCAGCGATCGACCTCCGAGCCCAGCAGGTTGTCCATCACCGCGTCGGCGTGCCGTTCCGTGGGACCCAGCGGCAAGCCGGCGATCGCCCGCACGCATTGCTCGAACTGCGAAACGCCGCAGCCGTCGATCGTCCAGTGACCGGAGTTGTGGGGCCGGGGCGCCAGTTCGTTGACCAGCACGCCGCCATCCCCGGGGACGAACATCTCGACGGCGAGGACGCCAACCAGCCCGAGATGCTCGACGACGCGACGCGCGATCCCATCGGCCGCCGACGCGATCGCGGGGTCGATCGGCGCCGGGGCCACTGTCCGGCGAAGCACGTGGTTCTCGTGGCGGTTCTCGACCGGCACATAGGTTGCGACATCGCCAGCAACGGACCGAGCAACCAGCACCGAAATCTCCAGGACGAAGTCCACCCGAGCTTCGAGGATGCCGGATTTCTCGCCCGCCGCGGTCATTTCCGCCCAGTCGGCGTCGAGATCGCTGGCCCTCTCGATCGCCACCTGGCCCTTGCCATCATAGCCGAGGCGTACCGATTTGAGCACCGCCGGGCAGCCGATCTCGCGCACCGCGCGCCGCAGGCCGGCCACATCGTGGGCGGGCATCCAGCGCGCCGTCGGCACACCGATGTCGCCGAGAAAGCGCTTTTCGGTTATTCGATCCTGACAAGTCGCGAGCACATCCGCATCGGGGCGGAGCGGAGCATGGCGAGCGACGGACGCCGCGGCGATCGCCGGAATGTTCTCGAACTCATAGGTGACCACGTCACAGCTCGCGGCAAATTCCGCGAGGGCTCGATCATCCCGCCAGTCGGCCACCGTCGTTCGCCAGCTCACTTGCGAGGCCGGCGCGTCTTCCTCCTGCGAAAAAACGTGACAGCGGTAGCCTAAGCGAGCCGCCGCGAGCGCCGTCATGCGGCCGAGTTGACCGCCGCCGAGAATGCCGATAACCGAGCCTGGCGGCAGCGGGTCTGAGAGTTGGTTGCGCATCTCCGCTTCTCAGCTCGCGTCTGTTGGATGCTCGGCCACGGCCGCCGTCTGAGCGCGGCGCCAGCGATCAAGCGCCGTCGCGAGCGCCGGGTCGGAAAGAGCCAGGACAGCGGCGGCGAGCAGCGCCGCGTTGACCGCCCCGGCTCTGCCGATGGCAAGCGTACCGACCGGGATGCCGGCCGGCATCTGCACGATCGAGAGCAGGCTATCCATACCCGACAACGCGTTGCTTTGCACCGGCACACCGAAGACCGGCAGCGGCGTCAGCGCCGCCACCATGCCAGGCAGGTGCGCGGCACCGCCCGCGCCGGCGACGATCACCTGCAACCCCCGTTGCTTCGCCGACCGCGCGTACTCGAACAGCCGCTCCGGCGTGCGATGCGCCGAAAGGATGCGCGCCTCGTAGGCGACCCCGAGCGTGTCGAGGGTATCGGCCGCGTGATGCAGAGTATCCCAGTCGGACTGGCTGCCCATGACGATGCCGACCCGGAGCGCGCTGCTGTTCATGGCACCTTTCGCTTACGGCCGTATGCCGACAAAAGCGGCGGATTATTCAAGAAGCAGAAGCGTGAAACAAGGCCACTGGTGGTTGAATGGCGAACTTGGGCTGCTTTCGTTGACCGCGTTGCGCGGCCGGTCTAATGAGGAGAGCAACAGGCTCAACATCACCCAACAACGAAGCTCAATGACTAGAGGGAGGCATGCCGCGACGTTGCTGGGGTTGATGCTGGCCGTTGCCGGATGCATGAAGATCGGCCCGGATTTCGCGCCACCCACCGCCGCCGTCTCGGAGCAGTGGATGGAAGACGGTGACTCGCGGCTCGACAATACCCAGACCATCAACGAGACTTGGTGGACGGTCTTCGACGATCCGGTGCTCGATGGCCTGATCGAGACCGCCTATCGGCAGAACCTGCCGTTGCTGTCCGCCGGCGCGCGAGTGCTGCAGGCTCGCGCCCAGCTCGCCGTCGCGGTCGGCCAGTTCTACCCGCAGACGCAACAGGCGTTCGGCTCGCTCGACTACAATCGCCGAAGCGCCCGCGCTCCCTTTCAGACGGGTGGACCGTCCAGCCTGCTGGAGTACTGGCAAAATCAGATCGGCCTGCAGGCCGCGTGGGAGATCGACGTTTGGGGCCGATTCCGGCGGGCCATCGAATCAGCGGACGCCGCGCTGCTGGCTTCGATCGCTACTTATGATGACGTACTGGTATCGCTCACCGCCGATGTCGCGAACAATTACGTGCAGATCCGCACGCTGCAGGCGCGGCTACAGATCGCCCGCGAAAATGTCGAGATACAGCGGGAAAGCCTGAACATCGCCCAAATTCGATTCAGGGGCGGCACCACCTCGCAGCGGGATGTCGAGCAGGCGCGCACCGTGCTGGCCTCAACCGAGGCTTCCATTCCGCAACTCGAGGCCGCGTTGGTGCAAACGAAGAATGCGCTCAGCGTGCTGCTTGGCATGCCGCCCAACCCGCTCGAGGAACTGCTGGCGGGGTCGAAGGCGATTCCGGTAGCACCGCCGCAGGTGGCGGTCGGAATTCCCGCCGAGCTGCTCCGACGGCGCCCGGACATCCGGGCGGCCGAGCTGCAAGCGGCGGCGCAAAGCGCGCAGATCGGCGTCGCCAAGGCCGACCTCTATCCGGCATTTTCGCTGACCGGCAATTTCGGGTTCCTTGCGAGCGACTGGGGCAAGTACGATTTAGCGGACATTTTCATGGCCAAGAGCCGCACCTTCACGTTCGGTCCATCGTTCCAGTGGAACATCCTGAACTACGGGCGCATCGTCAATAATGTCCGGGTGCAGGACGCGGCCTTCCAGGCGCTGGTCACCAATTACCAGAATACCGTCTTGACCGCCCAGCAGGAGGTCGAGGACGGCCTTATCGGTTTTCTGAATGCGCAGAAACGTACCGAGCTGCTGGAGCTCAGCGCCGCCGCCGCGAAACGCTCCGCGGATCTCGCGGTGCTGCAATACCGGGAAGGCATTACCGACTTCACCACCGTGCTCACGGCGGAGCAGAACCTGCTGCAGCAGCAGGACGCGCTCGCCGTCAGTCGCGGCGACATCCCGAGCAGCCTGATCCGCACCTATCGCGCGCTGGGCGGCGGCTGGGAGATCCGCGAGGGACAGGAGCTGGTGCCGGCGGAGGTGAGAGAGGCGATGCGGCATCGAACGAACTGGGGCGGCTTGTTGACGCCGGGATCGATCGAGCGTGTCAGCGAGCAGGCGCCCGACCAGGTTCTTCCAGCGCCGAGTTGGTAGGAGTGGTTTGAAATGCGCCGTCTGCTCTATCTTCGCGAGGCATGTCCCTGGGCCGCGCCCATCGCGCTTGCGGCGGCATTGCTGAGTGGCTGCGATGAGCAGAGAAACCAGTACGTTCCGCCGCCGCCACCGAAGGTGACGGTCGCTAAACCGGTGCAGCAGCCCGTGACCCTCTATCTCGAGTTCACCGGCAACACGCAGGCGTTCCAAACCGTCCAGCTACAAGCGCGGGTCGAAGGCTATCTTCTCGAAGACCGGCCTTTCAGGGAAGGAGACGAAGTCAAGAAGGGCGACCCGCTGTTCACTATTCAGCCGGAACAGTACCAAGCGCAATTGCAGCAAGCGTTGGCCGACGTGCAAGCCCAGCAAGCGGCACTCGATCACGCGGAGACCGAGTTGAAGCGCTACTCTCGATTGTTCGAGCAGAAGGCCGCGGCGGCGACCGACGTCGACAACTGGCGCTATCAGCGGGACTCGGCCAAAGCCGCGTTGATGAACGCGCAGGCGCAAGTCGATCTCGCGAAGCTGAATCTAAGCTATACCCGGGTGACCGCGCCAATAGACGGCCGCATGGGGCGTCGCCTTGTGGACCCTGGCAATCTGGTCGGCGCCGGCGGCCAGAAAACACCATTGGCGGAAATCAACCAGATCAATCCAGTCTACGCTTATTTCACGGTCAACGAGCGTGATCTACTGCGCGTTCGCAAGTTGCAGCAAGAGAGCGGCGTGGGTGACTATCGGTCCAGGCCCATCCCAGCCTATGCCGGTCTGGCCAACGATCCGGGCTATCCGCACGAGGGGCGAATTGACTTCGCCGCCATCACCGTCGATCCAACAACCGGGACGCTGCTGCTGCGCGCGATTTTTCCCAACGAGGATCGCAAGATCCTTCCTGGCCTCTTCGCTCGGATCCGGTTGCCGGTCGGGCGCGAAGCTGACGCGATTTTGGTTCCGGAAGTGGCGCTCGGTTTCGACCAGCTTGGGCGTTATGTGCTGGTCGTCAACGATAAGAACGTCGTCGAACGCAGACAGGTCATTACCGGCCCGGAAGAAAACGGCATGATCGTCATCGATAGCGGCCTGAAAGTGGACGATCGGGTGATCGTCAACGGCCTGCAACGGGCGATCCCCGGCAGGGAGGTTAGCCCGGAGATTCAGCAGGCCGAGACGTCCGCGCCAGCTGGTCAAGCCGCGGCGGGCGGCTGACGGCCGGGGAGCGCGCCGCGCATGTCCAAGTTCTTTATCGAGCACCCAATCTTCGCCAATGTCATCGCCATCATCACGGTGATCATCGGCGCTGTTAGCCTGTTCAACCTGCCGGTGGCTCAATACCCGGAAATCACGCCGCCGACGATCCAGGTGCGGACCAGCTATCCCGGCGCCAGCGCGGAGGTTGTCGCAAGGACCATAGGCATCCCGATCGAGCAGGCGGTGAACGGCGTCGAGAACTCGATCTATATGCAATCGACGAGTGGCAGCGACGGCAGCTACACGCTCACCATCAGCTTCGCGGTCGGCACCGACCTCAACACCTCCCTGTCACTCGTCCAGAACTATGTGAATGTGGCGTTGGCGCAATTGCCGGGCGGCGCAACCGCGCAGGGCGTCACGGTTCGCAAGCTCAGCACCAACATCCTGCTCGTCGTCAATCTGTTCTCCGGGGAGGACCGCTACAACGAAACCTTCCTTGCTAACTACGCCATCATCAACATGCAATATCCAATGGCGCGTTTGCCGGGCGTCGGCGAGATCAGGGTGGTCGGGGCCGGCAAGTACAGCATGCGGGTGTGGCTGGATCCGAACAAGCTCAAGTACTTTGGACTGACGACGCTCGACGTGCAGCGGGCGATCCAGCAGCAGAACGTCGAGGTCGCCGCCGGCCAGTTAGGTGGCCCGCCGGTGCCCGACGACCAGGCCTTTCAATTCACCGTCAATGCGTTGGGACGGCTCTCGGACGTCGAGCAGTTCGAGAACATCGTCGTCAAGAGCCAGCGCGACGGCCAGACCTCGCAATTGGTGCGTATCAGAGACTTGGCTCGCGTCGAGCTGAGCCAACAAACCTTTACCAACTTTTCGCAAGTTTACGGCAAGCCCGCCGCGCATCTGATCGTTTACACGCTGCCCGGAGCAAATGACCTCGAGGTCGCGAAGGAGGTACGGGCGTACATGGAGGAGGCTCAGAAGACCTTTCCGCCCGGGATCAAGTGGGCTTCTGTATACGACACGACGAAGTTCGTCGAGGAGGCGATCTCCTCGGTTTATCACACGCTGTTCGAGGCAGCGATCCTGGTGCTGGTCGTCATCATGGTGTTCCTGCAGAGTTTCCGGGCGATGCTGGTGCCGGCGACGACCGTGCCAGTGACGATCATCGGCGCTTTCGCGGCAATGGCGGCGATGGGGTTCAGCATCAACCTGATGACGCTGTTCGCGCTGATTTTGGCGATTGGCATCGTCGTCGATGACGCCATCATCATCGTCGAGAACGCCTCCCACTACATCGACCAGGGGCTGACCCCCAAGGACGCGGCGATCAAGGCGATGAGCGAGCTGACCGGTCCGGTCATCGGCATCACCTTGGTTCTCACAGCGGTATTCGTGCCCGCCGCCTTTATGCCAGGCATTACCGGCCAGCTGTTCCGGCAATTCGCCTTGGTTATTGCCGCCACAGCCATCATCAGCGCGATCAACGCCGTAACCCTGAAGCCGGCGCAGTGCGCCCTTTATCTCCGACCGAAGAAAGAGGGTAGCCGGCCTAACGCATTCTACCGCGCCTTCAACAAGGGATACGGCGCCGTCGAGCGAGGCTATGTTCGCATCGTCGGCTGGATGGCGCACCGGGTCGCGCTCATGATCACGGTGTTCTTCGTGATCATCGGCGTCGCCGGCTGGCTATTCATCCGGCAGCCAACCGGCTTCCTACCGACAGAGGATCAGGGCTATTGCATCATCGCGACGAAGCTTCCCGACGCCGCGGCGCAGCCGCGTTCCCGGGCGGTCGTCGACAAGATCAACGATGTTGTGTCAAAGGAGCCGGGAGTGGCCGGCTGGGTCACGATCGGCGGATTGTCAATTCTCGACAATGGCAACCTCGCCAATGCCGCGACCACCTTTGTCGGCTATAAGGACTGGAGCGAGCGCGGCTCCGAACTGAGTCAGGACCGGATCGTGGGCAGCCTGCGCCAGAAGCTGTCGCAAATCCAAGAGGCGGGGATCTTCGTTATTATTCCGCCGGCGATCCGGGGGCTCGGCACATCCGGCGGCTTTCAAATGGTAGTTCAGGATCGCGCCGACCTCGGTCTTTCCGAGCTCGACAAGGCTACACGCGGAGTCATTCAAGCCGGGAGCGGTCAATCAAACCTGACCGGCCTCGCCACCACCTTCAGCGCCGGCAGCCCGCAGCTTTATCTGGACATCGATCGGACCAAGGTGCAATCGCTGGGCATCCAGATGAGCGACGTGTTCGACACGCTGCAGAGCTACCTGGGCTCCTCGTTTGTCAACCTCTTCAATCGCTTCAATCAGGTGTACCAGGTCTACGTACAGGCCAACTCGCGATTCCGGCTGCAGCCGGAGGATATTAAGAATCTTAACGTTCGCAATAACCGGGGCGAGGTGGTGCCGCTAGGTACGTTTGCGTCAGCCAAAACGATCCTCAGTAGTGAATTGATCACCCGCTACAATCTCTATCCGGCTGCGTCGATCTTCGGTAACGCCGCGCCCGGCTTCAGCTCCGGGCAGGCGCTGAACCTGATGGAGCAAGTGGCGCAGAACGTGCTCCCGGCCGGCATGGCTTACGAATGGACGGCGATTTCTTATCAGGAGAAGCAGGTTGGGAACACGGCCTACTTCATCTACGCGCTGTCGCTGACCTTGGTGTTTCTTGTGTTGGCCGCGCAGTACGAGAGCTGGACTAGCCCGGCCGCGGTGATCCTTACCGTGCCGATGGCGCTCGTTGGGGTTCTGCTTGCGCTGCTTCTTCGCGGCTTCGACAACAATATCTACACTCAGATCGCGCTGGTGCTGTTGATCGCGCTCGCCGCCAAGAACGCCATCCTAATCGTTGAGTTCGCCCGCGAGCTGCGCGCCGAGGGCATGCCGATCGTCGATGCGGCCGTTGAGGCGACCCGGCGCCGCTTCCGGCCGATCATCATGACGTCTTTCGCCTTCATTCTCGGGGTCATGCCGATGGCGCTGGCTTCCGGGGCGGGAGCGGCCAGCCAACAGGCGCTCGGCACCGTCGTCGTTGGCGGCATGCTGGCATCTACGCTATTTGCCATTCCCTTCGTGCCAGTCTTCTACATCGCCATGCAGCGGATGAGCGAGCGCCGCACGGCCAAGAAAGAGCAGGCGGCGGAGGCACGGGTGTTGGCGCCTCGGAAGGAGCCGGCCGAATAATCTTCAGGCAATGGCGGCCGAGAGGTTGGCCCTCCTCGTGCTGCGCAGCGGGCAAGGGCCCGTTAACCCCGGTTCTTCTATTCTCGGCCGCCAGATTGGCCCGGCTTGCCCCACGTGGCGCTGGCTGATACAAGCCGGCCGCGTCGGCAACCGAGAGGAACCATGCTCCGCCGTCTGTATGATAAGATAATGGCGCTTGCCGAGGGCCCGCAGGCTATGAAGTGGCTTGCAGCCGTCTCCTTCGCCGAGAGCTCCTTCTTCCCGGTGCCGCCTGATGCGATGATCGTGCCGATGGTCCTGGCGCGGCCGGAGCGAGCATGGCGAATTGCCACGGTGTGCACCATCGCCTCGGTGATCGGCGGCTTCTTCGGCTATGCCATCGGCTATTTCCTTTACGAGAGCATCGGCCAGCCTATCGTCGATTTGTACGGCTACCAGGAACCCTTCCTTAAATTTCAGCACCAGTTCCAGGAATGGGGGCTGTGGATCATCCTGATTAAAGGCTTAACGCCGATCCCCTACAAGATCGTCACCATCGCCAGCGGCGTCGCCCATTTCGACTTGCTGGTGTTCGCGCTCGCCTCCCTGGCGACGCGCGGCGCCCGCTTCTTTCTGGTGGCCGCTCTGCTCAGGGTTTTCGGTCCGCCGCTGCGAACATTCATCGAGCGCTACCTGACGCTGGTGACGACCGGCTTCGCGCTGCTGATCGTAGGCGGCTTCGTCGCGCTTAAGTACATCTGAGCGACGGGGCCCGCTCAGCTTCGTAGGGCGGCTTGAGCGAAGGCGAAACCCGCCGTCGCGGCGTGAGCAGAACTTGCCGGAAATCGCTGCGCTCGTTCCGCCCTACGGTAATCCAGGCAGATCTTCAAGTTCGAGAGGTGCGGCGGCGCGGCGAAGGCGGTCGTTGATGGCGACGCCGAGTCCCGCCTCCGGGATCGGTGCGACGGCGATGCTGCTGTAGCGGGTAGCCTGGTCCAGCGCGCGCAACATCGCGAACAGGTTCGCCGCCGCTTCAAGGAGGTCGCCACGCCGGCTGAGGTTGAGCGCCGCGGGGCCGCTTTCCGGACCGAAACCGAGCAGCGCCTCGCCCGGACCGGCATTCCGCGCGTTCAACCGCAACGGCCGGCTTGGGGCGTAATGGCGGCGAAGCATGCCGGGCGAACGCGAGACACCATCCTGCGGCGCTTTCATCGGGCCGACAATCTCCCGCAGCTCCTCGACGGGGATGCCGCCCGGCCGGAGCAGGACCGGCGCGCCGCCGCTCAGGTCCAGCACCGTCGAACTCGACGCCGACCCGGCAAGGCCCGCCGTCAAGGATCAGGGCTACGCGCTGATCGAGGTCAGCCGCGACATGGGCGGCGGTCGTCGGGCTGATCCGCCCCGACACATTGGCGGAAGGGGCCGCGACAGGCAGGCCGCAGGCGTTCAGCAGCGCTTGCGCCACCGGATGATCGGGCGCGCGGATCGCCACCGTGTCGAGCCCGGCGGAAACCAGCAGCGAGAGGCGGGAGTTCGCACGCCCCGGCAGTACCAAGGTGAGCGGCCCGGGCCAGAAGCGGCGGGCGAGGTGTCGGCCGCGAGCGTCGAAACAGACGAGTCGCTCGGCCGCCTCGATCCCGCTGACGTGAACGATCAGCGGATTGAAGCGGGGGCGCTGCTTGACGGCGAAAATACGGGCGACCGCGCTGTCGCTGCTCGCGTCGGCGCCGAGGCCGTAGACCGTCTCGGTCGGGAAGGCGACCAGCTCGCCCGAGCGAAGCAGGTCGGCCGCTTCGGCGATCGACTTCGGCATCCGCGCGCACGACACCACGGGATGCCGACTTCACGGCCGGCGCGGCGCGCCGCGCACGACGAAATGCGGGTTCTCGAAGCCCGGCTTGCCGTAGGTCAGCTCGTTGCCCTGCATGTCGGTGACCGAGCCGCCGGCGAACAGCACGATCGCGTGCCCCGCCGCGGTGTCCCACTCCATCGTTCGGCCGGTGCGCGGATAGATGTCGGCCAGGCCGGCGGCGACCAGGCAGAACTTGATCGAGCTGCCGGCGGCGATCGACTCCGCGAGGTCGTAGCGGGCGAGGAACGCCTCCAGCTCGGGATTGCGGTGCGACTTGCTGGCGACGGCGATCAGGCCCTTCGCCGGCATCGGCCGGCAGGCGATGGCGCGGCCGTCCCGCTCGCCGTCGGTCCGGGCGAAGGCGCCGTGCGGGCTGCCCCAGTAGGTCGCGTTCTTGGCCGGCGCGTGGACGACGCCGAGGCGCGGCCGGCCGTCTTCGATCAGCGCGATGTTGACGGTGAACTCGCCCTGCCGCTTGACGAACTCCTTGGTGCCGTCGAGCGGATCGACCAGCCAGAACGGCCCGCCGTCGATCTCCGGTATCCGTCCGGCCGCCACTTCCTCCTCGGCGATGATCGGGTACGCATCGGTGACCTCGCGGCGCAGGGCTTCCAGGATCAGCGCTTCGGCGCGCCGATCGGCTTCCGTCACCGGCGAAGCGTCGTCCTTCTTCTCGACATCGAAGTCGGTGTCGTAGACCGCGAGGATGGCCTCTCCGGCGCGGAGCGCGATGTCGCGTACGCGCTCGACCATATCGGCCGTGATGTCGAGGCTCACGGCTGTACTCCCGCGGATGATCACGATCGGGCATTGCTGATCGCCCGCCAGATTGTCTCCGGCGTCAGCGGCATGTCAACGTGCGTCACGCCGAGCGGCGCCAGCGCGTCGATCGCCGCGTTCACCACGGCGGGGCAGGCGCCGATGGTCCCGGCCTCGCCCGCGCCCTTGATGCCGAGCGGGTTGGTGGCGCAGGGTACGCTGTTGAAGCGGATATCGATCGGCGGGATGTCGTGGGCGCGGGGCAGGCCGTAATCGACGAACGAACCCGTCAGAAGCTGTCCCGACCGGCGATCGTAGACGGTGCTGCTCGAGCATCGCCTGGCCGATACCCTGAGCGATCCCGCCCTGCACTTGGCCCGTCAGCAGCAGCGGATTAACGATCGTGCCGAAATCGTCGACGACATGGTAGTCGACGACCTGCGATCACGCCGGTTTCCGGATCGACTTCGACCTCGCAGACGTGGGTGCCGTTGGGGAAGGTCGGAGGCCTCGAGCTTGTAGCGGGCAGTGGCCTCGAGCACCGGCCAGCGCTCGCCGGCCGGCTGGTTCTCCGGCGCGGCCAGCGCGCGCGCCAGCTCCAGCAGGCTGATGCCGCGCATTCCCGTACCTTCGCCGAAGACGAACGCGCCCGCATCGAAGCGAGCCGGCTCGATCCGGCCGTTGCAGCAGGTGAGCGGGCCAGCTGCTCGCCGCGAGCGATCAGCGCCGCGCACGCCGCCTTCACGGCGGGTCCGCCGACGGGGAGCGAGCGGGAGCCGCTGGTGCCCCTGCCGAACGGGATCGCGTCGGTGTCGCCCTGCACTACGCGCACGCTCTCGAACGGCACGCCGAGATCGTCCGCCACGATCTGCGCATAGGCGGTCTCGTGTCCCTGGCCAGTCGATTGCGTGCCGATCAGCAGCTCGACGACGTCGTCGCCGGCACAGCGCAACGTCGCCTCCTCTTCATCGAAGCCGCAGATCTCGACGTAGCAGGAGAGACCCCGGCCGCGCAGCCTGCCACGCGCGAGCGCCTCCTCCCTTCGGGCCGGGAAGCCGTTCCAGTCGGCGGCGGCCAGCGCGTCCTCCAGGTTGCGGGCGAAGTCGCCGGAGTCGTATGTCGGTCCAGCCGCGGTTCGGTACGGCATCTGCTCGCGGCCGAATGAAATTGCGCTCGGCGGATCTCTTCCGGCGGCAGCCCGAGCTGCCGGGCGGCGGCGTCCATCATCCGCTCGAGCAGGTACGTGGCTTCCGGCCGTCCGGCGCCTCGGTAGGCGTCGATCGGCACGGTGTTCGTGTAGACGCCGCGGCAGGTCGCGTAAATCGCTTGAATCGCGTAAGGGCCGGACAGCATGCAGCCGGTTGACTGCGATGGGATGGCCGGCGCGTACTCGTTGAGGTAGGCCCCCATGTTGGCGAGGGTATCGACCCGCAGCGCCAGAACGCGGCCGTCGTCGTCGAGCGCGGCGGCGACGGCGTTACGCTGGTCGCGGCCATGCGTATCGCCGGTGAAGGCTTCCGAGCGGTCCGCAACCCACTTGACCGGCCGGCCGAGCCGGCGCGCCGCCCACAATACCAGCGCTTCCTCCGGGTAGTGGAAGATCTTCGTGCCGAAGCCGCCGCCGACGTCGGGGACGACGACGCGGATCCGGTCGGCCGGCACCTTCAGCGTCCAACGGCTGAGCTGCTGCTTGATGGGGTGGGCGCCCTGGCTGGACGTGTAAAGCGTGTAGCGGCCCTGCTCGGTCTCGTATAGCCCGATCGCGGCGCGCGGCTCCATCGGGCAGGGAACCACGCGGTTGTTGATCAACTTCAGCCTGACGACGTGCGCCGCGTGCTCCAGCGCGTTCTCGACCTTCGCCTCATCGCCGCGTTCCCAGAAGAAGGCGAGGTTGCCGTCCGCGCCGGCCCAGATCCGCGCCGGCGCATCCACGGCGATCGCGTCCTCGATTTCGGCGACCGCCGGCAGCGGCGTGTACTCGACGACGACGCGTTCGGCCGCATCGCGCGCTTGCGCCCATGTCTCGGCGATGATCATCGCCACCGGCTCGCCAACGAAACGGACCCGCTCGCGGGCGAGCAGCCGACGGCCGGGGCTCGGCATGGCCTGCCCCGCCGGGCCTTTCACGGCTACGGCACAATGGAGATCACCCAGCCCATCGCGGGCGAGCTCCCGCGCCGTGACGACGGCGAGCACACCGGACATCGCGGCCGCTTCGGAAACATCGATACCGAGGATCTCGGCGTGCGCGTGCGGCGACCGGAGCATCGTTACGTGAGCTTGACCGGGCAGATCGATGTCCGCCGTATACCGGCCGGCGCCGGTAAGGAACCGATGATCTTCGCTGCGCGGCACCGGCTGGCTCAGGCCGAAGCGCCCCATCTGCTTTCTAGCTCCACATCGCGCCGGCCGGCAGGGCGTCGGTCGAAACGCTCTCGGCGGTAAAGCGCCATGCACTTACGTCACTCGGCCAGTGATCCCGGGCCAGGCCAGCCTTTTCCTTCAGGTGCGCCAGGAACTCGCGCGGCTCGCCGACCGCTGCCCAGACCTGCGGCAGGAACAGGGCCCGCCGGCCCTGCGCCTTGATGATCAGTCCGTCGCTGCCGGGACGAAGCTGACGGAGAAGGTCGTCCTCGTCGGCGAAGCTCATGGGTTCCGGCCGGCTCAGAACGGAGACGGAGATACGCAGCGAGAACCGCTCCTCGGGCGCCAGCTTCGGGAAGCGCGCAGTCGAGGAAAGCCGCGGCAAACCCGTTCTCGGCCACATCCTCCACCAATGCGCGGTGTGCTTCGGCCGAGCCGACGCATCCGCGCAGCCGGCCCGCGGAAGTGAGCGTCACGAAGCAGGCCGCCGGGCTTCGTAGCTCTTCCGGATGCTCGTCGGCCGCGACCGGCAGCGGTTGCCCGTTGCGCAATCCATGCTCGATCGACGCGGCGGCAATGCGCAGCAGCGTTTCGCCATGCCGGTCGAGCAGGCGCCGCGTGCCGGCGGAGAAGTCCGCCTTCCCGTCGGGCTCGTCATCCACCGCCGCTGGGCTCCGTGAACATCCAGGCGCCGTAGCCGACGACCTGGCGCCGATCGCCGGCGGTATCGCCCGAGTTCCGCAGATCGAGCGTGGTCGCGGTCAGATGCTTGCGTCGCGCCAGCGTCAGCAGTCCCGATACCGGCACCCGGCCGCACGCCTGATCGTAGCCGATGGCGCTCGGCGTCCAGCGCTTCGATCGCCTGGCAGGTGATGGCGTCGATCTTCCGTGCCGTGGCGTAGTCGAGGTAGTGGCTGAGATCCGAACTCACGACGATCAGCGTTTCCGGCCCTCCCCACAGCCGCTCCAGCACCTCGGCGACCTCCTCGGGCGAGGCATCGCCGGCGACCAGCGGAACCAGCGAGAAGCGCGGCAAGATCGCCTGCAGGAACGGCAGGTGGACCTCCAGCGAGTGCTCGTCGCGCGTGTGGCGCGTCCCACTCGCGGACCTGCGGCAGCGTCGAGCACCTCGGCGATCGCCGCCCGGTCCAGCTCCACCCGGCCGAGCGGCGTCTCGAACGCGTCGACCGTGGGCGCCGCGAGACCGCGCAGCGGCACGCGGTGACTGGGGCCGATCAGCACCACCCGGCGGAGGACGTCCGCCGCCGGCCGCAGGCGCGCGTAAGCCGACGCGGCGATCGGCCCGGAGTAGACATAGCCGGCGTGCGGCGCGATGATCGCCTTCGGCACCGGCCCTGGCTCGGCATGGCTCGCGGCTTCGTCGAGGACGTCCGACAGCATCGCTTCGAGGTCGCGGGCGCGATCGGGATAGAACATGCCGGCAACGGCCGGCGCTCTGACCTGTGTCATTTCCGGTCCTCCCGACCATATAATTGTATTCGATCACCGCTGACGCCAACAGCCCGGAGAGCCCAGGAGACCTCGAACAATCGATCGATCGTCATTGCGAACCCGCAAAGCGGGTGTGGCAATCCAGGTCTAAGAGAATCTTGACGAACTATGGATTGCTTCGCTTTGCTCGCAATGACGCGTTTTCCGATTTCCGTAGACTTAACGGGCACAGCGAGGCGTCGGCAGAGCGCAGGAGGAGATCAGTGATGGAAAGCCTCGGAGAGCTGAGCGCCGAGGAGCTGTTTCCCGGGCGCTATTGGCACATGCTGGAGGACGGGCGGGTGCAGTGCGACGTCTGTCCGCGGCTGTGCAAGCTGCGCGAAGGGCAGCGCGGGCTGTGCTTCGTGCGCGCGCGGCACGGCGACGGCGTGGTGCTGACCACCTACGGCCGCTCCAGCGGCTTCTGCATCGATCCGATCGAGAAGAAGCCGCTCAACCACTTCCTGCCGGGCACGCCGGTCCTGTCGTTCGGCACGGCCGGCTGCAACCTGACCTGCAAGTTCTGCCAGAACTGGGACATCTCGCAAGTCGCGCGAGTTCGACACGCTGACCGATCGGGCCACGCCGGAGAAGATCGCCCGCGCCGCCGAGGCGACCGGCTGCCGCAGCGTCGCCTTCACCTACAACGATCCGGTGATCTTCCTGGAGTACGCCGTCGACGTCGCCGAGGCCTGCCACGCGCGCGGGCATCAAGACGGTGGCGGTGACCGCCGGATACATCTGCGACGAGCCGCGCGTCGAGTTCTACCGGCACATGGACGCCGCCAACGTCGACCTGAAGGGCTTCACCGAGGACTTCTACCAGAAGCTCTGCACCGCGCACCTGCAGCCGGTGCTCGACACGCTGGTCTACCTGAAGAAGCGAGACGAACGTCTGGTTCGAGATCACCACGCTGCTGATCCCCGGCCAGAACGACTCCGACGCAGGAGCTCGAGGCGATGACGCAGTGGGTCGTCGAGAACCTCGGGCCGGACGTGCCGATCCACTTCACCGCCTTCCATCCGGACTGGAAGATGCTGGACGTGCCGGCCGACGCCGCCGGCGACGCTCACCCGGGCGCGCGCGATCGCGGTGAAGAACGGCATCCGCTACGCCTATACCGGCAACGTCCACGACTCGGCCGGCGGCTCGACCTACTGCCACGGCTGCGGCGCGCTGCTGATCGGCCGCGACTGGTACGAGCTCGGCGCCTGGAATCTGACGGACGAGGGCGCGTGCGCGCGCTGCGGCACCGCCTGCGCCGGCGTCTTCGAGGGCGCGCCCGGGCGATTGGGGACGCCAGCGCCAGCCGGTGCGGCTGCGGGCGTTCGCGTGAGATGGCCGGCCAGAGATCGGGAGGGGATTGAGCGCGCCGCCTTCCTCGTAGCCTCTCGCGGCTTGTTAACGGGGCCGCGAGCAATGTACGGCCGCCGCCGCGCATGAAAGCAGCGTCATCGCACCGGCGTGATGCGGTGCAGTAGTCCCGGCGGCGGTGGATTGCTTCCTTCCGCCAAGCGCTCCGGCAAGGACGCTGGCGGATGGAGTAACATTTCTACTTGCGCGTCACCCGGAAGATCGTGCCGTTGCCGTCGTCGCTGACCAGCAACGCGCGCCATCACGAGTGACCGCTACGCCCGCGGGCCTCTGCGTCGGCGCCGGCCTCGCGGTTTGGTTCGCCCTTGTCGCTTCGGTTAACGACGCACTCAGCGGCTGGACGCCGGCAACCCTGCCGCCCGACTGGAGCAGCTATCGCCACCGCTGGGAAACCGGCCAGCCATTCACGCCGCCCTGTTCGCGGCCGGCTTCATCTCGCTACTGGTCGCATTGCTCGCCGAAACTCCCGACGACGCGCCCGCGTCCAGCCGCGGCACGCAGCGCCCCCCAGCGGCATCGTGGCTGCGGGATCTGTGACTCTGGCCTCGCCCGATGGCTAGCATCTGTTAAATTGCCGTGGACAATGCCAAGAGGTCTTTATTGAGCGACATATTCCTCAGCTATGCCCGTGAAGATAGGATGCGCGCGAGAATCTCTGGCGATGGCATTAGCTGAAAAAGGCTGGTCAGTTTGGTGGGACCGTCGGCTGGAGGCGGGGGAAGTCTGGGACGAAGTCATCGCCAGCAATCTGGAAAACGCCAGAATAGTTCTCGTCCTGTGGTCCCCCACGTCCATCAAGAGCCGTTGGGTGAAGAACGAGGCGCAGTTTGCCGATGAGAAAGGTAAACTCGTACCGGTTCTCATCCGATCGGCGCCGATCCCGCTAGGGTTTAGGCACCTCCAGGACAGAGGATTTTTCGGCCTGGCGCGGCGACGCTTCTGATGCAGCTCTCCTCAGATTGATTGATAGCTTGGCAAGACGCCTCGGTCCGGTACACGTCAACACCGTCCTCCCGGAACCAGGGACCGGGTTTAGCTCGCGGCTCTGGCGGCTTTCCGCAGCGCTGCTTGCTCTGACCGGAGTGGGCAGTGGTTTGTTTATGCTTTTCAGCAACCAGCAGACCGAGAGCGGAAGCGACAGCACGAAGGCACTCAAAGATGAATCAGGAGCGCATCAGCGCACGGTCATCTCTCAGACCGAGCGCGGAAGCGACAGCACGAAGGCTCTGAAAGATGAGTCAGGAGCGCATCGGCGCACGGTCGTCTCTCAGACCGAGAGCGGAAGCGACAGCACGAAGGCTCTGAAAGATGAGTCAGGAGCGCATCGGCGCACGGTCATCACCGTTCCGGGTGACAAAACAATCGCAGAATGGACACCGGGCTGTCTTTACGAAGTGCGAGCCGAAAAGCAAGGGAACGACACACTGCGGGCCTGCTTCGACTTCGACCCGAACGAATGTTTCATCGCGACGGGGATTATGCAAGCAACCGAGATCCTTAAATCGGGTACGCCGGTGTTCGTCACCCTGAGCGCGGCGCGCGATCGATGGGCGGCGGGGACTTTGTCTAGGATCAGTGATGGCCGGTACTACGTTCAGCTCCGTACAGGGCTGGAGTGTGCGAAAGGCGGCAAGCCAGGGTTATGGGTCGGTGCCGATGGCCTTGTCGCGCCGGTGGAGGGCGATTAACCAGTCAAAGTACCAGCGGATTGGGGAGGGGACTCATGAACAAGGGACAACTCTATCCAGGGCGTGCTGCTCTTGTGTTGAATTTGCTGTTTATTTTGTCAGCCAGTAGTTTTGGCTCTGTCGTGTGGGCCCAAGCGCCCGAAAAGGATTTTCGCGATGATTTTGCTGGTGCGTCCCTGCGTCCGGAGTGGAATTTGACCGATCAGGACAAGAATCGGTGGGATCTTGTCAATGATGATTATTTGATTCTTGTTCTTAAGGACGATAAAAATAAGTTCTGCTACAAATATGAAGTTCCAGAGCGATACGAGTTCATTTTGAAATTGATTGTAACTGAAGAGCTAGGGTTTGGAGACTTCTTTTATATTGGCATTGACAATAAAAATAGTGATGGCATAAAGATCATGATTTCGCCAAATCAATGGATTATCAAAAAGACACTTGGGAAAGATACAGCTCAAATGTCGAGGCACGCAGCAAGAGTTTCTGATGAAGAAGCAGAGTACTATATGAAAATTCAGAAAAAAGGTATTGAGTATATCGGTTATATAAGCCGCGACGCTAATTCCTGGACCGAGGTGGGTAGGTACTCCTTCCCTAGGTTCGCAGGCAGCCCCTGTTTTGGGGACTCTCGAATACGCGTGGTGAAAGAGCAGTTAAGGTTGATTTCGTCGAGCTTAAAGCTCTGAGATGAGGGGCGCGGGAATTGACCAACATCATCCGCGCCGCCCCTTTCTTGGCCGCCTTCGAGTGGTCATGGCTTGCTCGCCGAAACTCCCGACCACGCGCCCCGCGCCCAGCCCCGGCAGGCCGCAGTGACCCCAGCGGCATCTGGGCTGCGGGATTCGTGACTTCGGCCTCCCCCGACGGCTGCATCTGCTAAATTGCCGTGGACAATCCGAAGAGGTTTTTCGCGTTTAGTGGAAACTCTCCAGCTACTAGCCCGGATTATTCGTCGAGGTTGGCGGGTGTGGCGTAGCCCATTGGAATCGCCTAGGATTCGGTTGTCGAAGCCAATCCACATCGGTTCCGGAGCGCCCACCCGCCATGGTTGATCCTACCCTGCTGCTGCCTGGCCTGTCACCGATCGAGGGCAAAGAGATTGTCGCCCGGTTCGACGGCGGCCGGCTGTCGTCCGACGGCGGTCTGTTGGTTCTGCGCGAGATCGAGCAACGGCTCAAAGTCGCCGACCGTCTCGCCGCTTGCATCGACGATCCGCGCGATCCCGCCAGCACCGTGCATACGGTCGCCGACATCATCCGCTTCCGAATGCTGATGATCGCGGCCGGCTACGAGGACGGCAACGATGCGACCGGCCTGCGCACCGATCCGCTGTTCAAGCTGGCGCTCGAACGCGTGCCGTCGGACCGGGACCTGTGTTCGCAGTCGACCATCTCGCGGCTGGAGAATTTGCCCGATGCGCGGACGCTGCTGCGCCTGGGCCGGGCTCTGGTCGACGTCTGGTGCGGCTCGTTCCGCCAAGTCCCGCGGCGGATCACGCTGGATATCGACGACACCTTCGACGCGGTCCATGGCGGCCAGCAGTTGCGCCTGTTCAACGCTCATTACGACGAATACGGCTTCCAGCCGATCGTCGTCTTCGATGGCGAGGGCCGCTTCGTCGCCGCCCTGCTGCGCCCGGCGAAGCGGCCGAAGGGCGTCGAGATCCGCGCCTTTCTGCGTCGCCTGGTGCGGGCGATCCGCAGCCATTGGCCCGAGGTCGAGATCCTCCTTCGCGCCGACAGCCATTACGCCTGCCCGGAGGTCCTCGATTGGTGCGAGGCGAACAGTCTCGACTACATCCTCGGCCTCGCCCCCAACAGCACGCTCCGCCGACATATCACCGGCCTGGAGAAAAGCACCGCGGCGCGCTTCGAGGCCGCGCCGAGCGGAGGCAAGGTCCGCCGCTTCAAGGAATTCTTCGACGCCGCCAGGACCTGGAGCCGGGTCCGCCGCATCGTCGCCCGCGTCGAGGCCGGCGGCGACGGCACCGACAGCCGCTTCATCGTCACCAACCTCGGCCACGGCAACGGCCGTTCGCTGTATCAGGAACTCTACTGCCGGCGTGGCCAAGCGGAGAACCACATCAAGGCCTGGAAAACCCATCTCGCCGCCGACCGCACCTCGTGCCCCAAGGCCACCGCCAATCAGTTCCGGCTGTTCCTGCACGCCGGCGCCTATTGGCTGCTGTGGAGTCTGCGCGCGCTGATGCCGAAGGCCTCGTCCTGGCGCGTCGCCCAGTTCGACACGCTGCGGCTGCGCCTGATCAAGACCGCCGCCCGCATCATCGAGATGAAAACCAAGATCAAAGTCCACCTGCCGAGCAGCGCCGCCGATCAGGCAATCTGGCACCTGGCTCTCGGCCGCCTGCCGCGTCTCGTCACCTGAACGCCGGGGCCGTGTGCCCCCGCCGAGCCCGCTCCCCGCAACCTCCAGCGCCTCTCTACCTACCGATCCCCCATCCGGCTGCGGCGGAAACCAACCCCCGCCAAAACAACCAATACGCGCATAGCCGATTTAACACTCGCTGCACGTTGTTTCCCGACGAATAGATCGGGCTAGGCGGCAGCCGCTTCTACCCCGTCGAGGACTAGGCCACGGTCGCCGGCGGTGACGTGCACGGTGTCGCCCTCGCGGACCCGGCCTTCCAGGATCATGGTGGCGAGCGAGTTCTGCAACTCGCGCTGGATCACCCGCTTCAGCGGCCGGGCGCCGTAGACCGGGTCGTAGCCGGCACGCCCCAGCCAGGCGACCGCGCTCCTGTCCATGTCGAGGGTGATTTTGCGGTCGGTCAGCAGCTTCTTCAGCCGCTCCAGCTGGATTTCGACGATCGCCCCCATCTGCTCCGGGAACAGCCGGTGGAACAGGATGATCTCGTCCAGCCGGTTGAGGAACTCCGGCCGGAAGGCGGCGCGGACGATCTCCATCACCTGCTCGCGCACCTCGCTGGAATCCTGCCCCTCCGCCTGCGCCGCCAGGATGTCGCCGCCGAGGTTGGAGGTGAGCACGATCAGCGTGTTGCGGAAGTCGACGGTGCGGCCCTGGCCGTCGGTCAGCCTGCCATCGTCCAGTACCTGCAACAGCACGTTGAAGACGTCCGGGTGGGCCTTCTCGACCTCGTCGAACAGGATCACCTGATACGGGCGCCGCCGCACCGCTTCGGTCAGCGCGCCGCCCTCCTCATAGCCGACGTAGCCGGGAGGGGCGCCGATAAGCCGGGCTACGCTGTGCTTCTCCATGTACTCCGACATGTCGATGCGGATCATCGCCTGCTCGTCATCGAACAGGAACTCGGCCAGCGCCTTGCACAGCTCGGTCTTGCCGACGCCCGTCGGCCCGAGAAACAGAAATGAGCCGATCGGGCGGTTCGGATCCTGCAGGCCGGCGCGGGCACGGCGCACGGCGTTGGCGACGGCGACCAGCGCCTCCTCCTGGCCGACCACCCGCTTGCGCAGGTTCTCCTCCATCGACAGCAGCTTTTCGCGCTCACCCTCCAGCATCTTGTCGACGGGAATGCCGGTCCAGCGCGAGACCACCGAGGCCACGTGCTCGGCGGTGACAGCCTCCTCCAGCATGCGATGCTGCCCCGCTTTCTCGGCCTCCGCCAGCTTGCGCTCCAGCTCCGGGATTGTCGAGTACTGGAGCCTTCCCGCCTCCTCGTACTTGCCCTCGCGCAGCGCCCGCTCGACGGCGACTTGCGCCTGATCGAGCTCCTCCTTCAGCTTGGTCGCGCCGGCCAGCGACTCCTTCTCGGCCCGCCACTCGGCGGTCAGCTCGTTCGAGCGCTGCTCCAGTTCGGCCAACTCCTTCTCCAGCTTGCCGAGCCGATCGCGCGACGCCGCGTCGCTCTCCTTCTTCAACGCCTCGCGCTCGATCTTCAGCTGGATGATGCGGCGGTCGAGTTCGTCGATCTCCTCCGGCTTCGAGTTCACCTGCATGCGCAGCCGGCTCGCCGCTTCGTCGATCAGATCGATCGCTTTGTCGGGCAAAAAACGGTCGGTGATGTAGCGGTGGGAGAGGGTCGCCGCGGCGACAATCGCGCTGTCGGTGATGCGCACGCCGTGGTGCAGCTCATAGCGCTCCTTCAGCCCGCGCAAGATCGAGATGGTATCCTCGACCGTCGGCTCGGAGACGTAGATCGGCTGAAAGCGCCGCGCCAGCGCCGCGTCCTTCTCGATGTGCTTGCGGTACTCGTTCAGCGTCGTGGCGCCGATGCAGTGCAGCTCGCCACGGGCCAGCGCCGGCTTAAGCAGGTTCGAGGCGTCCATCGAGCCCTCGGCGGAACCGGCGCCGACCAAAGTGTGCAGCTCGTCGATGAACAGGATCACGTCGCCTTCGGAGGCGGTGACCTCATTCAGCACCGCCTTCAGCCGCTCCTCGAACTCGCCGCGGAATTTCGAGCCGGCGACCAGGGCGCCAAGGTCGAGCACCAGCAGGCGCTTCTCCTTCAACGTCTCCGGCACGTCGCCCTTGATGATGCGTTGCGCCAGCCCCTCGACGATGGCGGTCTTGCCGACGCCGGCCTCGCCGATCAGCACCGGATTGTTCTTCGTCCGCCGCGACAGCACCTGGATCGTGCGGCGGATCTCCTCGTCGCGGCCAACGACCGGATCGAGCTTGCCCTCCGAAGCCGCCGCCGTGAGGTCGCGCGTGTACTTCTTAAGCGCGTCGTAACTGTCCTCGGCGGTGGGCGAGTTCGCGGCCCGGCCCTTGCGCACCTCCTCGATGGCGCCGTTCAGCGCCTGCGGCGTCACGCCGGCGTCGGCCAGCACCCGCGACGGGGGCGTGCCGGCCGCCAACGCGAGAGCGAGCAGCAGCCGCTCGGCGGTGACGAATTGATCGCCCGCCTTCCGCGCGATCTGCTCCGCCTGATCGAACAGCCGCGCCGTCTCCGGCGCCATGTAGACCTGTCCCGAGCCGCCCTCGACCTTCGGCAACTTCACGAGTTCGGCCTCGCAGCCCTTCTTCGCCCGTTCCGGATCGCCGCCGGCGGCGCGGATCAGGTTGGCGGCGAGCCCTTCCTTGTCCTCGAGCAGAACGGAAAGAAGGTGCAGGGGCGTCAGTTGCTGGTGATTGCGCCTGAGCGCCAGCGTCTGCGCGGTCTGGATGAAGCCCTTCGAGCGCTCGGTATACTTTTCGAAATCCATTATCCGCACTCCTCTTAACGACCGCGGCCGCGCACCCTCCCCGAGGCATGCCCCTTGACCGCGTCAAATGTACGGTTACCCGGCGGTACATATGGCGCGAAGGCATGGTCGCGCAACGCCGCATAGGCGTGATTCCGACGCAGGTGCCGGGCGGTCATTTGCGACGTGACCAGAGCGATTGACAGCGATCGTGGATCGTAGCGCGAATGGAGCGGGAGAGAAATCCGGGCTAATTCGGTGTGCGCGGTCTGCGTTCCGGCTCCACATTGCGCCACACGGTCGTAAGTGCCAAACTTTCGCTCCGTGACAGGGACACTAAGTAGAAGGACGTTGTCGCGTGGGGGCCTTTCGGGAAAGGATAACAAAGGGCAACATTCAGCACGCGACGAATTGCAACCTGGACTGGAAGCAATGGCACCAGCAATACCTCGCGCTGGCGCACCGACCATATCGACGACGAAATCCACAAAGCCGGACGCTGGATTCACGTACGCTTGGGTGCGCTCCGCGGAGAGATCGATAGATTGGCGAGAGCGCTGGGCCCGCAATTTCCAACATTACGGGCGCTGGTCGCCGTAGCCAACAGACACATGCGGACGCTTGACGGACCTTACGGAGAGGGGTCTCGCAACCGCCGCCCATGCCGGCTCGCCCATGACCGTGAGCCAATTTCGACGGATTGGGCTTCCTGCTGAGGCGCTTGGGGGCGGCACTCATACGGAAGTTGTTACAGTTGCCGGCGATTGCATTGCGGGCTTCTACCGGAACTTTGCCTCTACCCCGACCGGTTTCGAAGGCTTTGATATTCATGAGGCTCTTCCGACCGTATGGCAAATATTCTGGGGTCAATTTATAGCCGTTCAATTAGAGCAACGTTGGCAATACTGCTTATGGCATGGATATCGAATTGAGGAGCGTGGTGGTGAAAGCATTATTCTTGCACCTGATGACGCCCTGGCAAAATCCGTGGTTGCAGCTGAAGATCGCAACGATAACGATGACGTGGCTTGCATTGAATTTCTCGCAGACGCAGTGGAGATGTAAGCGCCGCCGAGGACCGATAGTACATGGGGTAACTACAGGGCGTCTGAGCAGGTGGGTATCTCGAGGCTGAGCTATCGAGTTTCGACGGATGCGGAGCACCCGCCAGAGAGTTACGTCATGCGGCATTTAGCGACGGCTGCATTGCCCAGCCGGCTCTTATCCGCGGCTCCGCCTCGGTATAATGGCCTTACAATTGAGGAATTACTAAGCGGATTCGAGGCCCTGAACTCTTTCGCTAGGGCTTTTTTCGAAAGGAGGATCGAATTCAGAGGATCAAGAAATTCGATCCTGGAGGTTGATGCTCCCTGCGTTTCGAAGAAAGCTGCATCGACCTTGTAGCAAAGGCCTGTGGCTTTGACAAAAGGAAGGCCGCAGTGATTGTAAATGTATTAACATTGGGTGGCGAGGGTCGCGACGGGGCTTGGTCCAGACCTCTCGTCCCAGCCGATAGCAGCCATTTATATATCGTTTACTCGGTGCTCATAAGTACAAGCCCGCGTCGGTTGATCGACCACTGGCTTAGAACTGGAGGCTATCCTAACGAGCAAGAAGGGGGCTGCTCTCGAGCAGATCGCTCGCGATCGGCTGGCGGACGCGCTGAACAAAAATCCAATGCATCTGGATGCCCACGTGCATCCTGGGCCGCGTAGATATGAGGGAAGGAACGGCCCCGAAATTGATGCCCTCGTGCGCGTAGGCCGCAGTGTTTTAGTCTGTGAGCTAGCCCGGATTATGCATCGAGGTTGGCGGGTGTAGCGTAGCCCATTGGAATGGCCTAGGATTTGGTTGTCGAAGCCAATCCACGTCGTTTCCGGAGCGCCCACCCGCCATGGTTGATCTTACCCTGCCGCTGCCTGGCCTGTCACCGATCGAGGGCAAAGAGATTGTCGCCCGGTTCGACGGCGGCCGGCTGTCGTCCGACGGCGGTCTGTTGGTTCTGCGCGAGATCGAGCAGCGGCTCGAAGTCGCCGACCGTCTCGCCGCCTGCATCGACGATCCGCGCGATCCCGCCAGCACCGTGCATCCGGTCGCCGACATCATCCGCTTCCGGATGCTGATGATCGCCGCCGGCTACGAGGACGGCAACGACGCGACCGGCCTGCGCACCGATCCGCTGTTCAAGCTGGCGCTCGAACGCCTGCCGTCGGACCGGGACCTGTGTTCGCAGTCGACCATCTCGCGGCTGGAGAACCTGCCCGATGCGCGGACGCTGCTGCGCCTGGGCCGGGCTCTGGTCGACGTCTACTGCGGCTCGTTCCGCCAGGTCCCGAAGCGGATCGACGCTCGACATCGACGACACCTTCGACGCGGTCCACGGCGGCCAGCAGTTGCGCCTGTTCAACGCCCATTACGACGAATACGGCTTCCAGCCGATCGTCGTCTTCGATGGCGAGGGCCGCTTCGTCACCGCCCTGCTGCGCCCGGCGAAGCGGCCGAAGGGCGTCGAGATCCGCGCCTTTCTGCGCCGCCTGGTGCGGGCGATCCGCAGCCATTGGCCCGAGGTCGAGATCCTCCTGCGCGCCGACAGCCATTACGCCTGCCCGGAGGTCCTCGACTGGTGCGAGGCGAACAGGGCGTCGACTACGTCCTCGGCCTCGCCCCCACCCGCACGCTCCGCCGGCATGTCGCCGGCCTGGAGGAAAGCACCGCGGCGCGCTTCGAGGCCGCGCCGAGCGGCGGCAAGGTCCGCCGCTTCAAGGAATTCTTCGACGCCGCCAAGACCTGGAGCCGGGTCCGCCGCATCGTCGCCCGCGTCGAGGCCGGCAGCGACGGCACCGACAGCCGCTTCATCGTCACCAACCTCGGCCACGGCAACGGCCGCTCGCTGTACCAGGACCTCTACTGCCGGCGCGGCCAGGCGGAGAACCACATCAAGGCCTGGAAAACCCACCTCGCCGCCGACCGCACCTCGTGCCCCAAGGCCACCGCCAATCAGTTCCGGCTGTTCCTGCACGCCGGCGCCTATTGGCTGCTGTGGAGCCTGCGCGCGCTGATGCCCAAGCGCTCGTCCTGGCGGGTCGCCCAGTTCGACACGCTGCGGCTGCGCCTGATCAAGATCGCCGCCCGCATCGTCGAGATGAAAACCAAGATCAAAGTCCATCTGCCGAGCAGCGCCCCCGATCAGGCGATCTGGCACCTGGCTCCTCGGCCGCCTGCCGCGGCTGATCACCTGAACGCCGGGGCCGTGCGCCCCTGCCGAGCCCGCTCCCCGCAACCTCCAGCGCCTCTCTACCCTACCGATCCCCCATCCCGCTGCGGCGGAAACCAACCCCCCGCCAACACAACCATTACGCGCATCGCCGATTTAACACTCGACTGCACGTTGTTTCCCGACGAATAGATCGGGCTAAAATGTGTGCTTCAGCCCATCATGGCGATGGAGCTCGCGAATTTCTTGCAGCAAGTGCTCAAAGGAGTTGAACAGGCAAAAGAGCTGCTATGGCCGAGCGTCACGAGCGCAGATCGCAAAAACCCTGAAATACCGTGGCAATCCGACTGATCTTATCTTGACTCCTCTGGTGCCGGATACTGGCGTCGCATCGGGCGTAACTCATCAACAGTGTTCCAGTGATCGATGTGTCGTCTTCTGCAAGAGTACCTGGCATCCGGAACGCTGAGCTTCGATTTTCGAACGCCCAGGACCTGCCGATACGCCGCTAGAAGCGAATCACTGCTCTATCACGATCAGGATGAGCTGAGGCCAACGCTTAGTCTGAAGAGTTTACGTCTTCTGCACCGCCGACAGAACGCCTGCGTCAACTTCGGACAAAAGAGTCCGGTGGGGGGTTGGCATTCTCTCAGAACGCTTTGAGGTTTCGGAGTATCGAACCGTGACGGAGATGCAGACCGCCGTAGATCTTGTTCGCCGGGAATGGAAGAAAAAAACTGCTCAGGAAAGCTAGACCTTTGACTGACGGTGCCAACACTGTCTAAATGCTCAGCTGAATCAGCACCAGAGTGTTAGCCCGATCTATTCGTCGGGAAACAACGTGCAGCGAGTGTTAAATCGGCTATGCGCGTATTGGTTGTTTTGGCGGGGGTTGGTTTCCGCCGCAGCCGGATGGGGGATCGGTAGGTAGAGAGGCGCTGGAGGTTGCGGGGAGCGGGCTCGGCGGGGGCACACGGCCCCGGCGTTCAGGTGACGAGACGCGGCAGGCGGCCGAGAGCCAGGTGCCAGATTGCCTGATCGGCGGCGCTGCTCGGCAGGTGGACTTTGATCTTGGTTTTCATCTCGATGATGCGGGCGGCGGTCTTGATCAGGCGCAGCCGCAGCGTGTCGAACTGGGCGACGCGCCAGGACGAGGCCTTCGGCATCAGCGCGCGCAGACTCCACAGCAGCCAATAGGCGCCGGCGTGCAGGAACAGCCGGAACTGATTGGCGGTGGCCTTGGGGCACGAGGTGCGGTCGGCGGCGAGATGGGTTTTCCAGGCCTTGATGTGGTTCTCCGCTTGGCCACGCCGGCAGTAGAGTTCCTGATACAGCGAACGGCCGTTGCCGTGGCCGAGGTTGGTGACGATGAAGCGGCTGTCGGTGCCGTCGCCGCCGGCCTCGACGCGGGCGACGATGCGGCGGACCCGGCTCCAGGTCCTGGCGGCGTCGAAGAATTCCTTGAAGCGGCGGACCTTGCCTCCGCTCGGCGCGGCCTCGAAGCGCGCCGCGGTGCTTTTCTCCAGGCCGGTGATATGTCGGCGGAGCGTGCTGTTGGGGGCGAGGCCGAGGATGTAGTCGAGACTGTTCGCCTCGCACCAATCGAGGACCTCCGGGCAGGCGTAATGGCTGTCGGCGCGAAGGAGGATCTCGACCTCGGGCCAATGGCTGCGGATCGCCCGCACCAGGCGACGCAGAAAGGCGCGGATCTCGACGCCCTTCGGCCGCTTCGCCGGGCGCAGCAGGGCGGCGACGAAGCGGCCCTCGCCATCGAAGACGACGATCGGCTGGAAGCCGTATTCGTCGTAATGAGCGTTGAACAGGCGCAACTGCTGGCCGCCATGGACCGCGTCGAAGGTGTCGTCGATATCCAGCGTGATCCGCCGCGGGACTTGGCGGAACGAGCCGCACCAGACGTCGACCAGAGCCCGGCCCAGGCGCAGCAGCGTCCGCGCATCGGGCAAATTCTCCAGCCGCGAGATGGTCGACTGCGAACACAGGTCCCGGTCCGACGGCACGCGTTCGAGCGCCAGCTTGAACAGCGGATCGGTGCGCAGGCCGGTCGCATCGTTGCCGTCCTCGTAGCCGGCCGCGATCATCAGCATTCGGAAGCGGATGATGTCGGCGACCGTATGCACGGTGCTGGCGGGATCGCGCGGATCGTCGATGCAAGCGGCGAGACGGTCGGCGACTTTGAGCCGTTGCTCGATCTCGCGCAGAACCAACAGACCGCCGTCGGACGACAGCCGGCCGCCGTCGAACCGGGCGACAATCTCTTTGCCCTCGATCGGTGACAGGCCAGGCAGCAGCAGGGTAGGATCAACCATGGCGGGTGGGCGCTCCGGAACCGATGTGGATTGGCTTCGACAACCGAATCCTAGGCAATTCCAATGGGCTACGCCACACCCGCCAACCTCGACGAATAATCCGGGTTAGGAGGCACCTGCGGAGTAGGGCATAGACAATGTCGGGGAACGCGAAGTTGGTGATCGCATCGGGCGTGATCTGCCTGATCCTGGCGATGGGCATCCGCCAGTCGTTCGGCATCTTTCTGACGCCGATCGCCATCGACCTGCAGGTCGGGCGGCAGGTGTTCGGGCTGGCGATCGCCCTGCAGAACCTGCTCTGGGGGCTGGCCCAGCCGTTCTCCGGCGCCATCGCCGACAAGTTCGGCGCGGCGTGGGTGATGATCGCGGGCGGCGTGATCTACGCGCTGGGCGTGGGCCTCGCCGCGTTCGCCACCGATCCGCTGGAACTGAATTTCACGCTGGGCGTGCTGGTCGGCCTGGCGCTCGCTGGCACCACCTACGGGACCGTGCTGGGCGCTGTCGGCCGGGTCGTGCCGCCGGAAAAGCGCAGCCTCGCCTTCGGCGCTTGCACCGCCGCCGGCTCGTTCGGCATGTTCGCCGTGGTGCCGGGGGCGCAGGCGCTGCTCGACGCCTTCGCCTGGCGCGACGCCTTCATCGTGCTGGCGATTGCCATCAGCCTGCTGGTGCCGCTCGCCTTCGGCTTTCCGGGAGAGCGATCGGCTGATCGCCATCGGCTCCGGCGGGCAGACGATCATGGCCGCGCTCGGCGAGGCGCGGACGCACTCCGGCTACTGGCTGCTCAATGCCGGTTTCTTCGTCTGCGGCTTCCACGTCGCCTTCGTCGCCACCCACCTCCCGGCGTACCTCGCCGACCACGGCTTGTCGCCATCGGTCAGCGCCTGGTCGCTGGCCATGATCGGCCTGTTCAACATCTTCGGCAGCTACCTGTTCGGCGTGCTCGGCGGCCGCTTACCGGCAGAAGTGGGTGCTGGCCGCCATCTATCTGGCGCGCGCCGTGGTCATCGCGCTGTTCCTGCTGATGCCGCTCTCGCGGAGCCTCGGCCATCGCCTTCGGCGCGGGCATCGGCTTTCTCTGGCTCGGGCACCGTGCCACTGACCAGCGGCCTGGTCGCCCGCGTGTTCGGAGTGCGCTATCTGTCGATGCTTTACGGCGTGGTCTTCGCCTCGCACCAGCTGGGCGCGTTCCTCGGCGCCTGGGGAGGCGGTTGGGCCTACGACGTGCTCGGATCGTACGAGATGCATCTGGCTCGCATCCATCGCGCTTGCGCTGTTCGCCGCCGCCGTCCACATCCCGATCAGGGATCAGCCGCTGCCGAGATTGCGTGAGGCGCTGCCGTGATCGGAAATGAGAACCGCCGTACCCCTACTCGCCGTAGCACTGATCGGCGCCGGCCTGGCGCTGTGGTGGCGCTACGGCCTCGCCATCGCGCTCGCCGACCCGATCTGGTTCTGCTTCTCGCGTTAGTGACGGTTCCACGGCGTTAATCGTGCCTGACATCCGAGCGACGCGCCCGCGGGTGGGCGGCGCGATGAACGGCGACGAGGCGGGCGGAGTCGACCTCGGTGTAGCGCTGCGTGGTCGACAGCGAGGCATGGCCGAGCAGTTCCTGAATAGCCCGCAGGTCGCCGCCGCCGGCCATCAGGTGAGTGGCGAACGAGTGTCGTAACGCGTGCGGCGTCGCTGTCTCCGGCAACCCGAGCAGCGCCCGCAAACGCCGCATCTGCTTCTGCGCCACGGCGGGATCGAGCCTTCCGCCGCGCGCGCCGAGGAACAGCGGCCCGCCCACGCCGGGATCGTACGGGCAGGCGCGTAGATAAGCCGTGACCGCCTCGCGCACCGCCGGCAAGACCGGGACCACGCGTTGCTTGCCGCCCTTGCCGGTGACGATCAGCGGCCCGCCAGCGGGCGCTTGACGACGGGCCAGCCCGAGCGCCTCGCCGATGCGCAGCCCGCAGCCATAGAGCAGCATCAGCAGCGCCACGTCGCGACTGGCAATCCACGGCTCGTCCGACAAGTCGGCGACGGCGGCCACCGCATCCAAGGCGTCCCGCTCGGTAAGCGGCTTCGGTAGCGAGCGAAGGATGCGCGGCGTGCGCACCGCATGCACCGCCGGCACATGCGCCAGCCCGCGACGGTCGAGGAACCGGAAGAAGCCGCGGATCGTCGCCAATGCCCGGGCGTTCGAGGTGCGCTCGTATCCGTCGTGGCCACGGCGCGCCAAGTAAGCGCGAATGTCGGCGGGAGCGAGTTCGGCGAGCGATCGTAAGTTCGGCGGCCCGCCCAGATGGCCCGAGAGGAAGCCTAGGAAGGCCGCCAGATCGCAACGGTACGCCAGCAGCGTGTTCGGCGCCAGCCGGCGCTCGCCATCAAGCCAGGCAAGCCAAGCTTCCACGGCGGAACGGACATCCGCCGCGACTGGCAGCCCGGATAGCGCCGGTTGCGTCAGGCCTGGACCGGCAGCATTCGCACTAGGCATACCTCGACCACCTTGGCAAGGAAGCGCAGCAATTCGGTGCCCTGTCCAGGATGGAACGCCGCGTCTCGTCGCGAGCCGAAGGCGAGCAGGCCCGCCGGGGCGCACTCGCCGCAGCGGATGCGGGCCAGCGCCGCCGAACGGACGAGACCCGCGCCGGGGCCGAACAGTGTGCCGTCGTCCGCCATTTCGCGGTAGAGAGCCACGTCGCGTCCGGCTCCGACGAAGCGCTCGACGTCGCCGCTCTGTAACCGGCCGATGCCGCCGATCATCAACTCCAGCGCCGGCGCCGGCTCAAGGCTGAGCATGGCGACATCGACATCGAGCAGGATCGGCAGGTCGTCGCAGATCGCGCGGATAAGGTGATCGAGATCCGGCACCGCCACCAGAGCCAGGACCGCCGCGTGCGTTCGCGACTGGATCGCAAGGTTGGCGCGGCTGGTCTCGATAACCTCGTTGGCGCAGTCGCGCAAGCCGGCGATCTCGCCGCGCAGGCTCTCCACCATATAGCGTTGCATGTCGACGACGGTGTCGCCGCTCCACCGGACGGGCGGCGTCATGGTTTGCAGCAGCTCGGCTCGATCGGCGAAGAAGTCCGGATGCTCGCGCAGATACTCCACCACCTGCTCGTCGGCGAAACTGGCTTCCGGGCCGATCTCGCTCCCGGCCAACGCCGCAAGCGAGCGGTTGTCGGTTTCCTTGCTCATGACCGGCCTATAGCAGATTAGCGCGCTCGCGGCTAACCGCTAAACTCGGCAGCCATGACGGATAGAAGCAATCCGGCGCTCCGCGAAAGCCGGCGACGCTTCGGCGATGGCGAGCGCGTCGCCGTGCTGCTGCCGTTGCCCCTCGCCGGACCCTACGATTATAGCGTCCCGCCTGGGCTTACAGTCGCCGCCGGCGACTTTGTCGAGGCGCCGCTCGGCGGAAGAGCGATGGCGGGCGTCGTCTGGGCCGCCGGCTCGAAGAAGGTGCAGGAGGCGAAGCTCAGGCCGCTCGGCCGGCTGCTGCCGGCCCCGCCGCTGCCGGAGGTCTCTCGCCGATTCGTCGACTGGGTGGCGGGTTACACCGTCCATCCGCCGGGCGCGGTGCTGCGGATGCTGATGAGCGTGCCGGAGGCGCTGGCGCCGGCAAAGCCGCAGTTCGCATTGCGCCGCTCCGACCACTCTGTCTCCTTGAAGCCGACACCGGCGCGCGGACGAGTGCTGGCGGTTCTGGCCGACGGCCCTCCCCGCCCGCTCGCCGAACTCGCGCGCGAGGCGGCCTGCGGCGAGGCAGTGGTGCGCGGCATGCTGGCGGCGGGCGTGCTGGCATCCGAGGAAGTCCGAGGGCCGCCTGAGTTGGCCGCCGATTGGCGCCGGATCGGACTAGCGCTGACGCCGGCGCAAGCCGAATCCGCCGCCCGCTTGCGCGAACTCCTCGACCGGGGCTTCGCGGTCACCCTCGTCGATGGCGTGCCCGGCTCCGGCAAGACCGAGGTTTATTTCGAGGCGATCGCCGAGGCGCTCTCCCGCGACCTGCAGGTGCTGGTGCTGTTGCCGGAGATCGCGCTGGGCGCGCAGTGGCGAGCACGCTTCCAGACCCGTTTCGGCGCGCCGCCGCGCGAATGGCATTCCGACCTCGGACGGCCGGAGCGCAGGCGAACCTGGCGCGCCGCCGCCGAAGGAGAGACCTGCGTCGTGATCGGCGCCCGCTCGGCTTTGTTCCTGCCGTTCCGCAAGCTCGGCCTGATCGTGGTAGACGAGGAGCATGACTCCTCTTTCAAGCAGGAGGACGGGGTTACCTACCACGCCCGTGATATGGCCGTCGTGCGCGCGCGCCTCGGCGAGATTCCCGCCGTTTTGGTTTCGGCGACGCCGTCGCTGGAGACCGCCGTCAACGCGCGCTCCGGCCGTTACGCGGAGATATTGCTGCCCGAACGAGCAGCCGGCGCGGCGCCGCCGGTTGTCGAGCTGATCGACCTGCGGCGCGATCGTCCGCCGAAAGGCGGCTTCATCTCGCCAACGCTGCGCCGGGCGCTAGCCGACACGCTCGCGGCCGGCACCCAGGCGTTGCTGTTCCTCAATCGCCGGGGTTACGCGCCACTCACCCTTTGCCGGGGCTGCGGCCATCGCATGCAGTGTCCGTCCTGCACCGCCTGGCTGGTCGAGCACCGCCTCATCGGCCGTCTGCAATGCCACTACTGTGGCTTCACGACGCCGCTACCGCGTGCGTGCCCCGCCTGCGGCACACCGGATAGTCTGGCGGCATGCGGTCCTGGAGTCGAGCGGCTGGCCGAGGAGGTCGCGACGCTGCTGCCTGAGGCGCGCACCGTCATCGCCACTTCCGATACGTTGCACGGGCCAGCGGCCGCGGCCGAGCTGGTCCGGCGCATCGAGGCGCACGATGTCGACCTCATCATCGGCACGCAGATCATCGCCAAGGGCTATCACTTCCCATTGTTGGCGTTGGTCGGCGTCGTCGACGCCGATCTCGGATTGTCGGGGGGTGATCTGCGCGCCTCGGAGCGGACATTTCAGTTGCTTTATCAGGTGGGCGGTCGAGCGGGCCGGGTGGCGACCGGCCGGGTGCTGCTGCAGACCTCCTGGCCGGAGCATCCGGTCATCGCCGCGCTCGCGTCCGGAGACCGGGCGCGCTTTCTGGCGACGGAAGAGGACGAGCGACGCGCGGCAAGCATGCCGCCGTTCGGCCGGCTGGCGGCGCTCATCGTCTCCGGACGCGACGAGGCGGCGGTCGAGGCGGCGGCGCGCGCCCTCGCCCGGTCCGCTCCCGCCATCGGCGGTGTCCGCGTGCTGGGCCCGGCGCCGGCGCCTCTGGCGATACTGCGCGGCCGACACCGCCGCCGGCTCTTGGCCCACTCCCCTAAGTCGTTCGCGCTGTCCGGCTACGTGCGGGAATGGTTGGCGTCGGCGGCGTTGCCGAACTCCGTCCGCGTGCAGGTCGACATCGACCCGCAGAGCTTCCTTTAACCGACGCGTCCGCATGATCAGGTGCGCGAGCCCGTCTCGTCGGATATGCGTCGGTTCACGAACTTGCTGCGCGACCATTGCGGGCGCGTGCCTTCCACCGGCGCTTTTTCGTGCAGTTGGCCGTAGACCTCGATAAGAGCGCGGTTCATCAATTCGGCGGTGAAGCCCTGCTCGAAGAACCGGGTTGCCGCCGCCCCCATCTCCCGGAGTCTGTGCTTGTCGAGCCCCCGCAGGGTCCCTTCCAGCTCGCCCAGGTTAGTCTCGTCCAGGTTGAAAATATACCCGGTAATGCCATGCTCGACGAGTTCCGGCAGTGAACCGCGGTTGCTGGCGATCACCGCCGTGCCCGCGCGCATCGCCTCGATCGCGACCAGTCCAAATCCCTCCCAGCGCGACGGAACGACCAGTCCGTCCGCAGCCGCGTAGTACGCGTCGAGGCTGTCGCGCGGCAACCATCCGATCATGGTGACGTTGGGTGGAGCCTGGATCGATTGCCCGTCGCGTACCGAGCAACCGATGACGTGCAGCCGAATCGGCGAGTCCCGCAGGCGCTCCATCACCTGAAGCAGCAGATCCAGACCCTTCTGCCGATCGAAGCGGCCGACGAACAGCAGATTGATGAACGACTCGTCGAACGGGCTGGAGGCGAGGCCGGTCGTCAGGCGTTGGGACACGCCGTTGCGGACCACCACGCATTTATCGGGCGAGATCCCATGAGCGCGCGCCTGGTGGTCCTCGTAGCGGGAGATATTGATGACGACGTCGGTCATCCTGGCGAGCGTGCGTTCGATGAACGCATAGGAGCGCCGCTTCCACTCCGGTATCTCCATCAAGAACGACCAGCCGTGTGGACAGTACGCGATGCGCGGCCGCGGCCGGCTGAGCGCCAACATCGGCCGCGCGATAGCGCCGGCGAAGGAAGAATGCAGATGCACGATCGTCGGCCGGAAACTCTCGAGGCAATTGCTCAGGGCCACGGAAAAGGCGATCAGCGAGGCGACGTTTCGGCCGGTGCGGCTGAACGTGATGATCATCTCCGCGTCAATACCGGAAAGTTCTTGGGCGTGATCGCTGGGCACGAGCAGTCTGATGTTCTCTGGACCCAACGCCGCCGATTGATATGCGATGGTCTCCTGCAGGTAGGAAGTGACGCCGCCCATAATCGTCTCGGCGACATGAAGGACACGAGGGCCTGCGGTTTCGTTCATGGCGTCATTCGCTTGCTAATCTCCCGATCAACACGCCCCGCAGTCCGACAGCCGGTACCCCCATTTGCGGAAAGTTGCTACACGCAGATCGCGTATAACCGTTTCTTTTGCGACTTATGCATCGATACGCCGCGCGACGCAACCTGCCACTTCGAAGGCGTCTCGCGGCGCAAGATACGTACCCGCGATACACAACTACCTCGCGAGCGATGTCGGCCACGAGCTCATTTCAGGCCTGGTCGAGCGCGCGCCCGTTTCGACCGCCAGGCGACTGCCTGGCGGTCTCGTAGGTGTCTTGTTCTTGCTTTTGGTTCCCCTGCGATATCAACGCCGACAAGCCAGAGCGCGCCGCGAGCGGGGATTCCGGGCCGGAACGCCCGCCGCCGCTCAGAGCGTGCGCTGCGCCAGCAGCGTCTTGACCTCGGCGATGGCCTTGCCCGGATTCAGGTGCTTCGGGCACGTGTTCGTGCAGTTCATGATTGTGTGGCAGCGGAACACTCGATAGGGATCGTTCAGCTGGTCAAGCCGCTCGCCGGTTGCCTCGTCGCGAGAATCGGCGATCCAGCGATACGCCTGCAGCAGCACCGCCGGCCCGAGATAACGGTCGCCATTCCACCAGTAACTGGGACAGCTGGTCTGACAGCAGAAGCAGAGGATACACTCCCAGAGCCCGTCGAGCTTCGCCCGCTCCTCCGGGCTTTGCAGCCGCTCGCCGGCGGGCGGCGGCGTCTCCGCTTGCAGCCAGGGCTGAATCAGCCGGTACTGCGCATAGGGAACCGAAAGATCGGGCACGAGGTCCTTGACCACCGGCAGGTGCGGCAGAGGATAGATCTTGACGTCGCCCTTGATGTCCTCGATCGGCTTGGTACAGGCGAGAGTGTTGACGCCATCGATGTTGAAGGCGCAAGACCCGCAGACGCCCTCGCGGCACGACCGGCGGAACGTCAGGGTCGAAGTCGATCTCGTTCTTGATCTTCAGCAGCGCGTCCAGAACCATCGGGCCGCAGCTATCGAGATCTACGTGAAAGGTGTCGAGTCGCGGGTTCTCGCCGCTGTCCGGATCATACCTATAGATGCGGAAGCGGCGCACGCGCTTGGCGCCCGCCGGCACCGGATGCACCTTCCCCTCCTTGACCCGGGAGTTGGCGGGCAGGTTGAACTCGACCATCTACGTTCTCCTCGGCCTCGCTGCATTCGCTGCTAATAGACGCGCGCCTGCGGCTCGATGTACTCGGCTTCGTTGGTGAGGGTGTAGGTGTGCACAGGCCGGTAGCCGAGCGTCACCTGGCCGCGCGCATCCACCCACGCCAGCGAGTGTTTCATCCAGTTGTTGTCGTCGCGGGTCGGGCAATCGTCGCGGGCGTGCGCCCCTCGGCTCTCCTTGCGCGCCTCGGCGGAATAAAGCGCGGCCTTGGCGCAGGTCATCAGGTTTTCAAGTTCCAGCGCTTCGACTAGGTCGGAATTCCAGATCAGCGAGCGGTCAGACAGCCTGATGTCCGCGAGCATATCCCAGACCGCGTCGATCTTGCGGCAGCCCTTCTCCAAAACGGCCTGCGTGCGGAAGACCGCGGCGTTGCTCTGCATGGTCTTCTGCATGTCCAGCCGTATCCCCGCCGTCGGCTTGGAGCCCTTGGCATGCCGTAGCCGGTCCAGTCTGGACAGCGCCTGCTCGGCGCCGTTCTTCGGCGGCGCCGGGTGCGGCGAGCCGGGCTTGATTGTCTCGGCGGCGCGCAAGGCGGCCGCGCGACCGAAGACGACAATATCCAGCAGCGAATTGGTGCCGAGCCGGTTGGCGCCGTGCACCGAGGCGCAGCCGCACTCCCCGATCGCCATCAGCCCGGGGCAGACCGCATCCGGATCGTCCTCCGTAGGCCGCAATGCCTCGCCGTGGTAATTCGCCGGCACGCCGCCCATGTTGTAGTGGACCGTCGGCAGCACCGGGATCGGCTCCCTGGTGGCGTCGACGCCGGCGAATATCTTCGCCGTCTCGGTGATGCCCGGGAGCCGGGCCAGCAGGATGTCGGCGCCCAGGTGCTCCAGGTGGAGCAGGATGTGGTCCTTTTCCGCGCCGACGCCCCGGCCCTCGAGGATCTCCATCGTCATCGAGCGGCTCACCACGTCGCGCGACGCCAAGTCCTTGGCGGTGGGCGCGTAGCGCTCCATGAACCGCTCGCCCTCGGAGTTGGTCAGGTAGCCGCCCTCGCCCCGCGCCCCTTCGGTGATCAGACAGCCGGAGCCGTAAATGCCCGGTCGGATGGAACTGGATGAACTCGTGGTCCTGCAGCGGCAGGCCCGCGCGCGCCGCCATGGCGTTACCGTCCCCGGTGCAGGTGTGCGCCGACGTGCATGAGAAGTAGGCGCGTCCGTAGCCGCCGGTCGCAAGCACCGTGGTGTGGCCGATGAAGCGATGGATGGTGCCGTCGTCAAGATTCCAGGCGACGACGCCGCGACAGGCGCCTTCTTCATCCATGATGAGATCGATGGCGAAATACTCGACGAAGAACTCCGCGTTATATTTCAAGCATTGCTGATAAAGCGTGTGCAGGATGGCGTGCCCGGTGCGATCGGCGGCGGCGCAGGCGCGCTGTATCGGCGCTTCGCCATAGTTGCGCATGTGCCCACCGAATGGCCGCTGATAGATCTTGCCGTCCTTGGTGCGCGAGAACGGCACGCCGAAATGCTCGAGCTCGAGCACCGACGGGATCGCCTGACGGCACATGTATTCGATCGCGTCCTGATCGCCGAGCCAGTCGGAGCCCTTGACGGTGTCGTACATATGCCACTGCCAGTGATCCTCGGCCATGTTGCCCAGCGCCGCGCCGATACCGCCCTGCGCCGCGACGGTGTGACTGCGGGTCGGAAACACCTTGGTGATGGACGCGGTCTTCAGACCCGCGGCGGCAAGTCCCATGGTCGCCCGCAAGCCCGCGCCGCCAGCGCCCACGACGATGACGTCATAGGTGTGGTCGGTGATCGGATAGGCGGGGGTCATCGGTGCGCTCCCAATGCCACGAGGACAACCGCCAGCACGCAGGAGGCGGCGAGCCCCGCCAGCACGAACTTGAAGAACAGCAAGGTGATGACGCGCGCGCCCTCGCCGTGCACGTAATCCTCGATGATCACCTGCATGCCCAGATGCGCGTGGTAGAATAGGACCAAGGTCGCCAAAATCATCAAAAGCGCGTTGCCGAATTGGCCGATCCACGCCTGGTACTGGGTGTAGTCGGCGCCCATCAGCGAGATCACGGCGACCACGAACCATATCGACAGCGGCACCAGCGCGATCGCGGTCACCCGCTGCGCCCACCAGTGGCGGACACCTTCCTTGGCGGAGCCCAGGCCGCGGACGCGGCCCAACGTCGAACGGAGTTCCATGTCAACCTCGGCTAGCGTAGGCGACGACAAGAGTGAGCAGCGTCCCGGCGGCGGCGAACGCCAGCATGGCGATCCCCGAGGAGCGCACTTGCGAAAGCTCGAAGCCCCAGCCGAAATCCCAAGCCAAATGCCGGACGCCGTTGCCGAGATGGTAGAAGAGGGCGAACGTGAAGGCCCACAACAGCAGCTGGCCGAACCACGAGCCGATGAAAGCCTGCGCGTCGGCGAAGGCTTCAGGACCGTAGGCGGCCGAAACGAGCCACCAGGTCAATAGTAGCGTGCCGGCGATCAGCGCCACCCCGGTAATGCGATGCAGGATCGACAGCACCGAGGTGATCTGCGGCTTATAGACCTGCAGGTGCGGAGAGAGCGGACGTTCGGTTGGAGGCATGGCCGTTGCGCCCCTTTTGTGTTCATCCCGCGACAAAGCTGGGAGTTACTCGGCGAGTCAACCGTAGTGATCGCTCGATGCCGAGTCAATGTTCGCACGCGCACAACGGTATGCGGATGCAACATAACAGATCTGGCCATAGGGAGGGCCGTTGCTTTTGCGAAAGGGCGCGGGCTTGTAAGGGCGAGCTTCAACCGCCGGCCCTGGCCGGCTGCGTGTAGCGCGAACCAGCCCGGGAGCCGCAAAGAGCTGCCCTGAAGCGGAGATTGCCGACGTGTGCGCCGTCAGGCGACGCTTTGCTTTCGGCGGGCGAGTGGCGGGGCGCGGTGCGCCCCAGCCACGACAGCTTCGCCGCGCTGCTAAGAAGTCCAGGAAGAACCGTAGTAGTCGTATACCTGACGTCCCCAGTCCTTATCCTGCAATTTGGTGGTGAGTTCCTCCTCGGTCTCAGCCGGACCGGACTGCAGCTTCTCCCGGTCAACATCCATCTGGTAGCCGCCGAGATCGGTGCTGTAAGTCAGGACATTCCAGGGCAGCGCATGATACTTCGAGCCAATTCCCAGAACGCCGCCAGAAGCCAAAGTCGCGAAGACGACTTTTCCCGAAATCTTATCGATCATCACGTTGCGGATCGTACCGACCTTGTCACCGGCCATATTGTAGACGGCGGTCCCCTCGACTTTGTCGGCGGCGATGATTTGGTGGCTTTCCTTCGCCCCATAACCCTCTTGTAAAGTCGCCATGTTTTCCTACTCCTCTCGTTGTACCAAGAGACCCCGTGATAACGCCGCGCCGCCGATGCGGTTCCGGTCAGCTGAACCCGGAACCGCATGTGTCGATCTCTACGACGATCTGACGACCGCTGGGGCGTGACGTCGGGTCGCGTTCCGTTCGTTCACACCGTCCTGGTGGCGTACGCGGCCCGGCGCGGGGATCCGAGCATGCCGCCGACGGCGGCGACGACGGCGCCCAGCAGCAACGCGATGAACGACCACAGCGAAGCCTTGGCAACCGTATCGGCTGTCGCTTCGGCCGCCTGCAAAGCCTGCTCCTTCGTCTCGCTGTACGTCTGCTGCCATTGCGCCAGCCGCTGTTCGGCTTCCGGACGGCTCATGCCGGTATGCCGAGCGAGGGCATCGATCGCCGCCTGCCGATCGGACTCGGACAGGCTTTCCGGTCCGGTGGTGACGGCTTTCTCCACGACGTTGCGCACGCTCTCGTCATTGGTGATCTGCTCGAATTGCTGACCAGTCACTTGCGCCTGCTGCCTCGCGCGATTCACGAGCTGCTGCAGATCGCGCTGGAACGGGCCGAGGACGCCCGGCGTTTGCGCCGCCCCAGCCGCCGCCCCGCCAGCCGCCACGGCGCCTTGCCCGGCCGCCTGCATCGCCGAGCCGACGACGCCGAACGCGCCACCGATCAGGCTGCTCACCGTCGTCGTGAGAAGATAGATTACCAACAACATCGACAGGCCCCAGGCGACGAGGCCGTGCAGCATGCCGTCGGTGCGGTCGGGCATGCCGGCGAGACGGCCCGCTACCCACGATCCGGCGAACACCGAAATCAGGGAGCAGATCACCCACCAGAGACCGGCGCCGATGCCGAAAGTAGACGCTTCCGGCGTGCCGCCGTGTTGCGTCGGGTCGATGGTGCTCGCGCCGATGCCGACGCCGAGCAGGCTCAGCAGCAACTGGACGATCAGCACGATTATTACGCCAGCGAAGACGGCGCCCCAGGATATTCGCCGTCCGGCGACCGCTACACCCGCCACTTCGCCCGCTCGCGGGGCGTCGTAGCCGGTCCGTGACGTATCGTAGGTTCCCGCAACTCGTTCTGCCATGTGTCTAGCTCCTCTAAGTGCCCCTGGACCGTGCCATGAGGACAACTGCAATCCAGATTGGGCTGTGTGTGGGTAAAGGTTACCGCCGGTATGCGGATCGGGTCGAACGCCGCTCGGCTACGGACGTATGGCCGACCGGCTCGGTCTCCCGCTCGGGGAGCGGAGTCATGCGGCGAAGCGTGTTGTCCCTGAGCAGGAACTCATGGCGAAGTGCCGCCGCGACATGCAGTAGGATCAGCGGCATCAGCAGAAACGCGCCACCCACGTGCAGGTAAGCGAACGCCTCTCCCCAGAACTCGTCTTTCGGCAGCAGCACCGGCAGCTTCATTCCGAAGAACGGAACGGCGTGACCATGCGCATTCACCATCAGATAGCCGCCCAGCGGTAGGCCGATGATCAGCGCGTAGAACGCCCAGTGGGTGGCCAGCGCGATGCGCTTTTCGTACGGCTTCAAGGTGTCCGGCAATGCCGGCACCGGATTAGTCCGCCGCCACGCGAAGCGCGCCAACATGACGACAAGAATGACCACGCCCAGCGCCGCATGTACGCCGAACAAGGTTCCGCCGCGAGGGTCGTTCTCCGGCAGGTTCGCGAAGATAAGTCCCACGGTGAGCTGTGATATTACCGCAAGCGCGATGAACCAGTGGAACCCTTGCTGAACGGCGCCCCATGCGCGCTTGCTGTTTCTGATCTGCATGGCCGTGCAGCCCGGTTACTTCCCGCTCAAGCTTTTTTCGAGTGCCTGAGCCATGTGCAAGTGTTCCTGCAGGACAGGCAAGGTCTGTTGCGCGAACGCCCCGAGCTCCTTGTTGCTGCCGTCTCGCTGATACTGCTGGAACAGCTTCACCGCTTTCTCATGGTCCTCGACCATCGCCTCGGCATAGGCACGGTCGAAGTCCTTGTCGCTCAACCCGGACAGCTTGTTCATCGGCTTCCGCAGCTTCTCGCCCGGCTCGCTGGGAAGAACGACGTTTCCGGACTTAGCGATGCTTTGCAGCTGCATGTTCGCCTTGGAATGATCCTGAATTATTCGATTGGCGAATTCGCGAATTTTTGCATTGTCACTCTTGTTCAGCGCGAGCTGACCGAGTTCGACTTCGGCCATACTGTCCTTAGCCGCATCGGCGGCGAATTTTTGATCAACGCTCTCCTCCACAGAGAACGCCGGTGAAAGAATTCCAAACGCGAGCGCGATAACACCCGCCGCGAGAAAATGTCGCATCTCGCAGTCCCTCCATCTGTGTCCCGTGTCGTCAACGCGATGCGCCACTAGCGGTTCCATCGCCCGTCGCTTTTCCGCACACGACGGTACATTAGGGGCGCGCCGGTGAGCGCTCGTGTAGGCTGAGCGTCTCATGTGCCACTCGCCCGCGGAAAGCCCGTTCCGTTCGGCGTTTGACCGCTTGTTAGTGACGCGCATCACTCCCACGTAGAACAGATTGAGAACTTGGCGCTGTCGGGGCGACGAACCGACGGCGAGAAAGCGAGCGAATGCCCGGCGTCGATCTGACCCGAAAGCTGGAGATTTTGGCGGACGCCGCTAAGTACGATGCGTCATGCGCTTCCAGCGGCGCGCCTTCCCGGCACTCGCTCGGCGGCGGCATCGGTTCCACACAGCGGAGCGGCATCTGCCATAGCTACGCGCCAGACGGCCGCTGCATCTCGCTGCTGAAAATTCTGCTTACCAACACCTGCATGTACGACTGCCTTTATTGCGTGAACCGGCGATCCAGCAACGTTCGCCGCGCCCGCTTCACGGTGGAGGAAGTCGTCGACCTGACTCTTGCCTTTTATCGGCGCAACTATATCGAGGGTTTGTTCCTCAGTTCCGGCATCGTTCGCGGCCCCGACTACACGATGGAGCAACTCGCCCGCGTCGCGCGTACGCTGCGCGAGGCGCACGGGTTTCGCGGTTACATCCATCTGAAGGCGGTGCCCGGAGCGTCGCCGGAGCTGCTGGCGGAAGCCGGTCGGCACGCCGATCGGCTCAGCGTCAACATCGAGCTGCCGACACCGGAAAGCCTGGGCCGCCTGGCGCCGGAAAAGGAAGAGGCCGCGATCTTGGACTCCATGCGCTGCCTCCGCGCGAAAATCGAGGTCGCCAGAGCCGAGCCCGGTTCGGGGCGGTTCTCGCCCGCCGGCCAGAGCACGCAGATGATCGTCGGCGCCGACGCGTCAACCGACCGGACGATCCTCGCCGCCAGCTCGCGGCTCTACACCGAGCATCGGCTCCGCCGCGTCTATTACTCGGCATTCAGCCCAATTCCGCACGCGAGCCCGGCGCTGCCGTCACGCCCGGCGCCGCTGCTGCGTGAACATCGCCTCTATCAGGCCGACTGGCTGATGCGCTTCTACGGTTTCGAGGAGAGCGAGATCCTGGACGCGGGCGCCGGCGAAATGCTGGATTTGCGAGATCGATCCGAAGCTGGCCTGGGCCTTGCGCCACCGCGAGCGCTTTCCCGTAGACGTCAACAGCGCCGGGCGCGAGGAGTTGCTGCGCGTCCCCGGCCTCGGCAAGCGCACCGTCGACCGGCTGTTGACGATGCGCCGGCATCGGGCGGTGCGCCTTGAAGACCTGCGGCGTCTGCGCGTTGCGATAAAGATCGTTCGGCCGTTTCTCGTCAACGCCGGCGAGCGCGGAGCGGCGGCGGCGCTCGACGCGGTCGATCTGCGTAGCCGGCTTTCGCCGCGGCCCCGGCAGCTGGACTTGTTCGCCGCCCGTGACTGAGGTCGAGCTGCGCAACGAGACCGACTTCACTGGTTGGCGAGATCGCTCGCGCGCGCTGATAGCCGCCGGAATCCCGCCCGAAGAGATCATTTGGCGGGTGAGTTCGCATACCCGCGACCTATTCGCCATCAGGCCGAACACAGAACACGGCGCCCGTTCGTCGCCTCCGCAAGGGGGGAGCGAACTACGCGTCCCGCGCCGCTTCGTCGAACTCGCCGAAACGGTGATTTGTCACCGCGACCCGCATCGGTTCGACGTGCTGTACGAGCTGCTCTGGCGCATGGCGAGAGGCGAGCCGAAGCTGTTGGCGATCGCCGCCGACCCGCTTGTTCGGCGCGTCGAGTCCCTGGCGCACTCGGTGCATCGTGACATCCACAAGATGCAGGCGTTCGTTCGCTTTCGCGAGGTGAGCGAGGAAACGGGCGTGGTCTATGTCGCCTGGTTTGAGCCGCGACATTTCATCGTCGGGCGCGCGGCGCCGTTCTTCGTCCGCCGGTTCGCCGGCATGCGCTGGACGATTTTGACGCCGGATTGCTGCGCCTTTTGGAACGGAACGGATCTCGCCTTCGGGCCGGGCGCACTGAAGCAACAGGCGCCGAGTGAAGATGCGCTGGAGGATCTGTGGCGCAGCTACTACTCTAGCATCTTCAATCCGGCGCGCCCGAAGCTCGCGGCGATGAAGGCACAGATGCCGGTTCATTACTGGGCGAACCTGCCGGAGGCGCGACTGATTCGGCCGCTGTCGCGCCAGTCCGCCGCGCGCTCCGAAGCAATGATCGGCGCGTCCATCGAAGATGCGGCGGGCTCGACGTTACCGCCGGCTATTCCCGCCAACGCCGGATCAGTCGAAATGTTGCAGCGCCAGGCGGCCGGCTGTCGCGATTGTCCACTCGGCGCGGCGGCGACGCAGACCGTCTTCGGCGAGGGGCCGGCGCCGGCGCGGCTGATGCTGGTCGGCGAGCAGCCGGGGGATCAGGAGGACCTGCAGGGCCGGCCGTTCGTCGGCCCGGCGGGCGGCATCCTCGACCGGGCCCTGCGCGACGCCGGCATCGACCGCGGCAAGGTCTGGGTCACCAATGCCGTCAAGCACTTCAAATTCCTCGTGCGCGGCAAGCGGCGGCTGCACCAGAAGCCGAACGTCATCGAGATTGAAGCGTGCAGCCGGTGGCTGGAGGCGGAAGTCGAACTGGTCGGCCCGGAGACGATCGTGGCGCTCGGCGCCTCGGCGGCAAGGAGCGTGTTGCGTCAGGATGTACGCGTAAATGCCTGCCGCGGCCGGTCTTTCATCTTGCGGCCGGGTCGCCGGGCAATCGTCACCATCCATCCGTCATATTTGCTGCGCCTGCCCGAAGAAGCGGCGCGGGCCAACGAGTACCAGCGGTTCGTGGCCGATCTCGCGCAAGTGTCCGCGCTGGCGCCGTTGTGAGCTGCCATCCCTCGATCCGCGATACGGCGTCAGCCGACGCGGGTCTTCATCGCCTCGGTGGCGCGGACCAGAGCGGCGCGGATCCCCGGTTCCATCGCCGAGTGGCCGGCATCCGGGACGATCACGTACTTCGCTTCCGGCCAAGCCCGCGCCAGCGTGTCGGCGGTGACGATCGGACACACCATGTCGTACCGGCCCTGAATGAGTATCGAAGGGATGTGTCGCAGCCTGTCCACGTTGTTCAGCAGTTCGCCATCTTCGAGGAATACGTCGTTGACGAAATAATGCGCCTCTATGCGTGCGAGCGCGAGCGCCGCGCTATCGCCGCCGAAGCTGGGCGACGATTCTTCCAGGCGCGGAATCAGGTTGGAGCAAACGGTCTCGTAGCGGCTCCACGCGGCGGCCGCCGGCATGTGGATCGCCGGATCGGGATGCGTCAGCCGGTGATGGTAGTTCTCCAGCAAGTCGGAGCGCTCCAACTCCGGCAAGGCCTCCGCGAAGCTTCGCCATGCCTCGGGAAAGAAGGTGCGCATCCCTCGGAGAAACCAGGAAACCTCGTTCCGCGTGCCGAGGAAGATGCCGCGAAGAGCGAAACCCGCGCAGTGTTGCGGCCAGCGGACGCCATAGGCAAGCGCCAGCGTCGAGCCCCAGGATCCACCGAAGAGAACCCAACGGCGCACATTCAGATGACCACGCAACAACTCCATGTCGGCGACGAGATGCCAGGTGGTGTTGTCGGCGATCTCGCCGCGCGGCGCTGAACGTCCGCAGCCCCGCTGATCGAAGATAATGATGCGATACGATCGGGGATCGAAAAACCGGCGATGGGCCGCCGCCGCACCCGCGCCCGGGCCGCCATGCAGGAACAGCACGGGTATGCCCCGCGGGTTGCCGGCCTGCTCCCAGTACATGAAGTGCGATCCGCCCAGCGGCAACCGACCGGACGCGTAGGGCTCGATCTCGGGGAAGAGATCGGTTCGGTAGTGTCGGACATCCATCGTGAGTTGGCGCCTTCGGCGATGATCTCTTGCTAATCCGGGTTTGTGGTCTGATCCTGAAATCGAGATCGCATGACACGCGGCGACCGACAGCCTGCTCAGCTTCTTGATCGTATCCTAGACAGTGTTGGAAGTCGACCGAACGCCGATGCGTCCGTTCCCCGATTTAGTACTCGGCTTCGCCATCGTCCTCTGCCTGCAGCTTGCGGCGTTCATTCAACCGGCGCGCGGCGAAGCATGCCCGCGGCCCGTGACCATCTTGCGGCCGAGCAACGCCGACGAAGTGATCCTCGATATACCGATAGACGGAACGAACATCGTCCGACTGGCCGGCATCGACCACCCCGAGCCATCGGATGCGGCGAGGTCCGCGAGTCAGCGAAACGAAGCCGAGGCCGCCCTGTCACAATTGGTCGAGGGTCGCGCCGCATGCCTGACACTGGCGGATGGCCGACAGGACCGGTACGGAAGGCTACTGGCGCAGGTTCATCGCGACGATGGCCTGTGGATCCAAGGCGAGCTGCTGCGTCTCGGACTTGCGCGCGTGCACGTTACGGCTGATACGCGGGCCCTCGCATCCGACATGCTGGAGATCGAAGACAAGGCACGGCGCGCCCGTCGTGGCCTTTGGAGTAATCCTCGGCTACGCGTGCGATCCGTCGGCGAAATCGGTCGCGACCTCGGCAGCTTCCAGCTTGTGGAGGGCCAGGTGTTGGACGCCGAGCGTCGGGGGGATCGCTGGTATCTCAACTTCGGCGATGACTGGCGCTCCGACTTCACGGTGACCATCCCGGCCAGCGTGCTGCCGGACTTCGCCGCCGCCAAACTCGACCTCTACTCGCTGAAAGGCCGGGTCATTCGCATTCGCGGCTGGATCGAGGAGCTGAACGGACCGATGATCGAGGCGCTGATCCCGGAGCAGATCGAGGTGCTCGATCAATCGCGGCCGTAGCGCGGTTTTCACTCGCCCTGCTGCACCAGCAGGCCGCGCTGGCGCGCAACCCGGCAGATATACAAAAAGAATGCAGTAGCCAGACACACATACACGACATTGAGTGCGGCGCCGGCTGCCAGCAGATCGAGACGGAAGCGGCCTTCGAACAACACCGCCCGCATACCCTCGAAGACGTAGGCCGAGGGCAGCGACCAGGCGACCGGTTGCAGCCAGTGCGGCAGGATTTCGATCGGATAATACACGCCGCTTACCGGAGCGAATGCGAACACCGCCACCCACGCCAGGCTTTCCGCGCCGAGCCCGAGGCGCAGAACCAACGCCGAGACGACAAGTCCGATGCACCAGCCGAACAGCAGCAGGTTGGCGAAGAAGGCGGCAAGCGGCAGGCCCAGCGCGAAGACCGAGACGCCGAACAACGGCGGCGCCAGCAGCATCGCCGGGAGTACGCTGATCACCGTTCGGATAAGGCTCATGATCGCCAGCGAGACCACCAGCTCGTGCGGCCGCATCGGGCTTGCGAATAGCGGGCTGAGGTTGCGCGCCCACATTTCTTCCATGAAGGTGACGGAGACTCCCAGATTCGAGCGGAACAGCACGTCCCAGAGCACCACGGCGCTGATCAGCACGCCCGCCGCCTGCGCCACCCAGGAGCTGTGCTGCATGAAAAACAGGGTGACGAAGCCCCAGAGAATCATTTGCACCGTCGGCCAGTACGCCAGCTCGAGCAGCCTCGGCCAGGAACCGCGCAGCACATAGAGATGCCGGAGCAGCAGCGCGCCGACGCGTCGCCACGAGAAGAAGGCATGATTCTGCCTTCGGCGGAGCCCGCTCACGGCACGCCTGCCCTTGTATCGCGGGCGCCTGCCGCCGGGCGGTTGCGGGCGATGTCGAGGAACACCTCCTCCATCGTCCGCCGGCCATACCGGCTGATCAGCTGCCGTGGCGCACCGCGATCGACGATGCGCCCGGAGCGCATCATCAGCACGTGATCGCACAGGCGCTCCACCTCGGCCATGTTGTGCGAGGCGAGCACGATGGTGGCGCCGCTCTCCTTCCGATACTGCTCGAGGTAGCCCGCACCACATCGCCGGTGTCCGGATCGAGCGAGGCGGTGGGCTCATCCAGCAGCAGCAGGCTCGGCCGATTGAGCAATGCCTTCGCCAAGGCGACGCGTGTCCGTTGGCCGGCCGACAGGCTGCCGGTGGTACGCCTGAGAAGCTCTTCGATGTCGAGATCGCGCGCCAGCTCGAGGATGCGGCGGCGGGCCGAACGTACGCCGTACAGGCCGGCATAGACGTTCAGGTTCTCGTATGCGGTGAGGCGGCGGGGGAGATCGACGTAGGGCGAGGAAAAGTTCATTTCGCCGAGCACCCGATACCGGTCGCGAAGCATGTCCGCGCCGAGCACCGTGACCGAGCCGGACGTCGGCGTCAGCAGGCCGAGCAGGATCGACATAGTCGTCGTTTTGCCGGCGCCGTTGCCGCCGAGCAGCGCCGTCGTCGAGCCCGCAGGTACGGCAAAGCTCACGCCGTCCACCGCCGTGACCGTGTCGAAGCGCTTGAAGAGATCATCGACGACGATCGCGTGCGCCGGCGGGATGACGTCTGTGCAAGTCCGCGTTGCGTGGCGCACGATGGAAGCCAGCAAGCTCAGCAGCGCCATTCCGCATCGGGACGCCCGTCGAGGGCCGAGCCGCGCCGTCCACGATGCGCCGCCAGACGGCGCTGGTGCTTTCGCATGTTCAACATGGCTCGGATATCGGTCGGGCGCACGCGGTTGGCAACGATTGCCTATCGGCGGTCGTCGCAACAGACTGGCTGGGATTACCTGACGCCGGCGCTAAGATGGCGCCGGATGCGGAGTGACCGCTTGCACGCGGATGAACATCGACGGCTTTTTCGATCGCGAGTTGGACGAGCATGCGGCGGTGCTGGCGGCGACGCGCCTCGCCGCTCGCCAACCCTTCGCGAGGCTGCTGCGGCTCTGCGTCGAATCCTGCAATGATGGTGGCAAGCTCGTCTTCTTCGGCAATGGCGGCAGCGCCGCCGACGCGCAGCATTTGGCGACGGAGCTGACCGTGCGCTATCGCCGCGACCGGGCGGCGATCCCGGCCCTGGCGCTGACCACCGATACGTCCGCGCTCACCGCGATCGGCAACGATCTCGGCTTCGAATGGCTGTTCGCCCGTCAGGTGGAAGCGCTCTGCCGGCCGGTCGATGTGTGCATCGGCATATCCACCTCCGGCGAGAGCGAAAACGTGGTGCGCGGGCTGGAGGCTGGACGCCGGCTGGGCTGCGCCGCCGCGGCGCTGACCGGCGGCGACGGCGGCCGAGTCGCGACGATCGCCGATCCGGCTCTCGTCGTGCCATCGCGGGTGACGGCCCGCATTCAGGAAATGCACATCACCCTCGGCCAGATGCTGTGCGCGGCGCTCGAGCGGGAGCTTGGGCTGGCATGAGCCAGCGCTCCGGCCTGCTGCCGCTGCTCGACCGTATACGCCGGGTTTGCGTCGGAGTTGTCGGCGACGTGATGCTCGACCGGTACGTCGCCGGCACTGTCGAGCGCATCTCGCCGGAGGCTCCGGTGCCGGTGCTGCGGATCGAGCGGCAAACGGCGATGCTCGGCGGCGCCGGCAACGTTGTGCGCAACCTTCGCGCGATCGGTGCCACCGCGAGTTTGGCGGCCGTGGTCGGCGGCGACGACGCCGGCCGCGAGATTCATGCCCGCCTTGCGGACGAGGGCGCCGCGGTCGCGTTTTCGCTCGTGATCGAGAACGATCGGCGCACATCGGTGAAAACCCGCTTCCTCGCCGGTAATCAGCAGCTGCTCCGCACCGATGACGAGAGCACGAGGCCGCTCGGCGCAGCTGCCGGGCAAGAGATCGTCAGTTCGGTGCATGGCTGGGGCAAAGCCTGCGGCGTTCTCATCCTTTCCGACTACGCCAAGGGCGTGTTCGACGGCGATCTGGCGGCCGAGTTGATCGCCCTGGCGCATTCGCAAGGGACGCGCGTCGTCGTCGACCCGAAGGGCGATTTTGCGCGCTACCGTGGCGCCGAAGTGATCACGCCCAATCGGCGGGAACTCAGTGTGGCGGCCGGATCGGTAGTTCATGCCGGCAAAGAGGCCGAGTGCGCCCGGGCGTTGGCGGGCCGATACGATCTGGGCGCCGTGCTCATCACGCTGGGCAAGGAGGGGATGATGCTGGTCGATGACGAGCAAGCGGCGCATACCCTGCCGGCTGCGGCGCGCGAGGTGTTCGATGTCTCGGGCGCCGGCGACACCGTCGTGGCGACTCTCTCTGCGGCGCTGGCGAGCGGCGCTTCGCTGCGTCACGCGGCGGAGCTGGCCAACATCGCCGCCGGCATCGTCGTGGGCAAGGTCGGGACCGCGGTCGCACACGCGCATGAGTTAGCCAAGGAGTTGCGGCATCGCGATCTGGCGCGCGCCGAGGCGAAGATCATCGAGCCGCAGTCACTGCTGGACCGCGCGGAGGTCTGGCGCCGGCACGGGATGCGGATCGGCTTCACCAATGGCTGCTTCGACCTGATCCACCCAGGGCATTTGTCACTCATCCAGCAGGCCAGAGCCGCCTGCAACCGCCTGGTGGTGGGATTGAACACGGACGCCTCGGTGGCGCGGCTGAAGGGGCCGGGTCGCCCCGTGCAGTCGGAGATGGCGCGCGCCGCCGTGCTGGCTTCGCTCTCCCTCGTCGATGCCGTTGTCCTGTTCGACGACGAGACACCGCTCGCGCTCATCGAGCTGCTGCGCCCCGACGTGCTGGTCAAGGGAGCCGACTACCGGCTCGAGGAGGTGGTCGGCGCGGAGCTGGTTCAGGGGTATGGCGGCCGGGTGCTGCTCGCCGAACTCCAGCCGGGGTACAGCACCAGCGGCACAATCGCGCGCCTCTCGCCCTGAACCGCAAGCCGCTGCTCAGCCCTCCATTGTCAGCACGACCTTGCCGGTTGTTCGTCGCGCCCGCAGCGCTTGCAGCGCCTGGACGGCCTCATGCAAGGGGTAGGTGCGCGAGACGTGCGGCCGTAACAATCCTTCCGCCAACCATCGCAGCAGTTCCTTGAAGGACGCCTGCATCCACTTCGGGGCGAGTGACCGGTGTGCGCCCCAGTAGTAGCCGATTGCTGAAATGTTCTTGACCAGCAGGATGTTGGCGGGGATTTGCGGCACCTCGCCGGACGCGAAGCCGACGATCAGGATACGGCCCCCGGGCGCCGTCGCGCGCAGTGACACATCGAACAGACGGCCACCGACGGGATCGTAGACGACATCGACGCCGCGGCCGCCGGTCGCCGCCTTGATGCGGTCTCGCAGATCGTCGCTGCGCGCATCGAGAGCGTGGTCAGCCCCGGCATCGGCGCACACCTGCACCTTCTCCGCGCCGCTGGCGGTCGCGATAACAGTGGCGCCCAGCCGCTTGCCTATCTCGACGGCGGTCAGGCCGACGCCGCCCGCCGCGCCGTTAACCAGCAGAATCTCGCTCCAGGCCAGGCCGGCCTTATACTTCAGCCCCAGGTGCGAGGTGCCGTAGGCGACCGGAAAGCCGGCGGCGGTGACATCGTCGATGGTATCGGGCAGCACGAATACACCGTCCTCGGGCGCTACGACCTGTTCGGCTAAACCGCCGTACTCGATCACCGCCATCACTCGGTCCCCGGGTCTGCAGCGCGTCACCCCCGGCGCGCACTCGAGCACCCGGCCGGCCACCTCGAAACCGGGGGAGAACGGCAGTTTCGGCTTAGTCTGGTAACTACCGGCGATGATCAGCGTATCGGCGAAATTCAGGCCAGCCGCGCGCACGCCGATGCGCACTCCATCGGACGTGAGTGGCGGATCCGGCGCATCCTCGACGCGAAGCCGGCTGGGATCGCACCATTCCCTGCAAACGACCGCACGCATTGGCCACTCCTTTCGCCATTCTCGCTCTTCTGCCTAGGATGAGAGCGGCTCGTCAACGGAAAGCGATGCGAATTCACGGGTTAGCCTGGCCAGCCCGGCGCTGGCCGAACAACTCCGACGGGCAGGCCACGCGTATCGAGCACCGGTCTTTGGCGAAACGCCGCGATTGTCTCGCCAAGGGGTCCTTCGCCATTGCAATACAGCGCGAGCAGGGCGGCCATGGCGGTTTCAGCCGCGCGCTTCGCGCCATCGTCGATCTTCAAAGCAATGCCCATGGCCGGCCTGAGAATGCGATGCGGCGCAGACGCCTTCGGCGCCGCCTTTGACCACCACGGCGCCGCTGCCGCTCGCCAGTACCAGCGTATCGAAACGGTCGGTGCCGCCGACCAGATGCGGATGCGCGGTCATCGCCGAAACAACGCGTCGAACCGCGTCGGCCCTCTCCACGGGCAGCTCCGCCGGCCGTGCTAAGCGCGCAAATCCCCGGGCGATGGCGGCGAGCGGCATGCCGATGACCGGCACGCCACAGCCGTCGCCGGCCACCGGCGCCGACGACAGGGTCCGTTCCGCCCATCTCGGAGAGCACGCGACGCACCAGCGCTGCACCGGGTGATCGGGATGGCCGTACGCCTGCAGCGGCGCGCCTACGTGCATGGCCAAGGTGAGAAAGCCTAGATGTTTGCCGGAACAGTTGTTGTGCAGCCGTGACGGCTGACGGTCGGCGCGGACCAGCGCCGCGGCGGCCGCCTCGTTGATCGGCGGGTGCGCGCCGCAGATCGAGATCCGCGTCCGTCCGGCCGAGCCGAGCGAGCCATTCCCCCGCCGTCGCCACATGCTCCGGCTCGCCACCGTGCGACCCGCAGGCGAGCGCAAGTTCCCGGTCGGAGACGCGGAACCGCGCCGCCGCTCCGCTTTCCAACAGCGGCAAGGCTTGCAACGGCTTGACGGATGATCGGGGAAACACCGCGCGGTCGATGTCTCCCCACGCGGCGAGCCTGTGGCCTTCCGAAATCAACGATGACAGCGGCGCCACGATGCCGGCTCTCGACGGTCGCTCCGCGGGTCACTTCGACCAGAACGGGATTCGCCTGCGCCATATTTTTGGCTCTTTCCCAGCACTCCGGCGAACGGACAACGTCACCGCTTCGCGACCCTTGCAACCGTTCCGCCACTTAGTATCAATACAGACATGAACCGTTCCGTGGTGATTTTCGCGCTCTTCATCTCCGCGCTCTGGCCAATGGTGATCGCCTCGGCGGCGCCGGAGCAGAAGGCTTTGGGCAGCTTCGGCGATTGGACCGCGGTCGCCGACGGGGACGGCAAGAAGCGGCTGTGTTATATCGGCAGCGTGCCAAAGAAGGCCGAGGGCAAGTACACAACCCGGGGCGACGCGCATTTCCTGGTCACGCACCGGCCGGCCGACAAGGTCAAAGGCGAAATCAGCGTCAGCGCCGGCTATACCTACAAGGACGGTAGAGACGCCGAAGCCGAAATCGACGGCAGGAAGTTCAAGCTGTTTACCCGCGGCGAAAACGCCTGGGCCTACGACGCGGCGTCCGACAAGGCGATGGTCGCGGCGATGAAGGCGGGCAGGCAGCTGATCGTCCGTGGCACGTCGAGCCGCGGCACGGCGACGACCGACACCTACTCGCTCGCCGGTTTTACCGCGGCGCTCGCCGCCAGCGACAAGGCGTGCGGCGACAGTTAGCCTCTAACTTCCACGCGCTTGCTTGCTTCAAACGGCAGCCCCACCTGTGTGGGATTGGGTAGCGGTTCGAGGCCGATGTCTGGGCAGCGCGGATCCTTGGTTGGGTTGCAGCGGGCGGAGCTCGCCAACGAGCTTGCGACCATCGGCGAAGCGCCGTTCCGCGCCCGTCAACTCTGGCATTGGATTTATCATCGCGGCGCGGACGAGTTCGCGGCCATGACGTCGCTGTCGCGCGGCCTGAGGGAGAAACTTTGCCAGTGTTACACCGTCGATCGCCCGGGCATCCGCCTGGAACAGCGTTCGAACGACGGCACGCGCAAATGGCTGCTGCGTTTCGACGACGGTAACGAGGCGGAGACGGTGTTCATCCCGGAGGAGGATCGGGGAGCGCTCTGTCTTTCCTCGCAGGTCGGCTGCACGCTGACCTGCACGTTCTGCCACACCGGCACGCAGCGCCTCGTGCGCAATCTCAGCGCGGGCGAGATCGTTGGCCAGGTGCTGGTGGCCCGCGATTCCTATGGCGAGTGGCCGACGCCGCGCGGCGACCGGCTGCTGTCCAACATCGTGCTGATGGGTATGGGCGAGCCGCTCTTCAACTACGACAACGTCGCAAACGCGCTCCGCATCATCATGGACCCGGAGGGCATCGCCATTTCGCGCCGGCGCATCACCCTCTCGACCTCGGGGGTGGCGCCGATGATCGCCCGCGTCGGCGCCGAACTCGGCGTGAAACTCGCCATCAGCCTGCACGCCGCCACCGACGAACTTCGCGACGCGCTGGTGCCGATCAACAAGAAATACCCGATCGCCGAGCTGATGCGGGCATGCCGGGACTATCCCGGAGCCGACAACGCGCGGCGGATTACCTTCGAGTACGTGATGCTGAAGGGCGTCAACGATTCGCCCGCCGACGCCAAGGCGCTCGCCCGGCTAGTCGCCGGCATCCCGGCGAAGTTCAATCTGATCCCGTTCAATGCCTGGCCGGGAGCGCCGTTCGAGTGCTCGCCGGAGGAGAGGATGCGTCAATTCGCGACAATTCTCAACGATGCCGGGTATACCGCGCCGATCCGCACGCCACGCGGCCGAGACATCATGGCGGCGTGTGGCCAGCTGCGATCGGTCAGCGAACGAAAGCGTACAAGCTTGAAGCCGCGGTTCGCAGCGGCTATTCAAGACAACGAGCATCAACCGCCGGCGCCGTAGACGAACCCGCCACCAAGAAGGCAGCACGATGCGTACACTCGCGATTTCTGCTCTGATGCTCCTCGCCGCCGGCTGCACGTCCGACCCGATCGTCGACATGCGCGGCGTCGACCAGGAGAGTTACGCCAGTGATCTGGCCGCTTGCCGGGAGTACGCCGATCAGGTCGATATCGCTTCGGGAGCAGCCGGAGGCACCGCGATCGGCGCCGCGGGCGGCGCGGCCTTGGGTGCGGTGCTCGGCGCGATCACGGGAGATCCAGGCACCGGCGCCGCGCTCGGGGCCGTGAGTGGCGGCGCCACCGGCGGAGTGAGCGGCGGCGGCAGCCGCGCGTCGAGGCAGGACAGGATCGTCCGGAACTGCCTGCGCCAGCGCGGCTACGCCGTGTTGGATTGAACGCCCGCGCGCAACGGAGTTTCTCCCACGAAGCGAGAGTGGGCAACGAGATCGCGACGACGCCCCTCCCCCTCGTGCAGTGGGAGAGGGTCGGGGCGAGGGGTCGAACGCGTCCGATCGCGCAGGCGAGCCAGAGCGGACCAAAGGGGAGGATGGAATGAAAGTCAAAGTCGGCCTCGCCGTTTTGCTGCTTCTGGTGTTGGCCGGCGTCGGCTGGTGGCTGTTCGGCGGCGCGCCGCGCGGCCAGGTCGGCACTGTCTCCACCAACTTCCGTTGGCTTGGGCCGAACGACAAGATCGCCATCGACGCCTTCGACGACCCGAAGATCGAGGGTGTCGCCTGCCACATCAGCCGGCCGGAGCGCGGCGGCGTGTCCGGCGCGCTGGGTACGGCGGAGGAGTCCTCCGAGGTCGGCATCGCCTGCAGGCAAGTCGGCCCTATCGTCTTCAAGGAGCCCTTGAGAGAGGGGGAGAGGGTCTTCGATGAGCGCCGTTCGCTCGTCTTCAAGAGCCTGCAGGTGGTCCGCTTCTTTGACGCGCAACGCCGGGTGCTGGTCTACGTCGCCTACTCGGACCGGGTCATAACCGGGTCGCCGAAGAACTCCATCTCGACGGTGCCGCTGGCGCCGTGGGGCACCGTCGCCGCGAAGGTGATGTGAGCCGTCCTAGGCCGGGTTCAAGCGAAGCGCAACACGCCGCACAGATATCGACCCACAATTCGCAGGGCGCGCCCGGTTTATCTTGCGTATGGTGCGAGGTCGCAGCTCAGGAGCAGCTTACTCAGCCCACGCTCTTCGACTCGGGTGGCTGCCTCGTCAGGCGTCAGCCAGCACCGCTGGCGATCCGCTTTCTCCGGATAGTCCTCCAGTTCCTTTTCCACATGCAGCGGGAAGACGCTCACCTTGCAGATGACCGTCGATTCGAGGCGCAGCCGCTTCGCATATCGATAGGTGCCGATCGGGCGCTTCCTTACCCTGCCGACGAGGCCGGCCTCCTCGTAGGCCTCGCGCGACGCTACGTCGTGCGGCGCGCGGCCTTTTTGCGGCCACCCCTTCGGAACGATCCATCTTCCGGTTTCTCGGGAGGTGATCAACATAACCTCCGGCGCGCCCTGAAGCATCCTGAACGGAAGTGCGGCCACTTGCATGCGACACTTACGGTTCGCTTTCACGCTGCTCTCCCATTAGGACGCCAGAGACGCAAGTGTGCCACCATTACGTCATGCGCACTATTGCCGCCTGGGCGGTCCGTAGTCGGACAGTGCCGGAAGCAACGCAAGAGGGCGACTAGCAACAGGCCGCGACGTAACTATATCGCCCGGGACGAGCCCAGGCGAGCGATGGGAAGGGCGAACAACAGCCCTCGACCGTCGAGCCCGTTAGCCGGCCAGAGACCAGCGCCCATCCAGCCGGTCAACGAGCAAGCGACGCAGGCGGGCGCCAGCGCACATTGGCGAAAGCCAACGCGGTCGGCCTTCACACCGACATTGTCGCACCTTTCGGATCCGGCATTCAACCATATTGACCCTAACGAGGTAATGAGATTTAATCTTTTTATAGCGACTGGTCACGCCTTACGCTCTCGGTTTATGGACAATTTCCTGGTCTCAGGATGACGGCAGGCTCCGGTCCACGATCACCCGCCGTAGGCCAAGCGCGAGAGGTGCACGTTGGCCACGGTGGATCGGCAGACGGTATATCCGCGCATGCTGATCGGATATTTCATTTGCGTCTCTCGACCGATTTCCATATCTCTAATGCGGCTAATGCTGCATCGCAACATCGTGAAGTTTTCGCTGTAAGGGGTCGGTAGTTAGATGAACAAGCCCAATGATCTCTCGCGGTTTGAGAACGAGTGGCGGACATGCGTCACCGCGATCAGCGCCGCCGCGGAGATCCTTCGCGACTATGACCAACTGGCTACCTTCGAGCACGATCGCTTCGTCCAGGCGATCCTGGACGAGAGCCGCCGGCTGACACGTACCTTCGAGAACATCGCCGAGCTCTGCTGAGGCAGAGCTACCCTCGGGGAGGGCTGCGGGTTACGCCGCGTCGGGGTTTCGCCGCCTGTCAGACGCGCGACCGTTAAACCTTGGATCAAATCACGTAGAACCACTGAGCCGGCAGCGACCCGCCCGCCCGGCCCTCAAAGCGTCTGCGACTTCCCCCAGTCCGGATGATCGAAATTCCGTCCATAAGCTTCGATTGCCTGAATGACCCGCATTGCTCCGCCCGGGCGATCGGGCCCGCTCCTGATCGCCTCGGTGCCCTCGACGATCTCCATCAGTACGACGTGCAGCTGGGCGTCGGCCTCCTCGGGCAGCCGGCAGTTGCCGACGACATAGTCGACCCGCTCCTGAATGTTTGCGGCAAGCGCGACATACTGCGCCGACGAGAACTGGCCCATGTGGATCTGGGGGAAAGCGGTCGCCATGGCCGCACGGATGTCGCTCATGCCCTGGCGCAGCGGCTCGTCGGTGGGCCACCGCTTGCCTTCGTCGAGCCTCGGCTCTTGTACCGCGGTGCCGTGACCGTCATGCGGATGCGGCGTGGCTGCAAGCGTGCCTCCCGCAAAGCTTGCCAAGCCAGATAGCGAGCAGGGCGGATGCCAGCCGTTTGTTGTTCAACATGATCTCAATCTCCTCAAAGCTACTTTTGCATCCCGGAGCCGGTCCGGCGTTGTCGGGATTTGATGCTGGTGATCCTAACCGCGGCGCTCTGACGGCCCGCTGTTCGGCGATGTCAGTGATTTGTCAGCCTGCATTCCGCAGAATGCGCGTCATGCCGCGTCTGAACCGTCGAGATCTGATCCGGTTTGCCTGGTGGGGTGCGGCGGCCTTGGCCGCCTCTCCCGCCATTGCGGACGGGAACGACGAACATGACAGCGCGCGGCGCGCCGTCGAGCGGGGCGAAGCGCTCCCTCTGGTCGACGTCCTGGCGAAGGTCCGGCGCGAGCTCGGCGGCGAGGTGAGTCGCGCGGCGGAATTCCACCCCCGCGCGCTCCCAGAACCGGACGTGAGCCTCTCGCCTCATACGGCTCCCATTGTTCGGCCCTGTCCATACAGAAGCGGCTCCAGTGGGCAAACAGACCCGGCTGATGATCGGATCACCCGTGCCAGCCAGTGCCGCGCGCCCCGCGGCCGTCCGCGGCGCTTGAACTTGCGTCGTGCCCACCGGCCATGATGCGTCGATCTGACGCAAGGTCGGGTACAGCGCCGACTTGTAGAAGTGGCCGTAGTAGTTGATCCAGCCGCGAATGTAGCGGGTTGAACATCCGCGCCAGGTCGTCCAGCGCCTTGTCGCTCCGGTCTGCAGGGACCATCGCCGGACCGCCTGACGGATCGCCTTCAGCGCCTCGTGGCTGGCGGCCGGACTGAACGAGACGCCGAACACCCTCCCCGCCACTTCGCGCAGCCGCGGCCGGAAACTGTAGCCGAGGAAGTCGAACTGGATGATCGCGGATAGTCGCCCTTGCGGTTGGTCATCCTTGCAGTAGACGACCTTCGTCTTCGCCGGGTGGAGCATCAGCCCGCAGTCGGCGAGCCGCTCTCCAGCGCGGCACGCAGGGCCTTTGCTTGTTCCTCGCTGCGGCAGTGGCAGATCAGGTGAGTCGCGCGGTGGAATCGCACCACCACGCGCTCGCAGAACCGGACGTGAGGCTCTCGCCTCGACCCGGCTCCCATTGTCCAGCCGCGTCCTTGGAGCAGGCTCCAGTGAGCGAACAGGCGTGGCTGTCGTCGCGCAACGCGCTCCAGCCAATGCCGTGATCGTCGCCGGTGCCGTCGTAGGGACTTGAACTTCCGATGAGCCCACCGAGCCAGGATGCGGTCGATGTGCCGTAGGGTCGGGTTGAGAGCCGACTTGTAGTAACGGCCGTAATAGATGATCCAGCCTCGGATGTAGCAGTTGAGCATCCGTGCCAGATCGTCCAGCGATTTGTCGCTGCGTTCGTAGCAGCACCGGACGTGAGGCTCTCGCCTCATCCGGCTCCCATTGTCCAGCCGCGTCCATGGAGCAGGCTCCAGTGAGCGAACAGGCGTGGCTGGCGTCGCGCAACGCGCTCCAGCCAATGCCGTGATCGTCGCCGGTGCCGTCGTAGGGACTTGAACTTCCGATGAGCCCACCGAGCCAGGATGCGGTCGATGTGCCGTAGGGTCGGGTTGAGAGCCGACTTGTAGAAACGGCCGTAGTAGTTGATCCAGCCTCGGATGTAGCAGTTGAACATCCGTGCCAGATCGTCCAGCGATTTGTCGCTGCGTTCGTGCAGCGACCAGCTTCGCACCGTCTGCCGGATCGCTTTCAGAGCCTTGTCGCTGGCTGCGGGACTGAACGAGACGCCGACCCTTCCCCGCTGCTCGTCGCGACAGCCGCGGCCGGAAAGTATAGCCGAGGAAGTCGAACTTGCGGTCGGGATAGTCGCCGCGTCGATCATCATCCTTGCAGTAGACGATCTTCGTCTTCTCCGGATGAAGCGTCAGCCCGCAGTCGGCGAACCGCCTCTCCAGCGATGCGCGCAGTGCCTTTGCTTGATCCTCGCTGCGACAGTGGCAGATCTCGTCGTCGGCATAGCGCTCGAACGGAATGTCCGGATGGTTCCGTCGCATCCACATGTCGAACGCATAGTGCAGAAAGAGATTCGCCAGGATAGGGCTGATCACCCCGCCCTGCGGCGTCCCTCTGTCCCTGACGATGAGGCTGCCGTCCGCCATCTGCACGGGTGCTTTCAGCCATCTCTCGATGTACAGCAGCACCCACGGGCAGTCGGTATGTTTACGGACCGCCCGCATCAGCAGATCTCTCTCGATACTATCGAAGAAGGATTTGATGTCGAGATCGAGCACCCAGTCGTAGCGCCAGCATCGCTGCCGCGCCACCCCGAGGGCATCGAGCGCCGATTTGCCGGGCCGGTATCCGTAGGAGTCGTCGTGGAAGTGGGGTTCCACGAGCGGCTCCAGGACCCGCTTGACCACCATCTGGGCGATGCGATCGGCGACCGTTGGAATCCCCAGCGGCCGGGTCCTGCCATCGTCCTTCGGTATGTCCACCCGTCGCACCGGCGGCGGAAAGTAGCTGCCCGACGACAGCCGATTCCAGAGCTTGTAGAGGTTGTTCGAAAGATCAGCCTCGAAGTCCGCAATCGACTGCCCGTCGACGCCAGCCGCACCTTGGTTGGCCCTCACCCTTTTGTATGCTTCCCATACTTCCCGTTTCGGAATGTCGAACGGCTTTGCTCTATCCACGGGGTTCCTCCCATCGCTGGTTGACCCCAGGCATGAGCTGAACAACGCAGCCCCTTCGGTCCAGCTCCATTACAGAGCCTTCGTCCCTACTACGGGCTGCTCCGCCCCTGTGCCCCGCCTCGGTACTCTGATCCTCACGGGGGCCGCCCGTTTGGGTTTCTCCCTTCGCATCGGGGCGACAGGTTCCCACGTTCCGTGCAAGAGCCTGTTCCAGAGTCACGCCGCCTTCATGCCGGATGCCGTCTGGGCCGAAATCAGGACACCTCCCAGACTTGTCCCGGGTTAACGACATCCCCCCGGTTTCGACATCGTCCATACGCTTTCGACACGTCATCAGCGGTTCGCTCTCGCTCGTCTCTCTGGACCATACCTGACGGGATCATGCCCCGCCTTTTCCGCAACGCTCACCACCACGGCTCTTGACCGTCGCAGCTTGCGGTGGTTTGAAGCCTGCTCCTGACCGCCGGCTTCGAGGGGCCGCCCCTCATCTCTCCCACAGCATCGCACCTCCTTCTGCGTCAGTGCGTTCGTGGCACACTGTCGTCGGCATAGCGGACGACGATCACCTCGCCGCCGGCATGTCGCCGCCGCCACTGGTGGACCCACAGGTCGTAGACGTAGTGCAGATAGATGTTCGCCAGGACCGGTGAGATCACCGCGCCCTGTGGCGTGCCCCGTTCGACCTCCAGCAGGCGCCCGTCTTCCAGCACGCCTGCCTTCAGCCACTTGCCGATCAGGCGCACGAGCCGCCTGTCCGCGATCCGGTGTTCCAGGAACCGGACCAGCCATTCCCAGCTGACCGAGTCGAAGAACGCCCGGATGTCGGCATCCAGTATCCAGTTCACCTTCTTCCGATAGATCGCGGTCGCCAGCGCATCCAGCGCTTGGTGCTGGCTGCGCCCCGGCCGGAACCCATAGGAAAAGCCGAGGAAGTCCGTCTCGTAGATGGCGTTCAGGATTTCCACCACCGCCCGCTGGACGATCTTGTCCTCCAGCGCGGCGATGCCCAACGGCCGCTGTCGGCCGTCCGGTTTGGGGATGTACTGACGCCGCGACGGCTTCGCCCGATAAGCACCCCGTTGTACGCGTCCGTGCAGGTCCGCGAGGTTGCCCTCCAGGCCCGTTTCGTACTGATCCCAGGTGACGCCGTCGATGCCGGCCGCCGCTCGCCGTTGCAACTGGTAGAACGACCAGCGGAGCAGGTCGACGGTCACGTGGTGAAGGAGTGCCGTGAACCGGACACGCTTGTCCCGTCTTGCGGTTTCACGTATGCGGTCCAGTGCGGGGGATACGCTTTCCCAGCTCTGCGTCTGGCACGTGCTGCCCCGGACCGCATTGCCCTTGGCCCCGCCCCTTCCCTCCATCGCCTCCGCGGCCGCCAAGCGCGGCGTTGTTCGGCGACTTCATCGGTACTATGGGCGAGTCCGACTTCCCCTGGCCGTACATCATCGGATTACGGGTGCGACCTTGCCGATGCGGACCGCCCAGGACGGACTTTCCCGAACGGCCAGCCAGAGGATCTCCCTGTACCTCTCGAAGGCGCCTGGCCGGCTTGCATCGTAGGTTGACCTGGCGGGCCGACCCGCTGGGAGCTGCCAAGGATCTCCTGCGCCTCGAGCACCGGAACCGGACATGCGCCCCGGCGGGCTGGCCACGACGGATGCCCAGTAGGAAGTCGCGCCTTCGAGCGCCAGTACAGGGACGGCAGGCGTCGTGCGGGCCCGTGTGTGAGGGAGGAGACACATTACGATGCAGCAGGAAACGTTCACGTGGTTCGCCGCTGTCGACTGGGGTTCCGAAAAACACCAAGGCTGCGTTCTCGATGCACGCGGCGGGATTGCCGGAGAGCGCGAGTTCTCTCACAGCGGCGCTGGTCTGGCGGAGCTGTGCGATTGGATCCTCTCGATCGCAGGCGATGCGAACGTCGTCGCCGTCGCGGTCGAGGTCCCGCACGGGCCCGTCGTCGATGCGCTGCTGGACCGGGGCTTCGCCGTCCATGCCATCAATCCCAAGCAACTCGACCGCTTGCGCGACCGCTTCAGTGTTGCCGGTGCCAAGGACGACCGGCGAGACGCCTACGTTTCTGCCGCCGGGCTGCGGACCGATCGGCATCTGTTCCGTCGCCTGCAACTCGCTGATCCGCGCCTCGTCGAGTTGCGCGAGTGGTCGCGCCTTGCCGAAGAGCTGCAGAAGGAACGGGTGCGGCTCGGCAATCGCTTGCACCACCAGCTCTGGCGGTATTATCCGCAGATGCTCGAGCTCGCCGAGGATACCGCCGCCAATTGGTTTCTCGATCTCTGGACCCTGGCGCCCACACCTGCGAAAGCGAAACACCTCCGCCAGACCACCATTGAGCAACTGCTCAAGCGCCATCGCATCCGTCGCATCGACGCCGAGACCGTGTTGCGCACTTTACGCCAAGCCGCCATCAAGGTGGCCGATGGTGTTGCCGAGGCCGCCAGCGTCCACATTCGATCCCTCATCGCCCGGTTGCGCGTCGTCAACCGCGAGCTTCGTGACGCCAGCGCGCAAACTCGATGAACTGTGTGCCGCGTTGAGCGAACGGTCGGCGACTGCCGAGCAAAGCGGCGAGCGGCGCGATGTCGAGATTCTCAAGTCCATGCCCTGGGATCGGCAGGATCAATCTCGCCGACGCTGCTCGCCGAGGCGTCCGGGCCTCTCGGACGCCGCGATTACCAAGCGCTCAGGACGTTGTCGGGCGTCGCTCCGGTGACCAGGCGGAGCGGCAAGTCCCACATCGTCGTCAGGCGCTATGCCGCGCACGTTCGGCTGCGTGATGCGGTCTATCATTGGGCGCGTGTCGCCATCCAGCACGACCCCAAGAGCCGCAGCCGCTATGGCGCTTTGCGCCAGCGCGGCCACTCCCATGGCCGTGCCCTCCGTGGCGTCGCCGACAGGCTGCTCGCCCTCGCCTGCATCCTCCTGCAGCGGCAAACACTGTTTGATCCCGATTTCGGCAAGACGGTCGCCGCATGAACCAATACAATCCCTTTGTTCGACCAGAACCGACATCCCTTCGTCCCGACCTGTCACTCGGCAGAGCACCGCGCGCAAGCGCTGTCCAGGATGCCGCGAAGCGGCACGGCGTGCGCCGGCGCGTAGCGTCCTGGACGGCGCGAGCACGGTGCTATGCTGATCCGTCGGGACGCAATCCAGCTCAGCCCGTCAGCGGGGTTATCGCCCCACCAATGTCACCCTTGACCATCGGTAGGAAGTCCGGTTCCCGTGCAGGTGGCTTCCACGCGTGCGAGAGGTCTCGGACCACGCAGGGCCGGGCTGGTGCTCGCCATAGCGCCCCAGCCCGTGTTGCCTTCCGCTTATCTCTACAGCGTCGGCACCCTGGACCGTAAACTTTTCGCGGCTCAATACTCTGCCCGCGTGTTCCCCTGTCAACGCTTCGCCGTCATCCTTGCGGATGCCAACGCATGACTCGGGGTCGTCGTGATTGGCTAGATCTTCAACGTACAGAACTTGCATCTGCAGCCACCTGCCGGTCTCCCGGCGCACAGAGACGGTTAGATCCGGGGTGCTTTCCCTCCGCCAGTCGCACCGCCCGGAACTTTCTCTCCGCCGCGACGAGTGCGAGAAAAGCGCGTTATTTCAAAGGCACTTACCGAATGGGCTGGGTACCGCCCCCGCCGCTTGAGGCCCATCTTCCCTCTCTCTTCGGCCGTTTTCTCCGCAGGCTGGGAACTGCGCCAATTTAGTACCCAGCTTGTGATTTCAATATTCTCAATGGGTTGCGGGACGGCGGCCGGGTACCAGTTCGAAAACGCGATTGCTATGCGGAACGTTCTGCAAACGTTCCCACGCGGGCGCCTCCTTGGCGATTCTCTCGGCACCCACCCCCGGGTCGGACGTGACTTGCGGCGGCGGAAGACTGTGCAGTCAGGCGGCGAGCCGATGAGTTCGCTGGTGATGGCCCGGAGTTTCCGCCTTGTCGGCGTGGCGGGAGAGATTGTCGGCGCCGGCGAGGCGGTACTGAACAACAGCCGGGCCGAGGGCACGAACCTGGGGATCGAACGGCTGAAGGGATCGGTCGGCCGAGCCGATGATCGAAGGCGAACTTCGGCGAGGAAGAAAGGCCGTACTGGAGACACTCGCGGAGGTTCGAACCAAACACCTTCAACCCGCGGCCAAAGCCGCGTAGCCTGCTGTTCGGTGACCAAGAAAACGCGGGCGGTAGATGCCTGACCTTCCCGACGATCCCCTACTTCCCGAGCGCGATCCGCCGAACGAAGCCGGCAACTGGGAAGAGATCCTGTGTGATGCCTTTGCGGACCCGCATCGCAGCGATGCTTTTCTGCCATTGGCCGAACAGGCCGTTCGCGCCCGACCCGGCGATGCGGTCATCCTGTGCCTGGCGGCGACGGCGGCGCTGTTCGACGGTCGCACCGAGCGGGCGCTGGTGTTCCTGAAGCGGCTGTCGAAGCGTTACATCCCCACCAATACCGATCATCTGCTGCATGCCCTGGCCTTGGCCCAACAGAACAGGCTCGGTCCGGCGCGCGCGCTGCTCGAACGCCATGGACTGACCCGTTGGCATGAGGCGATGACTGCCTTTCCCGGCGGCTGGGCGCGAAGGGCGTGGTTGTCGGATCACCTCGACACGATCATGGGACGGCGGCGGCCGGCCGCCCGGCAGCGCGCGACGACGGGCGGAGACAAAGCGACGTCGAAGCCGGCGGCCAAGGCCCGGCCGGCGGAGCGGCCGCGCAAGGCGCCGGCGCCGCGCGACCGCCGACAGGCCCGCCCCACTGCCGGGGTTGCCGCTGCTGGACATCGACATCCCGTTCGAGATCGAACTCGATCTCGCGCCCTTGCTGGCGGCGACGCACAGCCTGCCCAGGTCGGACGGTCGCTGGTATCGGCTGCGGGAGCGGTTCAGCCATCTCAGCCTGGCGCAGGGTTTCGACGAACTGCTGTGCCTGCCGCATCTGCGCGGCATCGAAACGCTCGTCCACCAGGTCGAGACCGTGCGCAAGGTGCTGAAGCGGTTCCGCGGCCGGGTGCTGCTGGCGGATGAGGTCGGGCTCGGCAAGACCATCGAGGCCGGCATGGTGCTGAAGGAATACCTGCTGCGCGGCATGGCCGAGCGCGTGCTGGTGCTGGTGCCGGCGTCGCTCGTCGGGCAATGGCGCGAAGAGCTGGAGACCAAGTTCGACATCGCGTGCGCCACCACCCACGACCCGCTGTTGCGCGACGATCCCGAGCGCTTCTGGAGCCAGCCCCGGCTGATCGCCTCGCTCGCGGTGGCACGCCGGCGCGAGCACGCCGAGCGGCTCATCGACCGCAACTTCGACCTCGTCATCGTCGACGAGGCGCACCATCTGCGCGACCGCTCGAGCCAGAGCTGGAAGCTGGTCGACCGGCTGAACAAGCGCTTTCTGCTGCTGCTGTCGGCGACGCCGGTGCAGAACGACCTGATCGAGCTCTACAATCTCCTGACGCTGCTGAAGCCGGGCATCTTCAAGACGCTGAAGGAATTCCGCACCGCCTACATGACGCCGGGCAAGCCGCGGCAGCCGGCCAATCCCGAACGCCTGCGCGAACTGATGCGCGACGCGATGATCCGCAACACCCGCGCCGTCGTGGCGCTGCGGCTGCCGCGCCGCCACGCCGCCACCGTCCGGGTCGACGGCGAGGCCGGCGAGCGCGACGCCTACCGCGATCTCGCCGAACTGGCGCGCCTGCTTGCCGCCGACGGCAGTCCGGGGCGGCACCGGTTGGCCCTGCATCACCTGCTGGGCGCGGCGGGATCGTCGCCGGCGGCCGCGGCGGCGGCGGTGCAGCGGTTTGCCGCGCGCCACGCCGACGCACCGGACTGGCGTGAGCTGGCGGAACGATGGGCGGCGATCGGCACCGGCGGCAAGGAGGCGGCGCTGATCGACCTGCTGCGGCGCAATCCCGGCGGAGAAGAAGCTGGTGTTCGTCCATTAGCGCGAGACGCTGGCGCATCTCGCCGATGTGCTGGCCAAAGCCGGCGTCGCCTTCGCCGCTTCGAGGGCAGCCTCAGCGGACCCGAGAAGGATGCCGCCATCGCCGACTTCCGCGAGCGCGTGCCGGTGCTGCTGTGCACCGAGTCCGGCGGCGAGGGGCGCAACATCCAGTTCTGCAATACCCTCATCAATTTCGACGTGCCCTGGAACCCGATGGCCATCGAACAACGCATCGGCCGCATCGACCGCATCGGCCAGCAGCGCGAGGTGTTCGTCTTCAATCTGGTGACCCGCGGCACGCTGGAGGAGCAGGTGCTGCACCTGCTCGAGGAGAAGATCTCCATGTTCGAGCTGGTGGTCGGCGAGGTCGGGGCGATCCTGGGCGGACTCGAGGAGGAACGGGACTTCGCCGAACTGGTGCTGGACGCATGGCTGGAGACGACGGAGGCTGGCCGGCTCGAGGCGTTCGACGGCATCGGCCGGCGCCTGGACGAGGCGCGACGGCAGCACGAGGACGCAAAAGCGCTCGATAACGCGCTGTTCGGCGAGGACTTCGAGACGGCGTAGGAAGCCGGACGGACGATGGAGACACTGCGCGATTTCGTCGCCGAGCTGCTGGAGAGCCAAGGGGCCGCGATCGAGACGCTGGAGCCGGACGGGCTGGAAGTGCTGGCGCCGGCGGTGCTGCGCAATGCCATGGGGTGGCCGGAGCTGGCACGGCTCGGTTTCGGCGCCGAACTGCCGGACCAGGCGATGCGGATCGGGCTGGAAGGAGATTGGCTCGACCGTTTCGGCGGCCTGCTCGGCGAGAACGGCCGCTGGGCCGAGCGGCAAGCTGACGCTGGCGAACACGCCTACTCTGGGAAATCCGGAACGTCTGCTCGACCATGCCATCGAACTGCCCAACGCCGTCTGCCGCTTCCACTCGCGTCGAGGCAACCTGGACGCGCTGCCTGATCCTGACCTTCCGCTACACCGCCCTCTCCGACGAGAAGCGGGAGGGCCTGGTTTGGCTGGGGTTCAACCTCGGTACCGGCGCCGTGCTCGACGAGGTGCTGACGCGGCTGCGTGCGGCGCTCGCCGAGGACGATGATTGGCGCCTGCCCGAACCCGAGGTGCGCCTCGCTGCGGGCTCGGCATGGGATACAGCGCTTCTCGCGTCGCGACTCCACCCACTGCTGGATGATCGGTTGCGACGCGAGCTGGAACCGTTCCTGCGCGCCATGCACCGGCGGCTCGATCGCGACCGGACGCGGGTACATGCCTATCACGACGACCTGAGGAGCGCGTCTCTGAAGCGCCTCGCCGCCCTTGCGGGCCGCGACGGAGAAAAGGCGGACGCCGATCGCCGGCGCGAGTCGCTGCGGGTGGCGACCATCGAACGCGAATACCGCGCCAAGCTCGACGACCTGCGCCACAATTACGCGCTGCGCGTGTCGGCGGAGTGGGTCCAGGCGCTGGAATTGTTCGTGCCGGTGCAGCGCCTGGAAGTGATGATCCGGCGGCGAAAAGGCGAAAGACTGATCCAGTTCGACTGGCACCCCTCGGCCCGGCTGGCCGAAGCGCCGCCTTGCGACTGGGGCCTGGGTCTCGGTCGGGTACGTCTGGTCTGCGACGAGAAACTGCACTTGACCGAGCCCGCCGGCCAGGCACCGTGCGTGGCCTGCGGGAAAGCGTGGTGCCGCGCCTGTCATCCCGCGTCCTGCCCTCGGTGTGGTCGATCGATGGCGCACGGCGGGGAGAGCGAACCGGGTTGAAATTGTCGCCACGTGACAACGCGTTCCGTTGTCCCACCGTATTGCCTTTCGCCAGCGTAACGGCATCGGCAACCGCGACCTTGGCCACGAGCGGTTGTGACCCACCCGATCGGCCGGCATACGCACGGTCGATCCCATTTCAGAGGTGATCGCAACCGCGTCCGTAATGAGGCGCTTAGCGCCGAAACGTCGTAGGTCGGGATTGCCAAACGTCGTGTCCGATGAACAAATGCTATCGGGCGCCCTGATCACGAACCGAAGTTCATTGGCGTTCCGCCGTTGCCGCCCGGTCACTTCGAGCGGTGGCCTTGAAAACAACAGTGCCACTATGATCGATCCTGACCTCAAGGACCTATGGACACCGACGGGGCTCCTCCTCGGATTCCAGGTGACGCTTTTCAAATGGCGTCTTGAGCGCGAGGCCGAAGTCGGTGACAAAGGCGACATACCTTGTTGGTTCCAGCCGATTACGTAAGCATTCTTGGAATGCTTACCTTCGTCTTTGGAGCCGTCCTTCTTCCGCTTTCAGGTCTCGTCTCAACCGGCTTTGCTCGCAGTTCATTTGGTCTCGGCGCGCTGCTTTTTGTCGGCCAAGCCCTTGGTCTCGCTGGCCACTATCAGCTGTTCAACCGAAGCAGGACACGCAAGTTCGTCTGGTTCCCGACTGAAGAAAAAATAGTCGTAGTTCTCACGACTATGGCTAGTCTGGTGTATGTTTACATCTCAATGAGCAAGTTATAACAAAGAATGAACTTACAATCTATTGAAAATGATTAGAATTCTTTGCTGGGAAGCGGACGAGCTGACGGCGGTTGGCGACCTCGGGCAGCTTCTGTTTCCGGGAAAGCCATTGCCGCCGTAGTACGAGAATCGTCGATATCGCGGGTGGCGGAAAGCCGACGCCCGTCGATAGAGAAGCGGAAATCAGTGGTGGGCACGCCCCGGTGGCCGCCATGCGTGCAATCCGACGCTCGATCCCAGTTGCCAACTCCGGGATGCTCTCATTGCGGACCTACATAGGGTCGGCTATGCAAGGCATACCGCACCTTGTAGAATGGATACCAACGGGTAACTCTCGGCATACCCGCATACCGCATACCGCATACCGCATACGGTCGCGATCAGTCCGCTGCATATGCATTGGCTGAGGGGTTACCTGGACGCACCTTTCTGACTCCTTGGAACACGAAGTCATGGCTGAGCAACGTGCGTTCTTCTTTATCCCGGGCGCCCAAGCGAAATCGTCTATACTGTCCAGACCGCAATAGATAAATATAATGAAACCCAGGCTTTTCAACTCGTGCCGTGGCAGGCAAATGACGTTTCCGGAGTCCCAATTACTACTCCAATATTTCGAAAACATATCTACTAGCGCATTTATCGCAGCAGACATTACATTCTTAAATGAGAACGTCGTTTTCGAAATCGGCTACGCCATCGGCAAACGCAAACGTTGCATATTATTCCGCAATGTCTCCCTCCGTGGAGAAAGAGACCTGGCAAATTCTGTCGGCATATTCGATACGTTAGGATGGGAAGAATACTCTACCTCGGATGAAATCACACACCGGCTGGCGAAGCGACAGAGGTTCGAGCCTCTAGCTTTCAATCTTGAAGTCAACCACAAAGCGCCTGTTTATATCATTGAACCGCCAAGAAGAACCGACGCGTTTGGCATATTAGTCTCTCGCGTTAAAAAGGCTCGTTGGATGTACCGTGCTTTTAGCCCAAGCGAGGACGTCCGACTATCTGCAATGGACGCGATCCGGCATGTGGTCCAATCGGCGGGGGTGATAGCACCTCTCCTTTCAGATTTTGCCGCTGAACAGAGAGAACATAACATCCGCGCGTTGTTTGTAGCGGGGATTTCAGTACTCCCTAGATATCCCCACATTATTATTCATCCGTCGGATCACATTCCCCCCGCAGACGTTCAGAGATCTCACTAGAAGGTATAGTCATCCCGATGACATCTCGCAAATTGTGCAAGAGTTTTCTTTGGAGATAACAGAGCACAGCCAGCGTGGTGAATCTGAGATTAAGGGAAGCGAAAATATTCTACAAACTTTGAGAATTGGTGATCCCGCTGCAGAAAACGAGATGACAACCCTTGCGGATTACTACGTTGCAATTGACGAGTACCAGCGCGCAGTTCGTGGAGAAGTAAACTTGGTCGTTGGACGTAAAGGGTCAGGCAAAACAGCTCTATTTGTTCAATTGCGTAACAATAAGCGCTCCAACCGACAAAATGTCGTTGCAGACCTGAAACCAGAAGGGTATCAACTAATTAAACTCAAAGAACGTGTCCTTGAATATCTAGGCTCTGTTTTCAAAGGCTATGCACCGTAGTAGACTCGTGTAGAATCAACGACATAGCCTGGGAGGTGGGTCATGGACAGTGAGATGTACCAGAAGTGGATCGAGGATATCGACGCGCTGTCGGAGGCCCAACGGGAGGAGGTTCGGAAGATCCTGGCCGGTCGATCGTCGGAGGCCGAAGTGATCGCTGCTCTTGAAGGGCGCCTGCTGGCTGACCGGGTGTGCCCACTCTGCCATCGGCAGGGGGCGGTGTGCCGTGGCCGTGCGAACGGCTTGCGTCGGTTCTACTGCGCGGGGTGCGGCAAGACCTTCAACGCCCTGACGGGTACGCCGTTGGCAAACCTGCATTACAAGGGACACTGGTTCGACTTCGCCCGGTCGCTGAGCGAGGGGGAATCGGTGCGCAAGTCGGCGGTCCGGTGCGACGTCGCGGTGAGCACCGCCTTCCGCTGGCGGCATCGCTTTTTGCGGGCGATCAAGACCGATACGGCCCCTCTGGGCGGAATCGTCGAGGCCGACGAAGCCTACGTCCTGGAAAGCCGCAAGGGATCGCGGGCCTGGAAAAATGCCGCTGCGGGGCAACCCGATGCCGAGGAGCCGGAGCGCAAGCCCCGCAAGCGCGGCGGCAAAGCCACCAGGCGCGGCCTGTCCAGCGAGCAGGTGCCGATCCTGGTGGCCGCCGACCGTACCGGCGCCACGATCAGCGCCATCCTGCCGGCGATCAACGCTGATACCATCACAGACGTCCTGACCCCGGTGCTCGGCAAGGACGCCCTCCTGGTCACCGATGGCGCATCGTTCTATCCACCTTGCGCCGCGAAGTTGGGTGTCACCCATGAGACGCTCAATCAATCGGCCGGTGAGAGGGTCCGGGGTGAACTGCACATCCAGACGGTGAACAGCCGCCATGAGCGCCTCAAGACTTTCCTGCGTCGCTATCGTGGCATCGCTACCAAATACCTCGGCAGCTACCTCAAGTGGTTCCATCTCGCCGGAATCCACCTCGACCCGTCACCCCGCACGTGCCTGAACGGTAACCGGCCGATCAGAACCGCATCGTTGGTTCGCGGGCGAGCTCCGCTTGGTCACGTACGGCGTCCTCTTGCTGGGTTTGCAGTAGCTCCTCCCGCAGGTTCTCGACGCCAAAGTCGGTGAAGGCCATGATACCGTCGTCGTCGATGCCGTAGACGTGGATGACACCGTCCTCGGGCTCCATCTCGATTGCGATCTCGTGAAGCCGGTCTTCGTCGACCCCGAGCATTTCGGCGACGCGAGCGATGGTGAAGACGTGGGTGATGGTGGCCATGCTCACGCGGCCCGGGCGGCCTCCGGCAGGCCTTGCGCCCAGTTCCAGGGAAGCAACTCATCAAGACGGGTGACGAGGTGCTCGTTGATGCGCGCGAGGACATCGGCGAGATAGGCTTCGGGGTTGAGGCCGGAGAGCTTCGCCGTCTCGATGATGGTCATCGCGTCGGCGAGAGTCTCGCCGCCGGCATCGGAACCGGCGAACAACCAATTCCGGCGCCCGAGAGCGACAGGGCGGATTGCGCGCTCGGCGGGGTTGTTGTCGATGGCGACGCGGCCATCCTCGAGGAACAGGGTGAAGGCGTCCCACCGCTTGAGAGCGTAGCGGATCGCTCGGGCGAGGTCGCCCTTGGCCGGGACGCCGGAAAACTGGCGCTCACACCAGGTTCGGAACGCTTCGGCATGCGGCCGGCTGCGCATCTGGCGCACGTCGCGGCGACGCTCGGCCGGCTGCCCGGCGATCTCTCGCTCGATGTCGTAGAGCCGGCCGATCCGCTCCAGCGCGTCCCTCGCCACCGGCGAGCCGGTGGCCTTCCAGAGGTCGTGGAAGTCGCGCCGCAGGTGCGCCCAGCAGGCCGCCTCGCGAACCCGCGGTACGGCATCCGGCGCCGCCGCCTGGTAGAGCTTGGCGAATCCACCATAGGCGTCGGCCTGCAGGATGCCGGTGAACCGGGCGAGGTGGCCCTGCGGGTGTTCGCCTTTGCGGTCGGGGGAGAAGGAGTAGGCGGCTGCCGGCGGATCCGTGCCGCCCCACGGCCGGTCGTCGCGGACATAGACCCACAGCCGGCCTTCCTTGACCGCTCGCGCCTTGCCCCGGGTCTGACGCACCGTCGGATCGAGCACCCGGACGGGCGTATCGTCGGCATGCAGGCGATCGCTGCGCATCACGTCGGCCCGGATCCGCTCGATCAGCGGCCGGAGCACGGCGACCGCCTGGCCGCACCAGTCGATCAGCGTCGAACGCGGAATGTCGGCGCCCTGTCGCGCCAGGATCTCGCCTTGGCGATACAACGGGAGGTGATCGTCGTACTTGGCGACGAGGATGTGGGCGAGCAGGCCCGGGCCGGCCATGCCGCGCGGGATCGGGCGCATCGGCGCCGCCGGCTGCACGATCCTCTCGCACTGCCGGCAGGACTTCTTCAGCCGCGCGGTCTCGATCACCTTCAGCTGCGAGGCGACGAGCTCAAGCATCTCCGCCACGTCATCGCCCACCAGGCGCAAGGTGCCGCCGCAGTCCGGGCAGCGCTCGCCGGGGTCGAGCACGATGCGCTCGCGCACCGTCGTCGGGCCGATCCGCGGCTTGCCGCGGCGGCGCGGCAGGGCGCGTTCGGAGAGAGCCTCTGGAGTCGCCACAGCTTCCGCCGGCGCAGCCGTCTCCGCCGTGGCCATCGCCACCTCGAGATCTTCGAGCGCCAGCTGCAGCTGCTCGATCTCGCGCTCGATCTTCTCCGAGCTCGACCCGAACTTCTGCCGCTTGAGCTTGGCGATGCGGATCCTGAGCGCCTGGATCAGCGCCTCGTAGGCCCGCACCGACGCCGCCATCCGCAGGGCCTCCGCCCGCTGCGCGAGGATGATCTCCTTGAGCGTGGCGGGGTCGTCCGGCAGGGCATCGGGCGGCGGAATCATCGCTCGATGTTAGCCGGGAATGGCCCCCGGACATAGCCTTACTTCATTGACTCCGCTGCACAATCAGACGACCCGCGCCGGCGGCGCCGTCCATGCCGGCCGGCGCCAATCGATCCCCTCCCAGAGCATCGCCAGCTGCGCCGAGGTCAGCCGGATCGTGCCTTCGGCCGGCGACGGCCACGGAAAACGGCCGCGCTCCAGCACCTTGTAGTAGAGGCAGAAGCCCTGGCCGTCCCAGTACAGCAGTTTGATTCGATCGCCCCGACGGCCACGGAAGGCGAAGACGGCGCCCGAGGCCGGATTCTGCTTCAGCACCTGTTGCGCCGCCGCGGCGAGCCCGGTGATCCCCTTCCGCAAGTCGGTCACGCCGCAGGCGAGATAGACCCGCACACCGGTTCCGGGCCCGATCATGCCTCCTCGACCGCGCGGATCAGGCGGCGCAGGTCCGAAGCGGGCAGCGACGACGGCACCTTCAGGCTGCGGCCACCGGCCAGACCGATCTCGATCACCGGATCGGACGCAGCGCACGTCGCCGGCTGCTCGAAGGCCGTCGCCGCCACGTCCAAGGGTATGTCCACCGGCACGAAGCCGGTGATCTCCGTGCCCGCCCCGGTCAGCCGTCCGTCCCGCAGCTCAGCGCGCCACTGATAAATCTGCGCTCGCGACACGTCGCGTCGGCGCGCCACGTCGGCGACCCGCGCCGCCGGCGCGAACGCCTCGCGCACGACCCGAAGCTTCTCGTCGACCGACCACCGTCGACGCCGCTCGGGGCCAACCCAAACCTCCGCCCGCATCCCGCCGCTCCGCAAGTGACGTCGTTAACGACGTCCGTAGCGACGCATCTTCGCAGACCCGGCTCAACCCAAGAAGGCGGCCCAGAGCGGCCGGT
>CAWAYT010000054.1:0-55219 GCA_963786265.1 uncultured Alphaproteobacteria bacterium
ATCGGCCCCAGGAATCTGAGATGATCCTTTTGCGACAAAGGGTTGCCAGAGTTCGGCGCGGGGTCCGATGCAGACGGAGTGTATTCCGGGACAGCTCGAATTCGAAGGGTTTGATGGCCGCCGAGTGGTTGCGGCGTTCGACGGCGGGGCGGTGACGTCGGATGCGGGGACGGTGTTGCTGCGGGAGGCCGACCGGGCGATCGGGCTGATCAGCGGGTGGCGGCGTGCTTCACCGATCATCGGGAGGCCGAGCAGGTGGTCCACGCGCTTCCCACCCTGATCGGCCAGCGGATCGTCGCGATCGCCCTCGGCTACGAGGATATAACGACCACGACGCCCTTCGCCGTGATCCGGTGCTGGCGCTGTTCTCGACCAGCTGGAGGCGAAGCGCAAGGATTGCGCGGTGTTGGCGGGAAGAGACGCCCCCCATCAACGAAGACGCGCTCCAACGCCTGCGGGTCGTGGCCGATCTTGTGGTAGCGGTCGCCACCCTCCCGCGGCGCGTGCTCCAGCCGGTTGATCGTGCTCTTCCCCGCCAACACCGCGCAATCCTTGCGCTTCGCCTCCAGCTGGTCGGAGAACAGCGCCAGCACCGGATCACGGCGAAGGGCGTCGTGGTCGTTGATATCCTCGTAGCCGAGGGCGATCGCGACGATCCGCTGGCCAATCAGGGTGGGAAGCGCGTGGACCACCTGCTCGGCCTCCCGATGATCGGTGAAGCACGCCGCCACCCGCTCGATCAGCCCGATCGCCCGGTCGGCCTCCCGCAGCAACACCGTCCCGGCATCCGACGTCACCGCCCCGCCGTCGAACGCCGCAACCACTCGGCGGCCATCAAACCCTTCGAATTCGAGCTGTCCCGGAATACACTCCGTCTGCATCGGACCCCGCACCAGACTCTGGCAAACCTTTGTCGCAAAAGGATCATCTCAGATTCCTGGGGCCGATGCACCCCTCTCGATGAGATATCCGGGCTAGAGGGTCGAGGCGCTGGCCATTGAGCGCTTCCGAAAGGCCGTCGGAGCGGCCAATGCCTGCATCATAGCCTTGACTCCGGGCTCCCGGTACATTGCCGAAAAGCTTCGACCCGCTACGCCCCGCGCGAACATGGCGGAACGGGTCGCCCGAGTTCAGCCTCGCCAGAAGGTGCGGGTGAGCGGGATCACTAGGACCAAGATCTCCAGACGGCCGGCGAGCATTTCGATCGTCAGCAACCACTTCGCCGTATCCGGTAGCGGCGCGAAGGTGCAACAGGGCCGATTAGCGGCCCTAAGCCTGGGCCGACGCCGCCGAGCGCGGTCGCCGAGCCGCCGAGGCTCGCCTCGAATGACAGGCCGCAGAAAGCCAAGGCAAGCGCGAACAGCAGGAATGTCGAAAGATAGACGAAGAAATAAAGGGTAACGCCGGCGCGGACCGTGTCGGTGACCGGCGGCGTCGTTGTAGACGATGACAAAGGTTCCGTGCGGATAAATCTGTCGACGCGTCTGCAGCGCGCAGCGCGCTGATCAATACGCACAGCCGGAACATCTTAATGCCGCCGGCGGTCGATCCGGTGCAGCCGCCGACCAGCATCATCGTCAGCAGCAGCACCGAGGGGAAGCCGCCCCATTGGGCGTAATCCTGGTAAGTCGAGGTGAAACCGGTTGTCGAGATGATCGAGACGACGTTGAAAGCGGCTTCGCGGATTGCATCCAGCATCGGCGCCTCGTTCCAGGCGACCCGCCAGACGAACAGACTGGCGATGGCGCAACCAATGATCCACAGGAACAGCCGGACCTGCTCGTCCTGCAGCAGCGCGTCGGGTCCTCGGCGAAGCGCCTGCAAGATGCAGCACGAACGGCATGGCCGCCAGCAACATCAACAGCGTCGCCGTCCACTCGATCGCCGGGCTGTGGAAGTAGCCAAATCCCTCATCGTGCGAAGCAAAGCCGGCCGTGGCCACCGCCGCCATCGAATGACCCATCGCGTCGAAGGCGCTCATCCCCTCGATGTGAAAGGCAATCGCGCCGAGCGCGGTCAGGCCGACATAGACCAGCCCGATCTTGACCACGAGGTCGAGCATTCGGGGCACGAATTTGCCGGCCTGCGCCGACAAATCCAGAACGAACAGCTGCATGCCGCCGATACGCAGGAACGGCAAAACCAGCACCGCCAGAGTAATGATGCCGAATCCGCCCAGCCAGGTTAGCAGCCATCGCCACAGCAGGATTCCCAGTGGCGCCGTGTCTAGCCCGGTCATGACCGTCGAACCGGTTGCGGTAATGCCCGGACATCGTCTCGAAAACCGCGTCCGTGTACGACAAGCGGAAGCTCGAAAAAACAAATGGCAGGGCGGAAAAAGCGACCACGGCGATCCACGTGGTCGGCGCCGCCAGCATCACCTCGCGCACGCCCATCGCATACCGGTGATGACGGAAGGCCAGCGCCAAGCTGAGGCCGCCGAACATCGTTATGGCGGCACACGTCAGGAAAACGCGATGATCATCGCTGCCGTCGGCAAGATCGACGATCGCCGGCAGCAGCATGGCGGCGCCGAAGAAACAGACGATGACGCCGGCGAAAAAGAAACCGCCGGCAGATCAATCGCCGGCGCTTGGAAGACGCGTCTGTCGTTCTCGGCGATGGCCATCGTTGGCTCGAAGGATCAGGCGCTCGCACTACACCGCGCCCGCGACGGATGGTCGGGCGTGTAGCCCAAAGCAGCGTAGCCGGATCTAGGGTGCACGGTACATCGGGGAAATAAGTTCAATTGTGACTGCCGATTATTGCATCGGCATCACACGCGGCCCGGTGTCGCCCTCGAAGATGACGCGGTAAGCCTGGCCTTCGCACTGGATAATCCAGGCGGCGCGGTCCGGTTCGCTCGTCGAAGTGTCCCGCTCGACCGCCCGGGGTCGTTCGCAGGCAAGTCTTCTCGCGAACCGCGGCGGCGACGATGTCCAGGGTCGTCCCTGGTTCACCGGCGAAGGCATCGAGCAGCGCCAACATCGAGAGGGAAATCACCGCACACTCCTGCGTTGGTCGGTTGTCAGAGTGGCGTGGGTGCGCCCCCGTGACAACATTTATCAACTTCGACACAGGCCGAGGCAGTCGATTGGAGACGGAAAATGGAAACCCTTGATATACCGAACAGTGAGCTGCGGCCGTCGCGCATCGGCCTCGGCACGTGGGCGATCGGCGGCTGGATGTGGGGCGGCAGCGACGACGCGAATGCCGTCCACACCATTCACGCCGCCGTCGATCGCGGCATCACGCTCATCGACACCGCCCCGGTCTACGGCTTCGGCCGGTCGGAAGAGATCGTCGGTCGCGCGCTGGCCGAGGGCGGCCGACGCGAGCGGGTGGTCTTGGCGACGAAGTGCGCCCTCGACTGGGGCCCGGACGGCAAGCCGTTCCGTAACGCGAGTCGCGACGCCGCATCACCAAGGAAATCGAGGACTTGCTGCGCCGCCTCGGCACCGATGTCATCGACATCTACCAGGTGCACTGGCCCGATCCGGAGACGCCCTTCGAGGAGACCGCGCGTGCGATGGAGGCGCTGCTGCGGCAGGGCAAGATCCGGGCGATCGGCGTCAGCAATTTCTCGCCCGAGCAGATGGACGGAGTTTCGCAAGTTCGCGCCGCTGCACACGGCGCAGCCGCCGTACAATCTATTCGAGCGCGGGATCGAGGCGGACGTGCTCCCCTATTGCCGCGACCAGGGCATCGCCACGCTCACCTATGGCGCGCTCTGCCGCGGCCTGTTGTCCGGGCGGATGTCGGCGGAGACGCGGTTCGAAGGCGACGACCTGCGCCAGTTCGATCCCAAGTTCCGGCAGCCGCGCTTTGCCCAATATCTGGCGGCGGTGCAGCGGCTCGACGACTTCGCTCAGGAGCGCTTCGGCAAGCGGGTCATCCACCTGGCACTGCGCTGGCTGCTCGATCGCCCCGGCGTGAGCGTCGCGTTATGGGGCGCGCGCAAGCCCGCGCAACTCGATCCCGTCGACCAAGTCATGGGCTGGCATCTCGATGAGGCCGCGATGGCCGAGATCGAAAGCATCCTCGCCGAGTGCGTGCCGCAGCCGATCGGCCCCGAGTTCATGGCGCCCCCTCTCAAGCGACCGCAGGCGGCCTGACCGGTCGGCCGCTCTCAACGAGCGCCCGGCAGCGCCGGCGCATGGCCGGGCGGACTGAGCAATCCCGGCGAGCCCGGGTTCAGGGTCGGCGGCGGGGGCATCGGCGGGCGGTACCGGGGCATTGGGGCCGGCTCAGCCGTGATCGAAGGCCCCAGCGGCGCCGCCGGGGCGAGTGGCGGCGCAGGCGTGCCCGCGATCGGTGGCTGCAGCGGCGCATCAGCCAGGGGCGGCGGCGGGACATCGGGCGCCGGCGAGGGCTGCCAACTGGGCGTAGCGCGGGGGCTGAGCGTCGCCGGTCCCGGATGACAGTCGATGTATGGCACGCCGGCGCGCTGCGTCCACTCGCAGGCCGCGCCGGCGGGCCATGCGCCGACAATCAGGAACATCGCGGCGAGCACGACGATTCGGAACGGATTGCTTCGCTCAGGAACATACATCAGTGGCCAGAAGGGACCAGATCGCCCCATGCGCTCTCCCACCCGATGCGGCCGGATGTCGAGGCACGAGAGCCCGCGACTCCTCCTGTTTGTCATCGTGAAGCCTTCTCAGGTCCGCTTTCAACGAAGGCAATGGGCGCTCAATCGTCTCGCAGGTCAGCGATGTTGTCTCTCGCAGTCATTCTGAATAGCCTAACGCCTGACGATCATACGTGATTCGATTGGGCTGCCACGCCTGTATCGTTTGTCACGCTCGCTTGCGGGCTTTCGTCCTTGCGAGGTAGGGCGCTAGGTACTGGCCGGTGAAGCTGTCCGGGGTGGCCGCGACATCCTCGGGGGTGCCGGCGGCGACCAGGCGGCCGCCCTTGCCGCCGCCTTCGGGGCCCAGGTCGATGATCCAGTCGGCGGTCTTGATGACTTCGAGGTTGTGCTCGATGACGATGACGGTGTTGCCGGGCTCGACCAGCGCGTGCAGCACCTCCAGCAGCTTGCGCACGTCCTCGAAGTGCAGGCCGGTGGTCGGCTCGTCGAGGATGTAGACGGTCCGCCCGGTGGCGCGGCGCGACAGCTCCTTGGCCAGCTTCACCCGCTGCGCCTCGCCGCCGGAGAGCGTCGTCGCCTGCTGGCCCAGGTGGATGTAGCCGAGGCCGACCCGCTCCAGCGTCCGCAGCTTGTCGCGGATCGAGGGCACCGCCTTGAAGAACTCGGCGCCTTCCTCGACCGTCATGTCGAGCACGTCGGCGATCGACTTGCCGCGGAACAGCACCTCCAGCGTCTCGCGGTTGTAGCGCTTGCCCTTGCAGACCTCGCACTGCACGTAGACGTCGGGCAGAAAGTGCATCTCGATCTTGATCACGCCGTCGCCCTGGCACGCCTCGCAGCGGCCGCCCTTGACGTTGAAGGAGAAGCGGCCGGGCCGGTAGCCGCGCTCCTTCGCCTCCGGCAGGCCCGCGAACCAGTCGCGGATCGGCGTGAACGCGCCGGTGTAGGTGGCGGGGTTGGAGCGCGGGGTGCGGCCGATCGGCGACTGGTCGATGTCGACCACCTTGTCGATCAGCTCGATGCCGTCGATCCGGTCGTGCTCGCCGGCGTGCTCGCGGGCCCCGTGCAGCCGGCGGGCCAGCGCCTTGTACAGTGTCTCGATCGACCAGCGTCGACTTGCCGCCGCCGGAAACGCCGGTGACGCAGGTGAACGTGCCGAGCGGAAAGTCGACGGTCAGGTTCCGCAGGTTGTTGGCGCGCGCGCCGACGACGGTCAGCGCCGCCCGCTCGCGCGGCGCCCGTCGCCGTTCCGGCCGGGGGATCTGCCGGAAGCCGGCAAGGTACTGCCCGGTGAGGCTCTCCGGGCTGGCCATCACCTGCTCCGGCGTGCCGCGCGCCACCACCTGGCCGCCGTGCACGCCGGCGCCGGGGCCCATGTCGATCAGGTAGTCGGCGCTGCGGATGGCGTCCTCGTCGTGCTCGACGACGATCACCGTGTTGCCGATGTCGCGCAGCCGGCGCAGCGCCGCCAGCAGCCGGTCGTTGTCGCGCTGGTGCAGGCCGATCGACGGCTCGTCCAGCACGTAGAGCACGCCGGTCAGCCCCGAGCCGATCTGCGAGGCGAGCCGGATGCGCTGGCTCTCGCCGCCGGACAGCGTCCCGGAGGCGCGGCCGAGCGTCAGGTATTCGAGGCCGACATTCTTCAGGAAGCCCAGCCGCTCGTTGATCTCGCGCAGGATGCGCCGGGCGATGTCGCGCTGCTGCGGTCGAAGCGAGGCGTCGAGCGTCGCGAACCAGGCGGCCGCCGCCTCGATCGACATCTCGGTCGCCTCGCTGATGTCGAGCCCCGCTACCTTGACCGCCAGCGCCGCCGGCTTCAGCCGCCTGCCGCCGCAGGTCTCGCAGCGGGTGACGGTCTGGAAGCGCGACAGCTCCTCGCGCACCCACGCGGATTCGGTCTCGCGCCAACGCCGCTCCATGTTCGGGATGACGCCCTCGAACGGCTTTCGCACCTCGTAATCGCGAAATCCGTCATGGTAGCGGATGCCCACAACCTCCTTGGAGCCGAACAGCAGCATCTGCCTGACCGTCTCGGGCAGCTCGCGGAACGGCGTCGTCAGCGCGAAGCCGAAGTGCGCGGCCAGCGCCTGCAGGGTCTGCCGGTAGTACTGCGAGGTGCTGTTGGCCCATGGCGCGACGGCGCCGTCCGCGAGCGATAGCCCATCGTCCGGGACCACCAGCTCGGGATCGAAGTACATCTCGGTGCCGAGGCCGTCGCAGGCCGGGCAGGCGCCGAAGGGGTTGTTGAAGGAGAACAGCCGCGGCTCGATCTCGTCGATGGTGAAGCCGGAGACCGGGCAGGCGAACTTCGCCGAGAACGTCGTCCGCTCGCCGGTGTCGGCATCCTCGGCGAAGACCAGCCCGTCGCTCAGCTCGAGCGCCGTCTCCAGGCTCTCGGCGAGCCGCGCGCCGATACCGGGGCGCACCACCAGCCGGTCGACCACCACCTCGATGTCGTGCTTGCGCTTCTTGTCGAGCGCCGGCGCCTGGTCGATCTCGTACAGCGCGCCGTCCACCTTGACCCGCTGGAAGCCGCGCTTCTGCAGGTCGGCCAGCTCCTTCCGGTATTCGCCTTTGCGGCCGCGGACGACGGGGGCCAGCAGCAGCAGCCGGCGGCCTTCCGGCATGGCGAGCGTGCGATCGACCATCTGGCTCACCGTCTGGCTCTCGATCGGCAGCCCGGTGGCGGGCGAGTGCGGCACGCCGACCCGCGCCCACAGCAGCCGCATGTAGTCGTAGATCTCGGTGACGGTGCCGACGGTGGAGCGCGGGTTCTTCGAGGTCGTCTTCTGCTCGATCGAGATCGCCGGCGATAGCCCTTCGATCGACTTGACGTCCGGCTTCTGCATCAGCTCGAGGAACTGCCGGGCGTAGGCGGAGAGCGACTCGACATAGCGCCGCTGCCCTTCGGCGTAGATCGTGTCGAACGCGAGGCTCGACTTGCCGGAGCCGGAAAGGCCGGTGATCACCGTGAGCGAATCGCGCGGGATCTCGACGTCGATGTTCCGCAGATTGTGCTCGCGCGCGCCGCGGATGACGATCTTGTCCATGCCTGCTCCGTTATGCCTCCAGCGTAGAGGATAGCGCCCGTGCGGACTGCGATATAGCGTCACACGTCGTTCGTTGCCGCGCCGCTCGGCAGCTTGCGGTCACCACGGTGGCGTGGGCCGACACTTTGGCTATACAGTCCGACTCCGCAAGCGAGAGGTAACGTCGGTTGGAAGCAACATCGAGCGGTGAGGCTTCCGTAAACCCTCATCCGGCTCGCGTTTGCTCGCCACCCTCTCCCGTCGAAGGGAGAGGGATTTCGATCAAGCGGGCTCCCTCTCCCCTTGCGGGAGAGGGGTGGGGTGAGGGGTATTTCGGTTCGGCGAGTTGATCGCGCGCGGGCGAAAGACGAACATTCGATAAGGTGCGACACAGATGGCAGGATCGGTCAACAAAGTCATTCTCGTCGGCAATCTCGGGCGCGACCCGGAGGTGCGGCACACACAGGACGGAAGCAAGGTCGTCCACCTGTCGGTCGCCACTTCCGAAAGCTGGAAGGACCGGGGCAGCGGCGAACGCAAAGAACGCACCGAGTGGCATCGGGTGGTCATATTCAACGATCGGGTCGGCGAGATCGCCGAACGCTACCTGCGCAAGGGCTCCAAGGTCTATCTGGAGGGGGCCTTGCAGTCGCGCAAGTGGACCGGCCAGGACGGCCAGGAGCGCTACACTACCGAGGTGGTTCTCGGACGTTTTCGCGGCGAACTCACGCTGCTCGACGCCAGAGGCGAGGGAGAGGCCGGCGGCTACGGCGGCGGAGGCGAACCCGCGTACGAGCCTATGGGCGGCGGCGGAGGCGGCGGAGGCCGCTCTGGGCGGACCGACCCTGCCGGCCCGCCGCCCGACTTCGACGACGAAATTCCGTTTTAGGGGGCTTAGCCGCTAGGCGTGTGGTCCCCGGGGCTGGAGTTCTTGCTGGCCGACCACTCGTCAGACCGCGGCCTTTCGCGTCGCGAAGCCGTTCGGGTGCGCCGCTCGCCACTTCCAGGCTGTGCCGACGATCTCATCCAATTCCGTAAACCTGGGATTCCAGCCGAGATCCCGCCTGATCCGGTCAGAAGCGGCCACCAACACCGGCGGATCGCCCGGCCGGCGCTGGCCTATGCGGGCGGGCAGCGGGTGGCCGGTGACTCGGCGGACCGAGTCCAGAACCTCGCGCACCGAATAGCCGTGGCCAATGCCGACGTTGTAGATGGCAGCTTCCTTCATCCAGCGCGTCCAGCACGCGGACGTGCGCGTCGGACAGGTCGCAGACGTGGATGTAGTCGCGGATGCAGGTTCCGTCGGGCGTGGCGTAGTCGTCGCCGAAAATCTCGACGTGCGGGCGATGGCCGAGCACCGCCTCCAGCGCGATCGGGATCAGGTGCGTTTCCGGCGAGTGGTCCTCGCCGATCGGCACATCGGGGTGCGCGCCGGCGGCGTTGAAGTAGCGCAGGCAAGCCGAGCGCAGCCCGTGCACTTCGTCCGCCCAGCGCAGGATTCGCTCGATGATCAGCTTCGATTCGCCATAAGGGTTGGCCGGGTTCTTGTCGACTTCCTCGTCGATCGGTACGCGCGACGGCAGGCCGAAGATGGCGCAAGTGGACGACAGCACGAACCGCCGCACGTCGCTTTCGAGCGCCGCTCGCACCAGGTTCAACGCATTGGTGACGTTGTCGCCGATGTAGAGGAACGGCTTGCGCATCGATTCGCCCACCAGCGAGTTGGCGGCGAAGTGGAGGATGCCGTCAAAGCGGAAGTTGCTGAACAGCTGGCGCAGCGCTCCGCAATCGGACAGGTCGCCGACGACCAGCGTGGCGTCGCCGTGGACGGCTTCTCGGTGGCCCTGCTGCAGGTTGTCGAAGACCACGACGCGATTCCCGCGCGTGAGCAGATCGACGACGACATGACTGCCCAATAAATCCGGCGCCGCCGGTGACCAGGTATGTCCGGGACATGTGCTTGCCAGCCTCTTCGAATCAGACTTTGGAACACGCCCGACCACGAGGATATTCCGCAATGGCTCAGACGGGTAGTTACAGCACAATGCCCAAGGATGCCAGCCTCTTGCAGCACCGCCATCCAGTGGCAGTCACACCGTCACGGCGACAGTAAAGCGAGGTGTCGGTAGGAGCTCAGCTTTCGGCGGATGTGTCCAAGTCCCGCGAGGCACGCGCTGGGGTTGGCGCTGGCAACTCGCTCTCCTCCGGCATGACGAGATCGAGAGGCGTGCCGGTCGCGTGCGCGTAGAGGACGAGATCGTTCAGCAGCTCGGCCTCGACCTCGGCGGTTCGCTTATTTCGGCGGATCGTCACGAGTTTACTCAATGCGCGGACATTGAAGCCGTCGCTCTTGATCTCGGCTTTGAGTTCCTTCAGGTCTTCCTTCATGCCGTCCATTTCGTCGAGCAAACGCTCCATCCGTTCGGAATAAGCGGTTAGCTTCTCGCCGGCGCTGGTGCCATTGCCTGTCACGCTGCTCTCTCCGGGTGTTGGCTGAGGGGCTTTCGTCCAAACTTCGCCGCGTAAGCCTCGGCGCGCTCTCCGCGCGGCCCTGGGCGAGGGTTCGAGGACGAGGGACATAGCATGCCGTCGGGTTGCGGCGACAGGTGTTTCTGATGCCGCGCCTCCGGAACCGCGGCGCCGAGGGTGGAACCACGCGCGCTGGACAGCGTTCGGCTTGGGTGCTTGAGCGACGCCGCGCCATCGGCACGCGAACGCAAGTTCGACCGCGCGTGCTCCACATCCGAGCCGATATGACTGAAGAGCGGCCGCTTACCGCTAGGAGAGTACGATTATGAAGAACGATGAACTCGCGGAGGTCCGTCCGAACGTCCATTCGGCGCAGCCGGAGCCAGTCCGATCGCGGGCGCGCAAGGGCGGCGGCCAGGCTGGGGCGGGCCGTGCCGCCCGCATCGCGCTCGGCTCGGCGGCGGCGCTGGCCGGCCTGGCGGCGGCGGTGAACTGGGCGGCGCGGCGGTCAGAGCGCGCGAACCCGCCTATCGGCAACTTCATCGAGGTGGACGGAGTCCGCTTGCATTACATCGATGTAGGCGAAGGCCCGCCGGTCGTTCTGCTGCACGGGAACGGCAGTATGCTTCAGGACCCCGCTATCGCCCTCGTCGATCGGCTCGCGGACCGGCATCGGGTGCTGGCCTTCGACCGGCCCGGCTTCGGCTACAGCGATCGGCCGAAGAACATCACATGGACGCCGGAAGCCCAGATGCAGCTGATCCTCGGGGCTCTGCGGCGGCTGGGGGTAGAGCGGCCGGTTCTTTACGGGCACTCCTGGGGCGCCTGCCTGGTGGTCACCTTCGCTGTATACCATCCCGACCAGATCCGCGGCGTCGTTGCCGCTTCCGGCTATTACTTCCCGAACCGTCGTTTGGACGCCGCCATCGCGGTCCTCAATGTGGCGCCCGCGATCGGGCCGGTGGTCCGTAATACTCTTGGCCCCGTGCTGGGCGCCTTGACGGGCAGGGGGGCGGTCAAGGCCTTGTTCAGCCCCAACCCTATCCCGCCCACTTTCGACGAATTCCCGGCGAGCTTGGCTTTACGGCCATCGCAACTGCGGGCGAGCGGCGAGGACGGCACGACGCTTCGGGAATGGGCTGAGCGGACCAGTCCGCGTTATCGTCAAATCCGGGTGCCGGTCTTCATCGTCGCTGGCGATGGGGATAAAGCCGTCGATTATCGGGGGCACGCGATGCGCCTACATGACGAGATCCCGGGGTCCCGACTGCGCATTTTCCCGCATACTGGTCACATGGTGCACCACGTTCATCCAGATGCGATTGTGGAGGCGATCGAAGCCGTGTTTCACATGGCCGATGATCGAGCGCCCTCCAATACCGGGACATTCGGCGACGCCGAGCCGGCAACTCGCGAAGAGGAGATCATCACCCCCTCGTGAGGCGATTAAGCGGTAGGAGGTTCTCAACTAACCTGCCGGGCGCCAGTGCCTGAACATCGCTGCTTGGCCAGCGTAGTCGCCGCCGCGATCGAGCAGGTTCCAGACGGTCGCGCGCTCGATGAGGAACCGCTCGCCCGTGCGTGCGATGCGGATTCCGGAATAGTCCTCTATGCATCCATGTTTGCTCACCTGCTCGAGCAACTGGGCGCGCGCCGCCCGGTCCACCGGCTCGGCCGATAAACGCGAGGGCAGGGACAGCAGGTCACGCCAGGACATCTCGAAAATTCGAAGCGCCGCTCGGTTGCCATAGGTGAATGTCGGATCCGCGCCAGTGCCATGCGAGAGCACGGCAAAAGGCGCCTCAAACAGCCACTGCCCGCAGTCCCCGTCGGCAACCGCCGGATCGATCAGCGCGCTACCGGTCCAGCGCCGAAGGCTGTCCCTCAGCAGCCTGACATGATCGGAGTAGAACCCGTTCTCCGGGCCCGGTTCGGCAAGCTCGGACAAATTCGTGCTCCTCGTGTCAGGGGATACTCGCGGATGCGCGAGTATTCATGTCCATCGTCTCCGCGCCGAACCTTCTTGCATCGGTACCGGCCAAGTCAGGGCTAAGTGGCGACGGGTGGTTCGGCTGCGACACGCGCCTGGCGTAGGTTGCGCAGCTTTATCACCAGGATGGTCGCCGAGAGGGCCAAGCTCGCAATATTGAAGACGATGATGGGCATACTGCCGATCATCAGGCCGTAAATGATCCAAAGCGAGAAGGCGGTAACGGTCACCAGGTACATCTTCTTGGAGATCGCTTCGGTGTCCCCCTCCCGCCACACCTTGATGACTTGCGGGATGAAGCTGCTTGTTGAGCAGATGCCGGCGACTGTGCCGACGAGCGCCGCCATCGAGAAGTCCATATCTACTCCGCCCTATCGTCACCTGACGAACGACTGCCAATTGGTTCCGGTTTCAGGGTAGGGGCTGTTCAGCGGCAGAGGCTGTACGGCCCCATGTCGAGGTGGAAGTGATCCCTGTGCGCCTCGTTATAGTCGGGGCCGAGGACGCCGCGAAACAGCCGACAACCGCCATCGCGTACCTCGCGCAGAAAAGCGCGCTCGCCCGGGTCGCCCCGCCAGTCCGAGAACACCGAGATGCGCCGGCCATCCGATAGCCGGAAGCCGGCCACGTCGATCGCGTTCGCGGTGGCGTGCTGGCTTGGCCGGCCGGCGGCGCCACCGTTGACGCGGCGGCAGGAATAGGTACCGAGGTGGTCGATGCGCGTGACCCGCGCGCCGAGGTGCCGGGTCGCGGCCGGCATCACTACGTCCCGCTCCCAGAGATAGAGGGCGGCCGCCATCGGGCAGGTCACCCGCACCGGCCCCGAGTAGCGGAGGTTCGACCTCTCGATGGCGACGACGTCTTGCAAACCGCAAAAGCCCCCTTCCATGCGGTCGCCGACGGGCGCGGTCTCGATCGCCGAGCTATCCAGCACGGCGCGGCACCGACCCGGACTGCTCCGCAAACTCGAAAGCTTGCCCGAGGTGGCGAGGCCAATCGGCTGATGAAGATTGAGCGGCGCGAACGGCCAGTGCCGCGGCGGCAGTCGATCGACAGCGATGACCGCCGCTAGCCCAAGCGCCGTCAGGAAGAGAAATAGGATTACGGTTCGCATGGTGTTCGCTGTGCATATTTAGGTACGGTGGCGGCAGGCCGCTGCTCCTGGCGCCACAGCGCACCCCGGTGGGGAACGACGAGCGTGCCACTGCCTTAGTAGGTGCGGATATTGCGACCTGAGGCGGAGTGTAAGCGGTGTCTCGCATTTTGCGCCCTTTAGCCGTGTTTCCCGTCATCTTGGCTCTGGCGGTCGCCTGCGACTTCCCGCGCGATGCCCAGGATACGCTGCAGCGCGTGCGCAACGGCACGATGCGGGTTGGCGTCAGCGAGAACGATCCCTGGGTACGCTTCGCCGGGAAGGAGGCAGAAGGAATCGAGCCGGCGCTGATACGTCAGTGGGCAAGGCAGCTCAAGGCGCGCGTCGAATGGGTGCAAGGGAGCGAGTCAGCTCTGGTCGAGGCGTTGCAAGAGGGAGAGGTCGACGTGCTGGCGGCCGGTCTACAGGGCACGACGCCGTTCGCGTCCCGAGTGGCGCTATCTCAGCCCTATCTCACGGCGCGCCTCCACTTTGCCGTTCCGCCGGGAGCGACATTTGCGGATGAGTCGGCCGGACGCTCGGCGGCCGTGGCCCCGGATCGGCTTGCCATAAGCGCGGCGGTGCATCGATCCGGCGCGGTACCGGTGCCCTCGGCCGACCTCTGGCGAGGTGGTCTCGGCATATGACTTCGAGATCGAAGCGCACGGCATGCGGCCCGTCGGGTCCGCGCTCGTGGTCGAGCGGCACGTGATCGCCACCAGGCCGGGGGAAAGCGCTTTCCTGCTTGCCCTGGATCGCTTCATGCAAGGGCTCGGCGAAATGGCGGTTTGTCAACTCGCCGCCGAGGAGGCGATGCGGTGAGTCCGCGCGAGGATCACGAGTTCCCGCCCGAACAGCAGGCCCTATTCGATCGCGCCCGACGGCTGGAGTGGTGGGGCCTTGCCTACACCGCCTCCGCGGCGGTGCTCATGTACGTCACCATGGGCACGTCCCAGGCGATGCGCACCAACTTCTTCGAAACGTGATCAGCATGGTGCCGATCGCTTTCCTGCTCGCGATGAAGATCGCCGTGCTGGTTGCCGCGTCCTCGCTATCCCTACGGGTTCCACACCGCGGTTTCCATCGGTTATCTGACCGCGTCCTTGGCGTTGCTGGCCATGGGTTCGTTGCTGTTGATCGAAGCGGCGGTAAAGCTGATCGCCGACGAGCGGACGACGATCGGCGGCATGACGCTGTTCGGCCAAACCATCTGGGCAGGCTGGCCAATGCTCCTGGCGTTGATCTATGGAAGCGTACCCTCGTTTTTTCTCGGCCGGGCGAAGCTCGCGCTGGCTCCACGGATTCACGACAAGATCCTGTTCGCCGACGCCCAAATGATGAAAGCCGACCGGATGGCGGGAACGGCCACCGCTCTTGGCGTCCTCGGCGTTGGTCTGGGTTATTGGTGGGCGGATCCGGTAGCCGCCGGACTGGTGTCGCTCGACATCCTGCACGACGGCGCGACCAACGTAGCCAACGCGGTCACCGATCTGATGAATGAACGGCCGAAGAAAACCGACGGGTCCGGCCTGGAGCCGCTGCCGGAAGAACTGGAAAAGCGCCTGGAAGAGTTGGATTGGGTCGAGAGGGCGGAAGTCCGCCTGCGGGAGGACGGCCATTTGTTCTTCGGCGAAGCCTACGTCGTCCCGCGCGGCGGGCGCGCCGGGGTCGATCAGATCGCGAGGGCAGTCGATCACGCAAATGCCGCTCAACTGGCGCCTGCACGATCTAACGGTGATGCCGGTGGAGCGACTGCCGCGCGAGCGCTCTTGACTGCTCTCGGCAGGCTCGTAACGCGTCGCAACCATTATGGTAGGCTACGGTCGGCGCTCCCTTTAGCATCAGCTTACGAAAAAGTGGGCGAGAGGAGAGGCGGGGATGACGAAATATGGCTTTGTGGCGTCGGGCGGCGGCTATCGCAGCTTTTACACCGCTGGCGCGCTGGTGTGGCTGAAGCAGCACGACATTCCGGTCGTGCACATCGCATCCACCAGTTCCGGCAACAACATCACCATTGACTACCTGCTCTGGGATCCCGGCTCGGAAGAGCTGCCGCCGGTGCTGACGCGCACGATGCGGCTCAGCGTGACCGACATCTTCCACGTACTGTCGAACTTCCTCGGCCTGAGGCCATCGTTGCTGCCGAGCGGCTCCCATCTGTTCACGGTCGACAAGGACAACTGCCGCAAGTCGCTGCTGCTGGACGATCCGCGTCGCCGGGAGGTGCTCGCCAATGCGCTCGCCAGCGTTCGCTGGGACATTCTCGCGACCAACGTCACGAAACGGGAAAGCCGCTACTTCAAGGTCAACGAGATCCTGAAGTCGATCGATGATGCGAGCTTGGACACGTTCATGGATGCCTTTCTCGCCGGCATAACCACTATTCCCTACTTCAAAGCGGTGATGATCGACGGCGACTACTACATCGAAGGCGGCTACCTGGACAACACGCCTCTCGCCAGCATTTTTCAAGATCCCGAGGTCGACGAGATCATCGCCTGCGACTTCACCGACTACGACTACCACGCCGAGCTCGATAAAATCTACCACTCCAGCATCTTTACGCTGCCGTTCAACAGCATCGATACGCATCTGTTGGTCAGCGACATTCAACTCACGCTGCCGAATAAGCGTATCTTTACGCAGGCGCAAGTCATCAACCGCATGATGGAGGAGATGGGCAGGGTGTCGATAGAGGTCGACGGCCGCATCTACTACCGCAAGCCGATCCACGTACTGCGGCCGAAGAACCTGGAGAGCATGACGATTTCGTTGAAGGACGCGACCGCCCAGAAGCGTTACTTCGAGCTCGGTCTCGCCGATGCAGAGAAGATGTTTGGCGCGAAGTAGTACGAGCGTAACTCGGCGAAGGCAATGCGTCGCCGGCGTGCGCCGACGGATGTTACAATCCTGCATGCTCGCTGCTAGCGATCGAATCGCATTCGCGGGCGGGGCAAACCCTTGCAGGGATCGCTATATAGACTAGTATGCCGGCCGGTCCGAATCTGGGCGGCACCGGGCCTGCGGGACGGGCGTACGCGGCGTGTTCAGTGACGAAGGTCGTAAATTTGCGCGGGATGACCGGCTGCGGCGCGTTGCCTTGGCAACGCTCTTCGGGTCGCGCAACAAACGTGGTCGAATAGAGGGTAAGGAGAGTTAGATGGCCGAACAATCAGATCCTGTCGTGATCGTTGGCGCGGCGCGGACGCCGATGGGCAGCATGCTGGGCGACTTCAAGGACGTCGCGGCGACGCACTTAGGCGCCGTGGCGATCAGGGCGGCGCTCGAGCGCGCCAAGGTCTCTCCCGACGATGTCGGCGAAGTGATCATGGGCTGCTGCCTGATGGCGGGCCTCAAGCAGGCGCCGGCGCGGCAGGCCGCACATTACGCAGGCGTCCCCTGGAGCGCCGGTGCGACGACGCTGACGAAGATGTGTGGCTCGGCGATGAAAGCGACGATGTTCGGCCATGACAATCTGCTCGTCGGCTCGCACGACGTGGTCGTCTCCGGCGGCATGGAGAACATGAGCAGGGCGCCGTACCTGGTGCTGAAGGGGCGTACAGGCTACCGGCTCGGCCATGGCGACAAGCTCATGGACCACATGTTCTACGACGGCCTGGAGGACGCCTACGAGGAGGGCCGGGCGATGGGCACCTTCGCCGAGGAATGCGCGGAGAAGTACCAGTTCACCCGCGAGGCGCAGGACGCGTTCGCCATGGAGTCGGTAAAGCGCGCGCAGGCCGCCAACAAGGACGGCACATTCAAGAAAGAAACCGCGCCGGTGCTGGTTAAGGAGCGCAAGGGTGACCGTTTGGTCGAAACCGATCAGGCGCCGTTTGAGTTGAGCATCGACAAGATCCCCACTCTCAAACCGGCGTTCCGCAAGAACGGCACGGTGACCCCCGCGACGTCCAGCAAGATCTCCGATGGCGCTTCGGCGCTGGTGCTGACACGTCTGTCATACGCGGAGAAAAACGGCCTGACACCACTGGCGGTCATCAAGGCGCACGCGTCGCATGCCCAGGAGCCGAACGTGTTCACCACGGCTCCTGTCGGGGCAATCCGCAAGGTGCTGGAGAAGACTGGTTGGAAAAATACCGACGTCGAACTGTGGGAGGTCAACGAGGCCTTCGCGGTCGTCACCATGGCGGCGATGCACGACATTGGAATCCCGCGTGATAAGGTGAACGTCAACGGCGGTGCCTGCGCCCTGGGTCACCCGATCGGCGCATCCGGGGCGCGGATCGTCGTCACTCTGTTGCACGCGCTCGAGAAGCACGGCCTAACGAAGGGCGTGGCGGGCCTGTGCATCGGCGGCGGCGAGGCTACGGCGATGTCTATCGAGCGTCTCGTCTAAATCGAGCGTCTCGTCTAAATAGCAGTGTCGTGCCGCCATTCGCAGGCGGTGCGCTCTTTCCGGGTGGTTCGGTTCGGCGGTCGCCGGGCCGGCCGCTTCGGATCGCCTGAATTCATGGAAACAGAACCCGGTGGAGCACCGTGACTGCGGTCGATATTCGCCGGCGACATGCAGGGGCACGAGAGATATGGACGTAAAAGGTCAAGCGGCGATTATCACGGGCGGCGGCTCGGGTCTCGGTGAAGCCACTGCCCAAGCGCTCGCCGCCAAGGGCGCCAAGGTGGCCATTTTCGATGTCGTCGAGGACGCGGCAAACCGCGTAGCGAGCGAGATCGGCGGCCTCGCCTGCGTCTGTGACGTGACCGACGAGGCATCGACGCAGGCCGCGATCGCCAAGGCGCGCGAGGCCAATGGGCCGGCGCGCATCCTCATCCAGTGCGCGGGCATCGCGCCGCCGGCGAAGATCGTCGGCAAAAAGGGCCCGCACGCGCTAGAGCTGTATACCAAGGTGATCAGCGTCAACCTCATCGGCATCTTCAATGTCATGCGGCTGGCAGCCGCGGACATGCTGAACCTGGAGCCGCTCGAAAATGGCGAGCGCGGCGTCATCATCAACACTGCATCGATCGCCGCCTTGGAAGGTCAGGTTGGTCAAGCGGCTTACGCCTCGTCCAAGGCCGGCGTAGTAGGCCTGACGCTGCCGGCCGCGCGCGAGTTCGCCAGTTCTCACGTCCGCGTCGTCTGCATCGCTCCAGGCATCTTTAAGACTCCGATGATGGCCGGACTACCCGAGGCGACCCAAAAGACGTTGGGTGCCTCGGTACCGTTCCCGTCGCGGCTGGGAGATCCGGGCGAATACGCCAAGCTGGCTCTTTCGATCATCGACAACCCATATCTCAACGGCGACGTCATCCGCCTCGATGGCGCGCTGCGGATGCAGGGCTGACCATAGACCCGCTGACATCGAGGCTGCTCGCTCCACGCGGAGCGAGCTGCGACGTCGGGCCACGACGGCGGCGGTCAGCAAGAAGGCGCGCGTTCATCCCGACGCCTTTCTGGAGCTTTGCCGTGCGTTGGGTAGCGTCATGAGCCGACTGCTCTCGGGGCTCGACTAGCATCACCACTTCTTGGCGTGCCCTCGGGATCCCGCCGACCGCGCCTTAGCTCATCGTCATGCCTCCCACACCGCTCCTGCTTCTCCAGGATATGCACCTGACCTTCGGCGGGACGCCGCTGCTGCAGGGGGCGGCTCTAGCCGTCTGTGCTGGCGAGCGGCTGGCGCTCGTCGGACGGAACGGCGCGGGTAAGTCGAGCCTGCTGAAGATCGCCGCGGGATTGCTTGAGCCGGATTCCGGCAGCCGCTTTTTGCAGCCCGGCGCGACAGTCCGCTATTTGCCTCAGGAACCTGACATGGCCGGGTTTCCCACTGCTCTCGCGTATGTCGAGGCGGGACTCGCGCCCGGCGATGATCCCTACCGGGCGCGCTACCTTCTCGGACAACTCGGGCTCGACGGCGGAGAGGATCCCAGCCAGCTATCGGGCGGCGAGGCACGGCGATGCGCACTCGTACGTGCGCTGGCTTCAGAGCCGGACATCTTGCTCCTGGACGAGCCCACCAATCATCTGGATCTTCCAACGATCACCTGGCTGGAGAGTGCACTGGCGGCGCTCCGCTCGGCGCTGGTGTTGATCAGTCACGACCGCCGCTTTCTGCGGTCACTGTCGCGCGCGATGGTCTGGCTGGATCGCGGAACAACTCGCAGGCTCGAGCGGGGCTTCGTGGACTTCGAGCAATGGCGAGATGAGGTGCTCGAGCTAGAGGAGCGGGACTCGCATAAGCTGGGTCGGCGGATTGCTCGCGAGGAGGATTGGCTACGCTACGGAGTGACAGCCCGGCGCAAACGCAATGTTCGCCGGCTGGCCGAACTGCAGGCTCTTCGCCAGCGGAAACGGGAGTGGGTGAGCGCGCCGGGCCGGGTCAAGATGACCACGTCGAATGCCGGGGCATCCGGAAGCTTGGTGATCGCCGCCGATCGCGTGAGCAAGTCGTACGAAGGGCGACCTATCGTTCGTGATTTTTCCACCCGCGTGCTGCGCCGCGAGCGCATTGGCATCGTCGGGCCGAACGGCGCGGGGAAGACGACGCTACTGAGTCTGCTAACCGGGGCGTTGCCTCCGGACGCCGGAACCGTCGTACTCGGGACAGGGCTCGCCATAGCCGCGCTAGACCAGGGTCGCGCGAGCCTCGAGGCCAATCAAACGTTGGACGAAGCGCTAACCTCCGGCCACGGTGACACTGTCTTGGTGAACGGTACGCCGAGGCACGTGCTGGGCTACATGAAAGACTTCCTTTTCACGCCGGAACAGGCGCGCACGCCGGTTCATGCCTTGTCCGGCGGCGAACGCGGAAGGCTGTTGCTTGCGCGAGCCCTCGCCAAGGAATCGAACCTGCTGGTGCTCGATGAGCCGACCAACGACCTCGACCTCGAAACCCTCGACCTGATGCAGGAGCAGCTTGCCGAGTACCCCGGCACGGTGCTGGTGGTCAGCCACGACCGTGACTTCCTCGACAGAGTGGCGACGTCGGTCCTCCTCTGGGAGGGTGACGGACGCTGGCGGGAGTATGCGGGCGGCTACAGCGACATGCTCGCGCAGCGCGGACCTGGCATTGCCGAGAAGAGCGTGGCGTTGCCAGCTAAGCCGGAGCGAAACAGGCCAGTTAGGGGGAACTCGGCGGCGACAGCGGAGCGGCGGCGGATGACGTTCAAGCAGAAGTACGCCTTACAGACCCTTCCGGCACGCATCGACAGCTTGCACGGCAAGCAGGCCGCGCTGCGCGAAGCGCTCTCTGATCCGAGCTTATACGCACGTGACCGGGAGGCTTTCGAGCGTTACTCGGCGGCGCTGGCCGCGACGGATGCGGATCTCGCGGTGGCCGAGGACGAGTGGCTTGCTCTAGAAATGCTGCGAGAGGAGCTGGCTGGTTCGTAGGGATTGTCGACGTGGCGATCCACAACGGCGTCGACCAAGTGCTCTAGCCTGCGACCGTCATCGCCGTCAAAGGTTCGCCTGGTGGGCGCGCATTGTCTTCAGCTTTTCCGCCCCGGATGACGTAGACGCGATCGGCGACGCGCCGCCAAGCCGGCTGATGTGAAATAGCAAGTACAGTCAGGCGCTGTTCCCGGCAGATGCCCTGTATGGTGTCACAGATCTCGGCTTCCGTCTGCGGATCGAGGCCGGTGGTCGCCTCGTCGAGAATTAATAAGCGCGGTCGGTGGAGAAGGGCGCGCGCAATCGAGATTCGCTGGCGTTGCCCACCGGACAGACGATGGCCGCGTTCGCCGACGATCTGGTGCAGTCCGTCCGGCATTTCCTGTACGAAAGTCCATGCTCCAGCCGCCTGCAACGCCGCGATCGCCTCCGCTTCGGATATGCCTTCCTCCCACAGGCTGACGTTCCTAAAGATGGTATCGTGGAAGAGCGTTACCTCCTGCGGCACATACCCCAGCAGCCGCCGCCACTGTTGCAGGTCGATCTCCCGCAAATCGATACCGTCAACCAGGATGCATCCGTCCTGCGGTTGGTAAAGGCCGACAAGCAGGTCGATTGTCGTGGACTTCCCCACTCCGGACGGCCCGGCGAGCGTGGTTACCAGGCCGCAATGGATGTCAAGATCGAGCCCGGTCAGAACCGGCTTGTCGCCGTAGCTGAAGCAGACTCCTTCGAAGCGAATACCGCTCTCAAGGGTGGGCGCCACCCGCCCGCCCGCATCCTCGGCCGCGTCGGCCGTCTCCTTCAGCAAGTCTTTAAGCGAGTTATACTGGTCGTACGATTGCATGAATCTCTGAAATGTCTTCTGCATCGGGCCGAGCAGGCTGATGGTCCGGACCAGCAGAAGGGCCATGATAATCACGTCTGTGGAATGGAGCGTCGGCGATTGGGTCGCGTAGTAGAACCCCACCGCCAGCAGACAGCCGATCACGGGCTCCTGCATCTCGCTTACATATTCGCTGCTGACCACCCGTGTCCGCAAGGTATCGGCGATGCCGCGGGCGTCGGCCTCGAACAGCCTGCTGAAACGATCCGTGCGGCCCATCGCGCGAATCGGTTTGATGCCGATCATCGCATCAGTAAAGTTGGCCGCAAGCTGGCGCATCTGGGCGCGGTGACGCCGCGCCGCGCTCCGACTCTGGGCCACCATTTTGCCGAAGGACAGGAACATCAAGAAGCCGATCACCAGTGCCAGAGCGGCCAGCTTCCACGAAATCAGCGTCGCGACGACTAGGAACAGGCTGGCTTGCAGTAAATTGGCGATGATCGTCGACGCATGCATAAAACTCTCGCCGACGGCGCCTGCTTCTGGACCCGTCGCGTGCACCAGCCGCCCGAGAGGCTGGCGAATGAAGAAGCTCCATTGCGCGCCTAAGAGATTTCGCAGCAGACGTATCTGATAATCGTTGCTGATATCGGCCACTATGTTGCTGACATAGCTCATGGTGCTGATTGTGATCATCGCCTTCAACGAGAGTCCGACAACGATGAAGATCAGGATGATCAATGGATCGAACGGCAGGCCTATCGCCTCCATGCCGGAGCGTATCGCGGTGCTGATCCCGCCCTTGCTGGCATGATGATCGAGCGAGGCGGTTGCCAGCAGCGGAATGATCATCGTAAGCCCGAGCAACTCGAAGATGCTCGATATGAATAGTCCGCCGATAACGACGACGCGCTTCGTTAACGGAGCCAGCGCGAGCACTCTCCCGAAGGCGCGGAGCAAGCCGGTTTGCCGCTTGTTCTTCTTGCGCTTGCGCTTGGCTTGATCGTTCACGCTAGAGAAAACCACATCCTGGGTTGGGCAGCGCCGCCGGCCATCGCGCCGCGGCCAGCTTCCGCTCTTATTATCTGGATAGTTCGTGCCGAATCTTCCGCCGAGCGATGCAATTCAGCGATCGTTATCACTGGCTTCGAGATCGGGCCCCGTGCCCCACCAGCGGTCGCGGACCTGGTGGTAGTGCCGGCTTGAGTCATATTCATCAACATGCAAGCCCAGATTTGCGGCCGTGAGACGACCCATGGCCGCAAGCATTTGAAACCCGGCGAGCCGCAGATCGCGCTGCGCCCCGATCAAGTCGACCTGCGACCGAAAATGTTCCAGTTGATTGTTCAGCAGATCGGATACGAGGCGAAGGCCTAGATTGTATTCGCGCGTCGTGCCCTCGACGGCAATCCTGGCCGCCCTCTGCTGCGCCTCGTAAGAAGCGACCCTGCCTTGCGCGGATTGGTAATCTTGCCAAGCGCTGAGAGCCGATTGATCGGCCTGCCGGCGTTGCGCTTCCATTTCCAGCCGACGCTGGCCGACTAGGCTTTTTGACGCCCGCACCTGCGGGTCCAAGAGACCGTTGTAGAGAGGCATGCTCATCACACCCAGAACGCTTGCGGAATTCGGATTGAGCGATCCCTGGACGCCGAATTCGGGGAGCTTTTGACCGGCGACGACATCGACACCCTCTCGTGCGGCTCTCTCGTCATGTTGAGCGGCGATCAAATTGGGATTGGAGGCGGCAGAGGTCTCGATTAGCTGATCCGCGCTCTCCGGCATGCCGGCCGGCATCTCGGGCATGAATACTGTGTCCGGAGGTCGGCCGATCACCTGAGCATAGTTACCGCGCGCCGAGGCGACCGCTCCCTCCGCCTGGATGCGCTGCGCCGTTGCCGCCGACAGCCGCGACTCGGCCTGTGCGACCGAGGAATTCCTGACAAGACCCACGTCGAATTGACGGCGGGTGGATTCCAGACTTTTTCGCAGGGAATCTTCGTATTCGGCGCTGTATCGGAGTGAAGCTTCCGCCCGAACGAGGTCGAGATAGGCGATCGCCGCACGGAGCAGAATGTCCTGCTCGACGGCGATCAGGCGGGCCCGGCCCGACCGGACCTGGTCCTCCGCTTGCCTCACTCTCGGAGCATTGGAAAAATTGTAGATGGGCTGCCTCACTTGAAGATTGAGCACGACCGTCGGACCGTCCGTCGTCGAGAACTGGGAGTTAGGGGCTGTCGTTAAATCTTCTTGCCCGGATAGATCCTTTATGTAGCCGCCGCCGGCGACGACGCCTGCTTGCGGACGCCAGAACGACAGCGCTTGCGCGACCTGTTCGTCGACGCCGGCCAGCTGCTTTCTCGCCGCCAGCAATGTCGGATTAGTCTGGTAAGCGCTAGCCATCGCCCCGGCGAGCGTGTCGGCTTGCGCGGAGCCGCTCCCGAGAAGAAACAGGCCCAGCTGCATGAGCAAGATCATCGCACATTTGATGCCCGTCCATCCCCGCCGATGCTTTGATACGGCTGCGGTGCGGGGCGGACAGGAAAGGGGTAGCCGACGGAAAGCCAGGAACCCGGAACCGCGACCGCGTACACTCGACTTTACCATCGGAAAAAGCACCTCCGTCGCGAGAGCCTGGCCCCGCTTCGAACATCAAAGAGAATGGGGGACGCCATAGAGAGGATCGGAAAGGCTATTCATGACGCAACGCCTCGATGGGATCGAGCAGCGAAGCGCGCCGCGCCGGATAAAACCCGAATACGACTCCGACAGTGATGCTGAAGCCGACGGCCAGAGCCACTGCTTGGAGACTGAAGATAAACGGCCACTTGGCAAATGCGGCTATAGCCGCCGATGCGGCTATGCCGAGAACGATTCCGATAACCCCGCCGATGCTGGAGAGGGTAATCGCCTCCACGAGGAACTGGGACAGGATGTCGACCCGGCGGGCGCCGACGGCCATCCGAATGCCGATCTCCCGAGTTCTCTCGACAACTGAAACCAGCATGATGTTCATGATGCCGATTCCGCCCACAATCAGCGAAACCGACGCGATCGCCGCAACCAGAAGGGCAAGCGCACCGGCTGAGGATTCCTTGATCCGCAGTACTTCCGCCATGTTCTTGATTGTAATGTCGTCGTCGAGAGTGGCGGCGAGGCGTGGGCGCTCGCGAACCAGCGCGCGAACCTCTGCCTCCGCCTGCTGTAGGCTCCATCCCTGGTCGACCTTGACGAGGATCGTGTCGATCCGCTCGGGGTTGACCGGGTTAGTACCGAGAAGCCGACCGCGCGCCGTCTTCAGCGGGACGACAACCAAATCATCTTGATCCCGCCCCGTGTTGGACGTCCCCTTCGGCGCGAGCACGCCGATGACCGTGTGCGGCACCTTCTTTAGTCGGATCACCGCGCCCACCGGATCGCGATCACTGAACATCACGCGTGCGACGGTTGCCCCGAGCAATACCAGCTTGGCGCCGGAATTGACTTCGTCGGAGTCGAAGTTGCGGCCAACGCTGAGTGGCCAATCGCGTGCTTCGAGAAAATCCTCCGTCACGCCATTTACGACCGTCGGCCAATACATGCTGCCGTGCGTTACAGTGAGACCGCCGCGGAGAATGGGCGCGGCCAGCGCCACCCCGGGCACCTCTCTCTTGATGGCATCCGCGTCATGGTCGGATAGCCACAAGCTGCTCCGGGCATCGATGACAATCAGATTCGAGCCCAAGCTCTGTATTTGTTCGACAACCACGGCCCGCGCGCCGGAACCTATGGCGATGACGGCGATCACCGCGGATACACCGATGACGATGCCGAGCATCGTAAGCAGGCTCCGCAAGACATTGCCGCGGATTGCGACTAGGGCGCTGCCCAGCGCGTCAGTGTAGTTCACGCCGAAGCTCTGGTAGCGATACGCAGCGGCGCGTCCGCGGCATCAGTGAGCTTGTCCAGCGCCCGGTCTTCGATCAGAAAACCATCTCGCAAGGAAATGATGCGTCGCGCGAAGCTGGCGACGCTTTCATCATGCGTAACGATGACGATCGTTATCCCTGTCTGATTCAAGCGATCGAACAACGTCATGATTTCGAGGCCGGTCTTTGAATCGAGCGTGCCTGTAGGTTCGTCCGCCAGGATCAATGCCGGTTCGTTGACGAGAGCTCGGGCGATGGCCACGCGCTGCTGCTGACCTCCGGAGAGCTGGGTGGGCATATGATGCAGGCGATCCTCCAGCCCGACTTCGGTAAGCACCGCCGCCGCACGCTTTCGACGCGTGGCCGCGTCAACGCCTGCGTAGACCAGCGGCAATTCCACGTTGGCCAGAGCCGTCGCGCGTGGCAGCAGGTTGTATGACTGGAAGCAAAATCCGATTTTCCGGTTGCGAAGACCGGCAAGCGCTTCCGACGACAGGCCAGACACGTCGATTCCCTCAAACATGTAAACACCGGCGGTCGGCGTATCGAGACATCCCAGCTGGTTCATCAGGGTCGACTTGCCCGAACCCGAAGCCCCCATGATGGCCACTAGTTCCCCTCGACCGATCGAAATGGAGATGTCAGTGAGCGCGGGAACTTCCTGAAGCCCTAAACGATAGTGCTTCGTCAAGCCGACGGTTTCAATCAGCTGTTGCACTATCACCTCAGCCGTGCCGCTGGTTGCGCCGATTCGGACTGCACAACGCCTACGATAACATCTTGCCCAACTTGCAGGTCACCCTCCACGATCTCGGTGTAGACGCCATCGCTGATCCCCGTACGAACCGGCACGGCTTGCGGATCGCCGCCGCTCAGTCGCCAGACCCTCTCGTTTCCGGATGCAGGTCCGGCGACGGCGTTGCCTGCGCCACTGGGTTCCGTCGGGACGAAGCGAAGCGCCGCCTTCGGCACCTTGAGCGCATCGTCCCGTGTGTCAACGACAATGCGGATTTCCGCTGTCATGCCGGGGAGCAACAGGAGGTCGTCGTTCCCGGCGACGATTACGGCGACGTAAGTGACGATGCCTTCGGCAATCTGCGGCATCTTGCGGATGCCGGCGACCTGGCCCTGAAAAAGGCGCCCAGGGAACGCGCTGAAGCCGAATGAAGCGGGCTGGCCTTGAGCGATCTTTCCAACATCGGCTTCGTCGATCCTGGCATGGACTTCGATCTTACGGAGATCCTCGGCCAGCGTGAACAACACTTGCCCCGGGGCCACGAGTTGCCGTTCCAGGACGTTCTTAGCCATCACGACGCCGTCTACTGGGGCGCGGACGGTCGTATGACCGACATCTTCCTCGGCTTGACGAACCGCGATCTCGCGAGCGGCAAGCGCGGCCCGCGCGTTCCCGAGCTGGGTCTGAGACACCTGCAGCTGCGCCTGCGCCGCGTCGTGGGACGCCACGGCCGCGCTTTCACGCGCCATGGCAGCGGCAAGTTCATTGCCGGCCCGGCCACGGACCGATTTGGCGCGTTCGGTTTCCATGCGCGCCGCGTCCCCCGTCACCGCGAGTTTGCGAGTTATGCCGAGGTCACGCTCGGCGTCGCTTACTCCAAGCTGCGCCGCGTTCACCGTAACTCGCGCGCTCTCCAGCGACGCCCGAGCATTCTCAACCTGTTGGCGGGCAAGCTCGATCTGGCTTGCCGCGATCTCTGCCGCGCCGCGAGCTACATTGAGGTCAGCACGAGCTACTTCCAGCCGCGCCAGCGCTGCATCCGGGTTGATACGGGCGAGGATATCTCCTGCCTTTACCGCGGCATTGTAATTGGCGACGACCTCGAGAACGTCCCCTTGCGTCCGCGCGACTACCGGGACGCTGGTACTCAACTCGACCGTACCCGCGGCACTGACAACGCTGGCAATCGGTCCACTCTCCACGGGAGCGAGCCTATAGGTGACTTCGGAGAGACCGCGTCCGAAAAAATAAAAACCTATGGCGGTGAGCAATATTAGCGCGACCACCGCCGGTACAATCAGTCTTCGCATGGGGATCGCCTGCCGTTTGGCACTGAGGCCGGATATGGCTTTCCGCGTTTCTATCCGCAAGCTAAGCCGTTGCGGTCCGTCATTCACGGTTGTTAGCGCATAGAGCGCTAGGCGAACTCTTCACTCCTCCGGCTCGCGTCCCGAAGCGTCTGCCGACAACATCATCAAACGCCAAGCAAACGGCATCATGCACACGCCGGCCCGACCAGCCTTCCATATCCTCGACCTTTTTCGATCACGGCCAGCCTTCCATACCCTCGACCGCTCTGCATCATCAAGGGAGGAACTGGGACGCCTTAGATCGTATACCCGTTCAGGGTACACGGGAGCGGGCATTATGCATGAGGAACCAATAAGATGCAAGATACGTTGAAGCATTGCTGCCACTACAATCAAGCTGTAACGTGGCGTGTTAAGACAGCCGGGATGATCTAACGAATGCAAGAGAACCACAAATGAGGTCCGTAGCTGCGGTGACGACCTTCAATCGGCAAGGGTACGAACAATATGGCCGTAGGATGATGGAGAGCTTTGATCGTTACTGGCCCAAAGACGTATCACTGTATTGCTATGCCGAAGGATTCACGCCGGATGTTTGCAGCCAGCGCATTGTTGTCGTCGACCTGATTTCCGCGTGTCCGGAGTTGGTCGCCTTCAAGGAGCGGCATCGGAATAATCCACGCGCTCACGGAAATGAGTGGCGTGGCGCTCAGTTTCGGCTCCACGCGAAGCGCCGTACGGGGAGTAAGTGGCCGGTTCCGAAGCTCAAGCTCATTCGCATGGAGCAGGGGGTCGGTTATCGCTGGAACGCCGTGCGATTCAGTCATAAGAGCTTCGCCATTTTCGATGCCAGCGTCAGATGCAAGGCAGACATCCTTTGCTGGCTGGATGGCGACATAGTGGTATTCGATGCTATTCCGCCGTCCTTTCTTCAGGAAGTCGTGCCACCCGACCATCTGCTCGGCTATCTGAAGCGCCCGACATTTTCCGAGTGTGGCTTCCTAGCCTACAACCTTCAACATCCTGCGATCCAAGCATTCTTCCACGACTTCAAGAAACTCTACACGACGGATCAACTCTTCCGCGAGCGCGAATACCACAACTCTTGGCTGTTCGATGTCGTCCGGAGGCGGTTGGAACGGAAAAACTGCAAGACCTTCGACATTGCCGGCGGAAAAGGAGCGCACGCTGGCCATGTCTTCATCAATAGCCCGCTCGGCCGGTACATGGACCACATGAAGGGGGGCCGTTGGGTGCTCGGCGCCAGCAGCGTTAACGATTTGATTGCTCCAAGACACGAGCCGTACTGGATCAAACTGGCGCCTGACACCGATCCGGAATCCGCGACCATCACGAAAGTCGCGGGCGCGCTCGCCCGGCATTGAAGGAATAAGCCAGCCTCATCTCCTCCACACCGACGTGGCGCACCGGTAATCACGATGAGGAACCTTCATCCACTCAAAAGTGTTCAATTGCTGGCGCATGATTGTGCTGTTGCGCTGATCATCGAAGGAAAGGACAGATGGTAGACAAAGATCGGGTGGAAGGCAGCGGCAAGAAAATCAAGGGCGACATCAAGGAGAAGGCGGGCGAGGTGCTTGGGGACGAAAAGATGAAGGACGAGGGGAAGGGCGACAAGGTTACAGGCAAGATCCAGAACGCCATTGGCGGCGTCAAAGACGCCATCAAGGGGAAGGGTTGACTCCAGGTGTAACGAAGTCTGGAATGGGGTCGGCCGTCCGCCGAATCGGGCGAGCAGGCGTGGCATTTTGCGCCACCCTGATGGTGTTTGCCTGGACATCGGTGGCGGCCGCCGCCACCTGGGAGATGCTGTCGGCTGCTCCGCCAGGATCGTTTGAGGTCCGCAATCTGGAACAATTCGCCAGCGAGGTTGAGCAGGCAACCGCCGGCGCGCTTCGTATTACTGTCTTGCCCAATCCCGCCCATCACGATGGCCGACAGATCAGGCAGGTAGTCGCGGCCGGCCAGGCACCGGCCGGACAGTTCCTGCTTTCAGACTTGCGGGACGAGGATGCCGCTTTCGAGGTCGATAGTGTGCCGTTCCTGGCGACCGACTATCACGAAGCATTGCGGCTGTGGGACGCGTCGCGCGCCGTTCTCCGGTCGATGTTGGAGGCGCGAGGTCTGCATACCGTCTTCGTTGTCGCCACGCCCCCGCGCGGCATGTTCGCCGTCAAGCAAGTTACAAAGATGGACGACCTGAGGGGGCTTCGTTTACGCGATGACGGCCCCCTCATACATCGGCTCGCTATCCTTGCCGACGCGGTGCCGACGCCGGCCCCTGGCACAATGACCGAGGCTTTCGCCGGGGGTCAGATCGATGCGGCGATCTCATCGCTGGCGGCGGGCGCCGCCGAGCAGGTCTGGAGAGCGGCCACCGAGTACTATGACCTAAGGGTGGCGCTGCCGAAAAGCGTTGTCGTGTTCAATAAGGCGGCTTACGGATCGCTCGATCCTGAGACACAGCGGGCCGTGCTGAACGCCGCTATCGGAGCCCAAAACCGCGGCTGGCAAGCCAGCGCCTCGGCGAATAATGAAGCTATGGATGAGCTTCTAGCGCAGGGGATGTCTATTGCCGCCGCCGACCCGAAGTTACTCGCCGAGCTGCGAGAAATCGGCTCCAGAATGGCCGAGGAGTGGGAGAGGCGCAGCGGCCCGGACGGTCAGAGAATTATGCGTGCCTACAAGCAGGCGGGGCAATCGAGCGTGGGGCGGTAGGAACGCGCCGTTGCGCGAGTATCGCGGCGATCTTCAGCTGATCCTTCACCTGCTTTCCGGTAAACAGAGGGATTGATGCGGATGTCTGGAGAGTTTCGCGCGCTGGTATTGGAGAATGAGGAAGGCAAGGTAAACTCAAGCGTGAAAACGCTGACCGATGACGCGCTTCCTCCAGGCGACGTGACGGTCCATATCGCCTATTCCGATCTCAACTACAAAGACGGGATGGTGGTCAAGGGACTTGGCCGGCTGGTCAAGGCGTATCCGCATGTTCCGGGAATCGACTTCTCGGGAATCGTGGAAAGTTCGGCTTCGCCAAGGTTCAAGCCGGGCGACGAGGTTATCCTCACTGGTTGGCGCGTTGGGGAAGTCCACTGGGGCGGTTTCTCCGGTAAAGCGCGCGTGAAGTCGGAATGGCTGGTTCCGTTGCCGGATGGTATGACGTTGCGCCAAGCCATGGCCGTCGGCACCGCCGGACTCACGGCGATGTTGGCGGTTATGAGACTCGAGGATCACGGGCTTCGCCCAGAAAATCAGGGCGAGGTCCTGGTAACTGGCGCCGCCGGCGGCGTTGGAAGCGTCGCGATAGCTCTGCTTGCCATCCTCGGATACCGCGTCGCCGCGGTCACCGGCCGCCCGGATACGTCCGATTACCTCAAGGGGCTTGGTGCAACCACGATCGTCGATCGCAAGGAACTGGAGGCGCCCCTGAAAGCGCCGCTCGGGCCGGAACGGTGGTCGGGCGCCATCGATAACGTCGGCGGTCCAAGCCTCGGCAATCTGCTGGCGAGTTTGTGCTATTGGGGCAGTTGCGCCTCGGTGGGTAATGCCGCAGGAATCAAGTTCGAGGCGACCGTGATTCCTTTCCTGTTGCGAGGCATCAACCTGCTCGGCATCGACTCAGCAACATGCCCCATGAACAGGCGCACGCAGGCTTGGCAAAGAATTGCGCGAGACTTGCCGATGGACAAGCTGGAAACCATCAGCCGCGAGGTGCCGCTGGCGGACGTGCCGGCCGAGGCCGAGCGGATACTTAAAGGCCAAGTACGCGGCCGGACCGTAGTGGACGTACGCGCATAGCCGCGAAACACACTTCCGAAGTCGTCCCCAAGACTTGGGCAACCACACGGATCAGGTGCTGCCGGTGATCGGCTGACTCGTAGTTTCTGATCTCCTCTGCCCAAGGCACCTCACCGGAGCACGTGGCGCGGACGGCGCTTGACCGCGATTATGCCACCGCGACGCAAGCGCTACCGGTGTTCCCGCGCTTCGGCGGAACAGGCCAGCGTTGCCGGTGCTGTTCTCGCCTCGCCTCCCAAATGTTGAAGTTGGCGCCCGCAAAGCACGTACGGGCGGTGACAGCCGTCACTGACTTTTCCAGGATGATTCAAATCACGCTGGCAAATTGGGCCATCAAGAGTATATTACCCCAAAAGGGATGATCCTTCGACTTCCCGCTCGGGAGTTCCTTGATGTCGCATCCGCTGATTCAGCTTCATTCGGTCTTGGCGTTCTGGCTGAGTTCGGCGTTGCGGAGGTCGGCTCGGAGCATCATAACTGCCGCTCTCATTGCGGCCGTGTGGGGGGCCCTCCTCAATCCGGCGCGCGCGGACGTCATCGGTGAGGCGCGAATTATCGACGGGGACACCATCCAAGTTTCGGGCGAGCGGGTCCGGCTGCATGGCATCGATGCGCCGGAATCGAGGCAATCGTGCATGCTTTCCGGGGTCGACTGGCCGTGCGGCCAGAACGCCACGCGAGCGCTTACCAGCGCTACCAACGGCAAGGTAGTGACGTGCAAGGGCAGCAGGCGCGACCGTTATGGCCGGCTGATCGCAATCTGTTACGTCGGCGCGGATGACCTCAATGCGCGCATGGTGCGAGACGGGTGGGCGCTTGCTTATCGTCGTTACGGATCCGACTACGTTTCGCAGGAAGGTGAGGCCCGTTCGGCTGGTTCGGGTATCTGGCAGGGCCAGTTCATCGAGCCTTGGGACTGGCGAAGGCAAAGTCGCGCCTCCAATTGAGGAATTGCCCATCGATGGGGGAGCTTTCGGACGCACCGCAGCCTCCGCTGGGGCTTTCGGTGACCGAATTCAATCCAACCGGCGACAAAATCCGCTATTCAGTGAAGGGCGAGACGCATCCTCACCGCAATTTGCTGCGGGAACTGGGCGGACGCTGGGACGGCATCGAGCGCGCTTGGATATTCGAGGGGATAGATCCTCGGCCGGCATTGCGCGAGCGGTTGGAACACGGTCGGGCGGCCCTAGGATTGTCGGACAGCCTTCCGCAGATCGATCTTGCCAATCAGCCACACTACTTGGGTCACCGCCAGCGTCTGCGCGACCGTTTTCTCGCCGGCGGCGACAACGGTCTTCCCGATTACGAGCTGCTGGAACTCCTGCTGTTCTTCTCCATACCCAAGATCGATACCAAGCCGATTGCCAAGCAGCTCCTCGGCCGTTTCGGCAGTCTCGCCGGCGTGGTTAACGCGTCCGCCGAGCAACTAGCAGAGTTCCAGCGGATGGATCACTTCACCATCACGATGTTCAAGGCATTGCGCATTTTCGCGGCGCGGTTGGTTCTCGAGGATCTGACCGACCGGCCGGTGCTCGAAAACTGGGACAAGCTGGTGGCCTACCTCCGCGCGGCGATGGCGCATCGAATGATCGAGCAATTTCGGCTACTGTTTCTCGACAGACGCAACGTGCTGATCGCCGACGAGGTGCAGCACGAGGGCTCGATCGACCATACGCCCGTCTATCCGCGCGAGGTCGTTAAGCGCGCGCTGGCGCTGGACGCTTCGGCTCTGGTCATGGTTCACAACCACCCCAGCAATCATCCGCAACCCTCTAAACCGGACATCGAGATGACCCGGCAGGTCCGCGATGCCCTCGACCGGGTAGGGGTCGTCCTGCACGATCACCTGATCATCTCGCGCCGCGGCCACACCAGTTTCCGGCAGCTCGGGCTGCTCGATGCCAAGAGCCGGTGATCATTCCAACGGGCGGTTCACTTCGGCGATGCGGCTTCACGCTGCCCAGCTCGCCGTAGTATCGACGAGAAGCGCATAGAGAGCTTCGGCATCGTCCGTTCCACGCAGTTTGGCGCAAGCGGTCTTGTCTCGCAAAAGGCGCGAGACACGCGCCAGCGCCTTCAGGTGATCGGCTCCGGAGGACTCCGGCGCCAGCAGCAGGAAGATCAGGTCGACCGGCCGGTCATCGATGGCATCGAAGTCGATGGCATGTTCCAATCTCGCGAACATCCCGTGCAATCGGTCAAGACTTGCCAGCTTGCCGTGCGGGATAGCGATGCCATTGCCCACGCCGGTGGTTCCGAGCCGCTCCCGCTTGGTCAACGTCGAGAAGATCGCCCGTTCCGACTGGCCGGTGATTTCCGCGGCACGTCGGGCCAGCTCCTGCAACGCCTGCTTCTTGCTGGTCGCACGCAGCTTGGCAATAACCGATTCAGGTGTCAGTAGATCTGCAATTTCCATGGTGGCTTTCGCCCCTTACGCCCGCGGGTCCCGGCGAGGCATCCTTTTCGCCATCGCTACGACCGGCGACATTCGGGATACTGCTCGCGATGCGACGAGGGTTCAACACGGTCCGATCTGCGGGACTGCTCCGCGTTGCCGCTTCGGCTACGATCCGCATATTATCTGGATCGGTGGCTCCCCGATTATCACTGGCCCAACGTCGAGGGGCAACTCTTGTTCGCTTGGCTCCGCATCGACGTGATGGCGGGTTCCTCGTGCGGCGCGGGCCTAGTCCAAGCATTCCACGCGGAGCCGTGGCAAGGCCGAGAGGTGGGCCTCCCGTCGGCCGCAGGGTTTACCGATGTCTCATGTTTGCCGTTCGGCCATCTCACTTTTTTCTCTCCTCCTCTGCACGGAAGACGGAATTCGCAGCGCTTCCCTGTACTTGGCGACGGTGCGCCGGGCGATGTCGATTCCTTCCTTTTGTAAGGATTCCGCAAGCGCGTCATCGGACAACACCGCCTGAGGCGCTTCGTCGTCGATCATCTTCCGGATGCGATGCCTGACCAACTCCGCGGAATGTGAATCCCCGCCATTCGACGCTCCTATCGCATGCGTAAAGAAGTACTTCAGCTCGTAGATGCCCCGCGGGGTTGCAAGGAACTTTTGAGACGTGACGCGGCTGACGGTGCTCTCATGCATGCTGATCGCCTCCGCGATGTCCCGCAACACCAGGGGCCTGAGGCCCTGAATACCGCTGAGAAAGAACTCCTGTTGTTGCCGGATGATTTCGGTGGCGACTTTGAGGATAGTGGTCGCCCGCTGATGCAGCGATTTCACGAGCCAATTCGCGGAGTGGAAGCACTCGGTGACGTATTGTTTCTCCTCGCGCTTACGGACGGCCTTGGACACGTGCGTGTAGTACTGGTGGTTCACGAGAACGCGTGGCAACGCCTCATTGTTGAGCTCCACCAGCCATCCGCCGCCATGCCGCGGCCGCATGATGACATCGGGTATCACAGGTTGCGCCACGGCGCGATCGAACGCGAGCGCCGGCTTTGGATTACAGCTTCGGATGCGTGACACCAGCTTGGTCACATGTTGCAGGTTCACGCCGCAAAGACGGGCTAGCGTCGGCCAGTCTCGTTTGCCGACGAGATCGAGATGCTCGATGATTATCTTCGTCGGCCTGTCGAGCTGAGCTCTCTCCTGCAACTGCAGGGCCAGGCATTCAGCCAGAGACCGTGCAAAGATGCCGGGAGGCTCAAACTCCTGAAGACGCTCGATCGTCGCTTCTACTCGTGCCACCGAGCAGCCGAGGAGCTCTGCAAGCTGCGCGATATCACCGGTAAGATAGCCGGCGTCGTCGAGCATGTCGATGAGATGGACGGCGATGATCCGGTCGGCTGGATCGTGTATCTCTACCGCCAACTGTGTCGCCAGATGATCCTGGAGCGTCGTCTGGCCCGAGATAAGCTCCTCCTGGTGGGCGGCATGATCCTCGAAACTACCGCCGCGCCCTTGCCCACGGCTGCCGCCGACAGCGTCGGTCGGCCAGTGGTCGACATCGGAACTCCTGGTATCGAACACGTTGTCCGGCATCTCCAGATCTAGGTGATCGTCTCCAAATCCCACGGCTTCATCGCCGACCGCCACATCCAATGACATTGGTTCGCGGCTTGCTCGCACCGGTTCGACGTCCGGCTGTGCCTCCTTCAATTCGAATGCGTCGCTGCTCTCGTCAGCCTCCAAGAGTGGATTCTGTTCGAGCTGGGTTTCGACGTATTCTCTGAGTTCCATGTTCGAAAACTGCAGGAGCTTGATCGCCTGCTGCAATTGCGGCGTCATTACCAGCGACTGGCTTTGGCGCAGATCAAGTCGAGGTGTAAGCGCCATCGCCGCACCTATAAGCTGAAGCGGTCACCCAGATACAGGCGTCTGACGTCTTGATTATCGACTACTTCAGAAGGCTCTCCCTCGGTCAACACTCTCCCATCATAAATGATATAAGCTCGGTCTATGACATCCAACGTCTCACGCACGTTGTGATCGGTAATCAAGACGCCTATGCCTCTGTCCTTTAGATGAACGACCAAATCGCGAATGTCGCTCAAGGCGATCGGATCGATACCTGCAAAGGGCTCGTCGAGGAAAATGAACTGCGGGTTACAGGCAAGCGCTCGCGCGATTTCGACTCGCCTTCGTTCGCCGCCGGAGAGAGCAACCGCAAGAGTATCGCGAACGTCACCTAGCGCGAATTCCTCGAGCAGAGCATCGAGGATCGATTTCCGATGCGATCGGGATTCCTGCACCACCTCGAGAACGGCGCGAATATTGTCCTCGACCGTGAGTCCGCGGAAGACCGACGGCTCCTGGGAGAGATAACCGATGCCGAGTCGGGCGCGGCGATACATGGGCAGGCTGGTGATGTCGCGACCGTCCAGATATATGCGTCCCTCGTTCGGCGCGACCAAACCGGTGATCATGTAGAAGCAGGTGGTTTTCCCGGCGCCGTTGGGGCCGAGCAGCCCGACCACCTCGCCCCGCCGCAGCTCTAGGCTCACTCCGCTCACCACCGGCCTACTCCCGTATCGCTTTCCGAGATTCACCGCGAACAGGCCGCGATCCCATGCGGACGGCCGTGGACGCCGCGGGCCGCGCGTCATCGCTTCCGCTGCCGAAGCGCTGACGTCCGAGCTGCCGGTCATTGCGAAGTTTGCTACTTCCATATGAAATCACTGGTTCTTCAGCGATTCAGGCAGAATGATACCGCGCACTCGGCCATTGGATTGGCCAGGACAGGCGGTGATCCTGCTGACCCCCGTTTTCAGGTTCGTTTCCCCCCTGCAACCATTCAATTCGTTGGTGCCCTTTACGATCTTGACCGACCCATCGAGCGTAGCGACGCCGCTCTCGACATTGTAGGTCCCTCGGTCGGCGCGAATGTCTTCCTCGGGCGTTATCACGCGGACGTTGCCTTCAGCCTCGAGTTGTTGCAGTCGCGACTGGCCCTCCTCCACCTGCTCGCGCAAGTGCACCGAGATCACTTCGCCGTACACGGTCCTGTCGCCATCAACCGCAACGGCATTACCCCGCGCGATCAGGGTCCTTGTCTTCGTGTCATACTCGAGTTCCTTCTCGGCGGTGATCCGGCTGGTCGACGCCGTCACGCCGACCTGCTCGCCGCCCGAGATCGTCATAACCTGCTTGTCCACGTCGTACGTCGCCCTTTCACCGAAAGCGCTTTCCGATGCCGATGTGTAGCGCGACTTTACCATCCGCATCGATACGCCACACGTCGATGCTGCCATCCGACCGTTCACGATAGTGCGCGGTAAGAACTTCGGCTCGCACTTCTTGATCATCCCGTTTCGCCCTCGCGTCGCCCCGGGCGATGACCAGCCGAGCGGTTCGGACCCATTCAATTCCTTTGGCGGCATCGATAAGGATAGCTCCCGGCACTTGGCGATTGTCCGATCCGATCTCGGCAGCCGTGGCCGCATACACCGGCGAGAGTGCGAGGCCCAGCAACGCCATGGCGATCACGAGCGATTGCATCCGTGTTCGGGTCATGGCAGCCGAGGCTTCGCTCCTGGCCGGATGAGAAGCCGAGCGGGCCCGTGGAGGAAAATCCGATCGCCGCTGTCGGCGATATGGAAGCCCTTTCCAGTCAAGGCGCCGAAGGAAGCCTCTCCATCCACCAGCTGATCGCCGAAAGCTTCTCCAGCCGCCAGTTCCACTCTCGCCTGACTGGTCCGGATCACGAGATCCGTACCCCGCCGCAACGTCACCTGCTCCCGAAGATCGACCGACTCGCGCGCGCGATCGTAGGCGCCGGAATTTGCCGCGAGCGTGAGTTCGGCGCCGTCCTTCAGCAAGACCTGGCCACGAGGCCGGGTCAATAGCAGGAGATCTGCTCTGGCGGGAGCCGCATCCACGCTGTCGGCGTAAATGGAGAAGGGTCGCCCCTCTTTGTCGATCCCCGAGTAGGTAATGTTGATCATCCCCTTGCCCGTGGCTTCGGATCCGGTCTCGGCTATGGTGATATCGACGGGTGCGCGCCCGCTGCCGGGGAAAAACTCAGGAAGCAGCAGCGCCATGCCGACAAGTACGGCGACAAGCGCCGGTAGCAAAATCCGCATGGATCTGAGCAAACGAGCTCGAGAAGCGTCCGGAAGCGACGATCGCGTGTAGCCTACGTGGCATCGATAGGCTGACACGACGCGCTCCTCCGAACAGCGGCGGCTGCATGACATGGCACGCTGTTGCTTCCGTCAGGCGACGCCGGCCCGCAAGCAGTCGTGAACGTGGATGATGCCGACCGGACGGCCGTCCTCGACCACGAACAAGTTGGTGATGGAGCGTGAGTTCATCACGCCCAAAGCCTCGCTGGCGAGCGCGTCCGGGCTGATTGTTCGCGGACGCGGGGTCATCACCTCGCCGGCGGTCAGCGACAGCAAGTTGTCGCTCATGTGACGTCGCAGATCGCCGTCGGTGACTATTCCCTGCAATCGTCCGGTGTCATCGATGATGCCGACGCATCCAAAACTCTTGGCGGTCATGATCAGCAGCGCTTCGGACATCGCCATCTCGCGGGGAGCTATCGGGACAGCATCGTCGGAGTGCATGATGGCGCGGACCCGCAACAACATGCGGCCCAGCTTCCCGCCGGGATGCAGCAGGTGGAAGTCGTCGGCGGAAAACCCCTTGCGCTCGAGCAGGGCCACCGCGATCGCATCGCCCAGCGCCAGCATCACGGTTGTCGACGTTGTCGGCGCCAGTCCCATCGGGCAGGCCTCCCGGCTGTCAGGTAGCACCAGAGCTACGTCGGCGGCGCCGGCGAGCGTGCTGGCGCCACTTCCGGTGATGCCGATCAGTGGGATCTCGAATCGTTTCGCGTAGGTGACGAGGTCGGCGAGTTCGGCGGTCTCGCCGGAGTTGGACAAGGCGATTACCGCGTCGTGCTCGGTCACCATGCCGAGATCGCCGTGGCTTGCTTCCCCCGGATGGACGAAACTGGCCGGCGTGCCGGTCGATGCGATGGTAGCGGCGATCTTCCGCGCGATATGGCCGCTTTTGCCCATGCCGGTCACGATCACGCGGCCGGTCACCCTTTCCAGAAGCTGAAGGGCGCGGGTGAAGCTTACGTCCAGCGACTTGGCAAGTGCGTCGATCCCCGCCGCTTCCAGCCGGAGAACCCGCCGGGCCGAAGCCAATCCGTCCTCTGTCTCGTCAGCCAGCGAGAGCTCCATAGTCACCAACCATTCTCTCCCCTACTCAGCTCGTTTGTGAACGATAAGCCGCGAGACGACGCTCGCCCAGAAATCACCGACGCTGGACTTGTTCGGGATCTTCCAAGTACGCCCGCGACTATGCAGCGCGCAACCCGAAGGGTCAACGGCGGGCGCTGCGGCGGGCGGGCCGAACGCCGGTCGACGGCGCTCGTGTCCAGATTCCGGAGTTTCAGTGATTTCGGTCTTGCTCTAGCGGGCTGTTGAAGAATTGACGCGCTCGGCCTTGAGGGTTGCCTCGTCGCCGAAGTGGTAGGCGAACTCGATTTCGAGCGTGCCGTCGTCTTGGAGTTCGGCCGATCCGGATCCGGTGACTTGGTCTCCCTCGTCGAAGCCGGCCCAGGTGAAGAAGACCAGCGTCCGGGCGTATTCGAGGTCGAGGCCGGCCTGCATGGCTGCGAAGGCGATCTCGCCGTGGCCGTCGGCCTCGATGACGATCATGGCCGGCTCGGCCAGGTCGAGATGGTCGCGGTCCCATATATCGGCCTCGACGATCCGCCACCGGCCGATCAACTGACAGTCCATGGGTGTGCTCACGGCGGCGCCTCCGCGAGCAGCTTGGGCAGTCGCACAAGGTTGTAGGCGGCGGCTGCGCAGGTGAAGGCCCAGTCCACACGCTCCAGGCCGCGGAACCGGGTCTTGCGCAGGCCGGCGACGGTCTTGATCCAGCCGAACGCTTCCTCGATCCGCTTGCGGATGCGCTGGCTCACCGCGTAGCCGGGATGGCGGGTGGTACGCCGGTCGATCGCCGAACGCCGGCCACTGGTGTTCCGCGCCAAGCGCGGGCGTACGTTCAGCTCGCGCGGCTCTATCACGAAGTCGCCGGCGTCGTAGCCCCTGTCGGCGCCGAGCGTGATCGCCCGCGCACGATCCCCCAGGGGCTCGATCATTTCCAGCGCCGCCAGCCGCTCGGCATGCCCCGACACTCGTGTGAGCCGGGTGTCGACGATCAGCCCCGAGCGGTTCTCCATCAGCCCGTGGCCGATGTAGCACAGACGCGCCTCCATGCCTGGTCCCTTGCGGTACAGCAGCGCGTCGGGGTCGGTCGTCGAGGCGTGCGTCGCGTTCGAGCGCTTCTGGCCCTTGAAGTCGACCGTGGCGTTGCGGCCGGAATCTCCGCCGCCCGTACCGCCATCGCCACCGTCCGGCGGCGGAGTGCCGGGTTCCCTGGGCTTGAAGCTCTTCAGCGACGCCCAGGCTTCGATCAGCGTTCCATCGACCGAGAAGTGCTCACTGGACAGCAACCGCTTCACCTTGGGCTGCTCCAGCACCGCGCCGAGGAACCGACCGGCGATCTCTCCCGCCAGCAACCGGTCCCGGTTCTTCGAGAACGTCGAGTGGTCCCACACCGCGTCGTCCATCCCGAGTCCGACGAACCAGCGGAATAGCAGGTCGTACTCCAGCCGCTCCATCAGCTGCCGCTCCGAGCGGATCGAGTACAACGCCTGCGGCAGCATCGCTCGCAACAGCCGCTCCGGCGCGGTCGAGGGCCGGCCCATCCGCGAGTACAGCGCCGCGAAGTCCGCGCTCGGCGCCTCCAGCGCCACGTTCGCGATCTCCCGGATCGCACGCGGCGGGTGGTCCCGCCGAACCCGCGCCTCCAGGTCGATGTAGCTGAACAACTCACCCGACCGCTCGTCCCCGCCGCGCATCAATCCCCCGACCTCCAAACTGATCGAGTGAATCATGCCGATGTCGCCCAAACCAGGCACTTCTTCAACAGCCTGCTAGGGGATAATCAGATAAGCCATAAGCAAGGCCAGTCCCCACCCGGCGATCGCCAGCTTCGCCAGCAGTGAGACGAGAGGTGGATTCTCGGGCCGGTCGGCACTCCGCCAAACGCCGACAAGGACGGCCGCGTTGAACGGCATTGGCAGTACGTGAGCAAGCACCGCGAGATAGACAGGCCAGTTGCCTCGGAACTGATCGTCATATGGGCTTGCCGACATCACCGCTACGAGAGACACGGCAAGTGCCACCAAGTTTACGAAGAAGCCCCAAAAGACCGCATAATTCCAGAACGCTGTCGACAGCGGCAGCCGGCCAGCCCAAAGATCGATCAATCCCGTCATCTTCGGATTGCCTTCGTTTCACCCGCACCAGTTTGCACTGCTCATGCAGCTACTCTTGTTCGTCACAATTTCTGAGGGTTACGAGTTCGGCAGCCGTTCCGAATTCGCTGATGGAGGCGGCGGCATAACGAACCCAAATGACAATTGCCCAAGCTTGTGACATGCTGGCGCAAAAGGGGTGCGGATTGACGCGCCACTGCAAAAGAGCTGTCGCGAGCGAGTCCGTCCCCATCTGGGAGGAAATTCATGGATAACGTCTCGGTCGCCACAATGGTCACCGGCAGATCCTTAGTGACTCAACCGCCCACCGCAACGGTGCGGGAGGCGGCGCGAGTCATGGCGGAGCGTTGCATCGGGGCGGTTCCAGTCGTCGAAGGCCGCAAGCTGCTCGGCATCTTTACCGAACGCGATATCGTGGCGAAGGTGGTCGCGCTCGGACGTGACGTCGACAAGTTGCGTCTAGAGGAGGTCATGACGCGACGCCCGGAGACGGTGTCGGCGCACTGTCCGCTTGCAGAGGTTCTCGACGTCATGATCAGCGGCGGCTTCAGGCACTTGCCGGTCATGTCTGCAGGTGAGGTCGTGGGCGTGGTTTCCATGCGTGACATATTGGCGGACTATCGTCTCTCGCGGCAGCTCGCAATTCCCATGCGAGATGAATTGACTGCCTGAAGCGGCGTTCAGGCAAGATACGTGATGCCGTTTCCTTGCACGTCAAAGCGAACGGATAGATAACGTCCGAATACGTGGAATAGAAATAGCGGCGCGATTCCATGCAGGTCGCCGCGCCTTGGGGCAACGCCGCGGACGGCGCCGCACACATCGACGAATGGTGGGTCCCAACGTCCTGCATGCGGGACATCTTCACACCCGAGCCGAAGCGCATCGCACCCGTACACTCGGCTCCCGGTTTCGTGAAAGGGTCGATCAGCGTGCGAGGGCGAAAAGCTACCGTGGTCGACGTACGCGCTCGCTTTCAGTTACCAGTGCGCGGCGATGCGAAACTCGGGATGGGCGTGACCATAGAGCACCGCGGCGAGCTCTTCACGTTGCTGGTCGACCGCGTGTGCGATATCGTCTGCGTGCCGGTCCATGCTCCAGAGAAGATCTCGAACCAGAACATGTCGTCGCCCGACGCCCACTGGAGAGAGATGACGACAGGCGTCTATACGAATATCGACCAGAAAGACGTTGCAGTGATTTGCAGGCGTTGGAGCGCGTCTTCGTTGATGCCTTCCTGGACGCGATGGTCCGCCGCCCGAGCAGATCGTTCTCGACCTCGATGCCACCGACGATCAGTTCACGGCCACCAGGAGGGCCGGTTCTTCCACGGCTACTACGACTGTTAGGCTAGATGTCGGCCGCCTGCTTGAACCCTCCTAGAGTATGGCGCAGTTTCGGTGGGCCAGAACGATCCCGCGGCAGCGCCGGGCCGGAGCGTCAGCCTCTGGTCAGCAGACGCGCCGCCTCGACCGCGGCGTAGGTGAGGATGCCGGCGGCGCCGGCGCGCTTGAAGGCGATCAGCGTCTCCAAGAGCGCGGCATCCCCCTGCAGCCAGCCATTCGCCACCGCGGCCTTCAGCATCGCGTACTCGCCGCTGACGTGGTAGGCGAAGGTGGGAACGCCGAAGGTTGAAGACACCGAGAGCAAAACGTCGAGATACGGCAGGCCCGGCTTCACGATCAGCAGGTCGGCCCCCTCGTCGATATCCATTGCCACCTCGCGCAGCGCCTCCGCCGCGTTCGCGGGATCCATCTGATAGCACTTCTTGTCGCCCTTCAGCCGCGAGGCCGAACCAACCGCGTCGCGGAATGGGCCGTAGAAGGCCGACGCGTATTTCGCCGCGTAGGACATGATCTGCACGTCCTGAAAGCCGGCCTTATCTAGAGCTTGCCGAATGGCGCCGACGCGTCCGTCCATCATGTCCGAGGGCGCCGCGATGTCGCAGCCAGCGGCCGCTTGCACGAGCGCCTGCCGGCACAGCATGTCGACGGTCTCGTCGTTCACAACGCGGCCGTCACGTACTACGCCGTCGTGCCCGGAGGCGCTGAAGGGGTCGAGCGCGACGTCACAGATCACGCCGATATCCGGATGCGCCGCCTTGATCGCCCGAACCGCCCGGCAGATCAAATTGTCGGGATTCAGTGCCTCGCGCGCGTCGGCGGTCTTCAGCTCCTGGGCTATTGATGGGAATACCGCGATGGCGGGGATGCCGAGTTCCTTCGCCGCGCCGATCGCATCAACGAGAAGATCAACCGAGAGCCGCTCCACTTCGGGCATCGAGGCGACGGGCTCGCGGCGCGCCTCCCCCTCAACGACGAACACCGGCCAGACCAGGTCATCGATGCCGAGGCGATGCTCGGCCACGAGCCGGCGCGACCAGCCGCATTGCCGGTTGCGCCGCAGTCGTGTGCTCGGGTAACGGCCGAGCGCGCGCGGCGAACTGGACGGCGTGTGCATCACGCGGCTTCCAACGCCTGCGATAGGTCATCGAGAATGTCGTCGATGTGCTCGATGCCGATCGATAGCCGCACATAGCCGTCGGACACCCCGGTCGCCAGGCGATCCTCCGCCGAGAGCTGCGAGTGGGTAGTCGTCGCCGGATGAATCGCCAGCGTCCGTGCATCGCCAATGTTGGCGACGTGGTAAACGAGCTTGAGCTGGTCGATGAAACGGCGGCCGGCGTCGCGGCCTTCCTTGAGCTCAAATCCCAGCAATCCGCCATAGCCGCCGCGGAGATAAGTGTCGGCGCGCCTTCGCAACTCGCCTGCCTGGAAGCCCGGGAAAATGACGTTGCCGACTTTCGCATGCCCCCCGAGAAAATCAGCGACTTTCACGGTGTTTTCGCAGTGCGCGCGCATCCGCAACGGCAAGGTCTCAACTCCCTGCAGGAACAGGAACGCGTTGAACGGGCTCATCGCCGCCCCGAGGTCGCGCAGCAGCACCACCCGCATGCGGAGGATGTAGGCGATCGGGCCGAGCGGCTTGGCGGCTTCGACCCAGACCGCGCCGTGATAACTTGGATCGGGTGTATTCAGCGTCGGGAAGCGCGCCGCGTGCGCCTGCCAATCGAAGGTGCCGCCATCGATCACCAAGCCGCCGATAGATGTCCCGTGGCCGCCGATGTACTTGGTGGTCGAATACATCACAATGGCGGCGCCATGATCCAGGGGTCTGCAGATGATCGGCGCAGCCGTGTTGTCGACGATGAGCGGCACGCCCACCCGTCGGCCGATTTCCGCCACCTCGCGGATCGGGAAGACCTGTAGCTTGGGGTTGGGCAGCGTCTCGGCGTAGTAGCAGCGGGTGCGTGCGTCGGTAGCGCGCGCGAATGCTTCCGGGTCGGCCGGATCCACGAAACGGACCTCCACGCCGAGCGACGAGAGCGTGTTGACGAACAGGTTCCATGTCCCGCCGTAGAGATCTGTCGAGCTTACGAAATTGTCGCCGGCTTGACAGACGTTGAGAACGCAGAAGGTGGACGCAGCCTGTCCTGAGGCACAGGCGAGCCCAGCCGCCCCGCCTTCCAGTTCCGCAAGCCGCTTTTCCAAGACGTCGCACGTCGGATTCATTATGCGAGTGTAGATGTTGCCGAGCTCGCGAAGCGCGAACAGGTTCTCCGCCTGCTGCGTGTCTTGGAACTGGTAGGAAGTGGTCTGATAGATTGGCACCGCGACTGCACCCGTGGTCGGGTCGCTGCGATAGCCGCCGTGCAATGCGATGGTTTCGGGGTTCATCCTTTTCGCGGTCAAGCCTTTCACTCCTCGTAGCCGAGTGCCGCTGCTGTCATGGGTATGATGGCGCGGAACATACACGCGACGCGCGCGCCATCGCTAGTGTTGTGCCGCTTTGACGCTTCAATCGGCGAAACGTCAAACTATTTTGGAGGTTTCTAAGCTGCTGGCCTAGTTTGCCACCCAAATGCGGAGGACAAACTCATGCGAACAACCAACTCAGCCAACCTTCATAGCGTCAAGCATTCCGACCATGGCACGGTGCTGAAGCCTACCGAGGCCGCGCTGGTCGTTGATGAAGATGGCGAAATGCGAATGCTGATGCCGGACTATGCCGAGGACCAGCATGTCCCCCTCATGGTGTTGCTGTTGAGCGCCGTTCTCGTTCGATCGTGCGATCCGGAGTGGATCGAAGAGATGCTCGTCATGTTCAAGGAGGTAGACTAGCGCGCCGGAGCGGGCTTAGTCTGAAGCTCTTTGTTTCAAAGCCGCGCCGGAGTTTCCGCCGTGCCCGACGATCTCGCCACCGCGCGTCAAAAGACGCTGTCTCAACCGGGCGGCTACCGCCCGCGCCACCCGGTCCGCTTCGTCACCGCCGCGGCCTGTTCGACGGCCACGACGCGTCGATCAACATCATGCGGCGGATCCTGCAGGCATCCGGCGTGCGAGGTGATCCACCTCGGCCACAACCGCTCGGTCGACGAGGTCGTCGACGCGGCGCTGCAGGAGGACGTGCAGGGCGTCGCCGTCAGCTCCTACCAGGGCGGCCACGTCGAGTACTTCAAGTACCTGGTCGACCTGCTGCGCGAGCGCGGCGGCCGGGCACATCAAGGTCTTCGGCGGCGGCGGCGGCGTGATCGTCGCCGACGGAGATCGCGCGAGCTGCAGGGCTACGGCGTCGCGCGCATCTTCTCGCCCGGAGGACGGCCAGCGGCTGGGCCTGCCGGGCATGATCAACGACATGGTCGCGCGCTGCGACGTCGACCTCGACGTCACGCGCCGACCTGCCGACGCGATCTGTCCGGGCTCGCATCGCGGCGACCGCGCGCGCGCTCGCGCGCATCGATCACCGCGCTGGAGAACGGCGGTCGCCGACGAGCACCGCCGGGACGCAGCTGCACGCGCTGGCGCACCGGCGCGGCATGCTCCGGTGCTCGGCATCACCGGCACCGGCGGCTCCGGCAAGTCGTCGCTGACCGACGAGCTGGTCCGCCGCTTCCGGCTCGACCAGGAGGACAAGCTGCGCATCGCGGTGATCGCCGATCGACCCGACGCGGCGCAAGAGCGGCGGCGCGCTGCTCGGCGACCGCATCCGGATGAACGCGATCGACGGCGCCGAACGTCTACTTCCGCTCGCTGGCCACGCGCGACAGCGGCCGCGAGGTGCCGCCGGCGCTCGCCCGACGTGATCGCCGCGTGCAAGGCGGCGGGCTTCGACCTGGTCATCGTCGAGACTCCGGGCATCGGCCAGGGCGACGCCGGCGATCGTGCCGCTGCGTCGACGTGCTCGCTGTACGTGATGACGCCGGAGTTCGGCGCCGCGAGCCAGCTCGAGAAGATCGACATGCTCGACTTCGCCGACTTCGTCGCGATCAACAAGTTCGAGCGCCGGGGCGCCGAGGACGCGCTGCGCGACGTCGCCAAGCAGGTCCAGCGCAACCGCGAGGCGTTCGCGCAGACGCCCGGACGAGATGCCGGTGTTCGGCACGATCGCCGCGCGCTTCAACGACGACGGCGTCACCGCGCTCTACCAGGCGCTGCGCCGGCGGCTGGCCGAGCACGGGCCTGGCGCTCGAGCGAGGGCACGCTGCCGCCGGTCGACGTGCGCCACGCGTCCAGCCAGCACGCCGGTCGTGCCGGCCGCGCGCGTGCGCTACCTCGCCGAGATCGCCGAGACGGTGCGCGGCTACCACGCGCACACGCGCCGAGCAGGCGCAAGCGCGCGCGAGACTGCCAGCAGCCTGCGCGAAGCGCGCCGCGCTGCTGCACGAGGCGGCGAGCTCGCGACCGCGACAGCCGTCGAGCGGCGCTGACTGGCGAGGCGCAGCAGCAAGCTCGACCCGCGCTGCCGCAAGCATGCTCGAGCAGTGGCCGACGGTGCGCGAGGCCTACTCCGGCGACGAGCACGTCGTGAAGATCCGCGACAAGGAGATCCGCACCGCGCTGACGCACGACGTCGCTGTCCGGCACGCAAGATCCGCAAGGTCGCGCTGCCGCGCTACGAGGACCACGGCGAGCTCCTGCGCTGGCTGCTGCGCGAGAACCTGCCCGGCAGCTTCCCCTTCACCGCCGGCGTGTTCGCCGTTCAAGCGCGAGGACGAGGACCCGACGCGGATGTTCGCCGGCGAGGGCGACGCCGTTCCGCACCAACCGCCGCTTCAAGCTGCTGTCCGAGGGCATGCCGGCGCAAGCGGCTGTCGACCGCGTTCGACTCGGTCACGCTCTACGGCAGCGACCCCGACGCGCGCCCCGACATCTACGGCAAGGTCGGCAACTCCGGCGTGTCGATCGCGACGCTCGACGACATGAAGGTGCTGTACGTCGGCTTCGACCTGTGCGACCCGACGACGTCGGTGTCGATGACGATCAACGGCCCGGCGCCGACGATCCTCGCGATGTTCCTCAACACCGCGATCGACCAGCAGCTCGACAAGTTCGCGGCGGACAACGGCCGCGAGCCGACCGACGACGAGGCCGACGAAGATCCGCGCGTGGGCGCTGGCGAACGTGCGCGGCACCGTGCAGGCCGACATCCTCAAGGAGGACCAGGGCCAGAACACCTGCATCTTCTCCACCGAGTTCTCGCTGAAGGTGATGGCCGACATCCAGGAGTAGTTCGTCGAGCACAAGGTGCGCAACTTCTACTCGGTGTCGATCTCCGGCTACCACATCGCCGAGGCCGGGGCGAACCCGATCAGCCAGCTCGCGTTCACGCTCGCCAACGGCTTCACCTACGTCGAGGCCTACCTCGCGCGCGGCATGGACATCGACGACTTCGCGCCGAACCTGTCGTTCTTCTTCTCCAACGGCATGGACCCCGAGTACACCGTGCTCGGCCGGGTCGCGCGGCGCATCTGGGCGGTGGCGATGCGCGACAAGTACGGCGCCAACGAGCGCTAGCAGAAGCTGAAGTACCACGTCGCAGACCTCGGGCCGCTCGCTGCACGCGCAGGAGATCGCACTTCAACGACATCCGCACCACGCTGCAGGCGCTGATCGCGATCTACGACAACGCCAACTCCCTGCACACCAACGCCTACGACGAGGCGATCACCACGCCGACCGAGGAGACCGTGCGCCGCGCGATGGCGATCCAGCTGATCATCAACCGCGAGTGGGGCCTGGCGAAGAACGAGAACCCGATCCAGGGCTCGTTCATCATCGACGAGCTGACCGACCTGGTCGAGGAGGCGGTGCTGGCGGAGTTCGAGCGCGATCGCCGAGCGCGGCGGCGTGCTCGGCGCGATGGAGACCGGCTACCAGCGCGGCAGGATCCAGGACGAGTCGATGCTCTACGAGCACCGGAAGCACGACGGCGCGCTCCCGATCGTCGGCGTCAACACCTTCCGCAATCCGCACGGCGACGCGGTGCCGCCGACAGGTCGAGCTGGCCCGCTCGACCGAGGACGAGAAGCAGTCCAGCTCGCAGCGGCTGCGCCGACTTCCAGGCGCGCCACGCCGACGAGGCGCCGGCGATGCTGCAGCGCCTGCAGCAGGCGGTGATCGACGACGGCAACGTGTTCGCCGTGCTGATGGACGCCGTGCGCGTGCTGCTCGCTCGGCCAGATCACCGAGGCGCTGTTCGAGGTCGGCGGCCAGTACCGGCGCAGCATGTAAGAAAGTGACGAGTGTGAACGAACGGATCTAAATGGTGCGAGCCGATCGGGACGTCGAGGCGAGAGTATGGGTAGCCTATAGCGACGTACCCGGCCTCGCCACCGGCGCCAGTGCATTGGAAGATGTAGTAAGCGCGGCAACGCTGTTTGTTCAGTATGGCTGGTTATCCCGTCTCCGCAAGAGATTGATTTAAGCGGTCTCGCCACAACCTTATCGTTCGACAGATTTTTCGTTGAATGGCATCATTGCTTCGTGTTAACGGTCGGCCAGCTGATTCTTGGTGAACGTCTGACGCTCCAGCAGCTCGTCACGAATTCCATCCCGAGCCGGCGCATATTCGCCCGCTACTTGTCGTTCGGTTTCGACCAATATTCGATCTGCACCCGATCCGCGAACAGCGTATAATAATAACGGGTGTTCTCGTTCCACCGTCCGTCGTCCTCGATGCGCACCTCGCCGAGCTCGATGCGGCAGCCGTAGTGGAACCGCTTGTCGTCGTCCGGCCGGACGAACCAGAACCACGTGCCCTCCTTGCCGTACGATGCGACGCGGTGGGCGCTCGGATCGCGCCCGTTCCTAGTTGCCAGCGCCGCTCGACAGAGCTCGCGCTCGCTGAAGGGATAGAGATCCGGCTTATCCTGCCCGACGTCGCTAGGCAGGACCCCTGCCCTCTCGCGCGACAGAGGCGGATCTGCCACCGTGTTCGAGGACGTATCCCGCTGATCGATGACCACTGCGATCGCGGCCACCGTCCAGACCCCGGCTATGGCGAGCGCCTGGCGCAGAGTACTCATCGCAATCCTCCTCATTACCGCGACACGCCGGGCAATTTACTGAGCTGATCCGCCAAGCCTCGTTGTTTCGGCGCTGCTGCTTGTCCTTATAGCCCTCGGCCCACGCGAGCAGCGTGCAGGAGAAGCCGGTCTTTTTGCTCCACTCGGTCAGATCCTCGCCGGCATTGATCCTTCCCCACATCTCGACCGTCACCGTGTTCTTCAGCCGGGCGATCTCGGCGGAAGTATAGCTCCGGCCCCGCAGCTCGCCGGCCCTGGCCACCAGAAAGTCGCCGATCGCCTTCGCGCCGAGCCTTCTGGCAAAATCATTACTCACCAGCATCAGCGCGCCGCACGTCTCGACGTGCTCGACATCCGCGGCGGCGGCAGACCGCTCCACCGATACGCAGCTCAGCGTTGCGGCCAGCACCGCCGCGGTCACTCTTTTCATCGTCTTATCCTCCGAAGGGTAGGAGTTTCCCTTCCCTCGCCAGCACCTCCGGAGGACTAAATGCCGCGCTGAGCCAGCTCGATGCGCTTGTTTTCCAGGGCAAGGCGATGATTGGCCAGCGCCGTCTCCACCAACAGCATTTGCTCGGCTTTTTTCTCGGCGGATTTACCCTGAACAAGCAAGGTCAGCCCTGCGATCAACGGGCATAGCACTGCGAGAAGAAAATAACATAACCCGTTGCGCCCCCAGGCTTTCGCCCAGACAGTAATCACCACTACGAATACCGTATAAAAAAACAATACTTCCATGGTTTCGGTCCATTACAACCCGAAATGTAGAAAAGAGTGCTGAGTCCCTGGTCCTCGTAGTGATAACTCATTCCCGGCGAACGAAGATATTCTTCAGCCCCTTGCCGGTTAAATCGGCAATGTGCACCTTGGAGCCGCCCAGCTACTCGCGGTATCGTCGGCCCGTAGTTTTCTGCGAGCACTCGACATCCGAAGCCGCTGGCCAAGCAGGCGACAGCATTTCTTGCAGAGTTGCTGCGCGTACAAGTGCGGCTTGACAAACGATTGCCCGTTAGAGAGAAATATCTGCGGGATTGGAAGCCGCTTACTGGCCGAGTGAAACATCGCAGGCGCTCCCCCCCCGTATGACGATCGGCGCCTTTTAACGAGTGACGCCCCAGTATTTAGGAGCATTTATCTAGCATTTTATCTTTTTGGGCAGTGACGACGATCATCTCGATCCGGACTGCATTTCGGACAGCGTTGATCCTCCAGCGCACGCGGCCGTGCTCGCAGGTCGTGTGATTGGCGCAGCAAGCCGTAACCGGCCACGGACAGGGCACCGCGGTTACCAAATGATCGCGAGCACCCGTCCATAGCTTCGGGCGGCGGATTCCGGCTACCTCGGCCTTAGTGCAGGCCGTTGCCGGTTTACTCAATCGAGAATGCGGCTACGAGGCGGCCTGACGCGACTCGAGGTCGTTCGAGTTGCTTCGGGCGTGGCGAGCTCTCGTACAGTTTGATGTAATCTCTTACCATCCGCTGCGCGCTGAAGCGCTCTTCGAAACGTTTGCGCACCGCGGCTCGGTCGAGAGCGCCAGCTTTCTCAATCGCCGCGACGGCATCACTCTCGTCGTTGACGATGAACCCGGTCACGCCATCGTCGATCACTTCCGGGACAGAACCCGCTCTATAGGCAATGACTGGCGTGCCGCATGACATTGCCTCGATCATCACGAGGCCGAACGGCTCCGGCCAATCTATCGGGAATAGAACGGCGATAGCATTACCCAGTAACGCGCGTCTTTCCTCGAGCTCGATCTCACCGACGAATTCGACGTGCGACGAATGCTTCTGCAGAAGCGGCTTGATATCCGTGTCGAAATAGTCTTCATCGACCTTGTCGACCTTGGATGCCATCTTCAGCTTAACTCCCGCGCGCCATGCAATGGCGATGGCGCGGTCGGGTCGCTTCTCGGGAGACACCCTTCCCAAGAATGCAACATAATCCTTAGACGCGTTCTCGCGGAAAGGATAAAGGTCGAGTGGCAGGCCGTGGTAGATAGTCCCCACCCAATTCACCGGCGGCAACGGAATGCGCTGATGATCGGAGATGGAGACGAGCGGCACATCCGAGAACTCTTCATACAGCGTCCTCAGGTCCGGAAGATCGAGCCGCCCATGCAGGGTCGTCACACTCGGAAGTTGGTGCTCTCGGATAATCGGGAAAGCCAGGTAGTCTGTGTGGAAATGCAAAATGTCGAATTCGTCCGCGCGCTGTCGTACCTTTTCCAGCATGAGTATGTTGTGAGCGAGTGGGTCGCGAACTTGCGGATCGAGGCGCAGGCTACGCTTGCAGCATGCGACGAGTTCCGCCGAAGTTTCCGAGTCGCCGCTGGCGAATAGTGTAACCTGATGCCCCTCTCTCACGAGTTCTTCGGTGAGGTAGGAAACCACCCGCTCAGTTCCCCCATAGAGCTTCGGCGGGACCGGTTCTGAAAGGGGCGCGACTTGTGCTATTCGCATGTCTTCCTCTCGTTACAGCACACACATAACCTCGTCCTAAACGCACGACACTCACAATTCGTTCTGTCCTGCGTTGGCGTCACGAGAGGCGCGGGGCGGCCCTCGCTCGCCGACGGCGAGCACGAATCTTCTAGCATGTCTGATCGTGTTCGCGCCGGCAAGGCACGCTTATGCGGGCGCGATCTTGAGGATGGCGATGCCAGCCACTACCAGCCCGATGGCGGACAGGCGGAGCGGTTCGAGCGATTTCGCCGAATAGCGCAACGCCCATCAGCACCGTGCCGACCGCGCCTACGCCGGTCCACACCGCGTAGGCGGTGCCGATCGGCAGAACCTGCAGGCTGCGGCCCAGCAGGCAGACGAAGCCCGCCAAGAGGGCCAGCGAAATGATGCTCCAGCCCAGGCGCGTGTAGCCTTCCGCGTACTTCATCGACACCGCCCACAGCACGTCGAGAAATCCCGCGATGATAAGGAGAGCCCAAGCGAGTCCGTGTGTCATGGCTGTTCATGCCTCGGTTGGAACGAGCATTCCCTCGGCGCGCATTGCCTCGCGCACCTTCGGTCGGGAGGCGATCCGGTCCATGTAGCGCGCCGCAGACTCGGGTAAGGAGCCATGTCGATGCGGGCAAACTTCGACCAGCCGACAATGGTGAAGCAGTAGGCGTCGGCCACCGTGAAGCCATCGCCCATCAGGAACTCCTGTCCGGCGAGATGGCGGTCGATGAGCGCCAGGCGCTGAGCAATCTTCTCCCTGGCGACCCGTTGGGCGAGTTCGCCGTGCTCGGGATGGAACAGCCAGGGACTGAACATCTTGTGCCGTTCCGAGCTGATAAAGGTCAGCCACTCCTGGAGGCGATACCGCTCGAACGTGGCCGCCGCGGGCGCCAAACCTGAGCCAGGCGCAAGATCGGCGAAATATTGTACGATCGCCACACCCTCGGTGAGCAATTTATCGTCATCGAGGCGAAGCGCCGGGACGTACCCCTTCGGATTGGTCTCGGTGTAGTCGGCGCCGGTCTCCGTCCGATGGGGGTTCTTGCCCATATCGACCCTCTCCAGATCGAAAGAGATGCCTGCCTCGCGCGCAACGATCTGTGGCGAGAGCGAACAAGTGCCTGTAGCGTAATACAGCTTCATATTCGGATCCTCTTCGATCCGCGGCGATGTCACGCCGTGCGGAACGACGCGGGAAGTATTTCGTCATATGTCGCAAGCAAACACGGCTATTGTGAAAGTGGAGCTTGCGTCCCATGCAAGGTTTGATCGGACTCGAAGACCCGCGACTGGTCCACGCCATAGCTGCGGAAGGAACACTCACCGGGGCTGCCCGGCGGTTGACGGTCGATCATTCGACCGCCTTCCGTCGGCTGGGGACGCTGGAGAAGCGCCTCGGAGTACGTTTGTTCGACCGGGCCCGCGATGGCTACGCGCCGACACCGGCAGGTGAGGCGGCCATCGTCACCGCGACGCTCTTCGACCGCGAGCTGTCCGATCTGGAGCGACGCATTGCCGGCCAGGATCTGCGGCCTTCGGGAACGGTGCGGGTCACCACCACGGATACGCTGCTCGACCTGGTGAGTCCGATTCTGGCGACACTCCGCGCCGAGCAGCCCGGCATCGTCATCGAGGTCGCGACTGGCAACGAATTCTTCACGCTGACCCGTCGCGACGCGGACGTGGCGATCCGACCGGCGGCGTCGGCGCCCGAAGGTCTCGTCGCGCGCCGGATCGGGACGGTGGCAACCGCTTTTTACGCCTCGCCCGGTTATCTGGACTCGCGAAAGGGAGACGTGCGGGAGCAGGATTGGCTGGTGCCCGACAACTCGTTGTCGCACCTCGCGTCGGCGCGCTGGATGCGCGGAGATATCGGCTGACCGCATCAAGTACCGCGCCAGTTCTCTCCTCGCGCTCCGATCTGCGGCACGCCAGGGTCTAGCAGGCTGTTGAAGAAGTCACGCGTTCGGCCTTGAGGATGGCCTCGTCGCCGTTGTGGTAGGCGAACTCGATCTCGAGCGAGCCGTCGTCTTGGAGTTCGGCCGATCCGGAGCCGGTGACTTGGTCCCTCTCGTCGAAGCCGGCCCAGGTGAAGAAGACCAGCGTCCGGGCGTAGTCGAGGTCGAGGCCGGCCTGCAGGGCGCCGAAGGCGATCTCGCCGTGGCCGTCGGCCTCGATGGCGATCATGGCCGGCTCCGCCGAGGTCGAGATAGTCGCGGTCCCAGAGATCGGCCTCGACGATCCGCCAGCGGCCGATCAACTGGCAGCCCATGGGTGCTGCTCATGGCGGCGCCTCCGCGAGCAGCTTGGGCAGCCGCACCAGATTGTAGGCGGCGGCAGCGAAGGTGAAGGCCCAGTCCGACGCGATCAAGGCCGCGGAACCTGGTCTTCTCTTGCCCGGCGACCGTCTTGATCCAGCCGAACGCCTCCTCGATGCGCTTGCGGATGCGCTGGCTGACGGCATAGCCGGCGTGCCGGGTCGTGCGCCCGTCGATCGCCGAGCGTGCGGCCGCTGGTGTTCTGCGCGACATGCGGCGTCACGTTCATCGAGCGCAGCTCGTTGACGAAGTCGTCTGCGTCGTAGGCCTTGTCGGCGCCGAGCGTGATCGCCTGTCGGCCGGTCGGCACGAGGCTCGATCATGTGCAGCGCCGCCACCCGCTCGGCATGCCCGTCGGCCAGCGTCAGGCAGGCATCGACCAGCAGGCCGTGGCGGTTCTCCATCAGCCCATGCCCGATGAAGCAGAGCTTCGCCTCCTTGCCTTTCCCTTGCGGTAGAGCCGGCATCGGGATCGGTGGTCGAGGCATGGGTGTCGTTCGAGCGCTTCTGGCCATGGAAGTCGCCTTGGCGTTGCGGCCGATCTCCGCCGCCCGTACCGCCTCGCCACCGGCGGCTCGGCGATGCCGTCCTTCGGCTTGACGCTCTTCATCGACGCCCAGGCTTCGATCAGCGTGCCGTCGACCGAGAAGTGATCGCTCGACAGAAGCTTCTTCACCTTGGGCTGCGCCAGCACCGCGGCGAGGAACTTGGCCGCGATGTCGCCTTCCAGCAGCCGGTCGCGGTTCTTCGAGAACACCGAATGGTCCCAGGCCGCGTCGTCGACGCCGATCCCGACGAACCAGCGGAACAGCAGGTCGTACTCCAGCCGCTCCATCAGCTGCCGCTCCGAGCGGATCGAGTAGAACGCCTGCAACAGCATCGCCCGCAGCAGCTTCTCCGGCGGGATCGACGGCCGCCCGATCGGCGAATAGAGCGCCGCGAAATCCGCGCTCCAGCGCCGCCAGCGCCTCGTTCACGATCGCCCGGATCGCCCGCAGCGGATGATCCCGCCGCACCCGCGCCTCCAGGTCGACGTAGCTGAACAGCTCGCCCGTCCGCTCGTCCGCCGCCGCGCATCAATCCCCCGACCTCCAAACTGATCGAGTAAATCACGCCGATGTCGCCCAAGCCGAGCGACTTTTTCAACAGCCTGCTAG
>CAWAYT010000055.1:0-87238 GCA_963786265.1 uncultured Alphaproteobacteria bacterium
GGCCAACGATGGCCATCGCCGAAACCGACAGACGCGCCTTGAAAGCCCCGGCGATCGATCTGCCGGCGGTGTTCTTTTTTGCCGGCGTCATCGTCTGTTTCTTCGGCGCCGCGATGCTGCTGCCGGCGATCGTCGATCTCGCCGAGGACAACGACGATTACCGGGTATTCGTGACGTGCTCGGCGATAACGATGTTCGGCGGGCTGAGCTTGGTGCTCGCCTTCCGTCAGCAGCCGGTACGCGATGGGCGTGCGCGAGGTGATGCTGCCGGTGCCGGCGACGTGGATCACCGTCGTCGCCTTTGCCGCCCTGCCGTTCGTCTTCTCCAGCTTCCGCTCTGTCCTACACCGACGCGGTCTTCGAGACGATGTCCGGCATCACCGCCACCGGATCAACCGTCATCGTCGGCCTCGACACGGCGCCCATGGGGATCCTGCTGTGGCGCTGGCTGCTGATCTGGCTCGGCGGCTTCGGCATCATCACCCTGGCGGTGCTGGTCCTGCCGTTCCTGCGCATCGGCGGCATGCAGCTTGTTCGTCCTGGATCTGTCGGCGCAGACCGGCAAGTTCGTGCCGCGAATGCTCGACCTGGTCGTCAAGATCGGGCTGGTCTATGTCGGACTCACCGCGCTCGGCGCGATCGCTTTCCGCATCGAGGGCATGAGCGCCTTCGACGCGATGGGCCACGCGATGGCGGCGGTGGCCACCGGCGGCTTCTCTTCGCACGACGAGGGGATCGGCTACTTCAAGCAGCCCGGCGATCGAGTGGACGGCGACGCTGATGATGCTGCTGTCGGCCATGCCGTTCGTGCTGCATCTGCAGGCGCTGCGCCGCGGACCGGATGCGCTGCTGCAGGACGAGCAGGTGCGGCTGTTCCTGTGGATCATCGTTTGCGCCATCGCCAGTCTGTTCGTCTGGCGGGTCGTCTGGAACGAGGCGCCGATGCTGGATGCGATGCGCGAGGCGGCGTTCAACGTGGTCTCGACCATCTCGACGACCGGCTTCACCTCTACGCATCAGGATCACGCACAATGGGGCGGCTTCCCGGCGGTGCTGCTGCTGACGATGATGCTGGTCGGCGGCTGCACCGGTTCGACGGCCGGCGGCATCAAGATGTTCCGCCTTCGCGTGCTGCTCAGCGCGCTGCGAGTGCAGGCGCGTCGGCAGATCTATCCGCACGGAACGTTCGTCATCGTCTACAACGGCGCGCCGGTCGCCGATACGGTACGCGCCGGCGTCACGCTCTATTTCTTCGTATACCTGTCGACGTTCATGCTGTTCGCGCTGGCTCTCGCCTTTTGCGGACTTGCCATTCGAGGCGAGCCTGGGCGGCTCGGCGACGGCGCTCGGCGGCGTCGGCCCTGGCCTTGGGGCGTAATCGGCCCGTGTTGCACCTTCGCGCCGCTGCCGGATCCGGCGAAGTGGCTGCTGACGGTCGAAATGCTCGCCGGTCGTCTGGAGATTCTGGTGCTGATGATCCCGCTGACCCGCACCTTCTGGCGCGACTTGAACCGGCCGACCTATTCGGCAGTCATCTTGTTTGACAGTTTACCTCGTTTGGGGGTATCAGGGGTACGATCCTGCCGCGCTCGGCAGCTCCTCGAAAAGGTCATCAGCGTTTCGCATGAACGCGCCTCCGAGACCCACCAGACCATCGGAGTTAGCCGGCAACCGAACGAGCTGACCCACTGTTGCTCGTTTGCGGTGTGGCACCCCGATTTTTCGAGGGCCACTGGCCCTGCCGTTTCTCCTTCGAAGCGAACGAGCGCTTCGATGGATTGATCATCGCCGATGCCGCCGCCGCGGGCGAGGCGGAGCGTTTGCTGCACGAGCATCGGGCATGGCTGGCGCCAATCGTCGATCTGACGGGAGAAAAACTCGGGATCGCCGACTTTACGCGCCGCGGCGGCAACGCCTGCGTCGTTGCGTCAAGGGGTGGAGGACGCACTGACCGTCGTCGAGGCCCTGCTCCGGCTTCCGGCCAGCGTCCTTGCCGCGCAGGACCCGGAGACGCTGTTATTGGCCCGCGTCTACTCGCGCGGCGGTCGGCTCGTGCCGACATACGATGGAGCGGCACCACAGCTGTTGCGATATCCGCAAGCCGGATGCCTGGAGCGACCGGCCGATATGGCCGAGCGGCTGACCGAAGCGGGCTGGTTGTCGCGAACCTTCTTTGATCGGGTTCACTTCTGCCCGAGCTGCCAGTCGTCACGGTTGAATGCCCGCGAGGAATGCTCCGCCTGCAGATCTCCAGAGCTGCAGGAGGCATCGATCATCAATCATTTTCCATGCGCGCACCAAGCGCTGGAGCGGCAATTCGAGCAAGGGGATAAAATGGTGTGCCCGAAATGCCGTCGGCAGCTGCGACATTTCGGCGTGGATTACGATCGACCGGGTTCGGCAACTGTCTGCCGCGCGTGCGGCCAGGTGGATGCGGACGCCGCCGTCGGCTTCTTCTGCGTTGACTGCGGCAGCAGAAGCGATGCCGCGGTCGTGCCGACACGAGATTGGTACGCCTATACGCTGACGGAACTCGGTAAGCGCCGCCTGCTCAGCGGGGACCTGCGCACCCTGCGAAGCGGCGAGGCGAGCAGCTCGGCGGCGTTCCGCATCCTCTTGCAGCACTGTATGCACATCCAGTCGCGCTACGGTCGCCCCGCGACCATTCTGCGTCTGGCATACACCCGCGCGGACGAGGTGCAGAGCAGCCAGGGAGCACGCGCACTGGCGCTGACGACGAGACAAGCGGCCGAGATCGTTCGGGGCGAGCTGCGCGCATCCGACTTCATGATCGAAACGCCGCAGGGTCTGCTCATCGTCTTGCCGGAAACGAACGCGAGCCGCGTCGAAATCCCGCGAAGGCGCTTGCTCGATCGCATCTCCTCAACCCTGGCGGTTGATCTCGGCGTCGACATCAAGGTGATGGATCCAGGTGACTTGCGCTCCGTGCTCGATACGCCGACATGAGCCACCTCGATCCGACCGCACTGTTCCTAGAGCTCGATTTGGCATCGGCAATGGGGCTGTTCTGGTATGTCATCGTCATAGACCTGCCTCGCTACACCTTGGGCTTCTGCGCCGTGGCCGCGAGCCAACTCTTTCGTGAAGGTAGCGGCAAATCCGGCCCGTCCATGGGTCCTCTCGTCACCGTTGTACTTGCCGGACACAATGAGCGCGGCACTATCCGCCGATGCGTGCAGTCGTTGCGCCAGCAGACGCACGATCGGCTGGAGATCATTTGTGTCGATGATGGCTCGATCGATGGAATGCGGCTCGAATTACGGCAGATGCGGCAAGAGCGCCTGATCGATGTGGCGCTTTCGACGAGCCTCCGATCCGGGAAGTCCAGCGCCGGCAATCTCGGCATCTCCTGCGCCCACGGCGAGATCATCATCATGGCCGACTGCGATTGCACTTTCGACCGCGACGCAATCCGGCAGCTTATCGCGCCGTTCGATGATCCGGCGGTTGGCGCGGTATGCGGCAACGTCGGCGTGCGTAACGATCGCGCCACCCTGCTCAGCGCCATGCAAGGGATGGAGTACCTCCTTACCATTTCGATGGGAAAGCGCTTGCTCGATCTCTTCGACCAGGTGGCCTGTGCGTCGGGCGCCTTCAGTGCGTTCCGCAGGCGCGCTCTCGCAGAGGTGGCCGGCCATGACGTGGGGCCGGGAGAAGACCTCGACCTGACGCTGCGACTACGCCGCTCGGGCTGGAAGGTTCGCTTCGCCGACAAGGCATGGTGTTTGACCGACGTGCCGGAAACTCTCGGCGGCTTCGTCAAACAGCGTCTACGATGGGAACGGAACTCGCTGCGATTGCGTATGCGCAAGCATCGGCGCGGCATTTATCGGCGCGACGGCTGGGAAGGCGGCCATGAGTTGCTGCACCATGTCGAGTTCGTGTTGTTTCACCTTCTCGCGACTTTTGCGTTTTTCGCGTACCTCATCTGGCTCGGCTATACGTTCGGCGCCGCCGCACTGACCGTGCTGGTTCTGGCGGCGATGGTCTACGTCCTGCTTGACCTTATCGCCGTCGGATGCGTCCTCGTCGTCGTCGACCGGGCGGAGGTTAGCCGGCTGTTGCCCTACGTGTTCCTCTACGGGTCCTTCCATGCTTACCTGATCCGGGCGGTGCGCCTCATCGCGTACATCCAGGAGTGGGTGTTCGTGTCCTCACGCCGCGACGACTATGTCCCCACGCGCGTGGCAAACAGGACGCCGTTTTATTGATCCGCCGCTTACAATCGAGGAGCAGGGTTGATCGGCTGGCCAATCAAATTCGCGACCGGCGTCCACGCTTCGGCAGGTACCTGTATCTCGCGCTGCTGTTCGGTTTCTTCCTCTGGCTAGCGGACCTGTTTGTCGGTCCATTACTAAGGCTCGAAGCGGATGGGCTGGTGGTTGCCGAGTACACCTCCGTGGGCGTGCCCTTCGCCGCGCAGGTAGACGAGATCAACGTCAGGCCTGGTGCGCAAGTGAAGCGGGGCGACATGCTGGCGCGGGTGAGTTCGATCGACCTGTCCGTCGATATCGCGACACTCACGGCGCGCAATGCCGAACTGCTGACCAAGCGAGCCGACATTCAGGACCGGTTGCGGGTGGCGTCGGCGGTTTTGCCGATCGCACGCGACCGGGCGACCGAGGCCGATCGCGCGCTCGAACGCATTCGTAATGTCCGCGATAGCGGCAATGTATCGCTCGCGACCTGGTCCCAGGCGCTATCAGAACGCTTCACCGCCAGCGAACGGGTGGCGGCGCTACAGGCGGAAGCCTTCAGCGCCGACGCAAGCTTGGCGGCCGTCAACGCCGCCCTGGGCGACGCGACGCGGGCACTCGCGCAATTGAGCAGCGCATATGGCAGCGGCAGGGTCACGGCTCCCGGCGATGGGATTGTCGGCCTCAGCACGGCCCGGCCCGGCGATGTGGTGACGATTGGCCAGCCGCTGATGTTGCTGTACCTGCCGCAGCGCTACGTCCTCGCCTACCTGGAGACGGGAACTCTGTATTCCATAGCGGCCGGCGACCAGGTTCAGATCACAGATGGTTTCGTGCATTCGAGCGGGCACGTGACCGAGGTCTTGCCGGTAGCCGAACAACTGCCGGACGAGTTCCGCAAGGTTTTTCAGCCGCGCGGTCGGGGCCAGGTCGCGCGCATTTCGCTTCCGCCCGAAACCACATTTCCGTTGTTCGCCAAGGTCAGGCTTTCCGGCATCGGCTGGTTATCTTCCGGTACGTTCGTCCGCTCGCAAGTCGACCGTTTGCTTCGCCCGATACTCTCACGCGACGACACTGAGCCGAACGGATAGAACGACTCGGCGGCGGGGCTGTCCGCCAACTCCAGTCCAGTGTTGCTTGCAAAGCAGGCGAGCCCGGCTTACCTGCTGCGAGCATGAATTCCCTCGAGCGGTGCCCGGTACACATCGTTGGCGGCGGTCTGGCCGGCTGCGAAGCCGCTTGGCAAGTGGCGAATAGCGGTATCCCGGTCGTTCTGCACGAGATGCGGCCCGGGCGCATGACCCCGGCCCACGCGACAGGTCAGCTCAGCGAGCTGGTATGTTCCAACTCATTCCGTTCCGATGACGCCGAGACCAGCGCCATCGGCCTTTTGCACCAGGAAATGCGACGCTCGCGCTCGCTGATTCTCGGCACGGCCGACGCGCATCGCGTTCCCGCGGGCAGCGCGCTAGCCGTTGATCGATCAGGGTTCAGCGCCGCCATTGAAGCGGCGATCACCGGGCACGCGTTGATTGAGATCCGCCGCGAGGAGATCACCGGTCCGCCGCCGCGCGACTGGCGGGACGTCATCGTCGCCACCGGCCCGCTGACCGCGCCGGCGCTGGCCGAAGCGCTTCAGTCGCTTACGGGGGCCGACAACCTGGCGTTCTTCGACGCCATCGCCCCGATCGTCTATCAGGATAGCGTCGATTTCAGCAAGGCCTGGTATCAATCGCGCTACGACAAGGGCGTCGGGAGCGACTACATCAACTGTCCGTTGACGAAGAGCGAGTACGACGCGCTGATCGATGCGCTGCTGACGGCGGAAAAGATGCCGTTCCGGGACTGGGAACGCGACACGCCCTACTTCGAGGGTTGTCTTCCGATCGAGGTTATGGCGGAGCGCGGCCGGGAAACTCTCGCGCATGGGCCGATGAAGCCCGTCGGGCTACGCAATCCCCACGACGGCGGATGTCGCCCCTTCGCCGTCGTACAATTGCGCCAGGACAACGCGCAGGCCACGCTCTACAACATCGTCGGATTTCAGACCAAGCTGAAGCACGCCGAACAGACTCGCGTCTTCCGGACCATTCCGGCGCTGGAGCGCGCCGAATTCGCGCGTCTGGGCGGGCTGCATCGGAACACCTTCGTCAACAGCCCGAAGGTGCTGGACCGCTCGCTCCGACTGCGCGCCACTCCCGCAATCCGTCTCGCCGGGCAAATCACCGGCTGTGAAGGATATGTCGAAAGCGCCGCGATCGGACTGCTAGCCGGCCGGTTCGTCGCCGCCGAGAGATGCGGCGCGGAGCCGCGGCTCCCGCCGGCGACGACAGCCCTCGGCGCGCTTCTGCGACATCTTACAGCGGATGCCAGCGCGGAGATGTTTCAACCAATGAATATCAACTTCGGACTATTTCCGCCTCTCGCCGAGGACGTGGCTGGACCACGTCGGAAGAACGGGGCCGAGCGCAAGCGCGCGATGACGGCCCGCGCCATGGCGGACCTCGATGCGTGGCTGTCGGCCGACCGGCTCTATCACGGCATGCTTAGTGGATCCCCGATCGCGAACTAGCCAGTCTGCTTGCGGCTGGCTTGCTCAACGCAAGGCCGAAAGCCGTGTCGGCTGGCGATCCACTCCTTATTCGCCACCCTATTGAGCTCCCGCGGAGACGTGGCGAACGTTTCTTCGAACAGCTCTCCGGCGAAGACGCAATACCCGTCGCCCTTGGTCCTCACCTGCTGCGAAGCATCATTGGCGAGCTTGGTGATGAATGCATTCAGCCTCGTGCTCGCCTTCGCGCCGTGAGCGCGCTTGAAGAGCGCTTGCAGCGCCTGTCCGCGGTCGAAGAGAACGTCGCGATAGGCGTTGACGAAGTTGTTGTAACGCTGCTTCTCGTCGCAACTGAGCGCCGCGACCATCAACTCCGTTTGCAGTACCCGGGCGTTCAGCGCCGCCAAGTCTCGATCCGACGCGCAGTATCCCGGCCGCGCCTTGCCCTTGGTCTCAGCCAAGCTCGGCGAGGCGGAGGCAACGCAGAGTATGAACGCGGCCAAGCCGCCGGCAATCAATCGTCGGCATCCTGCGTGTTCGCGACGCATCCCAATCTCCTTGATCCTCGGTGTGTACCGAACGAATGCCATTGTTGCGCATCGGCGGCCAGGCGGTACTGCCAAGGCCACTGCCGCCGATTTACTCTGCTCGATCGTTGCTCGAAAGCCACATCTTCCGAGCCGTCAAGCATCGGCAATTGCCGTCGCAGGATGTTCCATTCAAGATACCGCAGGCGCAACGGACAGTTGGATGTCAACGCGTCATGCATCGTTCACTCCGCATCGGCTTGCTTATACTTTGGGGATGTCTGCCCACGCTGGCGGCTTATCTAGTGCTGCCCCAATCCTCTGTCGCGGCTCAGAGCTTTACGCAAAAGACCAACGCCACCAACGGGTTGTTCAAATCTGTTCAGGCCAATGACCTTGCTGGAGTACAGACGGCGGTGGGCGAAGGAGCCGATGTGCAGGCCCGTGACCGGTGGGGGATGACGCCCGCGGATATCGCCATCGACCGTGGCTACTACCAAATCGCCCACTTCCTTGCCGCGGCCCGCAACCTTCAGCGCGGCCAGGAAACCGTATCATCGGCGCCATCGTCGCCAGCCAAGAAACGCTTCGCCCGCTGGATCCGCCACGCGCCAAAAAGCACCCGCGCCGGACGCGATCCACAGCTCGCTGCACGTCAATTCGCCATCGGCCGGCGACAACGAGGACTCCGAAGCGACGTGGCCGGCGGGCGAGCCGAACCCCTTCGATCCGGCCGTGCCGGCGCCGGGCTCCCAGCTGCGTTCGATGCACGGCTACTGACCCAGCGGTAGCGACTTCGCTGTCCCAGGCCGCGAGTCGGCTCACCAGTCAGCTCAATAGCGTCGCTCGCCACCGCGCGATGAGCAGGCGGATCGGCCGAAGCGCCGAAGGGGCCTGCACCTCGGGATCGAAGGGATTGAAACCGGCCCGTCTGAGCCGAGCAAGGTAAACATCGGCGAGTGTGGCCGGTAACAACACAGGCATTGCGCTGCTCGCCACTCGGCCTCGCCTTGCGCGCGCGCGTTCCAGGTATACCACGGCACGCGCCAACAACTCCTCGACGACCTCGCGAACACCTTCCGCCGCCCCTTTTTCGAACATCTGGAGGACGTCGAGACCGGCGAGCCGACTCAAGTCGGTGGGTAAGTAGATTCGCCGAGCGCGCGCGTGAAACGGCACGGCGCGCGCAATGCCGACCAACGCCCAGGCGATCCCGACTTCCCGGGCTGCTTCCCGCGTGTCACCGCCCGCGGCCCCGAGAATCTGAAGAGCCGCCTCCGAGACAGCCGCCGAGGTCGCATCGGCGTAGTCGATGAGCACATCGATACTGGCGGGAGCTGTGTCCTCGAGATCAGCCGCCCTGCCGGAGATGATCCGGTCGAGATGCCGACGTTCCAGACCAAAGCGGTCTACAGTCCTCCCAAGCGCGATCGCTACTTCATGACGAGGCGGGCCACCCGAATAGATGGCGTCGAGTGCGTCCATCCACCAGCGCAGGCGTATATGACCGAGCAGAGGCTGGCTGACCGATTCGCGAATCCGCGCGAGTTCGATGTTGAAAGCGTAAACCGACCACAAACCCTCGCGCGCCGGCTCCGGCGCGAAGAGGTTGCAGAGAAAGCGGTCGTTGTCGAACCGCCGCACCTGTTCGGCACAATACGAGAGAGCCGGCGCCGCCATGATTTCCCGTGGGCCAGAGTTTCCTGAGATATAGGTCGATGGCGATGCACGGTGACATAATCGATGGCGGACGCATGACCATCTTCCCTGCCCGGCCTAACACCGACCCGGACTTCTCGCTTATGCCGGAGCTGTTCCCACCGGCGCTCCGGCCGCATGTCCGCGCCTTCGGCCGCTTCGTTAGGCTCGCGGACAGCATCACCGACAGCGCGTTCCTCAGTCTGCAAGGAAAAGCGCGCTAGGCTGACCGCTCTAGAAGGTGCTTTGGATGGCGCCGTCGATGCGCTGTGGTCAACCGAGGCGAGGGCGGTAGCCGCGTCGTTGCGCGCAAGCCTGAGATCGATCCGGAATTTCCGCCGGAGCACGCGCGGCACATCTTGCAGGCATTTCAACGCGACGCCGAGGGGTATGTAGCCGCGACCTGGCCGGAGTTGCTGGTTTATTGTCAGTTCGCGGCGGCGCCAATTGGCCGCTATATGTTGGAGCTGTCGGGCGAGGACGTAGTCTCGTCCGGTCGCTCGGCGGACGCGCTCTGCGCCGCCCTTCGCATCCTCAAACAACTGCGAGACACTGAAGATCCGACAGTACGGTACAACCGCCTCTGTATTCCCCGGCGGTTCCTCGAGGACGCCTTAATCACGCCCTCACATCTCCGCGCCGCGACGGCGAAGGGGCAGACACGCGCCGTGCTGGATCGGGTCCTCGACGGGGTCGACCAATTGCTTATCCAGGCGGCGCCACTACCACGCTTGCTCTGTCGCCGAGGCTTGGTGATGCACACGGCGATTGTTCTCTGCCGCGCCCGCAAGCTCGCGGCGCGATTCCGGCGACTCGATCCCTTGCAGGAGCGTGTCGGGCTCACGGCGTGGCAGCGCACGCTCTGCCGATGGTATGGAACCCTGCGCGGAGTGGTCCGTTGCTGATGCGTAGGTGGCAGAATGCAGGTCGCCCTCTCTGCCGCGACCGGCCGGCCACATGCTCCGCAGATAGCGTTAGATGAAGGGAAGAGGGATCATGCCGTTCGAACTTCCGCCACTGCCCTACGCCAAGGACGCGCTCGCTCCTTACGTATCCGCCAATACGCTCGATTTTCATCATGGTAAGCACCATCAGACCTACGTCACCAACCTAAACAACATGACCAAGGATTCGCCCCTGGCCTCGAAGAGCCTGGAAGAGGTCGTCAAGGAAGCGGCCGCCGATCCCGGAAAGACTGGCCTTTTCAACAATGCCGGCCAAGTATGGAACCATAATTTCTTTTGGAATTGCATGAAGCCAGGCGGCGGCGGCAAACCGAGCGGAGAAGTCGCCTCGGCGATCGAGACCGCCTTTGGCTCGTACGAGAAATTCGCCGAAGAGTTCAAGAACGCCTGCGTTACGCAGTTTGGCAGTGGCTGGGGCTGGCTCGCCGCTGATAACGGAACGCTGAAGGTGGTCAAGACGGCAAATGCCGACTTACCCCTCGTTCACGATCAACGGGCGTTATTGACCTGCGATGTTTGGGAGCACGCTTACTATCTCGATTATCAGAACCGGCGGCCGGATTTCGTGCAGGCCTTCCTCGATCATCTCGTGAACTGGGATTTCGTGGCCGAGAACATGGCCAAGGCTTGATCTGGGTCTGCCTGGGGCCCGATCTGGTCGGGCCCCTCTCCATGCGAGCCTAGTCCATCGCGATCAACGCCGCCGCGACTTCCCGGTCCTCAAGCAGAAGCACATTGAATGTGCGGCAGGCCGCGCCGGTGTCCATCCACTCTAGATTGATTCCTTCCGCCCGCAGCTCGGAATGCAGATCCACGGGCCGCGGCGCGAAGCTTCGACCGCAGCCGATGATGAGAATGCGGCGCCCGATCGGCCCGCTTGAGGACCTGCCGCAGCGAGGCCAGCGAAATATCGGCCGGCGTTGGCCACCGGCCAGGCCACGGTTTCCCGTCGGGAAAGATCACCACCGAGCCAGAGTGTCGCAGCCCCGCCACCCTGAAGCCGCCGCCGCCGTAGCTCTCGATGAGCTGCCGGCCGGCGCCGGGCTTCGGTGTGATCTCAATCGCAGCCACGGCGGCGCTCAGGCCTGTTCGCGGACGGCCGCCTCCGCGCCGGCCGGAGCGCGTCGAACATCTAGGTACAGCAATAACGGCACGGCCACGAAGATCGGAGGAGTATGTGCCGATGATAACTCCGAACAGCATAGCGAAGCTGAAGCCGCGCAGCACCTCGCCACCCAGAACGTATAGCACGATCAGAACGATGATCGTCGTGAGTGCCGGTAATGAACGTGCGCGACAACGTCTGGTTGATCGACAGATCGATCAGGTCGATGAACGGCATGGTCTTGTACTTGCGCATGTTCTCGCGGATGCGGTCGAACACGACCACGCTGTCGTTGATCGAGTAGCCGGCAATCGTCAGCATGGCGGCGACGATGGTCAGGTTGAACTCGATCCCGAGCAGCGCGAACACGCCGACGATGGCGATGACAGTCGTGCAGCAAGGACGATGACGCCGGAGAGCCCGAACTGCCATTCGAAGCGGAACCAGAGGTAGGCGGCGATCGACAGCAGCGCCGCGGCCAGGGCGTACATGGCATCGCGAAACAGTTCGCCGCTGACCTGCGGCCCGACGAGCTCGATGCGACGGTACTCGACGTCCGCCTCCGAGCGCTTCCTTGACGCGATTGATCGCCGCCGTCTGCTCGGCCTCTCCGCCTTCCTGCCTCTGCAGGCGGATCAGCACGTTGTCCGGCGCGCCGAACTCCTGCAGCCCGACCTCGCCGAGATCGAGCGCCGCTGAGCGTCTGCCGCATCGCCGCCATATCGGCCGGACCTTCGGCGCTGACGTCGAGCAGGATGCCGCCGCGGAAGTCGATGCCGAAGTTCAGCCGTCGAACATGCACAAGCAGGATCGAGGCGACGACGATAAACGCCGAGATACCGAGGAACAGCTTGTGCAATCGCATGAACGGCGATCCGCGTGTCCGGCGGGAATGAATTGAATGCCGCGCATGCGCTGTAGCCCCTCAGATCGCCAGGGCGCGCGGCCGGTTCCGCCGCAGCCAGGTGACGACCATCAGCCGTGTCACCGTGACCGCGGTGAACATCGTGGCGATGATGCCGATCGCCGAGCGTCACGGCGAAGCCCCGCACCGGGCCGGAGCCGAACAGCATAGAGGAATCCCGCCGCGAACAGCGTGGTCAGGTTGGTGTCGATGATCGTCGTCATCGCCCGGGTGAAGCCGGCGTCGATCGCCGACACGGGCGTTCGCCCGGCCCGCATCTCCTCGCGGATGTGCTCGAAGATCAGCACGTTGGCATCGACCGCCATGCCGATGGTGAGCACGATGCCGGCGATGCCGGGCAAGCGTCAGCGTGGCGCCTGCAGGACCGACATCGCGGCGACGAGCATGATGACGTTGACGACGAGCGCGAGGTTGGCGAACAGCCCGAACAGGCCGTAGCTACGATCATGAAGATCGACGACGCAGGATGCACGCCGACGATGCCGGCGAGCATGCCGGCCGCGAATCGAATCGCTGCCGAGGCCGGGGCCGACGGTTCGCTCCTCCAGCACCGTGAGCGGGGCCGGAAGCGCGCCGGCGCGCAGCAGCAGCGCCAGGTCCTGCGCCTCCGCGACGCTGAAGCCGCCGGTGATCACGCCGGAGCCGCCCAGGATCGGCTCGCGGATTTGCGGGGCGCTGATCACCTGATCGTCGAGAACGATCGCCAGATGCTTGCCGACGTTCTGGCTGGTGGCTTCGCCGAACCGCTTGCCGCCGGCCGCAGTCGAAGCGGAAGGAGACAACCGGCTCGTTCTGCTGGAACAGTCGGTTGGGCGTCGATCAGGTTTTCGCCGCTCACCATGACCCGTCGTTGCACCACAACCCGCCGCTGCTGCCCTGGCGGCGCATGCCGGTCGAGCAGACGGCAGCACCATCGATCCCGGCGGCGGCCGACCGGCCAGCGCTTCGCAGAGGTTGGCCTGCTCGTCAAGCAGATGGAAGGTCATCTTCGCCGTCTTGCCGATCAGCGCCTTGATCCGCTGCGGATCATCGACGCCCGGCAGCTGCACCAGGATGCGGTCGCCGCCCTGCCGCTGGATGCTGGGCTCGCGTACCCCGGTTTCGTCGATGCGCCGGCGTATGATCTCGAGAGACTGCTCGACCGCCGCCGACTGGCGTTGGCGGAGCGCTTCTCCGCTCAAGCCCAGGCGAAATTGGCCGTCGCCCGATCTCCTGCAAGCTCGCGTCCGGGTCGATCTTGCGCAGGATTTCGCGCGCCTGGCCGGTCTGGCCGGGGTCGGGAATGCGCACCGTCACCCCGTTGTCGGCAATGCCAAGATCCTGATAGCGAATACGCGCTTTCCGCAACTCGTCACGCACTGAAGTCGACGAGAGCTTCGAGGCGCTCGCGGACCACCGCCGCGGTATCCACCTGCAGCAGGAGGTGCGACCCGCCTTGCAGGTCAAGGCCGAGGCTGATCTGCCGGTGCGGCAACCAGGAAGGCAGCGCTTCGGCCTCCTCGCGCGTCAACAGATTGGGCGCGGCAAACGCCGCCGACAACCAGGCAAATCGCGAGTGTAAGAACAACCTTCCACTTGGCGAAGTGGAGCATCGGCCGGTCGCCTTGACGCGCGCTTAGTCGCTCTTGCCGCCGAGGATCTTGGTCAGCCGGGACGGACGCGCACCAGCCGGCTTTCCGTCGCCGCTAGTGCCCGCAGCCCCCGAGTCGTTGCCGGGCTTCGGCGGCTCCTTCGATTGCGTTGCCGGTTCGGTCTTGGCCAAGACTCCGGAAATCGCTGGCCTCTGTACCCGTACCCGAACGCCCTCGGCGATTTCGACTTGCACCTCGTTGTCGTCGATCACTTTGGTGATCGTACCGATGATGCCGCCCCCGGTTACGATCCGATCGCCGCGCCGAAGCGCTCCCAGCATTTCCTTGTGCTGCTTCATCTTCTTCTGCTGCGGGCGGATCAGCAGGAAATAGAATACGACGAAGATCAGGACGATCGGCAGAAGCTGCAGCATCGCGTCCGGCGCGCCGCCGACTGGCGTCGCTTCCTGGGCGAATGCGGTTGAGACGAACATCGCTAACTCCTCGTATGCCGGCCGTCCGGAAATGGCCGACTATAGCCCCGGACTAGAGGCTTGCAAACCGGATCGGCCGTGGGAGAGTTCAAAGCGCTCAGCTTCGCTCTCATAGCGCAATCTTGTCCGCGGAGACACGCCAGACCGGACCTGCTAGCGTGCGGGCATGAACGAACCGGAGTTATACACGCTGCTGCGGCGGCTGGTCGAGGCAATCGAGCGTTCCGCGCCTCCTCCGCCTCGAGACGCCTCGCCGAGCGATGCCGACGCATTCGTCTGGCATGCCGATACAGCTCGCCTGGAAGCCGTCGCCCGAGTGAATCGCGTGCCCATAGAGCTGTTGAAGGGCATGGAGCGACAGATGGAGATCCTCCTTGCGAACACGAGGCGTTTCGCCTCCGGGCTGCCGGCGAACAACGCGCTGCTGTGGGGAGCGCGCGGGACGGGAAAGAGTTCACTCGTCAAGGCAGTCCATGATCGGGTGAATGGCGATGAAAGGGGCGCGCTGGCACTGATCGAAGTGCATCGTGAAGATGTTGCTAGCCTACCGCTTCTGCTGGCTCGGCTGCGAGAAACCGAGCGGCGCTGCCTGGTATTTTGCGACGACCTCTCCTTCGACGGCCGTGACACCACCTACAAGTCGCTCAAGGCCGTGCTCGAAGGCGGCATCGAGGGGCGGCCGGACAACGTGCTGTTTTATGCCACTTCCAACCGCCGGCACCTGATGCCGCGGGAGATGATCGAGAACGAGCGCTCGACGGCGATCAATCCGGCCGAGTTTGTCGAAGAGAAGGTATCGCTCTCGGACCGCTTCGGACTGTGGCTCGGCTTTCATGGACTCGATCAGCCCACCTATCTGCGGATCGTCGAGGGCTATGCCGAGCACTTCCGACTTCCCCTGCCGCGGGAGGCTCTGCAAGCGGAAGCGATCGCCTGGGCTGCCGCTCGAGGCGCCCGATCAGGCCGCGTCGCCTGGCAGTACATCCAAGACCTCGCCGGGAGAAGCGGCCGAACGCTGCCCTGACGGAACGGCAACGACGTTGGCCAAGATCTGAATACGCAAGTGGGAGTCTTTGCGGATTCTCGGTGTAAAAACAGTGCTATCTATTTAGAAAAGACCCGGCACGGAGGCGTAATTCACACGAGAATTCATTCATGCTAGCGCCGGTTGCCCTCTGAAACCAATGGTAGCAAGCACTGTCTTCGATGGGCCGCTTGTCGCCAAGCGCGTTTTGACTAGACGTAACTCGCTCTTGTTCTCCCGCCCCAACAAAATCAAAAAAACTCTGGGCTATATCGCCTCGGCAGGTGAACACAACAAGGTGCCATCTTTTCGGATGCCTAATCTTGTTATGGCCTCGTTTAAACACCCGGCAAGGTGTTCAAGAGGGGGGCTTTTAATACCAGCTATCGCTTTACCTTCCTCGGCCATTACGTTATGTACTTCAACATGATTTATGGTTGCGGAAGCGACTAAGCTGACTAGGGTTTGCCACCATCGAAGCCGCATATGGTGTCTCTCCAGAAGGTCCAATGGCTAACGCTTATACCCTTCAGCCTGTCTAATCAACGTAGCGTATCGTCGTCTGGGCGTCACCTCTATAACAAAGTTGGGACACCTTTGTACTCGTCCCGGATTAGACTAGGCAGTGGATGGGAAGCGGCGGGCGGTATGCCCATGATTGAGCGGACCGTGGCCGCTTCCTAAGCCGGGCGCGGTGCGGATCGCCCGCAGCACATAGGCACGCGCGCGCGCAACTGCGTCGCGAATGCCGAGCCCTTGCGCTAGCCCCGTGGCAATGGCCGACGCCAGCGTGCAACCGGTGCCGTGCGTGTGACGCGTCTCGATCCGCGCGTCTTCGAAAATCTCCGGAGGGCATCCGGATAGCGCGAGAACGTCTCTGATGATGCTGCCTTCGCCATGGCCGCCCTTGAGGAGAACAGCGGCCGGTCCGAGCGCCAGCAGCCGTGCCGTGAGCTCGCTGGTCGGCAACGGCGGAGACACTGCAACACCCGCCAGCACATGCGCCTCGGGCAGATTGGGCGTCAGCACCGCCGCCATCGGCACCAGCCGGCGTCGCAGGCTGTGCACTGCCTCGTCAGCAAGCAACTGGTGCCCGCTTTTCGCCACCATCACCGGATCGACGACGATCGGGATCCCGGTGCCGGCGAGTGTGTCGCAGACCGTCTCCACGATCTCCCGTCGATGCAGCATGCCGATCTTCACGCAGTCGGCGCCGATATCGCGTAACACCACCTCGATCTGTTGCGAGACGAACTCGGGCGGCACGTCGTGCGTGGCGAACACACCCTGCGTGTTCTGCGCCGTCAGCGCCGTGATCGCCGTCATGGCGTAGGCGCCGAGCGCGGTCACTGTCTTGATGTCGGCTTGTATCCCCGCGCCGCCGCCGGAGTCAGAGCCGGCGACGATCAAGACGCGGCCACACTCGGGAACTTCAGGCCGCCGCCGCACGAATGACGCCGCATATATCGTCGACGATAACCCCGATCAACGTCTCGTCCTCGCCTTCAGCCATCACCCTGATCACCGGCTCGGTCCCGGACTTACGGATAAGGATCCGGCCACTGTTTCCGAGACGGCGGCTTCCTTCGTCGATTGCTTCCTTGACCTTGGGCTGCTCGAGTGGCTGACCGCCGTTGAACCGAACGTTTCGCAACAGCTGCGGCAGCGGCTCGAATACCCGGCATACCTCGCTAGTGCGGCGACCCGCGCCGAGAACGACGGCCAGCACTTGCAAAGCCGCGATAAGTCCGTCGCCGGTCGTCGTGTAATCGCTGAGGATGATGTGCCCGGACTGCTCGCCACCGACGTTGAAGCCGTGACGCCGCATGTGCTCGACGACGTAACGGTCGCCGACCTTGGTACGTTCCAGCGTCAGGCCGACGCCGGCCAGGTAGCGCTCCAGCCCCATGTTCGACATGACGGTCGCGACTACACCATTCATCTGCAGCTGACCGCTTGTGCGCCATTGATTGGCGATCACCGCCATCACTTGATCGCCATCGATGAGCATGCCCTTCTCATCGGCAATCAGGACCCGATCGGCGTCGCCGTCTAGGGCAATGCCGAAGTCCGCGCGATACTCCTGGACGGCCCGGCACATCGCCTCCGTCGAAGTCGACCCACAATCGCGATTGATGTTGACGCCGTCGGGACTGACGCCGATCGGAATAACCTCCGCCCCCAACTCCCACAGGATCTCCGGCGCGACGCTGTATGCGGCGCCGTTAGCGCAATCGAGAACGATGCGCAGCCCTGACAGGGTAAAGCCTTTCGGAAAGGTATGTTTTACAAATTCGATGTAGCGGCCGTGCACGTCATGCAGGCGCTTGGCCCGGCCGAGTTTTGCCGGCTCCGCGAGGTACCGGTCAAGCCCGTTCGCGACGTGTGCCTCGATGGCGTCTTCGACCTCGTCCGACAGTTTGAAGCCATCCGGGCCGAACAACTTGATGCCATTGTCCTCGAAAGGGTTGTGCGACGCCGACAGCATCACGCCAAGATCGCAGCGCATCGAGCGGGTCAGAACGGCGACCGCCGGCGTCGGCATCGGCCCGACCAGGATGACGTCCATGCCGACGGAGATGAAGCCGGCTGTGAGAGCGGCTTCCAGCATATAGCACGAAAGCCTGGTGTCCTTGCCGATCAGCACGCGATGCTGGTGACGACCGCGCCGGAATTGGCAGCCGGCCGCCATGCCCACCTTCAGCGCGATTTCCGCCGTCATCGGCGCTCGATTCGAGGTCCCCCGAATGCCGTCGGTGCCGAACAATCTCTTCTGCATGATGTTCCCCGGATACTGCAAAACGCGATTCTTACACTGTTGCCGGCGCTCGTAAGTGATGGATACTACTCTCCTGAACTGACCTCCTTTCTGGTACGTGCCGAACGGCGAGCCAAATCCATCTCGGCGATGGCCTCCCAGATAGCCAGCGCCTGTCGCGTATCAGCAACGTCGTGCACCCGGAGAATGTCCGCCCCCCGGTTGGCCGCCGCCAAGGCGCCAGCCAGAGAACCGGCTAAACGACGCCGAGGCTGCTCGCCGCGGCTCAACCGGCCGATAAAGCTCTTGCGAGACACCCCAACTACTATAGCACACCAGAGTGCCACATATTTGTCCAAATCAGCGATGATGTCTAAATTGTGCTCAACTGTCTTGCCAAAGCCAATTCCCGGATCGACGGCAACGCGCCCGAGCGGAATTCCAGCTGCCTCGCATGCAGCTACCCGCTCGGCCAGCCAATCGCGAATCTCGTAAGCGGCGTCATTGTAGTGAGGCGCCTGTTGCATCGTCGGAGGTTCGCCTTGCATGTGCATGAGGATGACACTGGCGCCCGCCTCGCTAATCAGCTCCATCGACCCTGGGTCGCCGGTGAGAGCAGTTATATCATTGATTATAGTAGCGCCGCTTTCGACCGCGGCGCGCATGACAGCGGAACGGCGCGTGTCGACCGAGACAAGTGCCCCGGCTTTGGAGAGCGCGCGGATGACCGGCGTCACGCGAGCGATCTCCTCCGCGGGAGTGATTGGAGCCGCCCCTGGGCGCGTCAACTCGCCGCCGACGTCGATGATATCGGCGCCCTCATCCAGCATCGCCATACCGCGTGCGACCGCCGCGGCTGGGTCGAGGGTCTCGCCGCCATCGGAGAAGCTGTCGGGCGTTACATTGACAACGCCCATTACGAGCGTGCGGGTAAGCGGCAAACCCGCAAAAGACCGTGATCGTCCGTTGGCGGCGCCATCGCGCCGCCGGAGACGCTCCAGATGGTTGCTATGCATCAGCTATTAGGCTGAGGTTTAGCCTCAAAGCCTCCGCGCGGCTCCTCCTTGCCGGACATCTTCCGGCTGGTCGGTACGGAAGCGCGCCGACTACTGTCCTTGTGGTCTTCGCGCTGATCGGGACGCACTACTGGCTCACCCCGCAGAAGCGCCTTGACTTCCTCACCTGACACCGTCTCGTACTCCAGCAGCGTCTCGGCGAGCAAATCGAGGTCGGCGCGATGTTCATCGAGGATGCGGCGCGCTGTTTCCTCGGCATCATCGATGAGCCGGCGTACCTCCTCGTCGATGAGCCGCGCGGTGGCGTCGGAGACGTGTTTTTGCTGCGTCACCGCATGACCGAGAAAGATCTCCTCTTGATTGTCTGTGTAGCGGAGCGGACCCAACCGGTCGCTAAAGCCGAACTCGGTGACCATCCGCCTAGCCATCTCGGTGGCTTGGCGAATGTCGTTACCGGCACCCGTGGTGACGTTGTCGGCGCCGAACACCAGCTCTTCGGCGATGCGGCCACCGAACAGCATCGCCAGCTTGGATTCCAGCTCGAGCTTGGAATAGCTATGGCGGTCCCGTTCAGGCAGCGACATCGTCACGCCGAGGGCTCGACCGCGCGGGATGATCGTCACCTTGTGCAGGGGGTCGTGCTTCGGTACGTGCAGGCCGACCAGGGCATGCCCGGCCTCGTGGTAAGCGGTGAGGCGCTTCTCGTCCTCGCTCATCACCATCGAGCGGCGTTCGACGCCCATCAGCACCTTGTCCTTCGCCGCCTCGAAGTCGTGCATGGTCACCAAGCGCTTGCCGGAGCGCGCCGCGAGCAGAGCCGCTTCATTGATCAGATTGGCGAGATCCGCGCCGGAGAAGCCGGGCGTGCCGCGCGCGATCACACGCGCATCGACATCGCCGCCGATTTGAACCTTGCGCATGTGCACCTTGAGGATCTGCTCGCGGCCGAGGATGTCCGGATTGGGGACGACGACCTGACGGTCGAAGCGGCCCGGCCGTAGCAGCGCCGGGTCGAGCACGTCCGGACGGTTGGTGGCGGCGATCAGGATCACGCCTTCGTTCGACTCGAATCCATCCATCTCGACAAGCAGCTGGTTGAGCGTCTGCTCCCGCTCATCGTTGCCGCCGCCGAGACCGGCGCCGCGATGGCGGCCGACCGCGTCAATCTCGTCGATGAAGATAATGCATGGCGCGTTCTTCTTTCCCTGCTCGAACATGTCGCGTACACGCGATGCGCCGACGCCCACGAACATCTCGACGAAGTCCGAGCCGGAGATAGTAAAGAAAGGCACGTTGGCCTCGCCGGCGATAGCCCGCGCCAGCAATGTCTTGCCGGTTCCAGGCGGTCCGATCAGAAGGCATCCTTTGGGGATCTTGCCGCCGAGACGCTGGAACTTTTGGGGATCCTTCAGGAACTCGACGACCTCTTCCAGCTCCTGCTTAGCCTCGTCGATGCCAGCGACGTCGTCGAACGTGATCCGGCCAGTCTTCTCTGTCAGCAGTCGCGCCCGGCTCTTGCCGAAGCCCATGGCCTTACCGCCGCCGGCCTGCATCTGCCGCATGAAGAACACCCAGACGCCGATCAGCAGCAACATCGGGAACCAAGAGATCAAGACGCTCCAGATCGTCGGTGAACCATCTTCTGGCGGCTGAGCGCTGATGCGGACGCCATGCTTCTGCAATTTGCCGATGAGGTTGGGATCTTCGGGCGAAAGGGTAGACACCGCGTGGCCGTCGCGGAAGACGCCGGTAATCTGGCGCCCCTTGATCGTAACTTCGCGGATGTCGCCACTCTCCACTTGCGAGAGGAAGTCGGAATAAGCGATCGGCTGTTGCGCCCCGCGCGGCGACGAGCCTTGAAACAAATTAAATAAGGCGAACACCAGCAGCGCGATGATCACCCAGAGAGCCAAATTGCGGCTGATGTTCACGTTCTATTCCTGCCTTGACGCCGAGATTGGGGTAGCAGCCGCGATCGGGTCGCGTGCCTCTCGCCATTGACTGGCTGGCCTTGGCCGTCTTTCAGCTCCCGTCTTCAATGACTTTCAACTCCCGCGACTATCTCAGCGTAGCGCTGGATGCGTCACCCATCCAGATTCGGCAAGTTCGGGCTACTACATCTATCCTCAGACATATGTGCCGCGCGCCATCACGACGCCAACTCTTCTCTGAATAATAATCAAAACAGCTCAAAGAAGGAAATACCCGGCTCCGGTTATACCATTACGAGGGCCCCAACTGACTTTTGCTACCATTGCATGCACCGCCGACACGTCGTCACGCAGGAACGCGAAGTGAGGCGCACTTACCAAGCCTCCTTCATCACATAGGATCGGCAGAGTGCTCTGGACAAGGGTTGGCGTTCCTTGCTGAGCCAAGGTTGCGGAATGCGCGCGGATCATTCGCCAATCCTCTTGTTGTAACGCCCGTACATGCCACGGGCCGGCGGCCCTCCCTTTCAGCCGCATTGCCTTCAGCCGGAACCGGCCATCCCACAGGATCTCCTCGTCGGAGTGGAGAAAACGTGGCGGGGGAAGATGGCGGCGCTCGCGACAGACCAGAAAATCGGGACCATAGCCGACAAGCAGGCAACGCCCCAGGGAGGCGTTGGTCCGGTTCTCCCCGCGGAACAGACGCTCGTACATTCGCCGCCCGGCGTCGGCGCCACACTCCCGGTTCGAACCACCGATCATCATCACTACACGCGTAAGAGCTTTAGCGCCGATCTCGACGGGCGCCTGCGCCATCACCGCTCGATCGAGGCGCGCGAAACCCATCGGATGAACGCGGCAGCATCGCGCCAGCAGAGCTACCACCGAGGCTTGCATAGCGGTTTTCGCAGCCGCCATCCGCGCCGCCGCGGCGAGGAGAACAGGCTGGCAGAGCCCGGCGGCCTCGAGAGAGGGCCGCATGGCGCGCAAATGCGTCCTGACGAAGCGCGCATCCTGATTGCTCGGATCACCGACCCAGACTTCACCGTACGACCGCAAAAAGCAACGAAGGTCGGCCGCCCGACAGCCCAGCAACGGCCGCAGCAGCCGGACCTCGGCGCTGTCGACAATCGCCGAGATCCCGGTCAGCCCGTCGACGCCGCTGCCGCGGATCAGGCGATACAGAACGGTTTCCGCTTGATCGTCCGCGTGGTGACCAAGCAGCAGGTGGAGAATGGCGTTGTCGCGACACCAGCGACACAGTAGGCGATAGCGGGCCACACGCGCCGCCTCCTGAAGCCCGGTCGCCGGCTTCTCGCCCAGCCAAGACAAAACCGTATGCTCGATGCCGTGCCTCGCCATGCACGCGGCAACTTGCCGCGCTTCCTCTGCCGATTCCGGCCGAAGACGATGGTCGACGGTCAACGCAGTGACACGGCCACCTCTCGCCGCTGTCCAATCGCGGGCCAGAAAGCACAGCGACAGGCTGTCGGCGCCGCCCGATACCGCGACCGCCAGTCGCGGGGCATTCTCGAATGGGGCGAAGGTCTCCATCGCCGCCGTGAATGCGGCAGCAACAGCACTCATCATCGCGTTTGCCGGATGCTCAGGCGCAACCCAAGCGCTTCCTTTCCTGTCCGGCCTTCTCCTTGACGCTATCCGATGCATTCGGAAAAGCACGGTTCAGCTCGCGGAAGCTGGCGCAGGCTTCCTTTTTCTTGTCTAGACCAGAGAGTGAAAGGCCGAGCTTGAGGAGCGTATCCGGCGCCTTCGGCCCGGTCTTGTTCTTCTCGTAATTTTCGAGGAAGATCTCCGCCGAGCGGGCGTACTCACCTCGGGCGTAATATGTCTCTCCTAGCCAGTATCGCGCATTGTCCGCCAAGGGATCATTCGGATTGGCCTTGAGAAACTCGCTGAAGCCATCGCCCGCTTCTTGATAGTTGCGTTTCTCCAGCAGAGAGAAGGCTCGCGCATACTGCTCCCGGGGCGTTTTCGGCGGCAGGGTGGCTGTCTGCGATGACGTCGGGGCGCCAGCGGGCGGCGCAGCCCCACGGGGGGTCGAAGGCTCGTCCGGCGCTGATTGAGCCGGAGCACGGGGTGCACTTGCCCCTGCTCCGGCGCCGGCAACCACGCCGCCAGTCGTGGCGCCGCCCGGGAGCACCTCATTCGAAGCGTCGCCGCCTGCCGGCACTTTCATCTGGCTCAGCCGGTATTCGACATCCGAGACTATCTTGTTGAGACGTTCGTCCAGTTTACGAAGCTGGTACGAAACTTCCTCCAGACGCCCCGTCACCGTGCGCAAGTCTTGTTCCAGTTGAGACATCCTGGTCTCGAGCCGGGCGACGCCAGGGTTCGCCGGCTGGAATGTAGTCGAACCGGCTGTCGACGGCGCCGGAGTTAACGCCGGGACCGACGGAACCGCCTGCGGCGGCGTGCCGACCTCCGGCGTCGGTACCAGCAGTCGCGGCTCCGATCCCTGCGCGCGCGCCTGCGACGCGGCGGCGGCGGCGAGAGCGATGACGACGAACGCCGCGCCGGCGCGCAGCCGAGAGCGCGATCCGGCATGGGAGTTCCAAGTTATGCTAGTCGCCGTCAAGGCGCTCCACCTCATAGTCGTGCCCGCCAACTTTGCCGATGACGACGCTCGCCGGGCAAATTCTTGCAAGCAAGGCCGACGGTCAACTGCCGGCGGCCACGCCGACGACCATCGTCACCGCGCGCCGGTTCTTCGCCCAGTCAGCCTCACTGGAGCCGAACGCGGCGGGCCGCTCCTCACCGTAGGAGATGGTCCGGATACGGCCGGGAGTGATGCCAGACGCGACGAGGTAGTCCTTGACCGACGATGCCCGCCGTTCGCCGAGGGCGAGATTGTACTCTCGCGTGCCGCGCTCGTCGGCATGCCCCTCGACGGTCACCGGAATGGAGCCGCTCTTCAGCAGGACAGAGGATTGCCGATCGAGCGTGCGCTGCGCCATGGCATCGAGCGAATAACTGTCGAATGCGAAGTATACGGTATCGCCTACCGAGACGAGCTCGCGCTCGACTTCCGCCGGACTACCGATCGCACCGCGCTGCCCCCCCGAGGATGGCATCGGTGACGTCGAATAGCCGGACGACGGCAGGCCCGAGACGCCCGACGAACCCCCACCAGCGCTACCCGCCCCTGCGGTCGTGCCCGTCTCCTCCGCGGTTGTCTCACAAGCCGCGATCGCCAGAATGACCACGGAATACGCGATCAGTTTCTTCAGCATTGACATCACACCTCCTGGGGATTGGACGGCTGCACGCGGAGCTCTTCCTTCAGCTACCATTTCATTCGTTTTGCACCGGAGCGGCAAACTGTGCGCTCTCATCGACCAGCCTGCAAGTCTTGGACTTCAGCGCGCGCTTAGTGGGCTTTACGGATGGGTCGGCGACCATGCGGGATCGGAAGCATCGGCGGGCGTGGGAACCTCTCGTTGATTGCGTCCGCTGAGGTCGACACTGTACAGCCGCGAATGGCGGCCGCCGGCGGTATCGGCCGGTTCCTTCGCGAAATACATGAGGACGCGGCCATTGGGAGCCCAAGTAGGCCCTTCAACATGATAGCCCTCGGCCAGCATCCGCTCACCCCCGCCGTCGGGAAACATCACGCCGATGTAGAACTTGCCGCCCAGGATCTTTGTGAACGCGATAAGATCGCCTCGCGGCGACCACACCGGTGTGAAGTAGCGCCCCTGTCCATGGCTGATTCGCCGCACGTTGCCGCCGTCGGCGTCCATCACGTAAATCTGCTGCGAGCCGCCGCGATCGGAATTGAAGACGATCTGCCGACCGTCCGGAGCGTAGGATGGGGACGTATCGATACCAGCGTTGTTGGTCAAGCGGCGGGTAGCGCGGGTACGCAGGTCGACGGTGTAGATTTCCGTGTTGCCGTCGACCGCGAGGCTGACGACCAGCTTTTCGCCATCGGGCGAGAACCGGGGCGCGAAGGTCATGCCCGGGAATTCGCCGAGCGACTCCTGTCTGTTGGTGTCGATATCGCGGATGAACACACGCGGATCGCCGCCCGCATATGACAGATAGGTGATCTCCTGAAGCGAGGGCGAGAAGCGAGGCGTCAGCACCAGCGCTGAACCATCGGTCAAATACCGGTGGTTGGCGCCATCCTGGTCCATGATGGCAAGACGCTTGGTTCGCTTGGTAAGCGGACCGCTCTCGGCGACGTAGACGACGCGCGTGTCGAAATAGCCCTCCTCGCCGGTGATGCGCTTGTAGATCCCGTCGGCGATGATGTGCGCGATGCGGCGCCAGTTCGCCGGCGCGGTGAAGTAGGCTACGCCCGCCAACTGCTGCTCGGCGAAGACGTCCCACAAGCGGAACTCGATCTTCAACCGACCGTCGCCGACGGCGGTCGTGCGACCGTAAACCAGCGCCGGCGCGTTCAAGACTCGCCATTCGGCGAACTTGGGTAGTGTATCCATCGGTATCTGCGTCTGGATGAACGCCCGTTCATCGATCGGCCGGAACAGGCCGGAGCGGTCGAGGTCAGCGGAGATGACGCCGGCGATGTCCCTCCCGATCCGAGACATCTCGCCGTCGCTGCCGTCAAAAGGAACGATGGCGATCGGCAACGGCTCTACTACACCGCGTGTGATATCGATACGCAGTTCGGCCGCCGCGGGCCTGATGGCGACCACTAGGACGAATAGTAGACCAGCCAGCAATCGGAGCGCATCGGCGTGCGTCCGGGCTCCGATCAGAATCACGAGATCTCCTTCGGATTGAAGATGAGGGTCATGGTTCGCCAGTGCTCAAACTTCTCAAGCGGCAATTTGAATGGGTGGCACCGCGGGTTCAAGACGGCGCGTCGCGCACTGTCCGCGGCTGCCTGAAACTGTGGGTTGGCTCGAGACTGACCGGCGTTCTCGATCACCGCGGAACGCGGCGTGCCGTCGACGTTCATTTCGACGCGAATCGAGATCACCAGGTTTCCGGCACTCCCGCTTCCTTCCGGCAGGTTCCAACATCTCTCTATTTGCCGCCGCACGGCATCGATCTCGCTGGAAGTGACCGGTAACGATGGCTTGTTGGACGCAGGCGCCGTACTTCTCAGAGCTTCGGCGACCTGCGAGGTGAATGCCGAGTCATTATCGCCCGCAGCCGTCTTCGGCGAAGACGCCGGCCCCGAATTCGGCGGACCTGTCGTCGCGCGCCGGAGCCTGCTGCTTCAGATCCCGCACCGCCTTCGAGATGGCCGCGAAGTCGCTCGCCGGCTCCGGCTTCTGCTCGGTCCTGGGCGCTTCCGGTTTCGCTGTCTCCGGCTTCGCCGCCGGGGCGGTCTTCGCCTGTTGCTGAGCCGGCTTGTGCGCTTCCGCCTTGCGCTCGGGCGTCGAAGCCGGCTTGCTTTGCGGCTTTGACTCCTTCGGCTCAACCGGCGGCTTGGGTTTGACCTGCGGTCGCGGCTCGGCCTTCGGCTCCGGTTCGGGTTCAGCGCGCGCCACCGCTTTCGGCTCTGGCTTGGGCGGCTCGGGCTTCGTTTCGGATTTCGCCTCGGCCTTTGCCGGCTTTGGCTCGGCCTTAGGCTCAGGCTTGGGTTCGGCGCGTTCAGGCTTCGGTTCGGCGCGCTCAGGCTTAGGCGGCTCCGGTTTCGCAGGAGCAGGTCGCGGTTCCGCCCTCGGCTCCGGTCTGGCCGATACTGCTGGCTGTTCCGCCTGAGGAGGCGGCGCTTCGGGTTTCGCTTGCGGCGGCTCCGGCCTGGACTCAACCCTCGGCTCGGGAGGCTGCGGCCTCGGCGCCGGCGGCTCGGCCGGCTTCGATGCCTCGAGCTTCGGCGCGATTTGCCTTGCCGGCGGCTGATTTGCCAGATCGGCTACCGTCACCAGGTCGACAACTACCGGCTCCTCCTCCGTTACCAGAGGCTGCCTGAGCGATGGTAGCCCGACCACGGCGACGACGAGCACCAGCAAGTGCAGAATCAGTGAGTAGACTAAGGCGCGGCGCATACGTTCCGCGTTAACCCCGGCCGCCCGTCTGTCGCGAGCCAGGTGCGGGAGCTGTTTCGGCCGGCTGCGTCAGCAGCGCCACCTTGGTGAAGCCGGCGGCGTGCACGGCCCCGATCACCGACATCACCTGACCGTACGGGATACCCTGATCGCCCCGCACGAACACCCGGACATCGCGATTGTTCTGGGTGATCGCGCTGAGCCGCGGCTCCAGGGCATCGAGCGTTACCTCTGTTTCCTGGATGAAGATGCGGCCGCGCCGGTCGACGGTGACCGAAATCGGCTCATCCTGACCTTGCACCGCCGCCGCCCGGCTCTTCGGGAGATCGACCTGAACCCCGGCCGTCAGCAGCGGCGCGGTGATCATGAAGATCACCAGCAGCACCAGCATCACGTCGACCAGCGGCGTAACGTTGATGTCGCTCATAGGCCGGGTGCGGCGCCGCCCGAAACCGCCCGACCGGCCGCGCTCACGAAGACTAGCGGTCATCGTCAGCGCCGATCTTCGATCTGGCGCGATAGTATCGCCAGAAACTCGCCGGCAAAACCGTTCACCCGGCCGGCGTAGCGATCCAGATCCCGCGACAGCTTGTTGTAGGCGAGCACCGCTGGGATGGCCGCGAGTAGGCCGAGCGCCGTGGCGAAGAGCGCCTCGGCAATGCCCGGAGCCACTACCGCCAAACTGGTGTTCTTGGTCGCGCCGATTGCATTGAAGCTATTCATGATGCCCCACACCGTGCCGAACAGTCCCACGAACGGCGCGGTCGAGCCGGTCGAGGCGAGAAACGTCATGTAGCGCTCGATGCGATCGAGCTCGCGGCTGGCGGTTAGCTGCATCACTCGCTCGATACGCTCGCCCAGTGTATCCGGGGGCACGTTCTCGCCGGCGTGGCGCGCCGCCGAACGCCGCCACTCGCGCATGGCGGAAACGAACACCGCGGACATCGGGTCGGGCGGCTGCCCCCCGATGCGGTCATAAAGGTCGTCGACGGCGCTGCCCGACCAGAACGCCTGCTCGAATCGGTCGGCGCTGCCGTTCAGTCGCCGCAGGCTGATGCTTTTTTCGAAGATGATCGCCCAGCACCAGATAGAAGCCAGCAACAGCAAGATCATCACTGACTTCACCACCCAGTCGGCGTTCACGAACAGCGTCCAGGGGGACAAGCCATGCCCAGCTGCGCCGGCCAGCGTCGCCGCCTCAACCACGTTGGTTTCCATATTCCGACCAGTCGTTGCCTAAGAAATTCGCGAGCGCGGCGCCAACCGTCGCCGGCAACCGCGCCGGCCGGCCGTTTATGCTCATGCAAGCCAGCTTGACCTGTAATCGCACCAACTCCAAGCCGTCCCGCATCACGTTCTGCCGGAGATCGAGGGAGGCGCCGCGCAGCCCTGTGGGCCGACTCGCCACCAGCAGCAGGTCGTCCAGCCGCGCGGGCGCCAGAAAATCGGCGACGCAGCGTCGGATGACAAAGCCGACCCGGTCCTCCGCCCAGAGCCGCGATTGCTGAATGCCCAAGTAACGGAGCAACTCGGTGCGTGCCCGCTCGGCGAACCGCAGATAATTACCGTGATAGACGATGCCGCCGGCATCCGTGTCCTCGTAGTAGACCCGCACCGGGAATACGTGTACCCCGCCCTCAATGCTGCCCGTGGGCGGCTCAGTCGGCATCATCGATCGCCAGCGGCAATTGCAGGGCCGCCGTTGCGGGCCGCGGCAGGCCGAGATGACGGTAGGCGAGGTCGGCGAGCGCCCGCCCACGCGGCGTTCGCTGCAGCAAGCCCTGCTGGATTAGGTAGGGCTCGATAACGTCTTCGATCGTGTCGCGCTCCTCCGCCAGCGCCGCCGCCAGGGTCTCCACGCCGACCGGGCCCCCGCGATAGAACTCGGCGATGCAGCGCAGGTACCGGCGATCGAGCGCATCCAGGCCGCGCTGATCCACCTCCAGCCGGCGCAGCGCCGCGTCCGCCGCCGCCTGATCCACCGCCGCGACCCCAGCGACCGCCGCGAAATCACGAACCCGGCGAAGCAGCCGGATGGCAACACGTGGCGTGCCACGTGAACGCGCCGCCACCTCGCGCGCGCCGTCCTCGATCAGCGGCATACTCAGCAGCGCCGCGCCGCGCCGGACGATCCGCTCGAGATCGTCGATGTCGTAGAAGTCGAGCCGCAAGGGGATGCCGAACCGCTCGCGCAACGGCGTGGTGATCAAGCCGGCGCGGGTGGTGGCGCCCACCAAGGTGAAAGGCGGCAGGTCGATGCGGATCGACCGCGCCGCCGGCCCCTCGCCGATGATCAAATCGAGTTTGCCGTCCTCCATCGCTGGATAGAGGATCTCCTCAACGGTCGGCGACAGCCGGTGGATCTCGTCAATGAACAGAACGTCGCGCGGTTCGAGATTCGTCAGGATAGCCGCGAGGTCGCCGGGCTTGGCGATCACCGGTCCGGAGGTGGCGCGAAAACCGACGCCGAGTTCGTGCGCGACGATCTGCGCCAGCGTCGTCTTGCCGAGGCCTGGGGGACCGTGCAGCAATACGTGATCGAGCGGCTCGCGGCGGGAGATCGCCGCTTGCACGAACACCCGGAGGTTCTGGCACACCGCTCGCTGACCGACGAAGTCGTCCAGCGTCGCCGGACGGATCTTGACCTCGGCGGCATCGCCCTCGCCCCGCTTGCCCGCGAGCAGGTCGCGATCCCCGTCGACACCGGCGCTCGCGGTCACGGCCGTTGCTCGTTGTTGGCGAGTTCGGCCAGGCTGGATCGAATCAGCGCATCCAGCGCCGCTTCAGGACCCAGCCGTCCGGAGGCGGCGATCACGGCGCCCTGCGCCTCGACGGGTCGGAAGCCGAGATTGACCAGCGCCGAAACGGCATCGGCGGCGGCACCGCCACCAGCGCCGTCGGCGCCTGCTGACGCCGCCGCCCCCATTACACCGGCCGTTAGCGCGCCCACCTTGTCCTTCAGTTCGCCCGCGATGCGCGACGCCAGCCTTGCGCCGACGCCGGCCGCCCGGGTCAGCGACGTGCGATCGCCCGACGCGATCGCCACCGCCAGCTCGTCAGGAGAATGCACGCCAAGGATCGCCAGCGCGACCTTCGGCCCGACGCCCTGGATGGCGATCAGCATGCGGAACCATCGCCGCTCCTCGGCATCGAAAAAGCCGTAGAGGTGGATGCCGTCCTCGCGCACCTGCGTCTCGACCAGCAACGCCGCCGACCGCCCCTCGGCCAAACGGGCCACCGTGCGGCTGGAGCAGAACACCAGATAGCCGACGCCGCCAACGTCGATAACCGCCGAACCATCGGCGATCGAAATCAACACGGCCGCTGAGCTTGGCGATCACCAGACCGCCCGCGCCAGCCGCTCGGCGGGCTGGCGATGATGCGCATGGCAGATCGCCACGGCGAGAGCGTCGGCGGCGTCGGCGCTGGACAGGAGCGCCGCTGGTAGCAGGACCCTGACCATCATCTTCACCTGGTCCTTCGCCGCATGGCCGGTCCCGACCACCGTCTTCTTTACAAGGTTCGGGAGATATTCGCTGATCGGCAGCCCAGCGCGGGCCGGCACCAGCAGTGCGATCCCCCTCGCTTGGCCGAGGCGCAGTGTGGAGACCGCGTTTCGGTTCACGAAAGTCTGCTCGACAGCCGCTTCGGCCGGGATGTAGCGCGCCAGCACCGCCTCCAGCCCGTCCGCCAGTTGCACCAGCCGCTCAGCCAAGGACCGTGCCGTATCGGTGGCCACGACTCCATCGGCAACGTGGGTGAGCCGTCCCCGGTCGAACTCGATCACACCCCAGCCGGTGGCGCCCAATCCGGGATCGATCCCCAGCAGCCTCATCGCCGCGCCCGGCTTTGCTGGTCCGGCGCGGACCGGAGATCAACGGCTGAGCCGGTCGAGCACATCGTCGGCCATATCGAAGTTGGCGGCGACCGCTGCACGTCATCACTATCGTCGAGCGCATTCAAAAGCTTCAACAAGCTTGCGGCGTCATCCTCGCCGACCGGCACCTGGGTGCGCGGCCGCCAGTCGAGACGGGCGGCCTCGGCCGGCCCGAAACGCTGTTCGAGAGCTGTCCCGAACATGGCTGAGGTCGTCGGGCGCGCAATACACATCGTGCCCGGACGCGGCGGACTGCACGTCCTCGGCTCCGGCCACCAGCGCCGCTTCGAACATCGCCTCGGCGCTCGCAGCCGCGGCGCCGGATACTGCACCAAGCCGACCCGCTCGAACATGAAGCTGACGCTGCCACTCTCGCCAAGCGTGCCGCCATGCCTGCCGAACGCGGCGCGCAACTCGCTCGGCCGTGCGGTTGCGGTTGTCGGTGAGCGCTTCGACGATCAGCGCCACGCCGGCCGGCCCGTAGCCCTCGTAGCGCACCTCCTCGTACTGCTCGCCGCCGTCGGATCCCGCGCCACGCTTGATCGCACGCTCGATCGTGTCTTTCGACATGTTCGCGGTGCGCGCCGCGATCACAGCCGAGCGCAGCCGCGGATTGGCGGCGGGATCCGGCAGGCCCGCGCGCGCCGCCACCGTCAATTCGCGAATCAGCTTGGTGAACGCCTTGGCGCGCTTCGCGTCCTGCGCGCCCTTGCGGTACATGATGTTCTTGAACTGCGAATGACCGGCCATAATTTCGGTACAACACTTAGCAGATAACGTGGGAAGCTCCGCCAGCTTCTACCACATCTAGGATGCGCGCGGAAACCGGACAGCCTGGAACACGTTCGTTGAAACCATGAGCACGGCAATCACCCCTCACGCGATCGCCCGCGCCGGGTTTGATTCTGCATCATAGCGCCATCCGAGAATAGCGAGAGAAGATGCGAGGCCAGCGTGGTCCCTGGATCACAAGGAGGACGACTGAGAGGAAGGGCGTGCATGGCGGCGCACCGGCGGCACCGCAAGCTCACTGTTTGTGTCAATAAGCGTGGCTGAGCGCGACCCGAACCCTTCCGCCCTGTCGACGACGAACAATGGTCGGCGCTTCACCTCGACGAAGACGCGTCCGAGATACTCGCCAATGACGCCCAGGCTGATCAGCTGAATCCCCGAGAAGAAAGTGATGGCGGCGATCAGCGAGGCATAACCGGGAACATCCCTGCCGAGGACCAGGGTACGGAGGACGATGAACGCCCCGTAAGAAAGCGCAAAGGTGGAGACGAGGACGCCGAGATAGGACCACAGCCGCAACGGCAAGATGCTGAACGATGTTATGGCGTCAACTGCGAAGTGCCACAAAGCCAACTTGCTCCAGCCCGAACGACCGTTGGCCCGCCCTTCGACATCGAACGCGACGCCGACTTGCCGAAAACCGAGCCACGCGAACAGCCCGTTGTTGAATCGGCTGCGTTCGGAGCAGGCATTGAACGAATCAACGACGCGCCTGTCGAGAAGGCGGAAGTCGCAGGCGCCTCGTGGTAATTCGGTCTTTGCCATCACCGAGAACAGCCGATAGAACAGCCGCGACGCCAGGTGGCGGCGGCGAGAGCGCCCGGTCCAGACCCGGCGCACTCCGTAAACCACATCGTAGCCGTGCCGCCAACGTTCCAGGAACGCCTCTATCATCTCCGGCGGATGCTGGAGATCGGCGTCCATCAGTACCACAACATCACCAGAGGCGTAGGCGAGCCCGGCGGCAAGCGCCACCTCCTTGCCGAAGTTCCGGCTCAGACGCAGGATCTTCAATCTCCGTTCGCGGACGCGCAGCGTCTGGAGCTTGGCAAACGTGCCATCGTCGCTGCCATCATCGACGCAGAGGATCTCGACGTCCATGGCGATACGTTGAAGCACCGGGCGCAATCGACCGAGCAACGGTTGCACATTGCTTTCTTCGTTGTGCATTGGGATTACGACGGAAAGCGACGGCACGGGCAGGTTCCGCATCTCACGATCAAGGCTCATTTGCCGGCCAGCCGCCATGTTTGTGCTCGCATTGCTAGCAGGTCGTTCGCCTGCAGCTTATTTGGGACTATACATCACCTTAACCATGAAATGTTCCCTGCAGGCGCAACTCCCAGTTTCAGCTCCTTCGCGGAACGGCCAGAACGCTTACGCTCTTGCGACCGATCATCCTCTGCGCCGATGATTTCGCCCTCACCGAGGGCGTAAGCGAAGGTATTCTTTACCTTGCGGAAACCGGCCGGCTTAGCGCCATAAGCTGCATGACGGCCAGCCCGTTATGGCGCCACCTCGGTCCGCTGCTGGAAACCGTTAAGGATCGCTGTGATGTCGGGCTGCATCTGACGCTGACGGATCAACAGCCGCTCTCCCGGTTGCCGCAACTTGCCCCCAGTGGACGCCTACCAAGGCTCGGCAGGCTGATCGCCATGGCGTTCGCTGGGCGGCTCGATGGGCGCGAAGTACTAGATGAGGTCGAGTGCCAGTGGAACGGCTTCGTCGCCGCTTTGGGGCGGCCGCCCGACTTCATCGACGGGCATCAGCACGTGCATCTGCTGCCGGGGATGCGCGACTCGGTTTATGAGCTCGCCACAATGAGGGGTCCTGGGCGCCGACCTTATCTCCGCGTCTGCTGGGAATCGCCGACGGAGGTGCTCGCGCGCGGCGTATCCGTCGGCAAGGCGACGTTTATATCCATGCTTTCCGTACCAATGCGGCGCGAGGTTATCCGGCTGGGGCTTGCCACCAACGACAGCTTTGGAGGCGTGTATGGCTTCGATGCTAGAATGGATTTCCCGGCGCTTTTCCCCCGTTTCCTCCCGGGAAGCGGGCGTCGCCGGCTGATCATGTGTCATCCAGGCTTCGTCGACGCGAGGCTGCGCTCCCTTGACTCAGTAACAGACCAGCGCCGCCGGGAGTACGACTACTTCGCCTCCGGACGTTTCCTCGCCGACTTAGAGGTCGCGCGATGCCGCTTGGCTCGCTTCGGCGAGATGGTGACGCCGACGCTTAGCGGCGACCCCGCGCCGGCGCATTGAAGACATTAGCGACACATCGCAACGGATTGGTGTCACCCACAAGCGAAACGCGCAGACTGTGCCACTTCGAATGCAATATCAAATCCCGACGATCGCGTCATTGGCGAGCACGCTCGCGGCCGCCCGGCGGCTTGACGCTCTCCGCCGAAAGTACGCCCCGCGACGAGGCCTCTTTCGCTTGCAAGCCCGCCGGAAATGCTTAATCTAATCCTAGAAATCAGCCAAAAAGCGGGATAACTCTTTACGATTTGAGCATTCGTCCGCCTATTGCTGGTCGCGGAAAGGGTCGTTGCGCGGAGCGCTGACAGTTTAAGGAAGTGCGAGGGACGAACATGACTGTTGCCGAACGTGATCGAACGAAGAACGCCAAGCTTGTTGGCGTGGGTGGACGAATGGGCGGCGCTGTGCAAGCCGGCCAACGTCCATTGGTGCGACGGCTCGCAAGCGGAATACGACCGGCTGTGCGAGGAGATGGTGCAGGCCGGCACATTCATCCGGCTGAACCCGGAGAAGCGGCCGAACTCCTATCTCGGCGCGCTCGCACCCGTCGGACGTCGCCCGCGTCGAGGACCGGACGTACATCTGCTCGAAGAACAAGGAAGAGGCCGGGCCGACCAACAACTGGGAAGACCCGGAGAAGATGAAGGGCAATCCTGCGCGGCCAGTTCGACGGCTGCATGCGCGGCCGCACCATGTACGTCATTCCCTTCAGCATGGGCCCGCTCGGCTCGCCGATCGCCAAAGTCGGCGTGCAGATCTCGGACAGCGCCCTACGTCGCCACCAACATGCGCATCATGACGCGCATGGGGCAGAAGGTGCTCGACGTGCTCGGCGACGGCGACTTCATCCCGTGCGTCCATTCGATCGGCGCGCCGCTGGCGCCAGGCCAGAAGGACGTGCCGTGGCCGTGCGAGCCGGACATCGCGCGCAAGTACATCTGCCACTTCCCCGAGACCCGCGAGATCTGGTCGTACGGCTCGGGTTACGGCGGCAATGCGCTGCTCGGCAAGAAGTGTCTGGCGCTGCGCATCGCCTCGACGATGGCGCGCGACGAAGGCTGGCTGGCCGAGCACATGCTGATCCTCGGCCTGGAATCGCCGCAGGGCGAGAAGACCTATCGTCGCCGCGGCGTTCCCGTCGGCCTGCGGCAAGACCAACCTCGCGATGATCCTGCCGCCGGACGGCTTCGAGGGTTGGAAGGCGTACACGGTCGGCGACGACATCGCCTGGATCAAGCCGGGGCCGGACGGCAGCTCTGCGCGCCATCAACCCCGAGTACGGCTTCTTCGGCGTCGCTCCGGGCACGTCCTACGACTCCAACCCGACGGCGATGGAGACGATGAAGCCCGGCAACTGCATCTTCACCAACGTCGTGCTGACGGACGACGGCGACGTCTGGTGGGAGGGCATGGGCCCTGCTCCGAGCACGGCATCGACTGGAAGGGCAACGACTGGACGCCCGAGTCCGGCACTCCGGGCGCGCATCCGAACGCCCGCTTCACCGCACCGGCGTCGCAGTGCCCGACGATCGATCCGGCGTGGGAGGATCCGGCGGGCGTGCCGATCTCGGCTTTCCTGTTCGGCGGCCGGCTGTCGAAGACCTTCCCGCTGGTCTACGAGGCTTGCGACTGGAACCACGGCGTGTTCATGGCGGCGACAATGGGCTCCGAGGCGACGGCGGCCGCTATCGGCCAGGCTGCGATCCGCCGCGACCCGTTCGCCATGCTGCCGTTTATCGGCTACCACATGGGTGATTACTGGGCTCACTGGATCAAGACGGGTACTCGCAACGATCTGAAGCTGCCGAAGATCTTCCGAGTCAACTGGTTCCGCAAGGATGAGAACGGCAAATTCATCTGGCCGGGCTACGGCCAGAACATGCGCGTGCTGAAGTGGATCGTCGATCGGGTACGTGGTCGAGCTGGTGCCGTCGAGAGCCCGTTCGGGCTGATGCCGACGTTACGAGGACATCACCTGGGCCGGGCTCGACTTCTCCAAGGATAAGTATCTGAAAATCATGAACATCAGCCGCGATGGCGCGTTGGCGGAGGCGGCGGAGATTCGGGAGTACTTCAGCCACCATCGGCGATCGTCTACCGCCGGAGCTGGAAGCACAGCGGAAAGCCCTGGAAGAGCGTGCTGGGGCGCAGCCGCAGGTCTGGAGCATGGCCGGATAGCGAACAGAGCCGTTATCTCCGACGGGCCGGCCATTTGTGCCGGCCTTTTCTTTATCCGGAGCTCTAACGGGTTGCCTCGTTCCCCGGACTCGATTTACCCCTGTCCGCTTGAACGCTTGCGATCCGCTTGCTTCGGTTTTTGAGCGAGCGCGCTTTCTCGCGGCCGGCGCCGCAGCAGCAATCCCGCCAGCGCCATCAATACCGGCGGAGCACTTACAATCAGCATCTGCAAGATGTTACGAAGCTTGGTTTTCTGCACCATATGATCACCTGCTGCTGAGACTCGCGTCATCGGAGCGACCATCCATGCGCACTGCCAATGTTCTTTGTCTGCGCACCCCTCCCGTTTCGCGAGGCGCCTCCTCTTAAGAGATGATATAGCGCCTTTTCAGTTGCTCGCGTACCCGTGGCAACTTAGCGGGCGTCGGCCCGCCACCGCGCTCAGGTGAGGTAGCACCAGTCGCAAGCTCCATGGACGGTCGCTTTCCGCCAAAGGGTCGACGGCGCGTCCTTGAAGTTTTCCGCCGGAACGCGATCCCAAGCAGACAAACGGCTTCCTGTCGTTTTCGCCAATTGCGCTATAGTGTACACAGGGGCCGATGGACATCTGAGCATATGGTACGGAATGCTAAACAAAAGATTGCTGATTTGTGATGACGAAGCGGCCTTTGGGCGTCTCGTCCAACATGTTGCCGAGGATCTTGGCTACGAAGTGCGCGCGACCACTGAAGGACACGCGTTCATGGAGGCCTATGCCACTTTCGCGCCGACGACCATCATCATCGACATGATCATGCCGGGCATGGACGGCAATGAGCTCGTGCTCTGGCTCGCCAAACAGAAATGCACGGCGCGCTTGATCATCATTACCGGATTCACCCCTGACTACGCAGCCCACGCCAAGGTTCTGGCCGAGTACAAGGGGCTGCGTCCAGTGACAACGTTGAACAAACCGATCGAAATCAGCGAGCTTCGCGCCGTGCTGGGATCGCCATAGCTGTTCGCCAGCCAGCTCGTCTGGCCAGCAACAATCAACACGCGGCCCCCCGCTTTCCGAGGACAGCATGCGCGGAACTAAACGCCTCGCTTCGCTCATTTCGGTTATTGTTGCATTGCTGACCGCCGCCACCTGCGCCGGCGGTGCGTCGCGGGCCGAAATGCCACAAGTCGTGGCCGCCGTAGCGCACGATCTCTACCCTGAGTACTTGGTCGACACGGCCGGCCGACCGGGGGGGTTCGCCATCGAAATGATGGACGCCCTGGCGAAACGGGCCGGGCTGACCGTGACCTATCATGTGTTCCAAACCTGGACCGACCTGCTGGCGGCGCTGGAACGAGGCGACGCCGATGTGGTTCCCGTGCTTTCTGTAACGCCGGCGCGCCAAGAACGAATGCTGTTCACAAGCCCGGTGTTATCGTCGCCCGCGTCGCTGTTCGTCCAACAAGACAGCGCCGCCATTCGCGGCTGGAGCGATCTCGCCGGCCGCAGGGTGGGGGTAATCGCCAGTGGCGTATCCGGACAACTACTTGCAGCAGGCTATCAGAGCGCAGTAGTCGTGCCTTATGGCCGTTTACAGGAGGCGCTGTTCAGCCTGCTGTCGGGCGAGGTCGATGCACTCGTCTCATTTCAAAATTCAGTCTGGAAGGTAGCCGACCGCGCCCGCGTTTCGAACCTTATCAAGATCGTGGGAGATCCCTTGACCGAGGTGAAACGCGCCATCGCGGTCCGGCAGGACCTGCCTGACCTGCGGGATCGGCTGGATGACGCCCTTGCCGATTTCTTGAATTCTTCGGAGTACAGGCAGCTCTACTCCAAATGGTACGCAGCGGGGCCGCCGTTCTGGAATGCCTCCCGAGTGGGATGGCTCTCCGGGGCGTCCACGGCTCTTTTGTTGCTGGGCATACTGATTTGGCAGTCCCTGTCGCTGCGCCAGGAGAGTCGCCGCGCTGTCGCGGGCGCTTCGGCAACCTCGGGTGGCGTGATTCCACAAGCCTGCGGGTTGATCGCGATCGCACTCGGCACGGCTGTGCTGCTAGGTTGGACGTTTGAGGTTTTAACGCTCAAGAGCGTGCTGCCGGGGCTGTTCGCTATGCAACCCTGGGCCGCCGTAACCATCGCGCTCGCCGGCGGCGCTCTGCTGGCCGCCACTGCAAAGGGCTGGATCGCCCGCCTGGTCTCGAAGGTCTTAGCCGCCGCCGTTCTGATCATCGGGCTTCAATCCCTGCTGCAATACGTGACTGGGCTCGACTTCGGCACCGATCGGTGGCTATTCCCGACGGCGGTGAGTAATCAGCCCAGACATCCGCACCCGGGCCGGGTCGCGGAGGTAACCTCCATCGCTTTCATGCTGATGGGTACGATGCTCCTGCTTGCTCGCGTTGAAAGAGCCTGGGCGGGAAGATCTTTCTCCATCATCGGCACCGTCGGGCTGCTATTCATGACCGCGCCGTTGGTCGCATATCTTCTCGGCGCCGGCAACCTACGGTCGGTAGCTTTTCTAACTCCTATCGCCCTGCACGCGGCGCTCGGTCTCGTCGTTGTCTTCGTCGGCGCGCTGGCCCTTCGCAAGGATATTGGCTGGACGGCCTTGCTGTCCGGCGATAGGCCGGGCGCCGCCTCCGCCCGGATGTTGCTGCCGATTGTGGTGGCGGGCCCCTTATTGCTCGCTTGGCTGTTCAATTCCGGAAGGCAAGCCGGCTTTTACGGGCCGGAGTTCGAGACCGGCCTCATCACGCTGGCCACCATGACGCTATTAACCATCAGCTTGCTATGGAATGCGGCACGCCTCGATCGCCTCGATCAGGCTCGACGTGCGGGCGCAAAAGCCCTTCGCGCGAGCGAGGAGCGATATCGTACCCTTGTCGAACGGCAGCCCGACCCAATGTGCCGGTTTCTGCCTGACACGACCTTGACTTTCGTGAACCGTGCTTACGCCGAGTTCTATGGTCGAGAGCCGGAAGAATTGATCGGCAAGCGCTGGCTCGACTTCGCTGGGAAAGACGACCGACCTCGGTTCCTGAATGAGTTAGCTTCTTTCAGTCCCGAGAGCCCGGAGCGGCATGAGGAAACCCGAAGCACCCGCGCCGATGGGGAAGTGCGCTGGCTCCTTTGCCACCTTTATGCTTTTTTCGACGAGAGAGGCAGGGTCGCCTCGTTTCAGACCTTCGGCACGGATATCACCTCTCGCAAGCGGGCTGACGATGCTCTCCGCGAGAGCGAAGCTCGCTATCGTGCGGCGGGCGAGGCCATTCGTTATGGGGTCTGGGTTTGCAATCGGGACGGGGGCATAGAGTTTGTAAGTCAGATATTCCTGGATCTGATAGGTAAGACGCTAGATGAGGTGAAGCCGCGAGGATGGCTCGATCGGCTGCAGCCGGAGGATCTTAAGCCTACCCTCGCCGCTTGGCGCGAGTGCGTGCGCACCGGCCGCGAGTGGTCGTGGGAGCACCGTGTCAAAGGCAACGACGGTGTTTATCGCACCATCCTCAGCCTCGGACGTCCCGTACGAAACCAGAACGGCCGAATCAGCTCTTGGGTAGGCTTCAACCTGGACATATCCGAGCGCAAGCAGGCGGAAGAAGCTCTGGCCCGGCATGTGGGATTGCTCACCGCAATCACCGACAGCGCCGCCGACGCGATTTTTGTCTCGGACAGCCAAGGCCGCGTTACGAGGATCAATCCGGCGGCTGAAAAGATCTTCGGCTGGTCGCGAGAGGAGCTGACGGGACAGGTCTTGCATGAGTCGATTCACAGCCACCACCCCGACGGCCAGCCCTATCCGGCTTCCGAATGCCCCCTCAGGCGTGTGTATCTAACCGGGGAGACGCTTCTCAGGCACGAGGACGTGTTCTTCCGAAAAGATGGATCGCAGGTGCAAGTCGCCTGCTCCAACGCGCCATTGATGATCGATGGTCGGATCGCCGGCTCGGTCCTGGTCGCGCACGACATCACCGACCGCAAGTGGCGTGAACAGGCGCTACGCGAGAGTGAAATTCGCATACGCGCTCTACTCGACGCTAGTCAGGACGAAATCCTATTGCTCTCCAGTCGACGGCACTGTGCTCGCCATCAACAAGGCAGCACAACGCAGGTTGACGAGAAAATTGGACGGGGCCGATCCAGTGGGCGCTCATCTCGATCGGTTGTTGTCGCGGGACCAGGTAGAAGCGCGGATGGCGATCGTCGGGAAGGTCGCCTCGACCGCGACTCTTGTTCATTGTGATGTTCCCATCCGGTCACGATGGTTCGAATTCTGGTTTTATCCGGTCATCGAGCCCGCCCGGCCCGTTTCCGAAGTCGCCGTCTATGCGCGTGAGATCACCCAGCAAAAGAAGTCGCAAGCCGACCTCGGCAAGCTCTTCCAAGCCATCCAGCAAAGCCCGATGTCCGTCGTTATCACCGATCGGAATGGTACAATCGAATACGTCAATCCCGAGTTCACCAGCGTGACCGGGTACACACTTGCGGAGGCGATCGGCCAGAATCCGCGCATTCTGAAATCCGAGCATACGCCGCCGGAGCAGTATGCCGAGTTATGGAGAACGATTTCTTCAGGCGGCGTGTGGCGAGGGGAGCTTCTCAACAAGAAGAAAACCGGCGAACTATTCTGGGAGCTTGCTTCGATCGCGCCGGTCAAGCAGGGAGAACAGATCACCAACTACGTTGCCGTCAAGGAAGACATAACCCACCGTAAGGAGATGGAAGACCAACTCCGTCAATCCCAGAAGATGGAGGCGCTGGGTCAACTCACCGGCGGGATCGCTCATGACTTCAATAATCTGCTCGCTATCATCATCGGCAACTTGCAACTTCTGGAGGAGAGGCTGAAGAGCAATCCGAACGTTCGCGAAATGCTTCAGGATGCGACTTGGTCCGCCCGGCGGGCTGGAGAGCTCACACGGCGCTTGCTCGCGTTCGCCAGGCGGCAGCCGCTCAAGCCGGACATCATCGACCTCAACGAGGTAATCGGCAACATGAGCGAACTGCTTCGGAGAACCCTGGGCGCTGGTATCCGGATCGAGGAATCGTTGGCCCCTGACCTCTGGCGTGGCTTTGCCGATCGAGGCGAACTGGAGCGTGCGCTGGTCAACTTGGCGGTAAATTCACGCGACGCTATGCGCGGAGGTGGCACGCTGACGCTGGAGACACGCAATGCTGTTCTCGACGAAAGTTACGCCGAGCAATACGAGGAGGTAAGGCCTGGCCAGTATGTATTGGTCGCCGTTACGGACACCGGCACCGGCATGCCTCCACACGTCGTTCAGAGGGCGTTCGAGCCTTTCTTCACGACCAAGCAAGTGGGACAGGGCAGCGGTCTTGGCTTGAGCATGGTGTACGGCTTCGTCAAGCAGTCGGGCGGTCACATCAGCATCTATAGCCGGATGGGCCAGGGTACGTGCGTCAAGATCTATCTTCCACGAGCTTCCGCCCCGCCCGAAGGGATAGAAGGAAAGCTCCGGCGATGCATCCGCGGAGGAGCTGAGAAAGAAGGTCGTCCTGGTCGTCGAAGACGAGCCCAAGCTACGCAAGATAGCGGTCAGAATGCTCGACCGGCTCGGGCTGCGGAGTATGCAGGCGGAGACCGCGAAAGATGCGCTCGAGTTCCTCGCCGAAGAGCATGTCGACATCTTGTTTACCGATGTCGAGCTACCCGGAGGCATGAATGGAGCGGAACTCGCCAACATCGCTCATCGATTATATCCTGAGCTGAAAGTCCTCTTCACCACCGGATACGCGAGGGAGGCAATCCTGCATGAGCGGGGCGTGCATGAACACGCGCCCTGGCTTCTCAAGCCTTATTCTCATAAGGAACTCGCCCGCGAGCTGAAGGCTTTGTTCGTGCCGGCGTTGCACTGACCACCCGCGTTGTCTCTGTATGCAATCGCGAGTCAGGCGATGTCGAACATCCCCTCGATTTCGACGGCGGCCGCCATCGGCAGCGAGGCCGCGCCGACGGCGACGCGGACGTGCCGGCCGGCCTGACCGAACACCTCGACCATCAGCTCCGAAGCGCCGTTCAGCACCTTGGGGTGATCGGTGAATCCGGGCGCCGCCTGTACGAAGCCGCCGAGGCGGAGAACACGGCGCACGCGGTCGAGGTCGCCGTCGCACGCCGCGCGCGCCTGCGCGAGAAGGTTGAGCCCGCAAAGCCGGGCAGCGGCGATGCCGTCTTCGAGTGTGATCTCGGCGCCGACGCGGCCGTCGTACTTCAGCGTCCCGTTCCACATCGGCAGCTGCCCGGCGACCAGCAGCAGGCGGCCGGCCACGACGAACGGTACATAGGCGCCGGCTGGCGGCGCTGGAGTAGGCAGCTCGATGCCGAGCTGGGCGATGTGCATGTCCACCTTAGCGTGCACCGTTTTCTCCTCGGTCGGCCGTCCGGTCCATTGCCGTGCGCAGCGCTTCCTCCATGACCGCAAGCTCGGGCGCAAGCCCCGTGTAGAGCTCGAACTGGCACGCGGCCTGATGCAACTGCATGCGAACGCCGGAGATGGTGCGGCAGCCTTTCGCCTTCGCTTCCCGCAGCAGCCGCGTCTCGCTGGGCATGGTAACCGCGTCGAACACCACCGTTCCCGGTCGGAGCGCCGCGACCGGCAGCAGCGTCGCTTCCGGATCGTCGAAGCCGACCGGGGTGGCGTGAGCGATCAGGTCGAAGGTGCGCAGCGCGCGCCAGCGCACCCGGCGGCCCGCCGAAGTCGCACTCCGAAACCACTCGGCCGTCGCTCTTCCGCTCGCTTCGCCGCGGTTGAACAGAGTGACGCGCGCGCCCTCCCGGAGGAGGCCGTAGACGATCGCCCGCGCGCCACCACCGGCGCCGATAACCGCGACACGCGCGGCGGAGACGTCGACGAGGACCTCGCGAAAGGCCCTTACCGCGCCGATCCAGTCGACATTGTACCCGGTGAGCCGGCCGGCGTCGTTGACCACCGTGTTGACGGCGCCGATCGCCCTGGCCTCGTCATCGATCGCATCGAGATGCTCGGCGATGCGCCGCTTGTGCGGCATGGTCACGCCCAGGCCGCGAACGCCGAGCGCGCGCATCGCCGCCACCGCGCCCGCGGTGTCCTCCGTTCCGAACGCCACGTACACGTAGTCGAGATCGAGCGCTCGATAGGCGGCGGTGTGCATCGCCACCCCGAAGCGCCCGGGTCGGCCGGCGATGGAGCCGCAGAGGACCGGCTTGCTGCTGGCCAATATTGCGCTTCCTTTAGCCCTGCCTGCTAAGGGACTATCGCAGGCTAGGCGCTTGCTGGACAAGTCCCTGCGCTTCGGCACATTGTCGGACGCACTCTCAGTGGCGGTACCCGATGACGATCCTGTGCGTTACGCCCAACGTCGCCGTCGACCGAACGCTGAGGGTGCCCGGCTTCGCCACCGGCGGCGTCTGGCGAGCGCTCGACGTGCACATCGCGGCGGGGGGCAAGGGTCTCAATGTCGCCCGCGCGCTGCTCCGACTGGGACGGCCGGCGCGCTGTACGGGGCTGGTCGGCGGCGGCGCCGGACGGCGGGTGGCGAGGCTTGCCGAAGCCGAGGGCTTGCCAACTCGCTGGACGTGGATCGATGGCGAGACCCGCACGTCGGTGATCATCGTCGGCGACCACAGTGCCGCAACGGTCATCAACGAGCCTGGGCCAGCGATCTCCGTGACCGAATGGGCGCGTTTTACCGCCGATGTGGCGGTCGCGGCCAAGGATTGCGCGGCGGTATGCATAAGCGGCAGTCTACCCCGAGATTACCCGGCCAGCGGAATGGCAAGCTTGATCGCGGCGGCAAGCGCGCCGGGCCGGCCGGTGTGGCTCGATACGAGCGGGGGAGCGCTACAGGAGGCGGTGGCCGCCCCGTCGACCTGCATCAAGATCAACGGCGAGGAGGCGGAGGCGCTGCTCGGTCAACCGGTACGCAATCCCCCCCAGGCACTCCGCGCCGCCCGCGAGATCCTGCGCCGAGGGCCAAGCGCCGCGGCAATAACGCTTGGTAGCGCCGGCGCGGTGCTGATGACCCGAGCTGGCGCTTGGCATGCGAGGTCGCCGCTGGTCGAAGCCGTGAACCCGGTCGGCAGCGGCGACTGCTTTCTCGCCGGCCTCGTCGCCGGTCTGAGCCAAGGCCGCGCCGAGGCCGAGGCGCTGCAACTCGCCACGGCCTGCGGCGCCGCGAACGTCATGACCATGCACGCCGCGGACGTCGAGTTGGAGCAAGTGGAGCGACTGGCGTCGGCGGTTGTTGTGCGTGAAGGGACATTGCCCTAACACGGCGGCATCCCGCGCAGTCGCCTCGAGGAGAGTTCGCGCAAGATGAGCGTGGTCGTCGCATGTGCCGCCTATCAGGACGGCCGTCGAGTAGCCGATCTCGACATTGCCGAGTGCGGGTCCTTTCCGAAAGAGTCCGGGCGTTTCGTCTGGGTCGGCCTCTACGAGCCGAGCGAACATATCCTGAGGAGCCTGGAGCGACAGTTCGGGCTGCACGAACTCGCCGTTGAAGACGCGTTCCGCGCGCATCAGCGCCCGAAGCTGGACATCTACGGTGACGCGGTGTTCATCGTCCTGCGCACGGCACGTCTGGTCGACGCCGACATCGAATTCGGCGAGACGCACGTCTTTGCCGGCAAGGGCTACGTCATCTCCGTCCGGCACGGCGCCACACCGTCGTACAAGGAAGTGCGCGCACGCTGCGAGTCGGCGCCGGGAATGCTGAAGAACGGCGAGGACTATGTCCTTTACGCCATCATGGATTTCGTCGTCGACAATTACATGCCGATCGTCGATGCGATCGAGCGGCAGGTCGAGGAGATTGAGGACGCGGTTCAGCAGGGTTCTGGCACGCTGGGCCCAAAGACGATCCAGCGCATCGCCGCCTTGCGCCGCGACTTGCTGCGGCTGCGGCGGGCAGCGGCGCCGCTGATGGACGTCTGCAATAAGCTACAACGCTTCGGCATGCCATTCATCGACGAGGAGGTTCGCCCCTACTACGCCGACGTGCACGACCACGTCATTCGCGTCAACGAAAGCATCGACATACTGCGGGAGATGCTGAAGGGCGCCTTCGACACGCACCTGCTGCTCACGGCTAACCGGCAGGGCGAGGTGATGCGCCAGCTCGCCGGCTGGGCCGCCATCCTCGCGGTGCCGACCGCCGTCGCCGGCATCTACGGCATGAACTTCGAGCACATGCCGGAGCTGAGGTCGGTCTGGGGCTACCCAGCCGTCCTGCTGGTCATCGCGACGGTCTGCTTCGCCCTGTTCCTCAAGTTCCGGCGCATGGGCTGGCTGTAGCGCGGCCGCAAGACCGGCCGGAGCGACAGTTTCCTTACAGCCCGCGACGGCCTTCAGACCCGGTGCAGCGCCAGCAGCGCTCGGTCGATATCCTCGGGAGTATTGTAGAGATGCGGCGACAAGCGCAGGGCGGCGGCGCGGAAGGCTACGTGCACGCCTTCGGCCTGCAATGCATGGTAAATGTCTTTTGCCCGCTCACGCTCCCGCGGCTCGATGAACACCAGGGTCGAGCGCCGCGGCCCCGCCTCCGGACTGGTAATTCTGAATTTGCGCCGGTCAAGACCGTCGATCAGCCGCCGCACTAGCGCATCATCGTGTTGGCGCGCTGTCTCGATGCCGTATCGAAGCAGATACTCCACGGACGCCGCCCAGGGCTTGAAGTTGAAGAAGTTGGCGGTGGCGAAAACGTCGTAGCGCGCCGCACCCGGGTCATCTCGGAGCGTCAGGTCGAGCTGCTCGCGGCCGAGATCATCGGCGGTAAGCATGGAGAGCCAGTAGACTTGGTTGTACTGCAATTTCGCCAGTAGTTCAGGGCGAACCCAGCAAAAGCCAGTCGCATAGGGGCCCAGCAGCCATTTCCATCCTACCGAGACGAGCACATCGATCGGCGTCGCGCGCACGTCTATCGGTCGCGCCCCCACCGCCTGCGCGCCGTTGACGACGAAAGTGACGCCGCGCGCACGGCATAAAGCGCCGATCGCCTCCAGGTCGATGGCCCAGCCAGACAGCGAATGCACCCAAGTCAAGCACAGTAGCCGCGTGCTCGAGCGGATCGCGGCCTCCACCTCGTCCGGCTCCAGCACACGGCCACCCGGCGCGAGCTGGCGCACGGTCACGCCCCAACGCTCCAGCCCCAGCCACGGCAGGATGTCGGATGGGAAGTCGCCGCGCATCACCAGCACCTCGTCCCCCGCTTTCCACGGGAAGCCGTTGGCGATCAGGTGCAGTCCGTAGGACGCGCTATTCGCGAGAATGACATCCTCCGCCGGGGCGCTGATCAGCCGCCCGATCGCCTGTTTGAGGCGGCGTGGCACGCCCGCGAAGCGCTCGCTGGTCAGCTCCCAGGGAGCAGCTTTCCAGGCCACTGCCTCCTCGGCTTCGGCGCGCGCGCATTTCGGCAGCGGCGCCTGATGCGCGCAGTTCAGCCAGACCCGGCCGTTCAGGTCAGGGAAGTCCGTAGCGGGGTCGATGTTCATCGCGCGTGTAGAGTGGCGGGCACCGCACACGGCCGCAAGCGGTTCCGTTCCGCCGTTGCCGCGGTGCCGCCGATTTGACGGGAGCGGAGAGCAGCGGTAGCTTAACTTGGGGCGTCAACGCGAGATCTTTGGTCGATGCCGGAGCGGATCGGTACGTACGCGGAGTTCTGGCCTTACTACCTGCGGCAGCACGCACGGCCGGCTACGCGCGCGCTTCACTATGTCGCCACGCTCGGCGTTCTCTTCATCTTCGGCCTGGCGTTGGTTTCACGACAGTGGCTGCTCATGCTCATCGCGCCAGTTGTAGGCTATGCGTTCGCCTGGATCGGCCACTTCGCTGTTGAGGGCAATCGGCCCGCCACGTTCGGTCATCCGCTCTGGTCTCTGATCAGCGATTTTCGAATGCTGTTCCTGTTTCTGGTCGGCCGACTGCGTCCCGAGCTGGAGCGCGCAGGCTTGAGTTAGGTCGCGGTCTGTCTGCTTCCCGTTGGCAAGTTCCCGCGCAAATTCCAACATCACCAGAGCGCGGCCGGGCCTCTCGCCACTTGCCTACGACGACAGATATGCCGGACGGAGCGGACACGATCACCGTCAAAGTGCTGAGCTCGATCCACGATGTGCCGGCGGCGGCGTGGGACGCCTGCGCCGGCGCGGACAACCCTTTCGTCGGGCACGCATTCCTCGCGGCACTTGAGGACTCCGGGTCGGTGTCCGCCGAAACAGGTTGGCTGACGCGTCACCTAGCCCTTTTCGATGCCGGTGGCCGGTTGCTGACGACGATGCCGTTGTACCTGAAGAGCCATTCGTACGGCGAGTACGTCTTCGACTGGGGCTGGGCGGAGGCGTACGAGCGGGCCGGCGGACGTTATTACCCAAAGCTGCAAGCGGCCATCCCGTTCACTCCGGTTACCGGCCGAAGGCTGCTGGTTCGCCCGGATGCGCCATCGGAGACTCTCCCGACACTGGCCGCAGCGGCGGTTCGGGTCGCCGAGCGGCTCGGGGTTTCCTCGCTGCACGTCACCTTCCCGACCGAGACCGAACTCGCGGTGCTTCAACAGAGCGGCTTCCTGGTCCGCCTCGGCTATCAGTTCCACTGGGAGAACCGCGGCTATGGCAGCTTCGAGGAATTTCTGAGTGACCTAGCCTCGCGCAAGCGTAAGGCGCTGCGCAAGGAGCGGCAGTCGGTCGCGGCTTCCGGCATAGTTTTGCGAACTCTCACCGGGCCCGATATAAAGGAGCGGCACTGGGATGCCTTCTGGCGCTTTTATCTCGATACCGCTGGTCGTAAGTGGGGCCACCCATACCTGAATCGCGCCTTCTTCGGCCGCCTTGGCGAGACGATGGGCGACAGGGTGGTGCTGGTGATGGCCGAAACGCAAGCTGGTGAACCGGTCGGCGGCGCCCTCAATTTGCTCGGTGAAGACGCCCTCTATGGCCGCTACTGGGGTTCGACCGACGCGTGGCGCTTTCTGCACTTCGAGGCGTGCTATTACCGGGCCATCGACTTCGCGATCGGACGGAGACTAAAGCGCGTCGAGGCCGGCGCGCAGGGCGAGCACAAGGTGCAGCGTGGCTATCTGCCGCGGTCAACATGGAGCGCTCACTGGATCGCGTCGTCCGGGCTCCGCAGGGCCGTGCAGCGCTTCCTTGCGGCGGAGCGCCCGGCCATCGAGGCGTCGATACAGGCGCTTGCGGCGGAGTCGCCGTTTCGCCGAGACGACCAACCGTCGAGGAAGGTTACCCTTTCTTAAGCAGGACGGCGGCATCATGCCGCCATGCTTACGCGCACGCTTCTTCTCGCCGCCGTCGTTTCCGCCGCCGTCATCACCGGCGCCCCCTCCCCCACACGTGCCGACGAGCAATTGTGCGTGCTGCTATTGCCGGACGATGCCGTCGAGCTACTGGTTAACCGCTGCGGCGCGTGTCGCGAAGTGACGCTGCAACGCGTCCGCGATGGCGGAGGGATCCCCAGCGTGCGATCGCTCATGCTGCCGGGCGACGCAGCCTTTCAGACGCCTTTCCGCGGCCCAGGCCGCACTCGGATCGTTGGCGAACGGAACTGCCCACCGCCGCCTGGCCGCGACATTTCCGAAGCAGCGATGCGGCGCTAAACCCCGGACGGGCTGTAAGCAGCTTCCCAGCGCGCCAGAACCGTCTCGATGGACAGTTCCTCTGGCGGCAGCCGCGGCACGGGCTCAGCACCGTCGACCAACGCCGGGAACAGCACGTCGGTGAATGATCCTCGTCGCTCAATCATACCGCGCGCGGAAACTTGCGGGTAATCCGGAACCTCCGAGAGATCGAGCACAGCCTGATAGCAGCAATCGGCGGGAACAAGGATCGCATCCCATTCGGCTTGCGCACGCGAGACGAACAAGCCGGCGACTTCCGCAATTAACGCCGTCTGCGGCATCGGTTCGTAGCGGCGCGGGATCCACTCCGGGCGGCCGACGGCAATACAAAAATTGTCCCAGAACTTCGGTTCCAGCGGACTCAACGTGACGAACCGGCCATCAGCCGTTGCGTAGATCTGATAAAAAGCGGCGCCGCCGTTCAGCAGCCCCTCGCCGCGCCGCATGGGCGCGTTGAACGAGATCGCGTTCCACTGCAGCAACAATTCCGCCATGCTGACATCGATGAAGCAGCCGCCCCCGTTCCGTCCTCTGCCGAGCAGAGCGCCGAGCACGGTCAGCACCGCCTGCAGCGCGCCGGCGTAGTCGGCCATCGGCGGGAACGGAATCACCGGCGCCTCGGGCGTGCCGCTCTGGTTCAGCCCGCCGGTGATCGCCTGGTAGTTAATGTCGTGACCGGACGCCAGCCGGGCCGGGCCTGTCTGCCCGTAACCGGAGAGGGCGCAATGGACCAGGCTGGGGTTGAGCTGCCGCAACGCCTCGTTGCCGAAGCCGAGCCTATCCAGAACCCCCGGCCGATAGGACTCGAGCAGTACGTCGGCACGCGCGATCAGTGCCGATAGCGCCTGCCGTCCCTCGTCGGATTTCAGGTCGAGAGTGGTCACCGTCTTCCCGGCATTCAACACGCGCCAAAACGGCGAAATGCCCGGCCTACCCTCCAGATCGAAGTGCCGGCCGGGCTCGCCGCCCGGCGGCTCGACCTTGACGACATCCGCGCCCATGTCCGCCAGCAGCCGAGTAGCGAACGGCCCCGGCAAATACTGGCTCAGGTCGAGAACGCGCAGATCACTGAGCCATTGAAGATGCATGGTACAACATCGTTGCGGTAGAAGGTGGGGTGGGCCACGGCAGCATCCGGCCGTGGTCAGTGAGGATCGGCGGGCCTTTTCGCTCCGATAGCCGTAAGTAAAATCTGGAGATCGTCGGCCATCGTCTCATGCACTTGCGTGAAGCGGGCGTCGATCGCCGCGAAGCGGGCATCCATCTCCGCGGAACGGGCTTCGACATACTCGCGAAACTCGTTGATTAGGGCACGACCTCCTGATGCGGACCTCGTTCGCATCGACCCGCTTACGCAGAGCCGCGATCTCGGCGCGCGCGTGCCGCGTCTCGACTTGCAGACGCTCGATCTGCTTGCCCAGGAACTCGAGCGACGGCTCCGCCATCTCCGTCCCTTACGCTACGGTAGCACCATGACCGCGCAGCCTCGCGCTCCACGTAAGGGTAAGCCCGCCAAACGCAAGAGGCGCCGCCCTCCGCAGGGCGACGCCTTCCTGAAGGATGCCGCACAAACCGTGCCGCGTCGACACGCTCAGCGCACCGGGTCGAGCTGTTTGCCCTTTCGCTTCTTCAGGGGCGCGGGCGGCTCATTCGGATCCGGGTATTCGAACGCGGGCTTGCCGTTTTCGATCTTCACCCGGACGATGCCTCCGCGCTCCAGCTTGCCGAACAGAAGTTCCTCGGCCAACGATTTCTTGATGTGCTCCTGGATGACCCGGGCAAGCGGCCGTGCGCCGAAGCGCTGGTCGTAGCCCTTCTCCGCCAGCCACAGCCGCGCTTCATCGGTCAGCTCAATCGTCACCTGACGATCCGCGAGTTGCGCTTCGAGCTGCATCACGAACTTGTCCACCACCCGTTGCACGACCTCCGGCGCCAGACTGGCGAATGGGATGATGGCATCCAACCTGTTTCGAAACTCTGGCGTGAACATCCGCTCGATGGCCTCGGAGTCGTCACCAATGCGCTCCTCGCGTTCGAAGCCGATCGCCGGCTTGGCCAGCTCCGATGCCCCGGCATTGGTGGTCATGATCAGGATGACATTTCGGAAATCTACGCTCTTCCCGTTATGGTCGGTCAGTTTCCCGTGATCCATCACCTGCAGGAGAATGTTGAACAGGTCCGGATGCGCCTTCTCGATCTCATCAAGCAGCAGAACCGCATGCGGCTGCTTATCGATGGCGTCGGTCAGTAGACCGCCCTGGTCGAAACCGACGTAACCTGGCGGGGCGCCGATCAGCCGCGAAATGCTGTGCCGTTCCATGTACTCCGACATGTCGAAGCGGACCAGATCGATGCCGAGTACATGGCCGAGCTGCCGGGCGACCTCGGTCTTGCCGACGCCGGTCGGCCCGGAGAACAAGTAGCACCCAATTGGCTTTTCCGCTTCGCGCAACCCGGCGCGAGCAAGCTTGATCGCGCTCGCCAAGGCGCCGATTGCTGCATCCTGGCCGAAGACCACCGTCTTCAGGTCGCGATCGAGGGTCTGCAGCGCCTTTCTGTCATCCGTCGACACACTTTTCGGGGGAATGCGGGCGATCTTGGCGACAACCTCCTCCACATCCCGCACGGTCACCGTAGTGCGGCGGCGGTTCATCGGCAACAGCATGCGCGCCGCGCCGACCTCGTCGATGACGTCGATCGCCTTGTCAGGCAACTTACGGTCATTGATATACCGGGAGGACAACTCCACCGCCGCGCGCAACGAGTCGGCCGTGTATTTGACCTTATGGTGGTTCTCGAAGCAGGTCTTCAGGCCGTGCAGAATCTTGATGCTGTCCTCGACGGAGGGTTCGTAGACGTCGATCTTCTGGAATCGGCGGACCAGTGCCCGGTCTTTCTCGAAATGATTGCGGTACTCCTTGTAGGTCGTCGATCCCATGCAACGGAGATTCCCAGAGGCCAGCGAAGGCTTGAGGATGTTGGATGCGTCCATCGAGCCACCGCTGGTCGCGCCGGCGCCGACGACCGTGTGGATCTCATCGATGAACAAGATCGCGCCTGGCGTCGCCTCCAGTTCGGAGATGACGTTTTTCAGGCGCTCCTCGAAGTCGCCACGGTAGCGTGTTCCAGCAAGCAGCGTGCCCATGTCGAGAGCGAAAATCGTCGCATTCTTGAGCACGTCAGGCACCTCGCCGCGGACGATGCGCCAGGCAAGGCCCTCTGCAAGAGCAGTCTTGCCAACGCCAGGGTCGCCAACGAACAAGGGATTGTTCTTGTTCCGCCGGCACAGGATCTGGATGGTCCGTTCGATTTCGGCCTCGCGACCGATCAATGGGTCGATCCGACCATCAGTAGCTTTCCGGTTCAGGTCTACGCAGTAGCTTTCCAAAGCTTCATGCCCTTTACGAACAACCTTCTCGCCACCTCCGTCGTCGTCGTTGCCCTGCACCGGCCGACGACGCTGCTCGCCGGGTACCTTGCTGATGCCGTGGGCGATGTAATTCACGGCATCCAGACAAGTCATATCCTGCACTTGCAAGAAATAGACCGCATGCGATTCTCGTTCCGAGAAAAGCGCCACGAGCACATTGGCGCCGGTAACCTCCTCACGGCCGGAAGACTGCACGTGAATCACCGAACGCTGGACGACACGCTGAAAACCGGCTGTCGGCTTGGGGTCGACCGGTGACGACGCGCGAAGGCTCTGTAGCTCGCTGTCCACAAAGCTTGTGAGTTCCTGCTTCAACTGATCGAGATCGACGCCGCAGGCCTTCATCACCGGCACGGCATCCTGATCCTCGGTGAGTGCGAGCAGCAGATGCTCGAGAGTCGCATACTCGTGCCGGCGCTCGGTCGCTAGGGCCAGGGCACGATGAAGGGTTTGCTCCAAGTTACGCGATAGCATCTTCGCTCCCTACTCCGTTCCGTCCTTTTCGATGGTGCACTGCAGCGGGTGCTGATGCTGACGCGCCAAGTCCATGACCTGGTTGACCTTGGCCTCGGCGATTTCGTAGGTAAATACCCCACATACGCCGACGCCTCGATGATGCACGTGCAGCATGATCCTCACGGCGTCCTCGTGACTCTTCGCAAAAAACCGCTCGAGAACGTGGACGACGAACTCCATGGGCGTATAGTCGTCATTGAGCATCAATACCTTGTACATCGAGGGCTTCTTCGTCTTGGCGCGCGACTTGGTGACGACTCCTGTCGAAGGGGTGCCATCACCACTGCGCCTGTCTGACCGGCTCATCGATGCTCGCGTTCTCTTCACTAAGAGCGGAATGCTGCTATGCAAAAGATAGGCCGCTCGTCTTCGGCCTTATACTACCAATATATTCGTTTTTGGCCGCTTAGAAACCCGAGAATTAGCAAATACGCACTTCCCAACCTTGAGGTGCGGACGGACATCGAGGCTTTCAAGCAAGCCAATGACTTAGCTGCGAAGCGACGGCGCAAGTTCTTCTAACTGTACAATCATCCAGCGTTGCAGCGGATAGCCGGCTTCCTCGCCGATCTGCATGGCGCTGGTCACTAAAAGGCAAAGCCGGGTGAAGGTGTGTGCCAACATTCGCGGCGCGAGTTCGCCCTCCAGGGCCGCCCAACTGGCCAAGGTTGTGCAACTGAGCCGGATTCGGGCGGCTTCGAAGGCCTCCTCCGTGGTCATCCACGCAAGACCGAACACCATGGAGTTCCACACCGGCGAGCTTCGCAGGACGATGTTGGCCGACTTCGACCAGGCTTCGTAAGCGCCCCGCGCCGCTCCGCCGATCGCGACCTGTTGTAGATCGCCTGTGCGACGATCGAGAGCTTCTGACGACCTCATGGACAAGGGCTGCATTGTACGCCTTCCGTTTCATCGCGACCTGCCGCCTTGCAGCCGGAGAGTAGCGATACCTCAGGCGTGCCGGTAGTCACAAATGCAGCGGCGGACGCAGGGAACATGTGTCCAGATAGCCCGCAGCACAACCGCCTTTCGCACTTGCAGCATTGCAAGATCCGCATAGCGCCAAGCTCATCATCCGCCAAGCGCTGTTAAGATGAAGTTCGCAACCCGCGCTTTGTCCGCCTACACTCGTAGTCTGGCGCTTCTGAGCTGAAGCGCCCCTTCGCCGTCATCTACGAAAGCTGGGTTTCAACGAGCGTAGCCCAGTAGGCGGCCCCGATGGGCAGGATGGCGTCGTTGAAATCGTACCTCGCATTGTGCAGCACACAGCCGCCCTCCATGGGGCCGTTGCCAAGCCAGACGTAGCAACCTGGCCGCTCGCGCAGCATGAAGGCGAAGTCTTCGGAGCCCATACTCGGGGTAGGATCTCGTCTCCAAGCCCGCCTCGCCGACGACGAGCGCCGCCGCTCGCCTGGCGCGGCCGGTCGCTTCTGGATCGTTGACGGTGGCCGGATAGCGTTGCTCGTAGCGCACGTCGGCGCGGCAGCGATGCCCCAGGGCGACCGCCTCGGCCGTATGCCGAATGGCAGTCTCTAGCGCATCCTGCACCGCCGGCTTGAACGAGCGGACGGTGCCCCGGAGCATCGCGTCCCGCGGAAGGACATTCCACGTGTCGCCCGCGTGCACCTGCGTGATTGACATGACGGCGGCTTCAAATGGATTCAGCATGCGTCCGACCAGCGAGTGAAGCGCCGCGACGATCGACGAGGCGGCGAGCACCACGTCGTTCCCGAGATGCGGCATGGCCGCGTGACAGCCCCGACCTGACACGACAACCTCGAACAGGTCGCAGGCTGCCATCATCGGCCCCGAGCGCAGGGCGATACGCCCTGCCGGCAGGCCGGGCCAGTTGTGTAATCCATATACGGCAGAAACGGGGAACTTCTCGAACAGCCCCTGCTCGACCATGAGCCTGCCCCCAGCCTCGTTCTCTTCCGCCGGCTGAAAGACGAAATGCACCGTGCCCCCGAACCGGCGGGTCGCGGCGAGATAACGGGCGGCGCCGAGCAACATCGCCGTGTGACCGTCGTGGCCGCAGGCGTGCATCTTGCCCAGACGGGTCGAACGATGAGCGAATTCGTTCTCCTCCTGGATGGGCAATGCGTCCATGTCGGCCCGCAGCGCGATCGCCGGCCCATGGCCGACGCTGAGCGTACCGACGACCCCGGTTCCGGCAAGACCGCGATCCACGGCGAGGCCGAAGCTCCTTAGACGCTCGGCAACGAAGGCCGCCGTATCGTGCTCCTCGAATGCCGTCTCCGGGTTCGCATGCAGATGCCGCCGCCAAGACGTCATCTCCGCATGCAGGCCTGCGAGTTGGTCGATAGCCGTCATCGACGAACGTGTCCCTCCAGCGAACGCCACCGCTACCTACACTAGCGATCACGCCGCGAGGTGGCCACAACATCGAAGCCAGGCTGCCCCGACAATCCCGGGCATGTGGCGGGTGGATGAGGAAATCACGACCCCGCCGGCCTATGCGGCGGCAGTTCGGCGTCATGCTCCAGAAGCGGCTCTGGCACGCGGTTCGGGATGCCCCTACTGTTCGGCCCGTGTAGCGGCCGCGCTGTCGCGCCGCCAGGGCTGTTTGACGATTGCTTTTCCGGAGTTCCGCTATGTCGCTGATCCTGCAACATCTCGAAGACGAGGTCGGGACCATCGTCCTGAACAACTTGAGCAAGCGCAACGCCCTGAGCCATGCGCTGATCGCCGACATTATGGCGGCGCTGGAGGACCTGCGGGGCCGCAAGGCGCGGGCCGCTGTGCTGCGCGCGCCCGCCGGTTGCAAAGTGTGGTCGGCCGGTCATGACATCGCCGACTTGCCCGATGCCGACCGTGACCCGCTCGGTTGGGGTGACTCACTGCGGGTGCTGGTTCACTCCATCCAGACGTTCCCGGCGCCCGTTATCGCGCTGCTGGAAGGTGGCGTGTGGGGCGGCGCCTGCGAGGTCGCGATGGCCTGCGATATCCTGGTCGCCACGCCGGAGACGACGTTCGCGATCACGCCCGCGAAGCTCGGCATTCCGTACAACCTGAGCGGCTTGCTGACATTGATCAACGCCGTTCCGCTGCCGGTCGCCAAGGAGATGTTGTTTACGGCGCAACCGATTCCGGCGACGCGGGCGCTCAACCTCGGCGTCGTCAATTACCTCCAGCCCGCCGAGAAGATTGAATCATTCGTCTACCAGCTCGCCGCCCAGATCTGCAAAAACGCCCCGCTCAGCCTCACTGTGATGAAGGAGGAGGTGAGATTACTCACGAGCGCGCACGCCATCACCCCCGAGCTCATTGAGCAGATTCAGGGACTGCGCCGGATCGTCTACGATAGCCGCGACTATCAGGAAGGCCTGAACGCCTTCTGTGAAAAACGCAGACCGGAGTTCAGCGGCGAATAGCCGGGCGGCGCGAAAGCAGGGTCATAGCCCAAGAGCGATCATCGCGGCCGAAGCGAGCGTCAACGCCGCGGATAGAAGACATGCGCTGACCCCCACCCAACGCATTTGCGCGCGCGCATCCCAAGCCTCATCCCTCCTCGGGGGCGACGGCCGCTGCTCCTGTGGGAACCTCACTTGCTCGGATGCAATCTTCATGTTCCACCCTTACCATGAGTTTCTTGACTGCGGAAAATCGCTCCTGGAAAGCGTCTCCGCAGAGCCTGTTATCGTTTAGTTAGTCGCATTCTCGTTCGGCACGCGCGCCAGAGTCTTCCATAATTGGAACCGACTGCCGAAGGAGAAACGAACTTCCTAGCGTCGCCAATCCAGCGATCATGCCCGAGCGATGCGTCGAAATTAACAACGCTTTTATCACATACAACTCACTTGCCAAGCCGTTGATGCGCATGGGATTGCAAAATAAAGCCTGGAACCTGCAGGACTTCAACTATCTCCGAGGGTTACCGCGAGTGCGAACAATGCCGTTGTGCGTCGCACGGCGGTAATCATGGAGCTGAATTGGCGATGGCGAGACTGGGACGCCTGGCGCTTTTGGCAGGATTGGTTCTCCTGTTCGCGCCAACCGTCATCATTATTCTCTATCGCTATCTCGATCCGCCGGTCACGCCGCTGATGCTGCTTCGACTGGCGCAGGGCGAGGCTATCAATTATCAGCCCGTCCCGCTTTCCCGCGTGTCCCCTGAACTGATCGCCGCGGTGATCGCCGCCGAAGACAACCAATTCTGCCGGCACTCCGGTTTCGACGCCATCGCGATGCAGGAGGAGATCGATACTTGGCTGGAGGGCGATCGCCCACGAGGCGCCAGCACAATCACGATGCAAACGGCGAAAAACATCCTGCTCTGGCCCGGGCGAGACCTCTTGCGAAAGCTCATCGAGGCTTTGCTGACGCCGCAGCTGGAGTCGCTCTGGAGTAAACCCCGCATCCTCGAGGTGTATCTGGATATCGCCGAGATGGGACCGGGGGTGTACGGCGCGGAGGCGGCATCGCAGGCATACTTCGACAAGCCCGCCGCTGCCCTCGGCCGTCGCGAGGCAGCGCTTCTCGCGGCCGTGTTGCCGAATCCACTCGAATGGTCCGCCGTGCGGCCCAGCCCGCGCGTCGCCAAGCGTGCGTCTCGCATCATGCGGCGGGCAGAGCATATCAAGCCGCTGCTTAATTGCCTGCGAGAACACCGGTGACATCGGTCACGCCTGTGTCCTGCCTCCAGCCATTTCGAATTTTCCGGTAGGATTGCGCCTTCCGCGTAGCCGTATTAGCTTTTCCAGATGAGCATGGGCGCGAAACAGGGCGATTCCGATCGTTGGTTCCTCAGACCAGCTTTGGTCGCCGCTATCGGAGCCATCGCCGTCGCAATCGCTATATCTCTGAACTTCGTTCAATCCCCCGATGTGGACAAGGCGGACGGCCGCCCACCGGCTCAGTCCGGGCAGTCGGCAATCGACGCCGCGAGCAAGCCGACTCTGGCGGAGATCGGCGTTTTGCCGGGATTCGACGTCGTTCGGATCAATCCTTCCGGAGATGCGGTCATCGCCGGACGGGCGGAGCCTGGCGCGACTGTCACCCTTCGCGACGGCAGGTCGGCTCTGGGTCAAGTCATCGCCGATGGTCGTGGCGAGTGGGTATTTGTACCCGAAAAGCCGCTGCAACCCGGCGCGCATCGCCTTGACCTGGAGATGCGGATGGGTGATGGCGCGACCACTCGCTCCACGGAAGAAGTGCTGATCGTGGTTCCTGAGGCAGGCGAGGATGTCGCCGGGGGTCCGGCCGCGGGCGGCACACAACCGCTCGCTCTCCGCGTTCCTCGCGAGGGCGGGCCGACGACCGTATTGCAGAAGCCGGGGTCCGATGCTGGTGAGGTGACGCTCGCAATCGATGCGGTCGACTATGACGAGCAAGGGCATTTGGCCATCACCGGCCGCGCCCCGGCGGCGTCGCGTGTCCGGCTGATGATAGATGGCAAGCGAGTCGGCGAGGCCACCACCGATGCCGACGGGCGGTGGCGAGTCAGTCCGAGCCAAGGGATTTCGTCGGAACTGCACACGCTCACGATCGAGCAGTTCGACAGTACGACGGGCAAGGTTGTGGCGCGCAGCGACGCGCCGCTTACGGTGGATGAGTTGTCCGGCGCATCAATGCCGGGCCGGCAGATGATCGTGCAGCGGGGCGAGAACCTATGGCGACTGGCACGTTCGGTCTACGGTCGCGGCACCCTTTACACCGTCATCTACGAGGCCAATCGCGGGCGGATCGAGAATCCGCACTTGATCTATCCCGGGCAGGTGTTCCGGCTACCCGAATACGGCGACGAGGCAGATAAATGATCATATGGTTCTACATTGCGCGATGAGCCGAGGCGCGCGACTGTAGCCTAGCCTCTGGTCAGCGAACGGCCATGGGCCGGTTGCGACAGAGCAACGAAGAGAAAAGCCAAGATGATGATTGATCCGATGCGTCGGTCGATTTTGGTGCCGATCCACCGCGCCGGCTGGCCGTTCATCGCGACCTTCGCGGTGGCTTCACTGCTTTTGTTCATGCTCTCGTCTGCTCTCGGCGCCATCGGCCTGTTGGCCACCGCGTGGTGCGCCTATTTCTTCCGCGATCCACACCGCCTTACGCCCACCCGGCATGGCCTGATCGTCAGCCCCGCCGATGGTGTCGTCTCCGCCGTTATGCCGGCACCGCCACCCGATGACCTGGGCTTGCCGCACCAGCCATTGACGCGCCTATCGATCTTTCTCGATGTGTTCGATGTGCATATCAATCGCGCGCCGGTCGACGGAACCATCGCCGCCATTCGCTACCGACCGGGCAAGTTCCTCAATGCGTCGCTCGACAAGGCAAGCGAGGACAACGAGCGCAATGCGCTGCGGATCGATATGGCTGACGGAACCCCGATCATCGTCGTGCAGATCGCCGGCCTGATCGCCCGGCGGATCTGCAGCTGGGTTAGCGAGGGCCAGCCGATCCGCGCCGGCGAGCGCTTCGGCATGATCCGTTTCGGTAGCCGGGTCGACGTGTACCTCCCGGAGGGCGTGTCGCCCCTCGTGGCGCCAGGCCAGCGCTGCATCGGCGGCGAGACGGTGATCGCCGATTTGCGCGCTCAAGAGCCGGGACGACAGGCGGAACGGCGATAGTCACCATGCCAACCGCCGAGGGACGCAGGCGGCGCCTCAAGGGCCTGCATATCAACCGCATGATTCCGAACGTGTTGACCTTGCTTGCGCTGGCCGCCGGCCTGAGCGCGCTACGCTTTTCACTACAAGAGCGCTGGGAACTTGCCGTGCTGGCGATCCTGGTGGCTGCCATACTCGACGGGCTCGACGGTCGAATCGCGCGCATCCTGAAGGGCGCGACCCGCTTCGGCGCCGAACTGGATTCGCTTTCCGATTTTCTCTGCTTCGGCGTCGCGCCGGCCTTCACTCTTTATCTCTGGGCGTTAGCCGATGCCGGCCGTCTAGGTTGGGCATTGGTCCTGCTGTTGTGCATCTGCTGCGCGCTGAGACTGGCCCGCTTCAACACCGATGGCGACGAGGACGAGCGCCCCGCCTGGAGTCGCAACTTCTTTGTCGGCGTGCCCTCCCCGGCGGGTGCGGGACTAGCGCTGTTCCCCCTTGTTCTGTGGTTCCAGACCGACGCCGAATTCCTGCGCCATCCGCTTATTGTCGGAACCTTCATGTTGGCGACGTCACTGCTGCTGGTCAGCCGCGTCCGCACCTTTACCTTCAAAAAGGTGCGAATTGCACAGAGCTGGGTCTTGCCGGCGATGCTCGGGGTCGGCCTTTATCTGGCCTTGCTGTTCAGCGCGCCGTGGATCACCCTCACTCTGACGCTCGCGGCCTACATGGCTTCAATCCCGTTCAGTGTCCGCCTCTATCAGCGCAATGTCCGCATTTCTGACGCGGCAGAAACGCCGGCGACGCCCGACAAAGCAGCCCCCCCGGCCTGACGCGCCAACTCAGCCGTTTCGATCCTGTCAGGTCGTCCGGCCGGCGACGGCTCGGAACCCCGACGGGTCGGTCACGTTGCAGTCGCATTCATGTTGAGGAACTCTGCCGGCAAGATGCAGACCGGCCCGGACCGTACGAAGGAGGAACATGCCTGATCCAGCAGACCCCAAGACTACGGATGGATCGCCTCCGGCCAGCGCCGAGGTGCCATCGGCCGCCGACCTTGATAAGGTCGTCGAGTCTAGCGTGAAGCAGAAGGAAGAGAAGCGGCGCAAGCTCGACAGGGAAGCAGATGAACGCGAGAAAGCCGAGATAAAAGCGCTGCGCAGACCTGTAACGATTTCGGAGGATGAGACAAAGAACCTCGTTCACAAGTTCCGATCGGCAGCCGAGCAAGGGGAAACCGAATATGTCATGCTTACATTTCCGGCGAAGTTGCTGGAGGACGGCGGGCGAGCCATCAACAACTTTGAGCCCGATTGGCCTGACACTCTTGCGGGCGCCGCGCGCGGATATTACGAAGCCTGGGAGAAATTCCTCAAACAAAAAGGATATAAGATCAGCGCCCGCGTGAGCGGTTTTGACGACGACGGCCTGATCAAAGACATCAGCCTGATAATCGCCTGGTGATCGGCTTCGGCACGCCGGGGATCACCAATCAGAAGCCTCCCCCGGTGCGAAAGTCGCCGCCGCCACCACTCTCTCCGCCGAAGCCGCCGCCGGTTCGGAAGTCCCCATCGCCGCCGCCCCAGCCGCCCGGCTGTGGCCACGGTTGCCGGTGCTGGTCTATCCGGTCCCAAAAGACGTCCCGGCTCATCGCACCGCCCAGCAGTTGCCCAAGCAGCGAGCCGATCAGCGCACCGCCGGCAACGTCGAATATCCCTCGATTGTAGCCGCGACGGCGATAGTCGCGGCGGATCGAGTTCTATCTCGGTCATCTGCCGCCGATAGGTCTGCTGATCCGCCTTGGCCTGCGCGATAGCAGCCGAAATTTGCCGTTCTTCAGCCTCGAGCTCCTCTAGCCGGCGCACGGCGGCGTCGTCGTCGCGAGTGGGCGTTCGCTGCGCGTCGGCGCGTAGCGCATGCAGATCCTCATGTCGCAGCGCCCGCTCGATTACCTCGGTCGCGCCGCGGACCGCGGGCTGTTCGCCACGGGTGATCGCCGCGCGCCGTCCATACGCCTCGATCGCCCGCTTGCCGTTTGCCTCGATCTTGTCGTCGATGGCGTCGACCTCAGCCTCCGCCTTGGCCAGTTCGGCGCGCTGGGCCGCCGCCTCGCCTTCGTTCAACGCGGCTTGCTGCATGTCTGTCAGCCGCTGAGTCTCCGCTTGCGCCCGCTCGCGCTGGCGCGCCGCGTGATCGGCGAGCCGACGAGGAATCTCCTGCAGCATCGCATAGTCGATCCTCGCCTTTTCGTAGCCGGCCAATCGCGCTACCCAGCGATCGAGCATTCGCGTCAATGGGCCGGAGGCATAGCCGGCAGTGCCGTAGCGGCGCTTCCACAGATACTGGAAAAGCTCGTCCTGTTGGTATGGCTTGCCCTTGGCGCTCCGGTCGTTCTCCGCCTGCTTGGTCTTCTCCTCGGCGCCATGGGCGATCTGCTCGGCCCGCCGCGTCGCCTGCAACTGCTGCTGATAGGCCGGCATTTGCTCCAGCCGTTGCCGAGTCTCATTCTCGGCCGTCAGCAGCGCCTCGCGCCGTTCCTCGACGGCCGCGGTGGCCGCGTTCCGCGCGGTTTGCAGCTTTTGCGCCTCGGCCTCGATAGCGGTGATCTCCGCATCGATATCCGCCGTTTCAGAGGTGCGTCGTTGCAGCGCCGTTTGCACACTACCGTCGATAGCGGTGAGACGTTGGATCAGCTGGTCGTTCTTCGGCGCGCTCATTCTTACGCGCGCCAGGGTGCGGTAGGCTTGGCCTTGCTCGTTGCGCAGCTGCAAGAGCCGATTGTTGAGGTCGCCGAGCTTGCGGTCGATGGCGGCGGCTTGCTGCTGCGCCTGCAACAACGCCTGATCGAACGATCCGATAACCTGCAATCCGCTGAACATGACCCCTACCATCGAAGAATGCTGCCGCCCGGCGTCGGGAAGTTGTATTTCGGCTCGAGATAGCCAGACTGCTTCTCGCCGAAGCGGTTGTTCTGGATGATTCCGTCATCCTGCTTGTCGGCTCGAATTCGGTCGAAGGTTCGCTGATCGACGCGGATGCCGAAGATGCTGACTCTTTCGGTTTTGTTGTCTTCCTCGCTAGTGACTTCGAGCGCGACTGGTCGACCCTGGCTGTCTATAGCCTCGACGATGAGGTAGTAGTTTCGGCCCGCAGGATTCAGCCGCGGCACTCGCCACGTGCCGCTCTGCGGCTTCGAAACGATACGAAGGGCGTAGCTCTGCTCAAGCCGCTCGCGAAAGCCGGACAGTTGCGCCAGTTTCTGTCGCGCCGCCTGGGCATCGCCGGCTTTCAACGCCGCTTCTCCTTCCGAGAAGAGCGCGCGCGCTTGCTGCTTCGCATCATCGACCTTACTCACGGCCAGAATGCGATCGAGCTCCTTGCGCATTTGGCGAGGCAATGTCTCGCCAACCTCCCGCGCCTGCTGGGCAACCTGCCGGTCCGCCGGCAGCTTCACCCCGAAATACCAGCCACCGGCGATGGCTGCAATGATGCCGGCCGTCACCGCGAGCGCCTTCAGCCAGCGGCCGCGCCGCACCCATACCATCGCCAGCGAACGGCTAAACCCGCGGGCGGGCGGGCGATAAACGTATCGTTCCTCGTGAAGCGCGGCGACACCCTCGTCGAGAATGTGCTCCGGCACTTCGATGCCCTGTGCCGCGTACAGCTTGCGTAGCCGCTCCTTTAGCTGCCGGTCGCGCTCTTCCGTCCCGAGTTCGCGTTCAACGAGCTTGTCGGCGTGGCGCAGATTGTCCACGACGTCCATCGCCAGCATGACGTCGTCCAGCGGTGCGGCCGTGACGTCGCCGGTGGGGCCTCCCTGCGCCGCCTGCGCTGTCTCGACCATGCCTCAACTCAGCTCTGGCTTGTGACCAGCTCGGTGCCCTGTTGCACCAGCCGCGTCATCCGCCGCTTCCCCTCCTCCACCGCGTCTCGTATCTCGTGAGCGTTCTGGGTACTGAGCTTGCGCATCTCGTCGATGATCTCGTACGAGCGCTGCTGGTAGTTGACGACCGAGTCCACGAGCTTCTTGACTGACTGGGCGCGAATGGTCGGCCCGTAGCCGGCCTTCAACGCCTCCTCTTGAATTTTGCCGCCGATCTCGGAGAGCGTCTCCAGGCTCTGGTTGAGGCCTTCCTTCATTTTGTTGAGCGTTTGCGTGCTCTCGTGCAGCCCGTGCATGCCGGTGAACGAGGCGCTCAGTGCCGTCAGCACCGATTCGTTGGTGGAGAAGAAGCTGACCGACTGCTGGTAGACGCGTTCCTTGGCGCTGGTCGTCTGCATGAGACGCGCCATGATCACTTCCGACGTGTTGTAGCCAACGGTTAGATTGTCGCTGAGATCCTTGGCGATCTGGTAGCGTTTGTCCTCGTCCTGCAGCGCCCGCAGCTTCTCGTCGCGTGCAAGTTCCAGCTTAGCGCGTTCGGCGGGCTCCGCCTGTGCCGCCGCCTCCACCGCCTTCGAGGCCTCGTCCATACGGGCGCGCGCCTCATTCAGCTTGCCCTCCGCCTTCTGCAGCACCTCCAGCGCCATAACCTCCGATTGCTTGAGCGCTCCCCGGAAGTCTCGATACGCGTCAAGGATGAGGTGCTCGCGCTCAAACTGGTCCTTAGTCGCCTTGGCGACGTCGAGGTAGGTATCCTTGATTTTCTGGAAGCGACTAGCGATGTCGCCGCGAGCGACCTTCTGCCAGATATTCGCCAGCCGTTCGAAGGTGTCGATCCTGCCATCCTCGATCTGATCCACCATCTGCTTGGCGTCGTCGCGGATGGAGTTGAAGGCCTCGGCGATCTTGTTGTAACGCTCGCCCACGTCCATCGCGGTGATCTGCTCGCGCACCACCTCGTTGAACAGCGACATCTGATCGAGGGTGCGGGCGATCAGCGTGACCCGCTGATCATCGAGATCGGAAATGCGGTTGAGCAGAGCGGTGATCGGCGCGGCCTCGCCCCGCTTCTCCGGCACCAGCCCAAGATCGCGCAGCGTGCTCATCGCCTTGTCCAAATATTGTATGGGTGCACTTGCGACAACCTCAGCCATTCGTCAGCCCTCCTTGTGCACTCGGTGCCTGCATCCGTTTCGATCGGCCCGTCAAGCGCGCGGCCCGCTCAGTTTATCTCGTTATCGTTATCTTGGGTCCCCAACTCCTTTCAGGTTGTACGCCGCATGGGCTCGCGAAGCATCAACGGCCGATGCACGTATCCGCATCGGTACGTAAACGCAAAACCGACGGTCGGGATGCACGAAGGCGCAGCCGCGGACCAGCCCGACGTCGAGGCTGTTCCTCTTGGGTTTCGTTCGCCTTTCCGAACAACGAGCGCGACGCGGAGCTCCGACTTGGCTTTGGCCCGCATCTTGACGGCTCAGCGCAGCTTATTTACAAATCGCCTTCCACAGTCCCCATGCGCGAGGGGCTTGCTGCTCACTGGCTCTGCGGGAGAAAATCATGGCACGGCGTTGCGCGATCACAGGCAAAGGCGTGCTGGCGGGCAACAACGTCAGTCATGCCAACAACAAAACTCGCCGCCGCTTTCTCCCCAACCTGCAGAACATTTCGGTAATGAGCGAAGCGCTCGGCCGGCCGGTCAGCCTGCGTGTCTCTACTAACGGGCTGCGCACCATCGAGCACAAGGGCGGGATTGACGCTTTCCTCAAGAACGCACGAAGCGACACCCTGACCGCTGAACTCCGTCGGCTGAAGCGCCAGATCGCCAAGGCCGCGTCCGCGTAGTACGAAGCATCCTGGCTTCGCAAGGAAACTTCGGTCAGCGACCACAAGCGACGGAACCAAGTTATTCAGGAACCTCCGCCTGCAAGAGGCGTTGACTGACCATTTCGTCCCTTACGCTGGAGAGCGGTAATGGCTAAGAACAATTCCCCTTCAGAAGGCCAGGGTAAGGCTGTCCCGCCGGAGGTCGTCGAGGACATTGTAGATCAGGCCAAACAAGAGGGCGTTTCACCGGAAGCCGCGAAGGAGATCATCGACGACGCGGTCTCCGAGGGCGTTGCTCCAGACAAGCTCAAAGAAGTCGCGGAAGAGGCCATTCGCGTAGAGCGAGAAGATCAGGAGGAAAGCGGGCTATAAAGCCGCCTCCCCGAGGCTTGCATCCCATCTGCAAAGTTCGCGTGGTCACACGGATCAGACCCCTGCCCCCGATAAGTGGAGGCAGGGCGCGCTGATTCCGCATTCCCTGGGGCGTTAGTGGTCTGTCCGCGTATTCCCGCCTTTCTGCGTGGTTCCAGGGGATCCGAGGCCGGTGCCCGGCGCGGTGCCACCTTCCGTGCCGGGTGAAGTGGTCGGTGCTGCGCTGCTACCAGCCGCGGGGGCACCAGGAGCGGGCGCGGTGCCGGGAGACGTAATTCCGGAAGGATACTGGCCGCTCGGATATGCCTGACCCGGCGGAGGAACGGCTCCCTTGGAGGTATCGGGACCTCGACCGGCGCTATCGCCATCACCGCCTCCCCCGCCTTGGGCGAGCAGCATCTCTCCTCCAGTCGGCAATTGACCGTGGTCGTCCGACGGCATCGCCTTAAGATCCGCGGCAGTGAACACGGTAGCGACCACCACTCCCGCCAGCAAAGAGGGTCTCAACATTCAAATTACTCCTGTAACTTGCAGCAGATGCGAAAGGAACGCGCAAACTATCAGTGACGTTCCGGCGCGCGGCGGGAGGGCCATGACTTTTCGCGGAATGCGCCTTGGCTTAGCAAATACCACGCAAGTTGGGGTACTTCGCGGATACGCCCTAGGGCCGCGACACGTCTTATGCTGCAGGCCATCGATGCGCTTGGAAGCCTCCGCCTTCGTTAGCGTCGCATCGAATTCCTCGCCGGCCTCTCTCGCAGAGCGGTCGTCCGCCTGAGTTCCTCGATCTCTTCTCAAGCCCCCGCTAATTCGCTCAGCCGTTCAGCGTGGTGAATTCCGGGCGGGTCAGAAGCTTGCCCACGATGGCCTTCGCGGGGTCACGCGGGCATCGCCGACGCTCACGCTGCCGCCTGCGTCCGATATCGCCGCGAGTCCGTCAACGCGGAAGGATGCGAGCGCCAGGCCATCGACGCCTGAACGTATCTCGCCAATCTCCTTGCCGTTAAGCAGGATCGGTGTGCCGGGTGGTGGCAGATCCCCTTCTATGGTCACCGGGAGCAGGCGCTTCTTCACAAGTCCGCGATAGCGCGTGCGCGCCGTCAGCTCCTGGCCGAGATAGCAGCCCTTCTGCCAATCAATCCCGTTTAGCTCGTCGAAGCCGCACTCCAGCAGCAGCGATTTCTCTACCAGCATATCGCGGCTACCGTCCGGCAACCCGAGGACGATGCGCTGACGATCGTAGTCGGCCGCATTCCCGGCAACGAAGCCATGCGCCGAGAGCGCATCGGCGCCGTGATCTTTCGGCAGCACTGCCCGCAAGCCCGCCGCGGCGGTGCGCGGATCGACGAAGACGACGCCGCCCCCCACCACCGGCATCGCCGAGCCCGACTCCGCGATCGGCAAGCCTATAGCCGCCGCGGCGCCGTCACCGATCAGCGCCCATACAGTCAGCGATGGGTCTGGTTCGTCGATAGTCACACGCGAGCGCAGCTTGTACATGGACAGCTTGCGTTTCAGCTCCGGCAAACGCGCAACTTCCCCCTCCAGGATCAGCGCGCCGCCGATTTGGCAAAGAAAGAAGTCGTGCAGATATCTACCTTGCGGTGTGAGAAAGGCTGCCCAGATCGCTCTATCGGATGCGACACGAAGGACATCATTCGATACCAAGCCCTGCAGGAAAATCCGGGCATCCTCGCCCGAGACGCGCAGGACGCCGCGATCTGCCAGAAAAACTGAAGTCGTAACGCTCATCGTTCTCCGTTAATCGTCTAGATCGCACCCTTCGGTCTGCAAGAGGTGGCACGCAGGCGCCTGTTCAGCAAGGCGAAATCATTTCCGGATGAGCATCGCGCCGGACCTTCACCGCGCACGAGGGCCTTGCGATGCGGCCCGACGCGGGCTTATCCTACTTGTGATAGTCGTGTGAAGCCATGGAGGACAAATCCCATGAGCCTGCAGGATCGGATCGAAGCGTTGAAGGCTAAGCACCATGCTCTCGAGGCAGCACTCGAAGCGGAAAATAGCCGGCCTCGCCCCGATGACGGTGAGATTTCCAGGCTCAAGAAGCAGAAGTTACAAATCAAGGATGAGATTGCAACGCTCAGTCATCAACACTAGCGGGCATCTCTCACCGCACCCTCTCGTAGACCTTGCCCTCTTGGCGGCGGCGCGCCGGCGTTTCGGTGCGCGCCCGTATTCTCGCTCGGGCGGCTTCAAATCAAAGCGCCTGCATTGAGCGTTCGCGAAGGCGACTGATCGCACCGACACGCTGGCTGGAGCTCCGAGCAACGCTGGAAACGGGTCACGGATCGACCGCCACTAGGGGCTTTGCAAATACTGCAATTTATACCACACTCCGCCTCCACGGGTGCCGGCGGGCACAGTCCGCTCGCGCTGACCATCTGACAAAACTCCGAATAAGGGGAGGGACATGACTGGACGGTATGAGGAAGCGTTCGCGAGATCCATCAACGACCCGGAAGGCTTCTGGGGCGAAGCGGCGGAAGCGATCCATTGGTACAAGAAATGGGACAAGGTTCTGGACGATACGAACAAGCCGTTCTACCGATGGTTTAAGGGCGGTATCGTCAACACCTGCTACAATGCGCTGGATCGCCACGTCGAAGGTGGTCGCGCCGATCAGCCGGCGCTCATCTATGACAGCCCCGTCACCGACACCATCCGCACCTACACCTACCGGGAGCTGCGCGACGAGGTCGCGAAGTTCGCCGGCGTTCTGAAGAGCCTCGGCGTCGGCAAGGGCGACACGGTAATCATCTACATCCCGATGATTCCGGAAGCTCACATTTCGATGCTGGCCTGCGCCCGGATCGGCGCCGTGCATTCGGTGGTGTTCGGCGGGTTCGCCTCCAACGAGCTCGCGGTGCGCCTCAACGACGCCAAGCCGAAGGTGATCATTACCGCATCCTGCGGCATCGAAGTGGGCCGCGTTATCGATTACAAGCCGCTGCTCGACGGCGCCATCGCGCTCGCGGATCACAAGCCGACGCACACCATCATCAAGCAACGGCAGCAAAAACCGTGTTCGCTGAAGCCGGGTTATGACCTGGACTGGGACGAGCAGATGGCGAAGGCCGAGCCGGCGGAATGCGTGCCGGTGGAGGCGACCGATCCGCTCTACATCCTCTACACATCAGGCACCACCGGCGAACCGAAGGGCGTCGTTCGCGACAACGGCGGGCACCTCGTCGCGCTCGACTGGACGATGAAGAACGTCTACGACATCAATCCCGGCGAGGTCTGGTGGGCCGCATCCGATGTCGGCTGGGTCGTCGGCCACTCCTATATCGTCTATGCACCGCTCATATACGGCGCGACCACCATCATCTACGAGGGCAAGCCGGTCGGCACGCCGAATGCCGGCGCGTTCTGGCGGGTAATCGAGCAGCACAAGGCTGTGTCGCTATTCACCGCGCCAACGGCGTTCCGGGCGATCAAACGCGACGACCCGAATGCCGAACTCCTGAAGAAATACGACCTCAACCATTTCCGCATCCTGTTCCTCGCCGGCGAGCGCACCGATCCCGATACGCTGGAGTGGGCGGAGAAGGCCGTGCAGCGTCCGGTCATCGATCACTGGTGGCAGACCGAGACCGGTTGGGCGATCGCCTCCAATTGCATGGGCCTGGAACCCATGCCGGTAAAACCCGGATCGCCGACAAAGCCGGTGCCGGGCTGGAACGTCGTCGTGCTCGACGAAAACAACCAGGAAGTGCCGCGGGGGCAGAGCGGCGCGATCTGCGTTAAGCTGCCGCTTCCTCCGGGCGCTCTTATAACCCTGTGGAACCACGACGAACGATTTATCAGCTCCTACCTAAAGGACTTCCCCGGGTACTACATGACTGCGGACGCGGGCTTCATGGATGAGGACGGCTACGTCTACATCATGGCCCGCACCGACGACGTCATTAACGTCGCCGGCCACCGGCTGTCGACCGGGGCCATGGAGGAGGTGCTGTCACGACACCAGGACGTCGCCGAATGCGCGGTTCTCGGCGTGGCCGACAGCTTCAAGGGTCAGCTACCCGTCGGCTTCATTGTGCTGAAGTCGGGCGTGACAAAGCCGCATCAGCAGATCATCAAGGAAGTGGTGCAGATGGTCCGGGAGCAGATCGGGCCGGTCGCGGCGTTCAAGACGGCGGCGGTTGTAGATCGCCTTCCGAAAACCCGCTCAGGCAAGATCCTGCGCGGCACGATACAGAAAATCGCCGATAATGAACCGTGGAAGATGCCGGCGACGATCGACGATCCGGCGATCCTCGACGAGATCAAGGTCGCGCTGGAAGAGATTGGCTACGCCAGCTCCCGCAAGGAAGCAGCGACGACGAGCGCCGAGTAGACGGCCGGAGACTGCATGCGCGCGGGCGCGGGGTCGGCAATGGCCTCGCGCCCGAATTTGCTTGCGGATTGTCGCACTACTCCGGTGACAGAGAGGAACTTGGTGAGGTCCACCCGCGCCGCCCTGGTCAACCTCCGCACGGGGTCCGATTATGCGCCGTGCACCGTGCCAGCGCGGGCGCGTGCGAGATCAACCTCTTTCTGTAAGTCGGCTTCGCTGCACAGGCCGAGACTGACCGGGTTGCGCGGCTTGATGTCGGCGGATCGCCAATGAGTGCGGTCTCGTACCTTGTCGATTGTCGGCTTGGTCGTGCCGATCAGCTTGCAGACTTGTGCATCGGTCACTTCCGGGTAATTCTTCAATAGCCAAGCGATCGCGTCGGGGCGGTCCTGTCGCTTGGCAACCGGAGTGTAACGCGCTCCCTTGGGCCTTGCTTCCGGCAACGGAATTCGACGGTCAGGCGGGCGCAGCCGAGCTTCCGGATCGGCGCTGCAGCGCTCGATCTCCGACATGGTCACTTCCCCGGCGGCAATTGGATCACGCCCCTGCATACCGGCTGCGACTTCACCATCCGCGATCGCCTGTACCTCCAGAGGATGCATGCCGCAAAATTCTCCGATCTGCTCGAAGGTCAAGGCGGTATTCTCGACGAGCCAAACAGCCGTCGCCTTCGGCATTAGGGGTTGTGCCATACCGTCACCTCCGCCGTATTTCGATTGAGAATAGGCAGCCCCCACGGCCGCCGGCATTGAAGCCGTCCTTCGCATATAATGGCTTTAGTGCCGTGAAAAGCAACTGCATGCGTCCATCACGCGAGACCTGATCGAGCAAAAGAAGGCGCTCATTCACCAAAACGCGAGCACAACGCGGCGCGACCGTGGGCAAAGGCGCTGGACCCGCCGACGATGATCACCGATGAGATGGCGTTGGTGACGCTCATCAGTGCCTCTTTCCTCATACTTGAACGAGGCACAACCTGGAGAGGCGGGGGTCGCCGAGAGACGAGCCGGAAGGCTCGCCTAAGGCTTTAGCCGATATTCCAGGCCTAGTTGTCGTTAGCTGGCTAGCAGGTCGTGCGAGCTTGCGAGACCTTCGGCTCCTGCCGGACCAGCGCCGGTAGGAATCACTCCTTCAGCCCGAAGTCCTTAAATCTTTTCCTGAACTTGGCCAATTGACCGCCGGAATCGACTAGACGATGCACGCCGGTCCAGGCGGGGTGCGTCTTGGAGTCGATGCCGAGCTTCAGCACATCGCCCTTCTTTCCCCACGTCGATCGCGTGGTGAAAGTGCTGCCGTCTGTCATCTCAACCACAATCTCGTGGTAATCGGGGTGAATATCCTTCCGCATCGCCTCGCTCCATCGCAAGCGCACTATATAACTGGGGTCCTCGGCAGGTGCAATGCCGCTGGACACGAGTTCAAGGTGCGGAGCGGGAGCCGACGAGCATGGACGACAGTAGTTTTACCAAGCTCGCCAGTGAGACTCTCGCGAGCTTGACGCACAACATCGAGGATGTGCTTGGCGATCGCGCCGATATCGATCTGCAAGACGGCATTCTCACCATCGACCTCGATGAAGGCGGCCGGTATGTCGTCAACAAGCACCTGCCAAACCGCCAGATCTGGCTGTCATCGCCGTTGAGTGGCGCCGCCCATTTTGCCTACGATCCTCGGCGCGGTTGGGTAGCGACCCGTGGCGGCGATACTCTCCACGCGTTGCTGGAGCAGGAGATCGCGACTATAACCGGGACGACCGTGACGCTTCGTTAGATCGATGCCTAATCAAAGTCCGGCGCTCCGGGCTGCATGCGGTCGGCATGCATCTCTCCGAGCGTAAGCGCGACCATGATGACGCCGGCCATGATCACGGCGCCGGCAAAGAACGGCCAGTCCTTGCCCAAGAATTCGAACAGCAGCCCGGCCCAACCGGGTCCTAGCACCCGGGCGAGGGTCGTTGCCGAGCGGGTCACACCCATCGTGCCGCCCTGCACGCCGGCGTCTACGCTCAAGGACACGAGGCTGTTCAGCGATGGCGTCATCAGGCCAAATCCGAGTGCTACCCACAGCATCGTAAATGCCAGCAACGATACCGAGGAAGCGAAGGGAGTGGCCAAAATGCCGATCGCCAGCGTCGCCGCCCCAGCGACCACCAGGCGGTGCTCACCAAAGTGCTTCGCCAGGCGGCCAACCAGACCACCCTGGACGGTGGCGCTGATCAGACCGATAAAGGCGAATAGGTAACCGTTCTGCTCCGGCCCCCACCCGAATCGCCGGCGCGACCACATCGCGAAGGTGGTCTCAATCCCAGCGAACACGAATGTCGCCAGAAAGGCGATGACGATCAGCCGACCAACGTTAGGCGTCCGTAAAGCCTGCGCCAGCGCCTGCCAGCGGTCGGCCCGCGGCATCGCCCGATGAGCCTGTCGGACGGATTGTGGGAGCAACTCCGGCAGGATAAGCACGGTGAGCATCATCGCCAGAGCTGACAGCGCCGCCGCGATCAGCGCCGGCGTTCGATAATCGGCGTGCATCGGATCAGCGCCGGCCAGGATGCCGCCGATCGCCGGTCCGAAGATGAAGCCGAGCCCGAACGCCGCGCCGACAATACCCATCCCCTTCGCTCGGTTAGCCGGCGTGGTAACGTCGGCGACGTAGGCAAAGGCGGTCGCGATGTTACCGGCCATGAAACCGCCCAGGGCGCGCGCGGCGAACAGCATCCACAAGCTCTCCGAATAGGCGAGCCAGGCATATGATAGGGTTGAGCCAAGCAGACTGAACGCCAGCACCGGCTTGCGTCCGACGCGGTCGCTGAGCCTGCCCCAAAGTGGTGCTGCGATGAACTGCGCGAGCGAGTAGATCGCCATCAGCGCACCGACCTCGGCGGGAGTGGCTTTGAAGTGCTCGCCGTAGAACGGCAGCAGCGGGATAATCAGGCCGAAGCCGACCAGGTCGGTGAAGACGATCAGGAACAGAATAGCCATGACTACGGGCGGCCGTCAGCGTTGCGTCAATTTGAGTTCGATGCGGCGGTTGCGGCCATAGGCGGCTTCCCCGTCGCCGGACTCGATGGGCTGGTACTCGGCGTACCCGGCCGCGGACAATCGCCGCGCCGGGATGCCCATTTCAACGAGCAGCCGTAGGACCGACATCGCCCGCGCCTGCGACAGCTCCCAGTTGGAACGGAACTGGGCGGTGCTGATCGGCACTCGATCGGTATGACCTTCCACCTGCAGGATCCAGTCGATGTCCGGCGGGATCTTGGCGGCGATCTGCTTTAGCGCATCGGCCACGCGGGTGATCTGGGCACGGCCGGGATCGCCCAAGTCGGCCGAGCCGACGGCGAACAGCACCTCGGAGGAGAAGACGAAGCGGTCGCCGACGATTCGGATTTCCGGGTTTTCTCCAAGGACGTCCCGCAGGCGGCCAAAGAACTCGGAACGGTAGCGGGCGAGCTCCTGCACCTTGCCGGCGAGCGCGGCATTCAGCCGCTGACCAAGCGCGGTAATCTGCACCTGTTGCTCGGCAGCCCTCTTTTCCGACGCCTCCAGCGCCGCCGCCAGTTGCGCGATCTGCTCGCGCAACGCCGCCGTCTGCTGATTCAGCAACGCGAGCTGGGCGCGGGCGCTTTCCGAGATCTTGCGCTCCTCAATCAACCCCGCTTCCGCTTGCCGGCTGCGTTCCGCCAGGCCAGCCGTCTCGCGCTCGAGCTCCGACCTGAGCGCCTGCAACGCGGCGATGTCGTTGCCGATCGCCACAAGCTCCCGCTCCTGGGAAGCGGCCCGACCTTCCGCCTCCTCGGCGCGGGCGGTCAGCGACTGAAGTCGCCCTTCGAGCTCTTGGCGAGCGGAAAGCGAGACCCGCAACTCGCCGGTGAGCCGCGCCACCTCCTGGCCGAGCGCGTCCTTCGCCTTGCGCTCGAGCGCGAGCACATCGGCGAGTTCGCTGATTTGTCCCTCGAGTTGCCGCAATGCCGCTTCTCGCCCGGAGAGTGTCTCGCTAAGGAAGAACTGCGCCAACACGAACGCCAGCAGCACGAAGATCAGCACCATCAGCAGCGATGCCAGCGCGTCGACAAATCCCGGCCAGATGTCCAGGCTGTGCCCAGTCCGACGGCTTTGCACCGCCATCTACAGCGTCTTCTGCGGCTGCCGCTCGGAGTCTTCGGCGATGGCGGCCATCGTGCGGGCGAGCAGCCGGATGTCGCTGCGCAATTGGCGAACGACCTCTTCACGGCCGGTAATCATCTCTTCGATGAGCCGTGCCACGTAGACATCGAGGTTCCGAATGTGCGCGCGGGTGGCCTCGTCGAGCACGCCGCCGCGGGGGCCGTCGGCAAGTCGCGCCAAGATTGGCCGCAACTCCGATTGACCTTCCGCCAGTCTCGTCATCAGCTCCTGTCCGCCGCGCATCTGGTCGCTCAGCTCGCCCAGCTTCTCGGTCAGCGCCAGCAGGTGCGTGTTGGTCGGCGATCCGTCGCCTCTTCACCGCGAGCGAGGGTCCGCTGCAACGGCTCCAGGCTTTCGGCCGTCTGCTCGAGCAGCGCCTGGAGGTAGGCCGGAACAGACTGCTCGCCGTCGACTGAGAGTGCCCCCGACGACAACCGAGTGGACCTCGAGAGCCAGTCCTCCATGTCGTTGAAGAAGCGGTTCTGCGCCTGTGCCGCTTGCAGATCGAGAAATCCGAGCACCAGCGATCCGCCGAGACCAAATAGCGAGGAGGAGAAAGCGGTTCCCATGCCGGACAGCGGCGCGGTAAGGCCCCGCTTCAGGTTTTCGAACCCATTGGCGAGATCGCCAACGCCAACCGTGAGGCCGCGGATCGACCTCGCCGATCGAGCCGATGGTCTGCGACAGCCCCCAGAATGTCCCGAGCAGGCCCAAGAAGATCAGCAGCCCGATCACGTACCGCGAAAGATCGCGCAACTCGTCGAGCCGCGACGCAATGCCGTCGAGCAGTGACCGCAGCGACGGGGCTGACAGCGACAGGCGTCCGCCGCGCTCGCCCAGCATCGCCGCCATCGGCGCCAGCAGCCGAGGCGCCGGCGGGTCGGCCGCGGTCGAGCCGCGCTCATCGCGGAAGTGCTCGATCCACGCGACCTCTGGAGCGAGTCGCAGAACTTGGCGGAAGTTATAGACGATGCCGAGCAGGAACACGCCGAGGATCAGGCTGTTTAGCGGGACATTCATAAAGAACGCGCGCTCCAACCCGGGGAACAGCAGCGCCAGCACGACTACCCACCGCCGCCAGGAACAAGATCATCCGCAGCAGATAGCGGCGCGGTTTGGTCATCTCTGTTCATCTCGTCGTCAGCCTGACGCGGGTCTTCAAGACGCAGCGGCTGGGGACAAGGACCCGGCGCTGACCAACCGCATTAGGTCCTCGTGCAAGACGGTGTTGCTGGCGAGAACCCCGCCGCCGGAGAACATCTTGCGCCCGCCCGACCAGGTCGGTCACGAAGCCGCCCGCTTCCCGCACCAGGACGATGCCGGCGGCGATGTCCCAGGGATTGAGGCCGTTCTCCCAATAGCCGTCATAGCGGCCGGCCGCGACGTAGGCCAGATCCAGCGCGGCCGAGCCGAACCGCCGCACCCCGGAAGCTGACCGCCATCACCGAGCGCAACTGGCGCAGGAACAGAGCGTGATCGGCAAGGCCTAGAAACGGAATGCCGGTGGCGAATAGCGCACTCCTCGCACCCGCGCGCCGGCCCGATACGCGCAGCCGGCGACCGTTGAGGAAGGCGCCCGAGCCGCGCTCCGCGGCGTACATCTCGTCGTGAATCGGCGAATAGATGACGCCCGCGAACGGCTCGCCGTCGCGCTCCAGCGCGATCGAGATGGCGAAGTGCGGAATGCCGTGCAGGAAGTTGGTGGTGCCGTCCAGCGGATCGACGATCCAGCGGTTGGACGTGTCGCTGCCGGCGATCGTCGCCGCTCTCTTCCATAAGCAGCCCGAACGCCGGGCGCGCCTTGCTCAGTTCCGCCCGCAGCGTCTGTTCGGCGCGCCGGTCGGCCTTGCTGACGAAGTCGGCGGGACCCTTCTTCGAGACCTGCAGGTTTTCCAGCTCGCCGAAGTCGCGGATCAAGCCCTTCGCCGCTTTCAGAGCGGCGTTGGTCATCACGTTGAGGAGTGGCGAGCGGAGCTGCATGGGCCGGAGGAGCGATCTCAGTCCTTGGCGCGTTCGACGTAGGTGGCGTCGGCGGTGGCGACGACGATCCGCGTGCCGGACTCGATGAACGGCGGGACCAGCACCTTGACTCCGTTCTCCAGCACCGCCGGCTTGTAGGACGAGGCGGCCGTTTGTCCCTTCACCACCGCGTCAGCTTCGACCACCCGCAGCACTACCTGATCCGGAAGCTGCACGCTGATCGGCTGGTCTTCGTAGGACTCGATGGTGACGATCATGTTCTCCTGCAGAAACGCCGCCTGGTCCTCGCCGATGATGTCCGCGCCGAGTGACACCTGGTCGAAGGTTTCGCTGTCCATGAAGGTGTGGCTGTCGCCATCGCTATAGAGATACTGGTACTGCCGCTGATCGAGGCGCACCCGCTCGACGCTCTCCGATGAGCGGAACCGCTCGTTCAGCTTGGTGCCGTCGCGGATGTCCTTCAGCTCCACCTGCAGATAGGCGCCACCCTTGCCCGGCTGTGTGTGCATGATCTTCACCGCCCGCCACAGCCGCCCCTGGTGCTCGATGATGTTTCCCGGGCGGATGGCGTTTCCGCTGATCTTCATGGTTCCTTCCGGTGTGTGGATTAATCCTCGGCGTCGCGCCGGGAAGCTAGCAGCTTGATCCTCCGGCGGCAATGATGGGCGGCGCCACGCAGAAGATCGTCAGCTGAGAGGCAACTCGATCTCCTCGACCCGGCCATTGCTGAATTCAAGGCGCACCATGACCACCGCCGGGCTTTCGATGTCGTCATTGACGCGTATGGTGCACTTGGCAGCCTTGTCTTCCTTCCATTTCCGCATCAGCTTGGGGCGCTTGCGCGTCAATCGCTGTTCGAAGGTCATCTGTCCGCCTTCACGGTCCCCTCCATTGCAAGTCGGCACATCGGCAGAAACCGCCGGCCGGTCGAAGCGCCGGGTCTCCGATGCCGTGCCTCTATAGTTCTTCTGTGTAGGCCTCGTGTAAGATGTTGTTCGGCCGGAACTGATGCTGGATCTCCTCGACTCTGGATCGATTGGCGAATAGCGCCGCTACGCAATCGGGATCAAAGCGGCGCCCGGCGAGCTTGCGCATCAGCTCGAACGCCTTGTCGTTCGACCATGCGTTCTTGTAGCAACGTTGGGTGGTCAGGGCGTCAAACACGTCCGCGACGGTGACGATGCGGGCCTCCAGCGGGATTCCGTCGCCGCCGCGGCCGGAGAGGTAGCCCGACCCGTCATAAGCCTCGTGATGATAGCGGACGATATTGCGAAGAACTTCGACGTGCTGTCCCGAGCCGACGTGGAACCCGCTGGCGATACTCTCGACGATCTCCATGCCGGCCACGACATGCTTCTTCATGACCTCGAATTCCTCCGCCGACAGTTTGTCGGGCTTCAGCAGGATATGCTCGGGAACGGCGATCTTGCCGACGTCATGCAGAGGCGCGTAGAGGAAGACGAACTCGACGAACTCATCGTTGATCTCGTACGCCGGGCGCCGGTCGGCCAGCGCTTGCGCGATCATCCGGGCGTAGCGGGCCATGCTGTCGAGATGCGAGCCGGTTTCCTCGTTGTGGGTCAGGCTCATCTTGCGCGCTACGTCGATCGCCGAGCGGATCGCGCTGACGCGCGAGACTTCGTGAATGATCAGCAAGGAGATAAGATGCGAGTAGAGCAGATAGATGCCGCATGACCGCGCTCGGAGAAGTAGCCAGGGTTCTCGTGAATCGAAGAACAGAAAGCCGAACAATCGCCCATGGTCGTAAAAAGGGGCGGTGTAGCTCGACCTGTACCCGGTACGCAAGAGCCGGTGAATGTGCCAGCTGCCGCAATCCGTCCAGTTCCTGCAGGTCGTCGATAATGCGGAAGTCTCGCGACTGCGCGAGGTCGCGCAATGACGGCACTTGCTCCAGCTTCGCCTCGTAGTGGCTGAACGGCGGCTCGCCTTCGCTGGAATGAACAAAGGTCTTGAGAACGTCCGTCTGCTCGTCGTAGATGGCGACGGCGATGCCGCCGATGCCGGCGAGCTCGGCCTTCAGATTTCTGATGGATTTCTTGTAGCTGATTCTGGATCGAGACCGTTTCGCTGAAGGTTTCGATCACGGTCGGTGTCCCGCAGCCTGAACGAACATCAAGGTAGCGGGCTCGAGCGAGCCGATGCCAGTCGGCATACGCACCTGCGCGCGGAAGTTCCAGAGATCGCTGCGAGCGGCTATGGCATCGCATGAGTAATGCCGCTTAATTGATCCAGGGAAAACTTAACGAGCAGGTCGATGCGACCGCTGCCCACCTTGCGCCAGCTGCGTTATCTCGTCGCCGTCGCCGAACATCGGCACTTCGGGCGGGCCGCCGACGATTGCCTGGTGACGCAGTCGACCCTGAGCGCCGGCATCCGCGAACTCGAGGAGCGTGCTCGGCGTCACGCTGATCAGCCGCAGCAAACGGCACGTCGCCCTCACTCCCTTGGGCGAGGACATCGTCGGGCGGGCGCAGGCGCTGTTGCGCGCGGCAGACGAACTGGTCGACGCGGCGCATACCGGCGGGCGGCCGCTCACCGGTCTGCTTCGGCTGGGTGTTATCCCGACGGTGGGACCCTATCTGCTGCCCCTCGTGCTGCCGCAGCTGCGGCGTTCGTATCCCGACCTGCGTCTCTACCTGCGCGAGGAGCAGACGGCGCGGGTGCTGGATATGCTCGGCCGCGGCCGCATCGATGGCGGCATCATCGCCCTGCCCTACGCCACCGGCGAGCTCGAAACGATGCTTCTTGGCGAAGACGCGCTGCTGGTCGCTTGTCCGAAGAGCCACGCCTTCGCAAGCCGGCGCAGCATCGTCGCCGACGAGCTGGCGGGCGAGCCGCTGATGCTGCTGGAAGATGGCCACTGCCTGCGCAACCACGCCTTGGCCGCTTGCCGGCTGCTGCCAGGCCAGGCGAACGAGGATCTCCAGGCGACCAGCCTGAGCACCTTGGTGCAGATGGTCGGCGGCGGCCTCGGACTGACTTTGGTGCCGAGGCTCGCGGTCGATGTCGAGACGCGCCGCGAGCCGAACATCGCCGTTGTCCCGATCGCCGACCGCCCGCCGACACGGGAAATCGCGCTCGTCTGGCGTTCCGAGTCCGCCCGATCGCGAGACCTGAGGTTGCTCGGCGAGGTGCTGCGGGCCGGCATGACGCCAGAGCCCGTGACAACCACCGAACCCGACCTTTCGCTGGCTTCGCGCTGACGCCGGCGCGGTAATAGCATTGCTACCCATCCGGCAACTCTTGATCGCCAACCGCGTCACTGGTTTACTCCGCGATCTCGCGCCGTTCCGGCGTTGATCATGGGATGGGTGGCCGAGCGGTCGAAGGCACTCGCCTGCTAAGCGAGTATGGGTCAAAAGCCCATCGAGGGTTCGAATCCCTCCCCATCCGCCAGACCGCCATAGCATTGTCGTAGCTTTCCGAAGGCCGAGACACAACCTCATCATGGCCCACATTTTTGGGGCGAACGAAGACGATTGACCAGCCCCGTGCCGCCGCCGGTCATGGGAATGCCGGCAGCCGGCCGAGGAGCGCGCGACATGGGTCGAGCGCGCCGCGATTTCTCATGAGTAATGCGGTCGCGGGTGATCGCCTGGACGAGGCGGTGGATGGACAGCGCCTCGCCGTCGCGGCGGGCCAAGGAGTAGCGGAGCAGCGCCCCCACCGCCGAGTTGAATGCCACCGGACGGGCGGCCGCTCCCTTCAACGGCTCTGGTAGCTCGGCGGCGCCGTCGCGGATCGCATCGAGCGGAATGGTATCGGGCGCGAGAAAGGCGCAAAGCGTAAGTAGCGCTGCAGCGGCCGGCGAATCCGCCTCGACCTTGCTGAACGACACCTCCCAGACGGCGGCGACGGTCCGCTCCAGGTCCCGCGGCTCTCGCCACAGCTCGGCGCCATAGCCCTGCTCCAGCAGATCGGCGTAGTCGTTGAGCGTCGTTCCCGTCTGCTCGCAATAGGCCGCCGCCTGCTCGAGCGCCAGCGGCAGGTCGCCGAGCGCCTCTGCGACCCGGTCAGCGGCACGGTCGTCCGCTTCCCCTCGCCGCTCGCGCAGGAACCGGATCGACTCCGCCCGCGGCCACCGATCGAGCGGCAGCGCCTGGGCGATGCCGCCCCATGCCGGATTGCGCGAGGTGATGAGGACGTGCCCGGTCGGCGCCCGCGGGAGTGCGTCGCGTACGACCTTGGGGTCCTCCGCATTGTCGTAGACGAGAAGCCACCGGCCGTGCGTCTCCAACCAGCGGCGCACCGCCTCGATGATGATGGCCTGCTCGCGCGCATCCTTCTCGTCCAGGTCGAGGGCGCGGGCGAGCGCCGTGCAATCGCCGGCGAGCAGGACCGGATCTTCCGCCCGCAGCCACCAGACAACGTCGTAGTCGTCCTTGAAGCGGTAGGCGTATTCGATCGCCAGCTGCGTCTTGCCGACGCCGCCGAGGCCGTGGATAGCCGCCGTCTGCGTCAGCGCGGTGGCCGTGCCGGCGGTCAGGTTGCGGCGCAGGTGTTGGATCAGCTCCTCGCGGCCGGTGAAGTGCGGGTTGCGGTGCGGCAGGTTCCAGACCGTTCGGCAGGGCGCCGGGGAAGCGCGGTTCCTGATCGATTTCGCGACGGCGTGGCGCTGCGGAACCGGGAAACGCCGGCGCGACGGCGGGCTTGGCTCGTTCACGCTTGACGCCCGCGAGCAGCCGGTCCCGTGCGGCGTCTTTGTCATCGATGTCGAGGAGGTCGATGTAGTTGATCTGCGGCAGCAGCCCCTTGGGCTCGCACTCGCGCACCCGCACCGGCAGCAGGAGGCCACGGGCACCCGTCGGATCTTTGGCGAACGCGGCCGCCCATTCCGGAGCAGTGAACCGCGATGCGAGGAAGTCCGGCGAGAGTACGGCGATCGTGCGCTCCGCCTGCTCCGTCGCTTGTTGCATCGCCAGGACAAAGTTCGAACCCGGCCGGAAATCCCACGCCTGCAGCACGACGGTGTGTCCGGCCTCCTCCAGGACCCAGGCGATCCACTCGGCCCACCGGCGGTCGACGCCGGTGTAGCTGACGAAGAAGTCCTTCCTCCCCTCGGCGGCCGTCATTGCGGTGTCCCTTCCCGCGTTAACAGCAATTCATACGCGGCGGCGCTCGCTGCGTGAAAGCTGTGTTTACAGGCTCAACCGAACCGCCCCGCTTCGCCCGCGCTCTTGGTCATCATCAAGCAGATGATCGAGGCGGCGATTAAGCTTGCTCGCGAGGCTCGAAGGCCGAGCCGGAACGGAATTTCTTGCAAAGACGGACGACTACTCCTAACCGACCCGAGAGCCGTTTAGACGGCCGTACATGCGCGCCCAAGGAGGCGGCCGGTAGTTGTGCCCCGGCGGGGCAGGGCCATGATCGCGTCTATGGTTCTATAGCGACGTCTGATCCGCGCTGGCGGCAACTCCCAGCAGCAGGGCCCCCGCCCCACCGGCCCCCCAATTTCCATATACTTCGATGAGGCTCATAGGGCGGTAGGGGCCTGACCGCAGCAATTTTCGCCAACACCCCCCTACCCTCGCGAGGGACCCAAAGTCCCCGTACTCGATAATTGTTCTACTTACGTTGAGGCTCGTACAAGCATGCAACTAAGACATGGGTTGGCGGGCGCCATCATCCGCGTGCGGTCGAGCATCGCCGTCCGCATGGTCCTTGCCAGCGACGCGCTGCCGGTGTTCGCCGATGATCCCGGCGCGCCGCCGTCTGGGACGCTGGTCGCAGCGATCCGAGCGGCGCTGAGGAACGACGCCGAGCTCTACGCCCTGCTGGTCGGGGCGCGCGCCTATGCGTTCCACGATGCCGGCCGGCGGGCGGATGCGCGGCGACGGGCGGGCGAACGCCTGCGCGGGATCATCGCCGGTTTGCCGCGAGCGCTATGCCCCGCCTCCTACAGCGCCGAGGGATTCACGAACACGTTCGGCGCCGAGCCGGCCGGCTGCTGGTATGCCGCCCCGGAAGCGCTGCCCTTCCAGACCCGCGACCGCAAGGCCGAGCTGCTGGCGCATCACTGTCGCGATTGGCGGTATCAGCTGCAAAAGCGGCCCTCGGCCATCGGCTAGGGCGCAGGTTGGATGTTCTGATTCAGGCGGAAAAAGTTGCTGCAGTCGTACTGCGCCTTGGCGCGCGCCAGCCTGTCATAGTTTGGCCCGTAGGCTGATCGGACGCGGTCGGTCTCGTCTTCCGGCATGAAGTTGACGTATACCGTGCCGGCGGCATGAGGCGCCGTCGCGCTGAAGAAGTCGCGCGCCCAGTGGACGCACTTGCCATCGTCCGTCGGCGCTCGCCAGCGCGCGTGCACGTTCATGACGAAATGTGCCTCGCGCTGGGGGAACGCCGTCGCGTCGTCGGCGACGCCGGCTCATCGCGCCGCCGATCTGGGCGATGAAGATCTCGCACTCCGGTCCGGGCAGCTGGCCGGCATGCTCGAGGATCACCTCGATAGCCGGATCGCTCAGCTCGACGAAGTCGTGGCTCTTCCAGTAGTTGCGCGCGCCGGGCGTCAGCAGCGGGTCGAAGGCCGACTGCCAGCCGGTGAACGGCTGCGGGCCCACGACGTCGGCGATCGGTTTGCCGAGCGCGCGCAGCGGCGCCACGGCCTTTTCGCCCTTTTTCAGATCGCCGGCGTAGCAGAGGGCAAAGACGAGCACCTCGCGGCCGTGCCACTCTTCGGCAGGAACGGCAGCGGCGGCGCCTTGCGCATCACCACCCAGCAGGTCAGCTCGTCCGGCGCGTTGGCCACGATCCGTCGGTAGGCGCGGAGCAGGTCCGGCGCATCGGCGAACGGGTGCACGATCAGTCCCGCCAGCACCTCCGGGCCGACCGGATGCAGCTGGAACTCGAAGCAGGTGACGACGCCGAAATTGCCGCCGCCGCCGCGGAGGGCCCAGAAGAGGTCGGGGTTCTCCTTTTCGCTCGCGCGAACCAGCTCGCCGTCCGCGGTGACGACATCGGCCGAGAGCAGGTTGTCGATCGTCAGGCCGAACTTGCGAGTGATCCAGCCGAAGCCGCCGCCGAGCGTCAGCCCGGCGACGCCGGTGGTCGAGTTGATGCCGATCGGCACGGCGAGGCCGAAGGCCTGCGTCTCCTTGTCGAGGTCGGCGAGAGTCGCGCCGGGCTCGACCCAGGCCCTGCGGGCCGTAGGATCGACCCGGACCGATCGCATCGGCGAAAGGTCGATCATCAGGCCGCCGTCGCAGACGGCATTGCCGGCGATGTTGTGGCCGCCGCCGCGCACAGCGACCAGCAGCCCGTTGGCGCGGGCGAAGTTGACGGCGCGCATCACGTCCGCTGCCCCAGCGCAGCGCACGACCAGACCCGGACGGCGCTCGATCATCGCGTTCCAGATGGCGCGCGCCTCATCGTAGCCGGCCTCGCCGGGCAGGCAGACCGCGCCTCGCACTCCACCTCGTAGAAGTTCGAGATCTTCCGCATTGATCGTCTTCGTGCCGCCGTCAATGGTCTTTAGGCCCAAGCTGATCATCGCCTCCCTCCTCGCTTTCCTGGTGCTGCACTTCCCTGGCTCACCCTGCAGCAGTGTGGCAGCATTCATTTGCGGCATGTCTCGCCCTGCCGAGGCCCCGTGCCCATCAAACGTCCGGTTCTTCGATGGTGCTCAACAATTCTATACCCGGCTCGTTTTTGTCGCCTCGCCCCGTCGCAGTGAAATCGGCGATGTAGAAACCCCAACCACATCCCACAGGATCGCGCTCCAGTCCGCAGAGCCGAACACCACCCGCCCGTCCATGAGGCTCGACGTCGCCGGTATACATGGGGACATGATGGCACCCCTGGGTAAAGCTCCGTTCATGCTCCTCGTCTGCGCCGGGTCCGCCACTCCCTCGACGGGACGAACGTGGCAGAAATCTCGGCGCCAGCGCGCTTGGCGTTCGCCTTGCCGTCGAGGTAGTGCGGCGCGACTTGGCTCGCCCATCCCGGCGTGCCCGCGATCCGGTTTATTGGACGACGATGTCGCCGGTCATGCCAAACAGCCCGTGCAGCGGCTTCGTACACTCCAGAGCATAGGTGCCCGCCTGCAACGGCACGAACTCGATCTCTTTGACCTCGCCGGCAGCGAGGCTGAAGCTGCCGGCAGCTTGCTCGGCTTCAGTCGCGGCTTCCCCGGTCCTGAACGCGACAGCGCGGAAGAACTCCGGAGCGGTGAAGGTGTGGCGAAACCGTCCCGTGTTCTCCAGCCGCATCGCGTACGGCTCACCATGCTGAAGTACGATCCCTGACGGCGCAAAATGGAATTCATCCAAGATGATGTCGTAGTGCCGCGTGTGCGTCCAGTCGACATCGGTCGCGCTCGGCTGCACCTCCGGCGTCGGCGCGTTGACCGGGTCCGCGCACGACGGGCGCCCGGCCAGGCCGCCGAAGAGCAAGACACAGGCGACAATGGCGTAGCGAAAGTCGTGCATGCTGTGAACCTCGCCGCGGTAGTTAGAGAACGCACGTGAAGCATATCGGCAACCGTAAGCAGCAGCTATAGCGCGATGGCGGAAGCGCCGCGTAGTCGCTGGACCCGATCGTCAGCACCCGGGTACCATCTTCACTGGGGTGCGGCGGTTTCAGCCAAACCCGCACTCCGCGAAACGGCGTAACCCAGGGCGCTCCAGTCGAGGTCCTCATGGCCCTGGGCGAGCAACGACAGAAACGACTGATACAAGATATGCGCGAACGGCATCGGCACGCGAGCGTCTTCGGCGGTCTGCAGCACGAGCCGGATGTCCTTCAGTCCGAGCGGGAGCCGAAAGCCGGCCGGCCGATACACCTGATCGGCAATCGCCTGACCGTAGTTGCGATAGACCGGGCAGTCGAATAGCGTTTCCGCGAACAGCTTCGATAGCTGGCCGCGCTCGAGCCCTTGCTTTTCGCCGAACGTAAACGCCTCGGCCATGGCTTGCATGGCCGATGCGATCAAAAAGTTTCCCGCGAGCTTCACGGCGTTCGCAGCGCCGGGGTCGCCGCCGAAATCGTAGACGGCTCGGCTGATCGCCGGCAGGATGGGCCGCAGCCGCTCCATGCCGACCGCGTCGCCGGCCATGACCACCGCCAGCGTGCCGGCAACTGCGGCCTCCGGGCGGCCAAAGACCGGCGCCGATACATAGGAGGCATTCTTGCCCGCGTGCGCCTCGGCAAGCCGGCGCGCCGTCCGCGGTGCGATCGTACTGAAAGAAGCGTGCACTCCGCCCTCGCCCAGCCGGTCGAGGATGCCGTCCACACCAGTTGTTACAGCCTCTAGCGCCGCATCGTCCGCCAGCATCGTCAACACCAGTCCGTCCGGCTCGACGGCCGCGGCTGGAGTATCAACCAGCTCGGCCCCACGCGCGACCAGCGACGCCGCTTTCTCGCGGGTGCGATTGTATATGCGAAGCCGATGCCCAGCTTCGAGCAGGCGACTTGCGATCGGCAGTCCCATCGCGCCCAGGCCGATGAACGCAATCGTGGTTGGCATTTGGGGTTCTCCCTCTTAATCAGAGGCTGGCTTGGAAATGCTCGCTGTTGGCCAGCCTGCTCGAGCACGCTTATCTCCGTGCCCTGCTTACCTACCGCTTACCATCCTCAAATCCGCTCTGGAAACGAATATGCCACTCTTTGATGTGGTTGGCGCGCCCGGCGGGATTCGAACCCACGACCCCAGGATTAGGAATCCTGTGCTCTATCCTGCTGAGCTACGGGCGCTGGAAGGTGATTGCATTCGGCGGTGATCGTAGCGCCGAAGTTCAGCGAACGGAAGCCGGGAGGCGCTGGCCACCGATGCTCGAGGGCGATCGATGTGAGCCGGGCGGCCCCTTTACGCCGTACTTTCGCAGCCTGGACCGCTTCCAGACGCCGCTTGCGGGTGTTGGCCTCGCGTTCAAATTCTCCCCTCCGCGACCGCCGTGAGCCAGGGCGTGAGGTCCTGGACGACGTGATGAATGTCGGCCACTTCGGCGCCGAAGGAGCCCCATTCGGAACCGGTGTGGAGCCACACCGTCGTCATGCCGAGAGCGGCGGCCGGGGCCAGATTGCGCGCCATGTCCTCCACCATCACGGTTCGACGCGGCTCGATCACGTGACGCTCGACCAGCTTGCGGTAGATTTGCGGCTCCGGCTTCGGCCGGAAATCGGCGGCCACGATATCGAAGACGTCATGGAAATGGCTATCGACGCCGAGCCGGCGCAGCACGCGCTCCGCATGCGCCGCCGAAGCATTGGTGAACACCAGCTTGCGGCCGGGCAGGCTCGCCAATGCCTCGCCCAGCGCCGGCGCGGGATCAAGTACCGAAACATCGATGTCGTGCACCTGCGCAAGGAACGGCGTCGGGTCCATGCCGTGCAGATCCATCAGCCCGCGCATTGACGTGCCGTACTCCTGGAAGTAGCGCTTCTGCAGTGCATAGGCCGCCTCGAGGTCGAGGCCCAGGAAATCGGCGATGTAGGCTCGCATCTTGCTGTCTATCTGGGCGAAGAGGTCCACGGCCGCGGGATAGAGGGTGTTGTCCAGATCGAACAGCCACGCGTCGGCCTCGCGCAGCGGCGTTATGGGCATCATGGCCGGCGACGGGGACGACGGCGAGCAGAGGGACGTTTCAGGCATGCCTTTTGCTTCGATCGGGGTAAGTTTTTGCGGCGGGTTTTCTTCAGCTTAACCGACGGTGGAGCGGCTCGGTCGAGAATCTTAACCGACGCCTTATATTATCGGTCCGCATTCAGAGGAGTCCGCTTTGTCTTCGCTGGCGACTGGCCACTCGCAGGTGCCTTCCGCGACCCTCCGCCGAGATCGCGACCGGTTCGTGGCTTTTGCCTTCACCTGGGCTGATATTCTGTTCGAACTGGACGATGAAGCGCGGATCGCCTACGCGTCCGGGGTGCTCGAGGCTGTCGTGGGCCGGACCCAGCAGCAACTACTGGGCACGCCGTTTTACGATCTTGTGGTACCGCGTGAGCGGACAATCGCGCGCTCGCTGCTCGCCTCGGTCAGACTATGCGAAAGAACCGAGGGCGGTATGCTGAGTTTGCTGGGGCCGAACGGCCAGCCGGTTAGAATGGCTTTCAGCGGTTATCGGCTGCCGGAGCTGGGCGGGCACGTCTTCATCGGGCTACGCGGCAGGGGGCAGCAGTACGAACGCGCCGCCTCCCGGGACGAGGGAAGCGGCCTGCTCAAGTCCCGGGCGTTCGTGGAGAGCGTGCGCCAACATCTCTGCGCGCCGGCCGTCGACAAGGAACGGCGGCTGTCGCTGATTTGCCTCCTCGGCTTCGAAGAGCTCCAGCAGCAGCCGGCATCCGAGCCCGAGCGCCAGCTACTCGGCAACATCGGCGATCGCCTGCGCTCGCGGGCCATCGACGGCGACTTAGCCACTCGCCTCGGTCCGGATCGTTTCGGACTTCTGCACGGCGCCGAGACAGATATCGGCCAGCTGCAAAATCAACTTCTGAACCTTGTTGCCGACGCCGATCTGCAATCCAAGCGCCTCGCCATCGAGTGCGCCAGCTTCGAGATCGATTGCGGAGCCCTTCGGACGGAGGAGATCGCCAAGGGTATCGTCTACGTGATGAACCGCTTCCGCGCTTCCGACGACGGTGCATCCGAGTTGTGCCGGGCTTCGCGGTCGCGCTCGTTTAAAGGGCTGGCCGAAGAGGCGGTG
>CAWAYT010000056.1:0-47910 GCA_963786265.1 uncultured Alphaproteobacteria bacterium
CGATGCCGGCACCTACGATACCGGCTCCCGCTTCGACCTGCCGCCCGATCGGCAGCGCAATCTCGACCGGATCAACGTCACTCGCGGCAGGTTGGAGGTGAGCTACACGTCGAACCGGCGGGTGAGCCGCATGCGCGCCCGTACCGACCCCGCCGGCGGCCTGCACCCCTTCGCCTACGAATTCGACCTCAGCGCCGAAGCCCGATCGGGAACGGAGATGGCGCTCCGCCTGTGCGCCGACGCGCTGAAGCCGCCACAGGCCGTCGGCGGCTCCGTTTACGGCGGCCGCATCACCTTCTACGGTCAGCCGAACACGTACTCCTACTTCCAGGCCCTGGGGTATACCGGAACGCTGCGCTGGGGCGAGACGGAGGAAGCCGTTTCCGGACAGATGGGCTGGCTCGATCGGCAGTGGTTCCCGGAATACGCCGGTCGCTACGCGGGCGTGCTCGCCGACCGCTACGGACATCAGTGGGCGCAGATCTCCCTCGACAACGGCTGGGAGTTCAGCCTCTGGCGGCAGTTTCAGCGGCGAGAGGACGACCGGCCGGTGATGTTCAGCGGCCTGACCGCGACCGACCCGGCAGGTCTGACGATCTTCGCTGACGACGTCGTGACGGATATCCTGACGTACCTTCGCGATCCGGATCTGATCGAGCCGCTGCTCGCCGATGTCCAGGAGTTGGCGGGCCGCCGGTCGCCGATCCGCTACTTCTTCGATGCCTTCCGGCTTAGCGCTCCCTCCCTGGATCTCGACGTGGTTGCGTCTTCCTTGGTCGCAGCCCCGGCGCATCACATGCCGATCGACTTCTTCTCGGGACCCACGGGTGTAACCGGCATGATGAACGGGCAAGCGGTGGCGGGATTCGGCTTTCACGAGCGCACCCTGCCGCTGTCCTCGCCCCGCCAACTCGTCGTTGTGCTGCGCGACTTGGTGTTGCACCTGCCAGCCGCCGCCGTCCGTGACAGCCCGCTGACGCCCCAGCAACTCGCTGATTTGGTCTGGGAGACAATGCGCCTCGTTCAGGACCGGCGATACCTCGCCGCCCGAAGCTACATCGACGAAAGCGTTCGTCCCGCCTTATCGCCGATCGCCGACAGTCATCGCCCGCATCTGCTACGGATCACCGACGATCTCGCCGGCCAGTTGTCGCCCTTCGCCTGAGCCGCACCGGCGATAGGAAACCTCGAAAAACCCGTCATTGCGAGCGAAGCGAAGCGATCCACGTCTCGCTAGGTGTTGTTCGGCACTCGACGCCACACCCGCTTCGCGGGTTCGCAGTGACAATTCGTCGGGTTATTCGAGGCGTCCGAAAGCGGAGGCCTCCTGCAGGCGGGGATGGGGGTTTAGCGGTGGGGGATCGGTGAGGGCCGCGCAGAAATCCCGGATGTGGATGGCGCCGTTCGCCGAGCCGGCGACGAACAGATCGTCGCGCGCGACGGCGATGCACGTGATCGCCGCATCGCCGGCAAATCGTGCTAGGCACGCGCCGTCTCTAGGTCCTACAGCCGCAGCGTCCCGTCCGAAGAGCCAGAAAGCGCGCGCCGCCCGTCCGCCAGCAGCGCGGCCGAGCCGACCCAATCAGCCGCTCCGCCAACATCGCCGCCACCCTGTCGCCGGCGTCGACCCCCCGTCAGCGGCGCATCGGCTCGACAGCGGGCGTGGCCGAACCCCCCGGGGCGTCGAGGGGTTTGATCGGGCGGAGCGATCACCGGAAGAACCTGGCCCTGTCCGCAAATCCGGACGCCATGGTTCCGCTGTGCTTCGTCCTTACTTCGCGTTGACAGCAGTTCTTGTTTCGCGGAGCCGCGTTGTCACTATCCGTAGCGGCGGTCAAGCGGATCACCTTTGTGTCGGGATGCGTCGAGACAACATTGAGGGCGGGCACGTGCGGCTGCACACATTCGAAGACATCCGGCGGACGGTGCCACCTGCGGCGCTGGACAAAGCCACAATCTATCAGCGCGGCCGTCGTGCCTTCGTCACCGACATGGCCGAGGACGGCACACTCGTTCAAGGCCGGGTGCAGGGGACGCAACGTCGTCCCTATACCGTAACGGTCGAGCTTGGCGTCGGGCCTGATGGCAGGGTCAAGATCGACAGCTCCTGCTCATGCCCGGTCGGCTTCAATTGTAAGCATGTGGCGGCGCTGCTGATCGAGAGCATGGCGACTCCCGAGGGATGCAAGCTCGCGCCGTCGATTGCCGGTCCTGTCTTGCCCCGCAGGCGGAAAGCTGGCTCGCCGAGCTCGACCGGGCAATGGCACTGAGCGAGGACGTTTATCCGCCGTCGATCCGTCAGCGGCTGATCTACGTCCTTTCGATCGCCGAGGACATCTCGGGCTCGCCGCAGCCGGTCCTGGAACTCAAGTCGGTCCGGTTGCTGAAAGACGATAGCTTCAGCGCCACGGCCTCGAACTACGATCCCAGTCAGCGTTTTCGAGCACCCCCGCCAAGTTTCTGCGTGGCAAGGACATTCCGATTCTGCGACGCCTGCGCAATTGCGCGGCCTTTAACAGTTTGCCGCCGGCCGCGGTCATTCGTTGTCCGGCGAGACCGGCGCCGAAGTGCTTGGCCTCGTTCTCGCCACTGGCCGCTGTCGCTGGCGGTCGCTCGAGGGGCCGGTGATGGCGCTCGGCGTGCCGCGGCGCGGCAGCATCGCCTGGACCATGTTGGACAACGGTGGTCAGAAGCCCGCCGTCTCGGTCGAGGGCGGTGGGACCGCCGTCTGCTTGATCCCACCCTGGTATGTCGACGCCGAGGCGGCCGCATGCGGTCCGCTGCAAATCGACGTTCCGCCGCGGGTTGCGGCGATGCTGATGCATGCCCCCGCAGTCGAGCCGCAACAGGTGGCGGCGCTTCGCGGCAAGCTCGCCGAAAGACTACCGGGCACAGCGAACTGCTCCCGGCAGAACCGCCAGCCCCCGAGGTCATCGCCGGCCCTCCGGCGCCCATTCTGCAGCTCGCGCGACGAACTCTCAAGCCCGTTTTCCCTGGCTACACCGGCCGGGCGTCCTGGGCGGCACCCTCGGCGCCCCAAGATCTTCAGGTCGCGCGCCTCGCCTTCGCCTACGGACCGATCATTGTGGCGGCCCACGATCAGCGCGACCGCTCGCTGTTCGCCAAAGACGGCCGCCTGTTCGCCATCGAACGCGACCGCACGCTGGAAAGCCAGCACCGAAAGCGGCTTTCCTGCCGCGCAGGCTGGCGGCGGTCACCGGGCACCAAGTCTATGCGCTTCCGCCGGACGCCGCGGCGACCTCGTCCTTGCCGACGACGATGCCTTGGTTGGCCCCGCTTCCTCGTCGAGGTGGCACCCCGGCTGCGCACCGAAGGCTGGCGGATCGAGATCGAGCCGGGTTTCGCGCCGCCGCTCGCCGAGGCCGACGGCGACGTCGATGCGATCCTGCACGAGGGCAGCGGCATCGACTGGTTCGAGTTCGATGTCGGCGTCTCGGTCGACGGCCAGCGGATCAACGTCCTGCCGCAGATCATCGATCTCTTGAAGGCCGCGCCCGACGATGCCGACAGCGACTTCTTCGATCTCGAAGACGGCGATCAACAGACCCTGTTCGTTGCCCTCGACGACGGTCGCCTCCTGCCTCTGCCGTACGCGCGGGTAAAACCAATCCTCGCCGCGCTGCACGAGCTGTTCCGGGTGGACCTCACAGTGAATGGGGAAAAGCTCGGCTTCAACCGTGCCGCGCCGCCGAACTCGCTGCTCTGGAAGAGCGGGTCGCCGGCGCCGGAATCGCCTGGTCGGGCGGTGAAGCGTTGCGCGTTCTGGGGCAACGGCTGCGAGCGAAGGGGTCTCCACCGAACACCCCGCTCCAGAAGGCTTCGCCGCGACGCTCCGGCCGTATCAGGGCCAAGGGTATTCCTGGATGCGTTTCCTCGGTGAGACGGGGCTCGGCGGCGTGCTTGCCGACGACATGGGCCTCGGCAAGACGGTGCAGACGCTCGCGCACATTCTCGCCGAGAAGCTGGACGGCCGACGACAGGCCGAGCCTGGTCGTCGCCCCCACATCGCTGATGGCCAACTGGCGGACCGAAGCGGAGCGTTTCGCGCCGGCACTGAAGTTGCTCACGTTGCATGGCCGGACCGCAAGGCTCGCTTCGATGCCGTCCCCGGGCACGACCTGGTGCTGACCACCTATGCGCTGCTTGCCGCGAGACCGCGACGTTCTGCTGGCCCAGCCGTGGCACGCGGTGATCGTCGACGAGGCACAGAACGTCAAGAACCCGGACACCAACGCCGCGCGCATCCTGCGCCAGCTCGAAGCTCGCCAACGTTTCTGCCTCTCCGGAACGCCGGTCGAGAACCACCTCGGCGAGCTGTGGGCGCTGATGGATTTCCTCGATCCGGGTCTGCTCAGCGACCGCCGGCATTTCGCGCGGGCCTTCCGTGTGCCGATCGAGAAGAACGGCGACGCAGGCCGTCGGCAGGCTCTCGCCAGCGCGTGCGGCCGTTTCTGTTACGGCGCACCAAGGCGCAGGTCGCCCCCGAGCTGCCGCCGAAGACCGAGATCATTGAGCACGTCGAGATGGAGGCCGGCCAGAGCGCGATCTACGAGGCGGTCCGGCTCACCATGCACCGGAAAGTTCGCGAGGCGATCACCGCAAGGGCCTCGACCGCAGCCGCATCATCATCCTCGATGCGCTCCTGAAGCTGCGGCAGGTCTGCTGCGATCCCCGCCTCGTCAAGCTGCCGTCGGTAAGAAGAGCGGCGCTGGCTCCGCCAAGCTGGTCCGTCTGATGGAGATGCTCGCCGAGCTGGTCGAGGAGGGACGCCGAGTGCTCGTGTTCTCCCAGTTCACCAGCATGCTGACGCTGATCGAGGAGCGCCTGGCGGCGGCGGACATCGCCTTCGTCAAGATCACCGGCGACGTTCGCGACCGGGCCACACCCGTCGAGCGCTTTCAGGCCGGCGAGGTGCCGGTGTTCCTGATCAGCCTGAAGGCCGGCGGCACCGGGCTCAATCTCACCGCCGCCGACACCGTGATCCTCTACGATCCGTGGTGGAATCCGGCCGTGGAGGCGCAGGCCACCGATCGCGCCATCGGATCGGCCAGGACAAGCCGGTGTTCGTGCACCGCCTGGTGACGCTCAGGACCATCGAGGAGAAGATGCTGGAGCTGCAGCGGCGCAAGGGCGCGCTGGCGGCCGGGCTGTTCGATCCGGAAGCCGGCGGCCCGCTCGATATCACCGCCGAAGACATCGAGCTGCTGCTCGCCGTCGCCTGACTACGCGCTAACGCATTGAAGTTCGCTGCTTTTCGCTCTGTCTTGCTTCCATGCTGCGTCGGTGCGGAGTAGGGCGCGAAGATCGTCGAGGTGACGGACAAGTTGGAACATTTGCAGAACCTTTCGCCTAGCAATCGCGTTCTCGAAATGGTACCCGGTCAGCGGTCCTGCAAGCCATTGAGAACATTGAAATCCCAACCTGGGTACTAAATTGGCGCAGTTCCCAGCCTGCAGAGAACAGGACGAGAGAGGAAAGATGGGCCTCAGACGGCGAGGTGGTTCCAGCCCATTTCGTAAGGCCTTGAAATAACGCGCTTTTCTCGCACTCGTCGCGGTGGAGGAGAAAGTTCCGGGTGGTGCGACTGGCGGAGGAAGCGAACCCCGAAACTAACCGTCTCCATTTTTATGCTTTGTTTTCAATGCGTTGCGAATGAGCGTTTTGCCTGTTCCGCACGCGACCGACGAACCACTCGGTGTGACAACTCCAGGGCAGGAGTTCGGTGGTGCCGTAGACCGCCGCCTCGACTGTTGAAGTGGCCTTCCGGAGGTTGCCGGTTAAGGTTTGCTGACGAAACAACCGGCATCGCTTCGGAGGCAGCCGCGGTGACCGACCCCTATCACGTCTTCCTGAGCTACAGCCGCAACGACCCGGAGGCGGCCGCCAATCTGCGCGCTCAGCTCGAACGGTACGGGCTGTCCGTGTTCCAGGACGACGAGAGCATCCGCGCGGGCGATCTCTGGCTCGACCGGCTGCAGGAGGCGGTCGACGGCTGCGGCGCCTTCGTCGTGCTGGTGGGGCGCGACGGGGTGCGGCGCTGGATCGGCGCCGAGACGCAGGTGGCGCTGAACCGCTATTTCGGTCCGCACGACGACGCGCAGCGCCTGCCGATCTTTCCGATCCTGCTGGACGGCACCGAGCCGGAGACGCTGCCGGCGTTCCTGCGGCTGTTCCAGGCGACGCCCTGGAACGGCGCCGATCCGCTGCCCGAACGCCTGCTCGAGCGAGATCCGCGAGCGGACCATCGTCGCCAACGACGCGATCGCGTTCGAGGGCTGCCCGTTCGTCGGGCTCGCCGCCTACCGCCCGGATCAGGCGCAGCTGTTCTTCGGCCGGCAGAAGGAAACGCTGGACGCGCTCGCCTGCTTCGACACCCGCCCGGGCAGCCCGGCCGTGCGCTGGCTGGAGATCAACGGCAACAGCGGCTCCGGCAAGTCCTCGCTGATGAACGCCGGCCTGCTGCCGCTGGTCGATCAGGGCTGGCTGTGGCCGCGCACCGGCATACGAGCACTGGCGGCGGATCGGGCCGATGATGCCGGGCGAGCACCCGGTGGCGATGCTGGCCGAGCAGCTGGCGCGCGACGTTCGACGCGGAGATGGCCGAGGTCCGTCGAGCGCGCTTGCAGGAGGACGACGACGCGCCTCGCTGACTGGCTGCGCGGCCGCAAGCAGGACGACACCGCCTTCCTGCTCGCCATCGACCAGTTCGAGGAGCTGTTCACCTTCGCCGATCCGGAGGAGCGCCGCCGGTTCGACCGGCTGCTCGCCGCCGCGCTGGAGGATGCCGACTGCCCGCTGTTCGTCATCTCCACCGTGCGCGCCGACTTCCTCGACCGCTTCGACGAGCTGCCGCGGCTGGTCGCGGTGCGCAACCGGCTGGGCAGGCCCTGGACGCTGGCGCCGATCGGTGCCGACGGCCTGCGCGAGGTCATCGACGGCCCGGCCCGGCTCGCCGGCCTCGACGTGAGCGAGGTCAAGGAGGCGATGGTGGCCGAGGCGCGGGACGAGCCGGGCGCCTTGCCGCTGGTCGAGAACGCGCTGCACTGGCTGTGGGAGAAGCGCGACCGGCAACCGCCTGAGCGGCCAGCTGTTCACCGACCAGGGCGGGCTCGCCGGCATCCTCAGCCGCAGCGCCGACGGTCTGCTGGCCGGCCTGGGCAGACCGCAGCGGGAGCGGGCGCTGGAGCTGCTGTTCCGGCTGGTCAAGGTGGACCCGGAGGGTCGGCGGCACACCCGCCGCCGGATGCCGCTCGCCGAGGCGGTGGCCGTTGCCGGCGGCGGCGAGGCCGGCCGGGCCCTGGTCAACCGCCTGGCCGGCGAGCGCCGCCGCGACGGCGGCCAGGCGCGAGGGCCCGCTGCGGCTGATCACCGTCACCGAGGAGGCCGAGCGAGCGAGCCACGGAGCGCGGCGGCCGCTGGGTCAACCTGATCCACGAGACGCTGATCCGCAGCAAGGGCCTGGACGCCGCCGGCAAGCCGCAGCCCTACTGGCCGACGCTGTGGGCCTACATCGAGAAGAACAAGGAGCGGGCGGCGCGGCGCGAGCGGCTGCAGCTGCTGGCGCGCGAGTGGAAGGATCGCAAGGGTCTCGCCCGGCTGTTCGGGCTCGCCGGCTGGTCGTCGCTGTTCGGGTTTCGCGGGCTGGCCGCGCCGGGGAGCATCGAGCAGCGCTATCTTCGCTGGAGCCGGGCGCCGCGCCCTGGTCGAGGCCGTCGTTCTGGTGGCGATCCTGGGCGTCGTCGGCGAGAGCGTGTACTGGGCGATGGCGCGCGGGCTGCCGTTCGAGGCGCTGATGGAGCGCTGGGCCTACATGCTGGGCAAGGAGCTGCCGCTTCCCGCGAGCTCGTCGAAGTTCCCGACGGGGTCGTTCATGATGGGGAGCGAACGCGACAACGACGTCGAGCAACCGGTGCCATCCGGTCACCTTCGCTCAGCCGTTCTACCTTGGCCGAACCGAGGTGACGTTTCGCGAGTGGGATGCCTGTGTCGCCGACGGCGGCTGCGAGGCTATCGCCCCGCCGATCAGGCTGGGGCCGCGAGACGCGGCCGGTGATCAACGTCTCCTGGGAGGATGCGCAGGCTACGTCGCGTGGCTGAGCCGGAAGACGGGCAGGAACTGTCGCCTGCCGAGCGAGGCCGAGTGGGAATACGCCGCCCGCGCCGGCACCACGACCGAATACGCCCTGCCGGCCCCGACGGGCAGCGACGACATCGCGGGCAAGGGGCTGGCCAACTGTCCTGACTGCGGCAGCGAATGGGACGGCAAGCAAACGGCGCCGGTCGGGCAATTTCCGCCCAATGCCTGGGGCCTGCACGACATGCACGGCAATGTCTTCGAGTGGGTCGAGGACTGCTGGCACGACAGACTACGCAGGCGCGCCCGGACGACGGCCGGGCATGGCTCGGGGCGAGAGGCGGCGACTGCAGTTCCCGTGTGCTGCGCGGCGGGTCCTGGGCCGTCAGTCGGGGCAACGCGCGCTCGGCCTACCGCGGCTGGGACAACCCGGACTACCGGAGCTATCGACGACCTCGGCTTTCGGGTGGTGTGTTCGTCCCCATCTTCGAGCACTGATCTCTGAAAGCGCCGCGCGCGCGGCGCCAGCGGCGCGTCAGCGCCGCCTTCGTGATTTTTTCAGGGGTGCCGGTCGAAAGACGCATCGGTCCCGGTTCGGGACTGGCGCGCCGCGATCGTCCGGCAACGTTCGGCGGGACGGATCGGCAGGCTGCCAAGGATGTGGCGGCGCAGGCCCCCAGCTGTCAGCGGCGATAGCGCGCGAGCCTGTCGATGATCGCAGCCTTCCAGGCCCACAGTTCGCGCTTGCTGTCGCCGAACGGCGCGAAGTCGTCGACATAACGGAGATAGGCGCGGCAGCCGAGTTGGCGCGTAACGAATTCGCCGAAGGGGTGCAGGTAGCAGTTGGACCAGAACTGCGAGGTGAGATTGCCGATCGACAGGCCTCGCGGCCGGCAGATCGCCAGCAGGTCGTCGCCGGGAAAGCGCACGTAGCGGTACTCGTCGTCGAGCACGCCACGCCCGCTGTCGACGATCGTTTCCACCAGTCCCATGACGTCCGGCTCAGGTCGGGCGGCGCAGGATGTCGAGCAGGATCGCGTGATCGACCGAAGCGAAGTGCTGAACGACGTCCGCCCGCAAAACATAGCGGTAGCTCCGGGCGAAACCCTCTAGCCGCTCGACCGCGCGATGCGTGCCCTTGTGGGCCTCGCGGTTGCCTAAGCACCGTGCGCGTCACGGCAACCATCCCGCCGACTCCGTCAACGGGTGGGATGCCCGGCCTTATGCCACTGGCTGAGCACGCGCTTCGGTTTCGAGGTCCGGCTGCCGACGGAATACGAGTGGCAACTCGCCGCAACCGCTGGCGCGGCCTACGCGATCGCGTCCGTGCCGGCACGCTGCCGGCGGAGCGAGGCGGCGCTGCGCGTGCGTGCCTGGATCGCGCATGCGGAGCACGCCGATACCTGGCGGCTGCGTCACGCCCTCTTTCGCGGCGGGCCCGTTCGATCCCGCCGGCGACCCGACCTTCCGCGATGGCCCACGCGGCCCCAGCGGGAGCCTGGCCGGTCCCATCACGCGATCGCGTCATCCGCGGCGGCTCCTGGAACAACAATCCGAGGAACCTCCGTTCCGCCAACCGCAACAGGAACGAACCCGACAACCGCAACAACAATCTCGGGTTCCGGGTTGCCCGCACGCCCCTGATCAGCCGGAGCCGGGGCGTTTACGGACGCTTCGGGCGTGCAAGAAGGGCGTCCAGGACCGGCCATGATGAGCGCGTACGCCCGGCGTCCGTCTTGACCCTTGCGGTGACGGGCGCCGGGCAGGCGCGATAAGCTTCATCCCGTCACGCCTTTCGGTTACCAATGACGGCTCGGGGTTGCGTAATCCGATCCGCGGAAACGGGGCGGGAAATCAATGGCGGACGGAGCACATCAGGAAAAGCCGATCAGCCTGTTCTACTCCTACTCGCACCGCGACGAGGAGTTGCGGAAGAAGCTTGAAGATCATCTGGCCGCTGCGCTGGAGCGGGATGATCGCCGAGTGGCACGACCGAACATCGACGTCGGCGAGGAGTGGGCGAAGGAGATCGACCGCAAGCTGAGCTTCGGCCGACATCATCCTGCTGCTGGTGAGCGCCAGCTTCATCGCCTCGAAGTACTGCTGGAGCGTCGAGATGAAGAAGGCGCTGGAGCGGCACGACAAGGGCGAGGCGAAGGTAATTCCGGTCATCCTGCGACCCGTGCTCCTGGCAGACGACGCCGTTCGCCAAGCTGCAGGCGGCGCCGACGGATGCAAAGCCGGTGACCTCCTGGTCCGATCCGGACGAGGCGCTGTACGACGTGGCGGGCAAGATCGAGCGCGCGGTCGCCGACCTGCAGCAGCAGCGTCGCCGTGCGGCCGAACAGGCGCAACAGCAGATGCAGGAAGCGCGGAAGCGCCAGGCCGCCGAAGAACAGCAACGAGATGCACACGCGGCGAGAGCAGGACGAGGCACGGCGAGCAGCCGACGCGGAGGCAAGGCTGTGAGCCGAGCCGGGCGAAAGCGATCAAGGACTTCGCGGTCTTTCGCGACATCGATGCGCCGTGGTGCCCGGAGATGGTGGCGCTGCCGGTGGGCGAGTTCCTGATGGGCTCGCCGGAAGACGAGAAGGGGCGCCTCGAACGATGAAGGCCCGCAGCACCGGGTGACGATCGGCTACCGATTTGCGATCGGGCGGTATCCGGTGACGTTTGACGAGTACGACCATTTCTGTGACGGCAGCACGAAGCGCGAGAGGAGCCCGGAGCGGACAGAGGGCTGGGGTCCGCGCGGACACGGCCGGTGATCAACGTCAGCTGGCAGGACGCGTAGCCTATGCGGCCTGGCTGGCGAAGGAAACGGGACAAGCCGTATCGGTTGCCGTCGGAAGCGGAGTGGGAGTATGCCTGCCGCGCCGGGACGACGACGCCGCTATGCGTTCGGCGAGACGATCACGACCGATAAGCGAACTACGATGGCAACTACTACGGAAAGCAAGGCGGTAGGAAGACCACCGAGGTGGGCGCCTATCCGCCGAACGCCTGGGGTCTATATGACATGCACGGCAACGTCTGGGAGTGGGTGGAGGACGTCTGGCATGACAGCTACCAGGGCGCTCCGACCGATGGCTCGGCGTGGACAGACGGCGAAGGAGAAAATTCCTCTCGCAACCGCGTCTACCGCGGCGGCTCCTGGAACTTCAATCCGAGGTACCTCCGTTCGGCGGACCGCAACAGGTACGATCCCGACATCCGCATCAACAATCTCGGGTTCCGCGTTGCCCGGACGCTTGATTAGGACTTTAATCTTTACTGCTTTACCCCTTGGGGTTTCCAAAAGGGGCTGCGCCCCTTTGGTCGTGTCGGCGGTTTTCGTTGTGGGAGCCCCAATCTGCTGAGGATCAGCCAGACCCAGCCGAACCTTCCCGTGACGCTGATCTGTTCCGCGGTCACCGGCTGGATCGCCGGATCGTTCGGCGATAGCACAGCGCCGCAAGAGCGGCGGGATCGTCGCCATCGATGCCGATGCGGCATTCCAGCAGCGAGAACGGCTAGGGACTGCGCGCGCCGGATTGCGCCGCAGGCCGGCCAGAGCGGAACATCCGGCTGAGCAGGACAGGCACGGTGAGGACCGCACGCAGAGCACTGCACGCCCAGTCGCGGATCGACTGGACGTTTTTCTGACGGCTTTTAGCTCGGCCTTGTGGCCCGAGGACTGTCGTCTTCAGGCCGTTATTCAGGGTCGCCTTGATCTCGACCACGGCGTCGTGCAACGACAGCACGTGCGCCTGCTGCTGCCGGCGCTCAACATCGGCCTCCATCGACTGCTTGGGGGTGGTCTCGCTCACGACGCCAGCACGGCGGCGACGATGTCGGCGATGTCCTTCGGCGAGAACGAGCGCAGCTCGGTCTCGACCGGATCGGCGATCTCGGCCGGCGTCACCTGCGGCGGCAGCAGCCGCGCCGCCGAGGTGTGATCGACGCCGCGGATGTCGAGGACGAACCAGTCGACCAGCTCGACGACCGTGCTGCCGTCGCCGTCGCGGCCGAACAGCGCCACCGTCGTATCGATGCTCTGCCGCAGCATCGGCGGGATCGGCTGCCAGTTGCCCCAGAACGCCTGATTGGTGCTGCCGTCCAGCTGGATCGCCGCGTCGGTGTCGTACCAGGTCGCGCCGCCGTCGAGCGAGTAGCGGTAGTAGAGGATCGTTCCCGTCAGGCCGGCTTGTCCGCCGACGTTGAGCACCAGGCGCATCTGCTGATAGCCGCGCAGATCGAGGCCGGTGAACCGGGCGGCCTCGATCGGGAACTCGCCGGCCGACGCCGGCACCGCCCACAGCTCCGGCGCGCCGTCCCAGGCGGCGCTCTGCGAACGCACGAAGTCGTCCTCGGAAAAGCCGTCGATGCGGTTCTCGTCGACGTCGTAGGTGAGGCGATCGAGGGCGTTCGGCGCCTCGATGCGCATCGCCGACGCCCTGCCGACGAACACTTCGCCGGTCATCGTCGTGTCGTAGAACATGACGTTGCCGGTCGGCGTGTCGCGCCGCCACTGCCGGTTCTCGCCGGCGATGCCGCGCGGCTTGATCTGCGACCAGGTCAGGCCGTCGGTGCCGGCGGTGCGCTGCGCCAGGTTGTTGCCGCGGACGATGACGTTGTGCGGCAGATAGCTGAACTGGTAGATCAGGATGCCGACGTTGTAGTCGACGGCGGCGCCGGCCTGGTCGGCGGTCAACAGGTCGGTGATGTTGTTGGCGGTGATCAGGATGTCCTCGCTGACCCGCGCCCCCTCGCCGCCGGCGGCGCCGATGAACACCGCGTAGTTGACCGGCACCCGGAAGCTGTTGCCGACGACGGTGGTGTGGCGGGCGCCGAGCAGCTTGACGCCGCCGCACTGAAAGACGCGGTTGCCGACGAACTGGAAGGCGCGCTGCTGGCCGAGGTCGGCGGCGGCGGCCTCGGCCAGCCGGGCGGCGAAGCAGTCGCCGACGATCCACTCGAAGTCGCTGTCGGTCACCGCGACGTCGGCGCAGTTGGAGGCGTCCAGGCCGTTCGCGGCGATGTGGTTGAGGTTGATCGCGGCCGGCGCGCACCTGGTCGCAGTAGGCCAGATGGAAGGCGGTCTCCGAGCCCCAGCGGCCCTCGACGTCGACCAGCTCGACGCGGTCGTAGTTGGCGAGCGCGATCAGCCGGCTGGCGTCGCCGAGCCACTTCTGCGTCGTCGCCAGGTCGCCCTCGAAGATGATGTCGCGGATGACCAGGCGCTTGCCGGGCCCGTCGTCGGTGGCGCGCGCCAGCAGCGGATAGGCGGTATCGTCCTCGGGATCGGTGCCGCCGGTGAGGCCGGTCGTCGTCGCCGCGACGCCCTTGTACCAGCGGCAGTAGCCGCGGCCGATAAGCTTCAGATCGGGGCAGTCGTCGGGATCGATGCCGGTCAGGTCGCCGGCGTGGCCGATCTTGAAGTCGCCGGACATGCGGATCTCGCGTTTCGGCGCTATCGTCGTCGGCGTCGGATCGATTGTTGCTCCGAGCATCCTCCGCAGGCCGGCGTCGCCACGCCCGAATAACAAAGAGCGTGGTTGTGGTTCTGTTCGCCTTCGTTCGTCCAAGTTCGGCGCTTAAGTATGGGAAGGTGTATGGGAGAAGTCTCGACGTGGGCTGGTAGAACATTGAATTCTAAGCCAATATTCGAGAGACTTGGCGGAGGGAGTGGGATTCGAACCCACGACACCTTTCGGTGAACACGCTCTCCAGGCGTGCGCCTTGAGCCGCTCGGCCATCCCTCCGTGGCGTCCCCGAACCGTAGCCCGACTGGACCGTAACGGTAGCGAAGTGGGGCTTGCGCCGCAACGTCCTTGCTGGACTCTCGCCTTGCCGCGTGCGCGCCAACCGAAGCTTCCACATCGCCGGATGGGGTGTTATGAAGAAGGCAAAGAGGGGAGCAGAGGGTCATGGCCGTTAACGCACAAGCCGTCATCCAGGCCATCGTCAGAGCGCTCGAAGAGCCGCCATCGCGTGCCCGGCAGGTCCGCAAGCCGGTCATCACTGTTTCGCGCACGATCGGCTCCGGCGGCGACGAAATCGCGCGCGCCTTGGCCGAGCGGCTGGGCATCGAGCTCTATGGCGCGGAGATCATCAACGGCATCGCCAAGGAAGCGAACGTCAGCAGTTCGCTGATGGAGACGCTGAACGAGAAGCTCGACGCGGTCGATGCCTGGATCTATTCGGCGGTATTCGGCAAGCACGTCTCCCGGGACGAGTACGTGCATTTTCTGTCGACGGTGATCCGCGGTCTCTATCACACCGGCGGCGTTATCGTCGGCCGCGGGGGCCACGTCATCCTCGCGGGCCGCGACGTGCTCAGGGTGCGCATCGTCGGCTCCGTCGAAGCCTGCGCCACTCGTATCTCGGAGCAGGAGGGCACTTCCTACGCCGAGGCGAAGCGCAAGGTGCAGGAGATCAGCAAGCGGCGCGGCAAGTTCGTCTGGGACATGTTCCACTCCCGCTACAACGACCCGACCAACTTCGACCTGGTCGTCAACACGGACTACTTCCGGCGCCTCGACGACGTCGTGGAACTGGTACTGATGGCCGTGCGCGCGCGCGGAATTGACCGCAAGTGGTCGCCCACGCAGCAGGTGCAGATGGCGGCGAGGACCGGGCCTTAGACGCGGGTTTGACCTGAAGGGTCTCGCCTGAGTTCGTGGCGAGCATCCGCTTCCTGTCTTCGGGCATCGACGCGAGGGTCGATGTCGACGTGTCCGAAGGGGAGCGGCCAACGCTACTTTCGATCGCCAAGAAGCGCGGAATACCGCTCCCGTTCCGGTGCGAGGCGGGCGATTGCACCGCCTGCCTGGTGCACGTCGATACGCTCGCGGTCGGCCACTGGCCGGTGCAACAGCTGACCGACAAGGAGAGGTCGCTTCTGCAGGCCGTATACCTGCTGAACGCGCGGGATATCGAAGAAGCCGAGCGCCGGGGCATATCGCCCGATGTCAGGCTCGCCTGTCAGTACGAACTCGGCGACGAAAAGATCTCGGTCTTCTTCGAGCCGGCACGCGAGTGACAAACGGGCTTCGACCGTCCGCCAGCGCTTTGTGTCAACCGGTGCGCGTCGCGATGGCGCCGGTCCGATCGTACATGGTCAGCTCCCAATTGCCGGCGGTAACGTCGTGCCGGATGATGTACCAACGTCCGTCATGCCCGCGCACCTTGAAGTAGCGGTGATCGGGCGCGAGCCAGGCGTCGGCGACTTCGGCGATCTCTATTGCGCGACCCGCGAGCGTGAACCGCTTTGGCGTCTCCTCTCCGCCGTGGCCGGGGTCGCACGTCACGTCGAGCGGGATCTTAATCATGATCTTCTCGCGCCAGCCAGTGCCGGGGTTCAGCCGTCGTCCATTCTCAGCGCGGCGATGAACGCGCGACTGCGGGATTTCCACCTTGCCGAACTGCCGCATCCGTTTCTTGCCGGCCTTCTGCTTTTCGAGCAGCTTGCGCTTGCGGGTGATATCGCCGCCGTAGCACTTGGCGGTGACGTCCTTGCGCAGCGCGCTGATCGTCTCGCGGGCGATGACGCTGCCGCCGATCGCCGCCTGCAGCGGGATCTTGAACAGCTGGCGGGGAATCAGGTCCTTCAGCCGGGCGCAGATGGCGCGGCCGCGCAACTCGGCCTGCCCCCGGTCGCAAATGAACGAAAACGCATCCACCGGCTCGCCGTTGATGAGGATCTGCACCTTCACGAGGTTGCCCTCGCGGAAGCCGTCCATCTCGTAGTCGAAGCTGGCGTAGCCGCGCGTGATCGACTTCAGCCGATCGTGAAAATCGAAGATCACCTCGTTCAGCGGCAGGCGGTAGATGACCATCGCCCGCGCGCCGGCGTAGGTCAGCTCGACCTGCTCGCCCCGCCGCTCGGTGCAGAGCTGCAAGACGGCGCCGAGGTAGTCGTTCGGCGCCAGGATGGTGGCGCGAATCCACGGCTCCTCCATGCCCTTGATGCGCACCGGGTCCGGCATGTCGGCCGGGTTGTGGAGATCGAGCGTGGTGTCGTCGGTCAGGTGCACGCGATAGACCACCGACGGCGCGGTGGCGATCAGGTCGAGGTTGAACTCGCGCTCCAGCCGCTCCTGCACGACCTCGAGATGCAGCAAGCCGAGAAAGCCGCATCGGAAGCCTGATCCCAGCGCCGCCGAGCTCTCCGGCTCGTAGTGGAAGCTGGAATCGTTGAGCCGGAGCTTCGCCAGCGACTCACGCAAGTCCTCGAACTCCGCCGCGTCGGCGGGAAATAGCCCGCAGAAGACGACCGGCACCGACGGCTTGAAGCCGGGCAGCGGCGCGGACGCGGGTCTGCGCTCCTCGGTGATGGTGTCGCCCACTTCGGTGTCGGCGACCGCCTTGATTCCTGCGGTGATGAAGCCGATCTCGCCCGGGGCCGAGCGCGTCGGCCTGCCGCGGTTTCGGCGTGAAAGTGCCGACCTGCTCGACCTGGTGCACGGTGCCGGCCGCCATCATTCGGATCTTCATGCCCTTCTTCAGCACGCCGTCCTTGATGCGCACCAGGATCATCACGCCGAGGTACGGGTCGTACCAGCTATCGACGAGCAGCGCCTTCAGGGGCGCTCCCGAATCGCCGATAGGAGCGGGCAGGCGGGCGACGATCGCCTCCAGCAACTCGGGAACGCCGAGGCCGCTCTTCGCCGAGATCTTCACCGCCGCCGAGGCGTCAAGCCCGATCACCTCCTCGATCTGCGTGGCGATGCGCTCGGGATCCGCCGCGGGCAGGTCGATCTTGTTGAGCACCGGGATGATCTCATGGTCGTTCTCGATGGCCAGATAGGCGTTGGCGAGGGTCTGCGCCTCCACGCCTTGCGTGGCGTCGACGACCAGCAGCGAGCCCTCGCAGGCGGCGAGCGAGCGGCTGACCTCGTACGAAAAGTCGACATGGCCGGGCGTGTCCATAAGGTTGAGCACGTACGTCTCGCCGTCCCGCGCGCGGTAGGTGAGACGCACCGCCTGCGCCTTGATGGTGATGCCGCGCTCGCGCTCGATATCCATCGAGTTCCAGCACCTGCTCGCGCATCTCCCGCTCGGTGAGCGCACCGCAGGACTCGATCAGCCTGTCGGCAAGCGTCGACTTGCCATGGTCGATGTGAGCGATGATGGCAAAGTTGCGGATATGCGCGAGGTCGGTCATGCCGCGGCTTGTACCATGACCAGTATCGGCAAGCCACGCCCGGCCTGCAGCACCGCCGCCTGAGGTGCGGCCAGACAGGCCGCAGCTCCGATCGGCGTAGAGGGAGAATGGCAAGTAGGGGCGCCGTGGCATGCACGCGATAGCATCCACGGATCACGAACAACTTGTCGAGAGTACCAATTACCGAGCGGCTGGCTTCAGACCCGACAATCGGCGGTCTACTTCCGGCAATATGCCCGGGCGGAGAAGATCCATGCCAACATCGGTCTTGCGCGCGACCAGCACTGGCCGTCCCGCCGGGTCCGCGTTCGAGTAGACGAGTAGCAGGTCAACCTTAGCAGCGTAGCGTCCAAGGTTATCGTGCGAGCGGGTCCAGCGATCACGTATGCGGTCTTCGGGCACTTCATGTCCGCCGAGGGCATGCCGGTCGGCGACTCGCCGAATCGCCAACTCGACCGAGGGCAAACCAACATAGATGAGGCCTAAGAAAAAGCCCTGCTTTCGCGCCTCTTCGACATGCCGCATATACTTGGAGGAACTGAGGACGGTCTCCACCGCCACAGACCTGTCGCCCGCGATCCGTCGCTCCACGATCGCCTCCACGGCGACCACGGCGGCGTAGTTTGCCTCAGTCACCGAAATCCCGGGAAGAGTTGCGCCCAGGCATGGAACGGGAAGATCAGGATTGAGGAAGGGGAATTGACCGATAACGGACCGAATGTCCTTGTCCGAGACAAGCGTCGATTTACCGGCGCCGTTGACGCCGGCGATAATCCAGAATTCAGGCGGCGTCACCTCCGGGCTGCATCACCTAAGTATCAGACCGCTCCTTGTCATTGCGTTGGGTGATTTCAACAATGGAGCCGTCCTGTTCTCCGTGGACGGGCAACCCGGCGTCATGATGGCGAGCGATCGCTGCCTTCGCGGCAGCCTCGAAATGGCCCGTCACATGAACGGCAAACTCCTCGGACATAAGGTAGCGTCGCCGCTCCTGAGCCGGGCCGACAACTTTACGTACTTTTCGCGCGGTTCCTGACTTGGCTGTCATCTGTCCTCCTAACTGGAATATACGACATCTGAGCGCCGATTTCATGGGCCCCGATGTGGATGCTCAATCAGACGCGTCAAGTGCGCCTTCGGAGATTTTAAGTAGACTGACCTGCGCGCCTGAATACGTCATCGAAGTTGAAGCCTCATGCAAGCCGTCGTCGATATCAACGAGGCCGGCCCGCGTCTACCCATTCGTAGACCTCGGGGAGCTTGTCGGCGCAGCCGCAGCAGCCGCCACACGCGCTGGTGCCGGCATCGATCCGGCGCACCCGGCCCTTGCGGATCAGGTGGTCGAGCATGGCGCGGGCGGCATCGGCCTCGACATCGAATTGCGCCGCAAGATCGGTCAATGGCGCCCGGCCGCGCGTTGCGAGGTAATCGCGTACTTCGGCGAGGATCATCGGCTTACTCCGCGGCACCAGCGGTCGCCGGCTGGCGCGCGGCATCTCCTTCGCCGGCCACGCGGAATGCCACCAGGGTCACGGTGAACAGCAGCAGGATAGCGCCGATCCAGGCCGCCGCGCCGAACGGATCGCGGTCGAAGGTGCCGGCTTGATAGACGACGACGGCTGCGCCATAGCCGAGACCGGTGGTCCACAGGGAGGCGAACACCGCCCATCGCGGCCCGGTCTCCCTATAGATGGCGGCGACCGCCGAAACGCACGGCATGTACAGCAACACCGCCAGCAAGTAAGCGAAGGCGCCGATCTGCCCATCGAAGCGGCTCGCCATCGCCCCGAAGGTGCCGACATCAACCTCCTGCTGCTTCTGCCGCCGCCTGCAGGTCGCCGGTCTGGACGATGATCAAGCCCGAGCGGATCGAGGGCTCGATCCGCCAGATCGGCCAAGTTCGCCGGAATGGTGGCGAACGCCGCCGCAGATGCCGCCCCACAGGTCGAAGGCCTCGGCTTCGCCATCTTCCGTAGCCGCGTCCTCGGCCAGCGAGCCATACAGGGCGTTCAGCGTCCCCACCACGGTTTCCTTGGCGAAAATACCGGTGAGCATGCCCACCGTCGCCGGCCAGTTATCCTGGCTGATGCCCATCGGCGCCAGCGCGGGGGTCATCGCCTTGCCGGCGGCGGCGAGCACCGAGCGCTCGGTATCCTGATTGCCGAACGAACCGTCGGTCCCCCAGCTGTTGAAGAAGCTCAGCACGACAACAACCGCGACGATCACCCGGCCGGCGCGATACAGGAACTCCCTCAGCCGCTCCCAGGTGCGCAACAGGATCCCCCGCAAGGTGGGCAGATGGTAGGGCGGAAGCTCCATGACGAAGGGCGCGGTCTCGCCTTTGAGCAGCGTCTTTTTTAGAACCAGCCCGGTCATCACGGCGAAGCCGATGCCGATCAGGTACAGGGCGAACACTATGTTCTGACCGCCGGTCGGAAACATCGCGGCCGCGAACAGCGCGTACACCGGCAGCCGGGCGCCACAGGACATGAACGGCGCCATCATCACCGTCAGAATGCGGTCGCGCCGGTGCTCCAGCGTGCGCGTCGCCATGATCGCCGGCACGTTGCAGCCGAAACCCACGATCAGCGGGATAAACGATTTGCCCGGCAAACCCACGCTCCGCATCAGCCGATCCATGACGAAGGCGGCGCGCGCCATGTAGCCGGAGTCTTCGAGCGCCGACAGGAACAGATAGAGGCAGGCGATGATCGGGATGAAAGTGGCGACCGTCTGCACCCCGCCGCCCACGCCGTTGGCCAGCAGCGCCGTCAACCACGGCGGGCCGCCGATGCCGTTCAGCACTTCAGCCGTACCGTCGACCAGCAGCGTCCCGGCAAACTGGTCGAAGAAGTCGATAAAGGCGCTGCCGAAGTTGATGGTGAACAGGAAAAGCAGATACATCACTCCGAGGAAGATCGGAATGCCTGCCAACCGGTGCAGAACCACTCGGTCGATACGGTCGGAGACGGTTCGGCGGACGACGCCTTCGCGTTGCATTGTCTCGCGAACCAGCGCATTGGCGAAGCCGTAGCGGCTGTCGGCTATGAGGATGTCACAGTCTTCGCCGGCGCGGTCGACTCGCCCGCTCGGCAATCCGCTCGGCGGCCTCGCGAATGTTCGCCGGCACCATCGCCAGCGCCCCCTCGTCACCCTCCAGCAGCTTGATCGCCAGCCACTGGATGTCGGCGGAAGGCGCGACAACGGCGCCCACGAGCAGCGGCTCGAGCTCGGCAAGAGCGTGCTCGATTTCGGCGCCGTAGCCCAGGTCGACCTTCGGAACCCGGCGCTCGCCCGCCACCCGGTCGATTTCGGCGCGGAGATGCGCGACGCCCTCGCCCCGGCTGGCGACCAGCGGCACCACCGGACAGCCGAGCCGCTCCGCGAGTGCCGCGACATCGATGCGGATGCGCCGGTCGCGAGCGACATCCAGCATGTTGAGAGCCACCAGCAGCGGCACGCGCATTTCCAGCAGCTGCACCGTCAGGTAGAGGTTCCGCTCAAGGTTGGAGGCGTCGAGGATATTGATGACGAGGTCCGCCCCGCCGCCCAACACGAACTCACGGGCGATCCGCTCGTCGAGCGAAGACACCGAGGTCACGGCGAGCGAATAGACGCCCGGTAGATCGACGACCGTGACCGCGCCCCCGGCTCCCTGATAGGCGCCGGTCTTGCGCTCGACGGTGACCCCGGGCCAATTGCCGACCTGTTGGCGCGCTCCGGTGAGCGCATTGAACAAGGTTGTCTTGCCGCAGTTCGGGTTGCCGACAAGGCAGATCGTGTGTGCAGTCATCAGTTAGAGCCTTTCGACCCGCAACAGCCGCGCCTCGTCCTTGCGCAGGCTGACGGCGTATCCGCGAACATTGATCTCGACCGGATCGCCCAGCGGCGCCAGGCGGGTAACCGAGAACTCCGTTCCCGGCGTCAGTCCCATGGACAGCAGCTTCTCCCGGTAGGAACGGTCGCCGCGCTGGTACCCGATGACGCGGCCGCGCTCGCCGGCTGTCAGTTCGCCGAGGCGGATGCTCATTGGCTGTCGTCTTCCACCCGTGTCACCAGAATGCGATGGGCCAGGCCCGTCCCGAGGGCCAGACGCATATCGTCGCGGGCGACAACCATCGGCCCTGAGCTATCCCGGCTCAAAACCGTCACCTCGCAGCCGCTTGTCAGGCCGAGGTCGGACAATTTTCGGTCAGTGCCCCGCCCGGCGCGGGTGGCGACGATACGGACCCGCTCGCCGACTGCCGCCAGGACCAGGGGATAGGCGCCAACTCCCGCACTGTATGCATCCATTCGCTTCGTATCCTTCAGAAGCGATTGTGAGCCACATTGATACGGTAATTTCGGTCAGACCGCAAATGCAACTCATTCTCAGGAAAAACCCTAATAAACATACGGGAACTTGCTGATTGCGAGATCCTCTCATTCCGCATGACACGCATGCGCAAATCAAAGCTCGGGTTCGTCGATCTCCCGTGACCGGCAGGCGGCGATCAGCGTATTGCGCAGCAGGCAGGCCACCGTCATCGGCCCGACTCCGCCCGGCACCGGCGTGATCGCCGCCGCGACCGGCGCCGCCTCGTCGAACGCGACATCGCCGACGAGGCGGGTCTTGCCGGACCCATTGTCGATCCGGTTGATGCCGACGTCGATGACGATTGCGCCTTGCTTGATCCAGTCGCCGCGGATCAATTCCGGCCGGCCGACGGCCGCGACCAGGATATCGGCGGCGCGGCACTCGCCCGGCAGATCGCGAGTCTTCGAGTGGGCGATCGTCACCGTGCAGTTTTCCGCCAGCAGCAAGACCGCCATGGGTTTACCGACGATGCTCGACCGGCCGACAACGACCGCCTTGAGTCCGGCGAGATCTTGACGTTGGCTCTTGATCAGGCGCACGCAACCAAGCGGTGTACAGGGCACCATCGCGCCGGCGACGCCCGCGAGCAGCCGGCCGGCGTTGATGACGTGAAAGCCGTCGACGTCCTTGTCCGGATCGATCTCAGCCAGAACCACGTCCGGCCGGATGTGCGGAGGCAGCGGCAGCTGCACCAGGATCCCGTGCACTCGCTGGTCCTGGTTCAGCCCATGTATCAGAGTGAGCAGGTCATCCTTTCGGAGATCGGCCGGCAGCCGGTGCACGAACGACTTCATGCCGGCATCCTCGCTCTGCTCCGCCTTTGCGCGGACATAGATGTCGCTGGCCGGATTGTCGCCGACGAGGACCACGGCAAGTCCAGGGGTCAGTCTCGCCGAGCGCCGCAGTCTCGCCACCTCCTCGCGGATGCGGTGGCGCAGCTCGGCCGCCAGCGCCTTGCCGTCAATGATCCGCGCCCGATGCACCGGCTATTCTCCTGCCCGCCAACCCTCGGTCTGGCTCCACCGGAGCAGCCTGTCCATGAGGCTTCCGCTGTCGCCGGCAATGCTTACGGTCTTGCGTCGATCGGCGACGCCCGAGGTGATGGATAACGTTCCCTTCGGTAGCCGCCAAGCCTTCGCCAGAAGCGCCAGCAACGCGGCGTTCGCACGGCCGGCATCCGCCGCTTCGGTGACCGCGACACGCAGGCGAACGCCCCCATCGGCTTCGCCCTGGAGTCCGTCGATCCGCGCCGCCCGGGCGCGCGGGGTCACCCGCACCCGCACCCGTACTCCTCCCGGCGCTTCGGCGAACGGAAGCGGAGAGCTGACCTGCGTCTCAGTAGACGGCCGCGACATAAAGCCGCGCCAGCACCTGCTGCAAGAATAGCAGCAGCAGGATCAGCACCAGAGGCGATAGATCGATGCCCCCGAGATTCGGCAGAACCCGCCGGATCGGCCGCAACACCGGCTCGGTCACCCGGTGCAGGAAGTCGCCGAGCAGATAGACGAAGCGGTTACGGGTATTGACGACGTTGAAGGCGACCAGCCAACTCAGGATCGCGCCGGCGATGAGAACCCAGATGTAGATGTTGATAACCGTGGTGAGCAGCCAGAAGAGGGGACCTATAACGACGTCCATTGACCCGCCCGTGGTGAGAACCAAAACGCCGGCAAACCTAACGATGCAAATCCGTGCGTGCAAGCCGGCGCTTGTCGAGGGCATCGCGCGAAGGCCCGCTGACCGAAACACCACTAAAACCTGGACTGAATCGCGGGCGATCAATCCGGTCCCTGGACTTGTCAAGACTGGCAAGCGATCATGGCCGGGGCGCGACGGAATAAATCACCAGCCGGAGCAGAGACGATCATGCCGAGAATGCATAGTCGAACCGCCTGGTCCGCGGTCTGCCTCGCGGCCATCGGCGCACTCGCCGTCGCTGGCTTCGCTGTTACGCGTTCGCTTGGTCGCGAGCGGGCGAGTCGCTCCGGGAGCGAGCCCGAGACGGTCCCGGTCGCGCCCTCTGCCGGAACCGCCGATGTTCGGCCGGCGCCGGAAAACAGCCGGCGGCGTTCCAGGGAGGAGTGGGACCAGGTGGACGAGGCGTCCTACCAATCATTTCCGGCGAGCGACCCTCCCGCTTGGTGAGGCCTCGGCGCGTTCATAAACGGCAGTACCGGATGATGAAGTCGGCGATGTTATCCGCATCGTCGAGCGGCAGGAGAGGGACCGGCAGACCGGCGAGGCTACCGTCGCTCGCCACCGCGACGATATGAGGATCGTCGAGACAGAGCAGTGGCTTGGCTATCGCCGGGCGATGGACCTCCAGCTTGTCGTGCACGCCATGCTTGAAGCCCTCGATCAGTAGCAAGTTGACCGGTGTCATGTGCCGCGACAGCTCCGCCGGAGTCGGTTCGGCCTCGCCGCGCAGCTCGTGCATCAACGTCCAACGGCCGGCGGACACGAGCGCCACCTCGGTCGCCCCAGCGAGCCGGTGACGGTGGGTATCCTTGCCCGGCTGATCCAAATCCACCGAGTGGTGAACGTGCTTCAGGGTGGAGACGCGGAGTCCGCGATGGATGAGCGCCGGCAGCAGGGCCGTTAGCAGAGTCGTCTTGCCGCTGCCGCTCCAACCGGCAAGGCCGAACAGCTTCATCGCGCGCCGGTGGCCGCGAGCGGCAGCAGCGCCTCGGCCTGTTGCAGGTCGGCCGCTTCATTAACGTTGAAGAACGGATCGTAGGGCTCATCGGAAAAGCATGCGGTCGACACACGGTAACGTGCCGTCCATGCGTCGATCTTGCGTACGCCCTCCGAAGTCAGAGCGCGGCGCAGCGCCGGAGCGAGCGCGACCGGCCAGAGGCCGAAGACCGGGATGCGTCCTTCCGCCGGAAGCGGCGCAGCCTATATCGGCCTCCTCCGCGTGGACGCTCTCCAGCAAGCGCGGGACTAGATCATCGGGAAAAAACGGCGTGTCGGTCGCTAAGCTCGCCACCCAGGCGCAGCCGGGGGCGTGCGCGCGCGCCCATTCCAGTCCCGTGAGGATGCCGGCGAGCGGGCCCACGAACCCCTCCACCACGTCCGCCGCGACCGGCAGCCCGTAGGGGGCGAAGCGGGACGGATCGCCGTTGGCGTTGATTACCAATCCGGCAACCTGCGGCCGCGCGCGTTCGATGACATGCGTTAGCATCGGTCTGCCATCGAGCAGACGCAGGAACTTGTCGCCTCCGCCCATGCGCCGGCCGAGTCCGCCGGCCAGCAGAACGCCGTAGACCGCCTCGACGTCAGCCGGCATCGTCGGCGAAGCTAGCCTTGCGCCGTAGCGCCGGGGGCTCGTCCGCCATGCGCTCCGGGTCGGCGTCAAAGATGATGCGGCCTTCACCCGACAGCGCGATGAACCGCTTGCCGCGCGCCCGGCCGATCAGCGTCAGCCCGGCGCGTCGCGCCAGATCGACTCCCCACGCCGTGAAGCCGGAACGCGAAATCAGGATGGGAATTTCCATCTGCACGGTCTTCAGAACCATCTCGCTGGTCAGCCGGCCGGTCGTGTAGAGGATCTTGTCGCGGCACGACAGCCGCTCCAGGAGCGTGTAGCCGGCGATCTTGTCGACAGCGTTGTGCCGGCCGACGTCCTCCATGTAGATCAACGGCCGGTCTTCTTCGCACAAGACGCAGCCGTGAATGGCGCCAGCAGCGAGATAGAGGCTCGGCATGGTGTTGATCGCCTTCAGCAACCCATACATCCAGCTGGTGCGCAGGCGCGCGGCCGGATCAAGCACAATGCTATCGAACTTCTCCATCACGTCGCCGAACAGGGTGCCTTGCGCACAGCCGGACGTGAGCACCTTCTTGGCGAGCTTGTCCTCGTAATCGGTGGTCCGCACGGTCCGGACGACGACGACCTCCAGCTCCTCGTCATAGTCGATGCCGGTGATCTCGTCATCCGGGCGCAGCATGTTCTGGTTGAGCAGGTAGCCGGCGGCCAGGTACTCCGGATAGTCGCCGATCGTCATCATCGTCACGATCTCGCGGCTGTTCAGGAACAGCGTCAGCGGCCGTTCGATGACGACGTTGGTTTCGACCGGGTTGCCGTTCTGGTCGAGGCCGGCCAGCCTCCGGGTTAGCCGAGGGTCGGCCGGATCGGGGAGGACCAGCAATTCCCTAGCCGATGTATCCGCCTGCCGCGGCAAAGCCTCACCGGAAGTGACCTGTTTAGGCCCCATGCACTATGATGTACCGCGATGCAAGCCGGACAAGCCCGGCCATCCACGGGTTCAAACGAGGTGATCGCAGAGGTGGTTCCAGGCCGGATGGATGCGCGGATCATGTCCGCATGCGGCGAGAGTTGTCTCCCCGTGGCAGGCGCGCGGGCAGCAACGTCGCAAGCTGAAGGACATGACCGATGAGCAGCTGCGAGACATCTGGGTGAGCCGGATCGAGGCGCCGAGGGAAGGATGCAAACCCTTCTGGCGGGCCTAGCCATTCGGGTTCCGCACGGTCAAGCGCCGCGATGTCGAGGCAGCCACGCTCAACAAAGATTCTGAAGCCTTTCCGCTCGTAGGCGAGGCAGAAAGAACGTTAGATCCGGCGTATCACAAGTTGGTCCGGAACCGCGGCCGCTTTCTCTGAACCACTCGCGAAGCCTCCCTCTCACGACGTCTTTAACGACGGGAGAGGGAGGGGTAACGGCTGCTTGCGTCCGAAGCTTTATGCGGTCGTGCTGATAATCCCCGTCTCCATCGCCGCGTGCGCCGCCGCCAGCCGCGCGATCGGCACGCGGTAGGGCGAGCAGGACACGTAGTTCAGCCCGACGCCGTGGCAGAAGTGCACGCTGGCCGGGTCGCCGCCGTGCTCGCCGCAGATGCCGAGCTTGATGTCGGGCCGGGTTTTCCGGCCGCGTTCGGCGGCGATCTTGATCAGCTCGCCGACGCCTTCCTGGTCGAGCGTCTGGAACGGATCGTTGTCGATGACCCCCAGCTCCTGGTACTGCACCAGGAAGGGGCCGGCGTCGTCGCGCGACAGGCCGAAGGTGGTCTGCGTCAGGTCGTTGGTGCCGAAGCTGAAGAACTGCGCATCCTCGGCGATCTGGTCGGCGATCAGCGCGGCGCGCGGCAGCTCGATCATCGTGCCGACGAGGTACTCGAACTTGGCGCCGGTCTTCTGCATCGTCTCGTTCGGCGACGCGGTCCACCATCTGCTTCAGCCGGTCAAACTCGCTTCTTCACCGCGACCAGCGGGATCATGACCTCCGGCAGCACCGTCTCGCCCTTCATCTTTACGTCGGCGACCGCCTCGAAGATCGCGCGGCACTGCATCTCGTAGATTTCCGGGTAGGTGATGCCGAGCCGGCAGCCGCGATGGCCGAGCATCGGGTTGGCCTCGTGCAGCTGGCTCGCCTTCGCCTTCACCTCGGCGACGGTCTTGCCGGCCGCCTTCGCCACCTCGGCCATGTCGGCATCGCTGTGCGGCAGGAACTCGTGCAGCGGCGGGTCGAGCAGCCGGATGGTCACCGGCAGGCCGGCCATGATGGTGAACAGCTGCACGAAGTCGTCGCGCTGGTAGGGCAGCAGCTTGTCCAGCGCCGTCCGACGCTCGGCCTCGGTGTTGGCGACGATCATCTCGCGGACGTGGATGATCCGCTGCGGGTCGAAGAACATGTGCTCGGTACGGCACAGGCCGATGCCCTCGCAGCCGAAGTTGCGCGCTGTGGACGCATCGAGCGGCGTTTCGGCGTTGGCCCGCACCCTGAGCGTGCGGATCTCGTCGACCCACGCCATCAGCTTGCCGAAGTCGCCGGTCTGCTCCGGCTGGATCTTCGGCACCTCGCCCTTCAGCACCTGGCCGTTGGAGCCATCGATGGTGATGATGTCGCCCTCGTTCAGCACGGTGTTGCCGGCGGTCAGCGTCTTCGCCGCATAGTCGATGCGCAGATCGCCGGCGCCGGCGACGCACGGCGTGCCCATGCCGCGGGCGACCACCGCCGCGTGGCTGGTCATGCCGCCGCGGGTGGTGAGGATGCCCTGGGCGACGTGCATGCCGCCGATGTCCTCCGGCGATGTCTCGATGCGGGTGAGGATGACCTTCTTGCCCGCCTTGGCCCAGTTCTCGGCCTCGTCGGCGGAGAAGACGATCTGACCGGAGGCGGCGCCCGGCGACGCCGGCAGGCCCTTGCCCAGCACCTCCTTCTTGGCCTTCGGGTCGATCATCGGATGCAGCAGCTGGTCGAGCTGCGCCGGCTCGACCCGCTGAACGGCTTCCTTCTTGTCGATCAGGCCCTCGTCGCACATCTCGACGGCGATGCGCAGCGCCGCCTGAGCGGTACGCTTGCCGTTGCGGGTCTGCAGCATCCAGAGCTTACCCTTCTGGATGGTGAACTCCATATCCTGCATGTCGTGGTAGTGCTGCTCGAGCCGGTCGCGGAAAGTGACGAGCTCGTGATAGAGCGGCGGCAGCACCTCTTCCATCGACGGCAGATCGGAAGCCATCGCCTTCTTCTCCGCGATCGACAGCGGCTGCGGCGTGCGGATGCCGGCGACCACGTCCTCGCCCTGCGCGTTCACCAGGTACTCGCCGTAGAACAGGTTCTCGCCGGTCGAAGGATTGCGCGAGAAGCAGACGCCGGTCGCGCAGTCGTCGCCCATGTTGCCGAACACCATCGCCTGCACGTTGACCGCCGTGCCCCAATGGTCGGGGATGTTGTTCAGCTTGCGGTAGGTGATGGCGCGCTTGTTCATCCAGCTGCCGAACACGGCGCCCACCGCGCCCCAGAGCTGCTCGTGCGGGTCCTGCGGGAACGATCTTGCCGATGCGCTTCTGCACCTCGTCCTTGTACGCTTCGATCAGCACCTTCCAGTCATCGGCGGTCATCTCGACGTCGTAGTTCTTGCCGACCCGCTCTTTGTGCTGCTCCAGCAGGTGCTCGAAGTTTGTCCTTGCTCACGTCCATCACGACATCGGAGTACATCTGAATGAAGCGGCGGTAGCTGTCGTAGGCAAAGCGCTCGTCGCCGGTGTTGCGGGCCAGGTTGAGCACCGTCTTGTCGTTGAGGCCGAGGTTGAGAACGGTGTCCATCATGCCGGGCATCGAGGCCCGCGCGCCGGAGCGGACGGAGACCAGCAGCAGCGGTCCCTCGGTCGCGCCGAACTTGGCGCCCATGATCTTCTCGACTTCGCTCAGAGCCTTTTCGACCTGCTGCCTTGAGATCGCGTGGGTAGGTGTCGCCGTTCTCGTAATAGTATGTGCAGACCTCGGTGGAGATGGTGAAGCCGGCCGGCACCGGAATGCCGAGGCTCGACATCTCGGCGAGGTTCGCTCCCTTGCCGCCGAGCAGGTTCTTGTCCTTGGCGCCGCCCTCGGCCTTGCCGTCCCCGAACGTGTAAACCCATTTCGTCATGGCTTGCTTCCTACCCCTCGATTTGTGAAAAGTCCGCTACCCCCTCCAGCGCCGACCTGATCTGCGACAGCAGCGTAGCCGGTTGACCCGAAGGCGCGAATTCGTACAGTTGACCGTTACGTGATCGAAGAACGCATCCACCGGCGCGCGCAATTCGGCAAGAGCCGACATGGCTTCGCCGAACCGCTCGCCGGAGAGCGCGCGGCCGATCGCCGGCGCGGGCCTCGGCCAGAGCTCGATAGAGGTCGATTTCCTGCTGTTCCTCAAGAAGCCTCCCGTCCGCCTCCCCCTCGTAGACCGTGCCGTCTTTGTTTTCTTCGATGCGGACGATATTGCTCGCCCGCCGGTAGGCGGCCAGCAAGTTAGCACCGTCATCGGTGTCGAGAAAGTCTCTTAGCGCATCGACCCGCGCCAGCAGCCGAACGATGTCGTCTTCGGCACACCGCCGCCGGCGAACACCGCCGCGATCAGATCGTGCCGCACGCCCTGCTCGCGCAGGTGCACCTTCAGCCGATCGGCGAAGAAGGCGAGCAGGTCGTCGAACACGCTCTGCCAGACTTCGCGGTACCTGCACCTCACTGAGAGCGATCGCCGTGATATACCGTTGCTAGCGGCATGTGTCGAAAATATCGCGCAGAAGGTCAGCCGCAAGCCTGTTCTCGATGATCGATGCGCATGACGCCAAGCGCCGCGCGGCGCAGCGCAAACGGATCCTTAGAGCCGGTCGGCTTCTCGCCGATCGCGAAGAAGCCGACAAGCGTATCGAGCTTGTCGGCGAGCGCCACGGCGACGCTGACCGGCGCTGTCGGGCAGCGGTCGGAAGGGCCCTGCGGCGCATAGTGTTCGGCGATGGCGTCGGCCACCACGCGCCGGCTCGCCGTCGTGCAGCGCGTAGTAGCGGCCCATGATCCCCTGCAGTTCGGGGAACTCGCCGACCATCGCCGTCGTGAGATCCGCCTTGCAGAGCCACGCGGCGCGCTCCGCGCGTGAGTTCGGATCGGCAGCCCGCACGGTGATGCGCCAGACTGTCGCGGGCCGAAGCTGGCTGCAGTGCGCTCGTCCGCGTTCGCAGGTCGCTGAGTCCCAAGCTTGGCGTGAAAGACGCGCTCGGCCAGCTTCGGCACGCGGCTTTCCAGCGTGCGCTTGCGGTCCTCGTCCCAGAAGAACTTGGCGTCCGACAGCCGGGCGCGCAGCACCCGCTCGTTGCCGGCGACGATGGCTTTGCCGCCGTCGGCGGCTTCCGTGTTGGCGACCAGCACGAAGCGCGGCGCCAGCCGGCCCTCGGCGTCCAGCAGCGAGAAGTACTTCTGGTGCGCGCGCATGGCGGTGACCAGCACCTCGGGCGGCACGTCCATGAACTTGGGGTCGATGCTGCCCAGCATCGACCACCGGCCACTCGACCAGCCCGGTCACCTCGTCGAGCAGCGCCTGGTCCTCGCGCAGCCGCAGCCCCTCGGCCGCCGCCAGCCGCCGCGCCTCCTCCTGGATCAGCCGCCGGCGCTCGGCCGGATCGAGCGATCGACCTTGGCGTCGCGGAGCTTGTCTCGATAGTCGGCGAAGTCGCGAACTTCGAACCACTGCGGCGCAAGGAAGCGATGACCGCGTCGTTTGCGTGTTGGCTGATGAGCCGGATCGTCATTCGCCAAGGTAAGCTCGAATGGAACCGGGGCGCCCTCGAACAAGGCGACGATGTTCTGTAGTGGCCGCACCCAGCGCACCGCGCCGTGAGCCCCAGCGCATCGACTTCGGCCAGGGAAAAGATGAAATGACCTCGCCAAGCACGCCGGAGATAATGTCGGGAGTTGCCGCGCCCGGACGCGTCCGGGTAGCGAAGTAGAAGCTGCCCTTTGCGGTCTCCCGCACCTCCGCCTCTTCAAGCGAAGCGAGAGCCGGCGGCTTGGAGAAAGCCCTGGAGCGCCTTCTCGGGCGAGCCGACGCGCGGACCCTTGCGTTCGTCGACGATGTCGGGCTGCTTCTCCGGCAACCCCTGGACCACCAGCGCCAGACGGCGCGGCGTGACGAACGCCTCGGCCCGGGCGTACGTCAACTGTGCCTTGTCCAGCCGCTCGCAGACCAGCCGCTTCAGGTCCTCCGCCGCGCGCGCCTGCATCCGCGCCGGGATCTCCTCGGACAGAAGTTCGAGCAGCAGTTCGGGCATGGAATCGAACTCCCCTCACCCCAACCCTCTCCCGCAAGGGGAGAGGGGAAAGCGGGGATGACCCCAAACCCCTCTCACGATCCTCTCCCTCGACGGGAGAGGGTGCGAGCGCGAGCGAGCGGGGTGAGGGTGGCGGCTTCTAGGCCGCATCGCGGCTCGCCAGCCAGGCTTCGCAGCAGCCGCGGGCCAGCGTGCGCACCCGGCCGATGTAGGCGGCGCGCTCGGTCACGCCGATGACGCCGCGCGCGTCAAGCAGGTTGAAGCGATGGCTGGCCTTGATGCATTGCTCGTAGGCCGGCAGCACCAGCGGCGTTTGCAGAGCCAGCAGCTCCTTGCACTCCGCTTCGGCGTCGGCGAAGTGCCGGAACAGCCGCTCGGTATTCGCGTGTTCGAAGTTGTAGGCCGAGCCCTCGACCTCGTTCTGCTTGAAGACGTCGCCGTAGGTGGTGCCGCAACCATCCCAGTCTAGGTCGTAGACGTTCTCGACGCCCTGCATGTACATCGCCAGCCGCTCCAGCCCGTAGGTGAGCTCGACGGAGACGGGGCTGCACTCGATGCCGCCCACCTGCTGGAAGTAGGTGAACTGCGTCACCTCCATGCCGTCGCACCAGACCTCCCAGCCGAGCCCCCAGGCGCCCAGCGTCGGGCTCTCCCAGTCGTCCTCGACGAAGCGGATGTCGTGCACCGAAGGATCGATGCCGAGATGGTAGAGGCTTTCGAGGTAGAGCTCCTGCGAAGTCCTCGGGCGACGGCTTCAGCACTACCTGGAACTGATAGTAGTGCTGCAGGCGGTTCGGATTCTCGCCATAGCGGCCGTCCGTCGGCCGGCGCGACGGCTGCACGTAGGCGCACCGCCACGGCTCCGGCCCCAGCGCGCGCAACGTGGTCGCCGGGTGGAAGGTGCCGGCGCCCACCTCCATGTCGTACGGCTGCAGGATCACGCAGCCGCGCTCCGCCCAGAATGTCTGTAGCGACAGGATCAACGATTGGAAACTGGTGTTGTTGGCGGGCATTGCTGCCGGGGATCGGGCTGCTCTCGCGGGCGTTGCGCCGCGTTCCTGAAGCCGGGACCATACTGCCGTGCCCGCAAGGGGTCAAGGCACGCCGCCGCAAGCTTTTAGGCCAGCTAAAGAGGCCTTTTCGGCGCCCGGTCGGACGCTTCGCAAATATGCCTTTGGCCGGACACGAAGTAGGTGCGGCAATGCCGGCACCAGGCAAGCGGCCTGGCCTCGCCGGGCGTGCGTCGCGGCTTCCATGCGGTTCCGCCGCCCCCACCTCCGCCCTGCGATAGGATCTCGTCACGATGCCGTGCCCACAAGGTGGCGCCGGCCCATCCGGCCGCCGCCGCGGCGGCGACCCCAATGGCGATCAGCGGCAGAGCGGGAAGCATGAGAAGGATTTAAGGCCGCGAGGGTCAAACGGTCAAGCCGACCTTTCAGGAAGCTCCACGGAGCTCCCGCATCGACCGGCGCTGACGCCCATGTTCATCGAAGTTGTCGGCTGCAATCCATCGCTCGAAGCCACCGCGAACGCGCGGCCATTCCTCGTCGATGATCGAGTACCAGGCGGTGTCGCGGTTGCAGCCCTTGACGATCATGTGCCGGTAGAAAATGCCCTCGAAGCGGAAGCCAAGGCGAAGCGCGGCCCGTCGCGAAGGCGCGTTGAGCGCGTTGCACTTCCATTCGACGCGGCGATAGCCGAGCTCGTCGAGGGCCGAACGCATCAGCAGGAACAGCGCTTCCGTTGCCGGCCGGCTGCGTTGCAGCGCCGGTGAAAACCAGATGTGCCCCATCTCCAGCACGCCATCCGACGGCCTCACGTTCAGGTAGCTCGCCATGCCGGACACTTTGCCGGAAACCTTCTCGCAAATCGCGAAGAACAGTGGATCGTTGAACGTGGCGCACGCCTCCAGCCAAACGGCGAAGGCCCGCTCGCTGTCGAACGGGCCATAGGGCATGTACGTCCACACGGCGCGCGCCGCCTCGCCGTCGTGACCGGCTCGGTACAGATCGCGGGCATGCGCCGCCGGATCGAGCGGCTCGAGGCTGACGGTATGTCCCACGAGCGACGCGCGTCTCGGCGCCTCGCCACTTGACCGTTTCGCAATCGGCTCATCGGAGAGCAGCCGCTCGTCGCGCGGAAGTTCCTGCCAAGCCGACGCGTCGCTCATTGCCGGAACACGTTGCACATCGGCCGCTCTCAACGTTGGCGGGGCGGAGCACCCGCGACCTTAAACCACCCGGCGTTACGCATCCAGCGCGCCGGTAGTTCCCGAACCAAGTAATTTTGCATCTCTATCATGGGTCAGCTCTTCTCGCGAAAAGCGAACTCCTCGATGTCGCGCCGGACGGGAGGGAAGCTCGATCTCGATCGACGAGCGCTCATGACCTCCCGGGGGAGGATATCGAGTCCGGTGGCCGCGCCCGCTTCCTTCGGCGTAGAGTTCCAACCGAGGATCGCCGATCGAATGCGACGGGAGCGCGTATGCCCAAATCTTTCGACTTGATCTTGCGAGCCGGAATGGTGGCGACCCCGGGCGGCGTGCTGCGGACCGACGTCGGGGTCCGCGATGAGCGCATAGCGGCGTTCGGCGATCTAGGCGGCGTCGATGCCGAACAGTACCTCGACTGCGGCGGGCTGCACGTCTTACCCGGGGTGATCGACACACAGGTGCACTTTCGCGAGCCCGGACTCGAACACAAGGAGGACATCGCGACCGGCACCGCCGCCGCCGCTATCGGCGGCGTCACCGCCGTCTTGGAGATGCCGAACACCAAGCCGCCGACGGTCGGCGCGGCCGATCTCGCGGACAAGTGCCGTCGGGCCGAAGCTCGCGCCTGGGTCGACATCGCCTTCTTTATCGGCGCGACACCGGAGAACACCGACGAACTCCCGGCCTTGGAGCGGCTGCCCGGATGCGCCGGCGTGAAGATGTTCATGGGCAGCTCGACCGGCACGCTGCTGGTCGCCGACGACGCGGCCGTCGCCGAGGTCCTGAGCGCAAGGCAGCCGGCGGGTCGCCGTCCACGCCGAGGACGAGACGCGGCTGCGCGAGCGCTACACCATCGTCCAAGGCGGCGCCGATCCGTCCCGGCATCCCGAATGGCGCGACGCCCAAACAGCATACGTCGCGACCCGGCGGCTGCTGGCGTTGGCCGGTCGCGCGAAGCGGCGCGTGCACGTCCTGCACGTCTCGACGTCGGAAGAGATGGAATTGCTGCAAGCACATCGCGACATCGCCACCGTCGAGGTGACGCCACAGCACCTCACCCTCGCCGCCCCCGACTGCTACGAGGAGCTCGAGAGCTTCGCGCAGATGAACCCGCCGATCCGCGAGGCGCGGCACCGGCAGGCGTTGTGGCGGGCGGTCGACGACGGGCTGGTCGACTGCATAGGCTCCGATCACGCGCCGCATACCCGCGAGGAGAAGAAGCTGCGCTACCCGGAGAGCCCTTCCGGAATGCCCGGCGTGCAGACGCTTGTGCCGGTGATGCTCGACCACGTGGCCAAAGGAAGACTGAGTCTGGAGCGGTTCATCGATCTGACCAGCACCGGCCCGGCGCGCGTCTACGGCATCGCCGGGCGCGGCCGCATCGCCTTGGGCTACTCCGCCGACTTCACCGTCGTCGACCTCAAGGCGCGGCGGATGATCACCAACCGCTGGATCGCCAGCCGATGCGGCTGGACGCCGTTCGACGGCATGACCGTCTGCCGGATGGCCGGTCGCCACCGTCGTTCGCGGACAAGTTAGTGATGCGCGAGGGCATTCTGATGGGCCATCCGAAGGGCAAGCTGGTGCGCTTTCTCGAATGCCTGTGATTTGCCGGAAGCCGGCCGCCGAGGTGCAGCTACTGAATGGTCGCTTGTTCTTTCTCCAGCATGGCGGTAGCGGTCATCGCCCCTCGCCGCCACGCCTCGATCAGCATGAGCGCGCAGCGATCGCACTCGTCGTCGATGAACCTGTCGGCGATCCGGTTGATCTCCGCGAGGTCGGTGACGTGCCGGAATCCCATCCGGTAGGCTTGCTTCGGTGTCATCTGCGGGCCTCTCTCCGAGCAGGACCCGGAGCATAGCCCAGCATCGATGAAAATTTCGTTGTCGGGTTTCGGCAGGCGCCGCTGAGGTTTGGCATGCAACCGTGTAAAGGGAATGGCGCCGGGACCGTGTCGATGGTCGCCGGCGCCTTGGGTGTTAGCGCAGAGCGGCCGGCCGCCTCAGCAGCAGCGGGCATTGCCGCTCCTGCCGTAGCGTGCGTCCTGCCGTTCCCGGAAGAACTCGGCGTAGCTCGGCACCGGCCGCTCGGGATGGTGCCGACGTAAGTGGGCAACGTAGCCGTCGTAATCCGGGATGCCGCACATTAGCCGGGCGGCGCGACGAAGCGCGCGGACCGCCTTCGTCAACCGATCGCGAACCGATGGCCGGGTATCGCCGGCGATCGGCAAGAGCGAGGATGCTTGATCACGCATGCGCCGCGACCTCTCGTGCGACTCCGGCGGGGGCTTCTTGCGCGGTGACCCTCGGAATGTGCAGTGCCCGCCAGGCGGCGATCAGGCCGAAGACGATCAGGCACAGCACCACCGCGACGAACAGCGCGCACATGCCGGCGTTGACGTAGTCGTTGAAGACGATCCTTTGCATCTCATCGAGCGTCTTCGCCGGCGACATTATCTCTCCACGCGCCAGCGCGTCGCCGAACTTGCCGGCGTGCGCCAGGAAGCTGATGTTCGGATCAGGATGGAACAGCTTCTGCAGGCCCGCCGTCAGCGTGCAGATACAGAGCCAGATCGTCGGTACGATCGTCACCCAGGCGTAGCGCTCGCGCTTCATCTTGAACAGCACCACGGTTGCCAGGACCAGGGCGATGCCGGCCAGCATCTGGTTGCGAGATGCCGAACAGCGGCCACAGCGTGTTGATGCCGCCCAGCGGATCGACGACGCCTTGATAGAGGAAGTAACCCCACATCGCGACGCACAGCGTTGTCGAAAGCAGGTTCGCCGTCCACGATTCGGTGTGACGAAGCGGCTCGTGGAAGGCGCCGAGCAGGTCGTGGATCATGAACCGGCCGACGCGGGTGCCGGCGTCGATGGTGGTGAGGATGAACAGCGCCTCGAACAGGATGGCGAAGTGGTACCAGAACGCCATCAATGCCTTGCCGCCCATGAGGTTGGAGAAGATGTGCGCCATCCCCACGGCGAGCGTCGGCGCGCCGCCGGCGCGCGACAGGATAGAGCTTTCGCCCACATCTCTCGCGGTCTCGGTGAGCACGTCCGGGGTGACGGCGAAGCCCCAGCCGGAGATCACCTGCGCCGCCTGCTCGGGCGTGGTGCCGATCAGCGCCGCCGGGCTGTTCATGGCGAAGTAGATGCCGGGATCGAGTAAGCAGGCAGCGATCAGCGCCATCATCGCGACGAATGACTCGGTGAGCATGCCGCCATAGCCGATGAACCGGGCCTGCGTCTCGTTCTCCAGCATCTTCGGGGTGGTGCCGGACGATATCAACGCGTGGAAACCGGAGACGGCGCCGCAGGCGATGGTGATGAACAGGAACGGGAACAGCGCTCCTGAGAACACCGGGCCGGTGCCGTCGATGAACTTGGTCACAGCCGGCATCTGCAGGTCGGGTTGCACGAGGACGATGCCGACGGCAAGCGCCAGGATGGTGCCGATCTTCAGAAAGGTCGAGAGGTAATCGCGCGGCGCCAGCAGCAGCCAGACAGGAAGCACCGAGGCGACGAAGCCGTAGCCGATCAGCATCAGCGCCAAGTTCGGCCCGCTGATCGTAAAGAACGGTCCCCAGGTCGGACTTGCCGCCACGTCCTCGCCGTAGACGATGCCCGCCATCAACAGCACGAAGCCGATGATCGACATCTCGAGAACACGGCCGGGACGGATGAATCGAAGATAAACTCCCATGAACATGGCGATCGGAATCGTCACGCACACGGTGAAGGTACCCCACGGACTGGCGGCCAGAGCCTTGACCACCACCAGGGCGAGAACGGCGAGAATGATGATCATGATCATCAGCACGCCGAAAAGCGCGATCAGCCCAGGCACCTCGCCGAGCTCGGATTTGATCATGTCGCCGAGAGAGCGGCCGTCCCGGCGAGAGGAAATGAACAGGATCATAAAGTCCTGCACCGCCCCGGCGAAGACGACGCCGGCGAGGATCCACAGCGTGCTCGGGAGATAGCCCATCTGAGCGGCCAACACCGGCCCGACCAGCGGTCCGGCGCCGGCGATGGCGGCGAAGTGGTGTCCGAACAGGATGTACTTGTTGGTCGGCACGTAATCGAGGCCGTCGTTGTACTTCATAGCCGGCGTCACCCGCGCCGGATCGAGCCGCAGCACGCGCGTGGCGATGTAGAGGCTATAGAAGCGATAGGCGATCAGGTACACGCAGACGGCGGCAACGACGAGCCACACTGCGTTGATTGGTTCACCCCGATGTAACGCGACGGTACCCAGCGCGAATGCGCCGACGACGGCTACCGCCAGCCAGCCCAGCATGGATGCTGCCTTGTTCAAGACGGTTTCCTCCTCCCTTGCGCCGCGGCTAAATCCGCGGTCCTGACGCAACCTCCTGCCTCGCGGGCAATGCAACTCGGGTGAAGGGGAAACCGGACATGGCCGAACAGCATCAACGCTCGGCCAGACTCGCCGCCATGCCGCTCGCGTTCGCAACTCGCGGCCCGCTTTCGCCAACGCAGGGCAAGACGCGCATTGCCGTTCCTCCCGTCAGCCCCACGTTATTAGTCGATATTCCGAGGTCGGCGGAGAAGCCGACGGCCGCGGATGTAATGCGAGGCTATTGATTTGCAATCGTAAGTGTAGTTCCGCGATTTGTCAACGCACGTGCCCGCGGAACGCAACCGTCGAGGGCGGGGAAACCTTATGATCCGGGCCGCGAGAGGGCGGCGGGTTCCCGACAAAGCAGCGCCTCCAAACCGAACGGTATTGCGGTGCGCGCGCAGGAGCGGGTAAGCACCTGCGATATTGTAAACGGGGTGTCGTCGGAGCATGGCGTACGTCATTCACAGCCCTAGCGGCGATTGGGAAGTCGTGATCGGCCTGGAGGTGCACGCTCAGGTCATCTCCCGGGCGAAGCTGTTTTCCGGCGCGGCAACCGACTTCGGCGCCGAGCCGAACTCACAGGTGAGCCTCGTCGACGCCGCCTTTCCCGGCATGCTGCCCGTACTCAACCGGGTTTGCATCGAGCAGGCGGTACGCACCGGCATCGGCCTGAACGGCCGGATCAACCTGGAGAGCGTGTTCGAGCGAAAAAACTACTTCTACCCCGACCTGCCCGCCGGCTATCAGATCTCGCAGTACCAGCGGCCGTTGGTCGGCGAGGGGATCGTCAGCATCGACCTGCCGGACGGCAGCACCAAGGACATCGGCATCGAACGGCTGCACGTCGAGCAGGACGCCGGCAAGTCGATCCACGACCAGCATCCCCGCTTCACCCTCATCGATCTCAACCGGGCCGGCGTGGCGTTGATGGAAATCGTCTCCAAGCCGGACATCCGCAGCCCGGAGGAGGCCGGCGCTTACCTGCGGAAACTGCGCGCCATCATGCGCTATCTCGGCACCTGCGATGGCAACATGGAGCAGGGCTCGATGCGTTGCGACATCAATGTCTCGGTGCGGCCGATGGGCGAGAACCGGCTGCGCACGCGTGCCGAGGTCAAGAATGTCAATTCCGTCCGCTTCGTGATGCAGGCGATCGAGCACGAGGCCGAGCGGCAGGTGGCGGTCTATGACAGCGGCGGCGAGGTGGTGCAGGAGACCCGGCTCTACGACTCCGGCCGGGGCGAGACACGCTCCATGCGGACGAAGGAATTCGCCCACGACTACCGTTACTTTCCAGACCCGGACCTGCTGCCGCTACGGCTCGACCCGGCGTTCATCGAGCGCGTCCGCGCGACGCTGCCGGAGCTGCCCGACCAGCGCAAGCAGCGCTTCATGGCGACCTACGGGCTGAACGCCTACGATGCGAGCGTGCTTACCGCCGAGAAGGAGGCTTCCGAGTATTACGAACAGGTGGCGAAGGGGCGCGACGGCAAGCAGGCGGCGAACTGGGTGATCACCAACCTTTTCGCGGTGCTGAACAAACAGGGGAAGAGCATAGCCTCGTCGCCGATCTCGGCGGACAACCTCGGCAAGCTGCTCGATCTGATGGCCGACAACACCATTTCCGGGCGGATCGCCAAGGAGGTCTTCGAGATCATGGCGGACACCGGAGGCGATCCCGCCGCGATCATCGAGGCGAAGGGTCTCAAGCAGATCACCGACGCCGGCGCCATCGAGGCCGCCGTCGCCAAGGTCGTGGCCGACAACCCGGCGCAGGTCGAGCAGTTCCGCGCCGGCAACGAGAAGGTGCTGGGCTGGCTGGTCGGCCAGGTGATGAAGGCAACACGCGGCAAGGCCAATCCGGGACAGGTCAACCATCTGCTACGTGAGAAGCTGCTCGCCTAGCGGCTCTCCCGGCGACGCTTCGCCGATCGGGCATCACTGCTATCCGCGTTCCATGCGAAGACGATCATCGCCCACCTTCGCTTTCGCAAAAGTTTCCTGCGATTGCCTCTAATTGTGCGCGGGTAGCGCGCGTGCTATGTTGTTTATTGCACCTGCGTTATCTACCGCTGCCGCGAGAGCGTTTCCTTGACAACTCCGCCCATCGTGCCCCCCGGCGCCGATCTCGGCCTCGTCAACATCGAGGACGAGATGAAGCGCTCCTACCTCGACTACGCGATGAGCGTGATCGTCGCCCGCGCCCTGCCCGACGTGCGCGACGGGCTGAAGCCGGTGCACCGGCGCATCATCTTCGCCATGCACGAGAGCGGCTACACGCACGACAAGCCGTTCCGCAAGGCGGCGCGCATCGTCGGCGACGTGATGGGCAAATATCATCCGCACGGCGATCAGTCGATCTACGACGCGCTGGTGCGGATGGCCCAGGACTTCGCGATGCGGCTGCCGCTGATCGAGGGCCAGGGCAACTTCGGCTCGATGGACGGCGACCGGCCGGCGGCGATGCGGTATACGGAGGCGCGGCTGGCGCGCTCCGGGCACGCCTTGATCGACGATATCGACAAGGACACCGTCGATTTCCAGCCGAACTATGACGAGAGCGCGCAAGAGCCGGTGGTGTTACCGGCGCGCTTTCCGAACGTTCTGGTCAACGGCGCGGGCGGCATCGCCGTCGGCATGGCGACCAATATCCCGCCGCACAATCTCGGCGAGGTGATCGATGCCTGCTGCGCGCTGATCGACGATCCCGGCCTGCCGGTGGGCGAGATCATCGAGAAGTACGTGCCGGGTCCGGACTTTCCGACCGGCGCCATCATTCTCGGACGACAGGGCATCCTCTCCGCGTACCAGACCGGCCGCGGCTCGGTGTTGATGCGGGCGCGCACACGAATCGAGGACATCCGCAAGGACCGGCCGGCGATCATCGTCGACGAGATCCCGTACCAGGTGAACAAGGCGCGCATGGTCGAGATCATCGCCGAGGCGGTGCGCGACAAGCGCATCGAGGGCATCGCCGATCTGCGCGACGAGAGCGACCGCGACGGCATCCGCGTCGTCGTCGAACTCAAGCGCGACGCCGACCCGGAGATCGTGCTCAACCAGCTGTTCCGTTTCACGCCGCTGCAGACCTCGTTCGGCATCTCGATGCTGGCGCTCGACGGACGCCGGCCGCGGACGATGAACCTCAAGGAGGTGCTGACCGCCTTCCTCGACTTCCGCGAGCAGGTGATCCGCAGGCGCAGCATCTATCTGCTGCGCAAGGCGCGCGAGCGGGCGCACGTGCTGGCAGGGCTGGCGGTCGCCGTCGCCAACATCGACGAGGTGGTCGCGGTCATCCGCCGGTCGCCCGATCCGGCCACCGCTCGGGAAGCCCTGATGGGCCGCGACTGGCCGATCGGCGACGTGGGGCCGTTGCTGACGCTGGTCGAGGAAACCGGGCAGGTCGGGCCGGAGGCTGGCTATTACCGGCTGTCCGAAGCGCAGGCGCGCGCCATCCTCGACCTGCGGCTGCAGCGCCTGACCGGACTGGAGCGGGATAAAATCGGCGAGGACCTGCGCGCGCTGGGCGCCGAAATCGCCGAGTACCTGGCCATCCTGGGCTCGCGGACGCGGCTGCTGGAGGTGATGCGCGGCGAACTGCTGGACGTGAAGGAACGCTTTGGCACGCCGCGCCGCACCGTGCTGGAGGAGGCGCCCGCCGATACCGCCATCGAGGACCTGATCCAGCGCGAGGACATGGTGGTGACGGTAACCCACGGCGGCTACGTCAAGCGGGTGCCGCTCAGCACCTATCGGGCGCAGCGTCGCGGCGGCAAGGGCCGCGCCGGCATGGCGACCCGCGACGAGGACTTCGTCATCCAGGTGTTCGTCGCCAACACTCATACTCCGGTGCTGTTCTTCTCGTCCACCGGCATCGTCTACAAGATCAAGGTCTATCAGCTGCCGATCGGCACGCCGCAGGCGCGCGGCAAGGCGATGGTCAATCTTTTGCCGCTGCGCGCCGGCGAGACGATCACCACGCTCATGCCGCTGCCGGAGGACGAGAGCCGATGGGGCGAACTCACCGTCGTCTTCGCCACCGCGTCCGGCCGCGTGCGCCGCAATGCTCTCAGCGATTTCACCAACATCAACGCCAACGGCAAGATCGCGATGAAGCTGGACGAGGGCGACCGGCTGGTTCGCGTGCGCACGTTTACCGACGACGACGACATCCTGCTGTTCACGCGGCGCGGCCAGTGCATCCGCTTCGCGGTGAGCGAGGTGCGGATCTTCAGCGGCCGCACCTCGACCGGCGTGCGTGGCGTGCGTCTCGCCGAGGGCGACGAGGTGTTCAGCATGAGCGGCCTGCGACATGTCGAGGTGGAGGCGAGCCGGCGCGAGGAATACCTGCGCGCGGTCAACGCCAAGCGCCGGCTATCGGGCAGCGACTACAGCGAGCGCCCGGAGAAGCGGGCCGAGGACGAAGCGCTGGCGGCGAAGCTGGAGCTGCCGGAGTTCCGCGAAATGGCGGAAAAGGAGGAGTTCCTACTGACCGTCGCCGAGGACGGCTTCGGCAAGCGCACCTCGTCCTACGAGTACCGGATCACCGGCCGCGACGGCAGCGGCATCGCCGCTCTAGATCTCGGCCGCGCGCAGGGAACATCGACGGCGGTGGCGGCGTTCCCGCTGCTGCCCAGCGATCACATCGTCATGGTCACCGACGCCGGCCAGTTGATCCGCTGCCCGGTGGATGGCATCAGCATCAACGGCCGCAGCACGCGCGGCGTCAAGGTGTTCGCGACGGCTGAAGGAGAGCGGGTGGTCTCGGTGTCGCGCATCCGTGACGTCGAAGACAACGATGGCGACTGCGGGGCCATCAAGTTGTCGGAGGACCCGGAGAAGGACGAGCAGCAACCTGGCGGTGGGGGACCAAAGCAGAACGGCGAGGCGTAACCACGCCGTCACGGAGGAGATAACAGAGTAATGGTCAAGCCGCGTCTCGGGATCTATCCCGGAACGTTCGATCCGATCACCAATGGCCACGTCGATATCATTGGACGGGCGACCCGCGTCGTCGACAGACTGGTCGTCGCGGTCGCCGCCAATCCCGGCAAGGTGCCGCTGTTCAACTTGCAGGAACGTGTGGAGATGCTGCAGGAGCAAGTGGCGCTGATGCGGAACGGCGACGGCTCGAAGATCGAGGTACGGCCGTTCGACAAGCTGCTGATGCATTTCGTCCAGGATCTGGGGGCGACAATCATCCTGCGCGGCCTGCGCGCGGTTTCCGACTTCGAGTACGAGTTCCAGATGGCCGGCATGAACACCCGCCTCAATCCGCAGCGTCGAGACCATCTTCCTCATGGCCTCGGAGCGGCAGCAGTTCATCGCGTCGCGCTTGGTCAAGGAGGTCGCCCGCCTCGGCGGCGATATCGCGCCGTTCGTGCCGCCGGAGGTCGCCGAGCGTACGGCGCGGAAGCTGGCACAGCAGGACCGCCGCTTCGCCTGACGCCGTTGACCCCGTGGCCGCGTAGCCGATATCGTGCGTTCGCTCGCGTCAATGGCGCATCAGCGCGTCAGCGGGCCGACGGTCGCGAGCCCGTAGCTCAGCGGTAGAGCATCTGACTTTTAATCAGAGGGTCGTGGGTTCGATCCCCACCGGGCTCACCAATTTTTCAAGGACTTAGCGATCAGATCGGTTAGTAGACCATCCGCTGGCAACCACATGGCAACCGCGAGCGATGATCAGCCGGCTGATGCCATCTCGCTATCTGAGGCGCTTGTGGCCTACGTCGATCTGGCCTGGTCGAGGCGCGGCGCGTGGCCCGAGAGCGCTTTGAGGCTGCTTACGGCTTTTCTCCTGATCATATCCAACACTCACTGACCGATCAGGCCGAGCACGCCGCGCGCAGCCGGTACTACAGCGCCTGCATTGCCATCGAGCAGGCCTTCCGCGAGCGGATGCGTAGCGGCAGGCTAGGGTTGGGGTCGGGACGGGTCGCCAATCGGTCCGTGGTGCCGGGTGCCCGCTGAGGCATGGACGCACGTCAGCTTCGTTGGCGGCGACGTCATCAAGCTGCCCGGCGCCCCGCAGCCGGTCACGCTTTACAGCGTCGTCGTCGAGCAACCAGAGAGCGTTCCTCCTGCACTCGAGAGCACAGTCGCCGCCGAAAAGCGGTGTCAAGCCTGGCTAGTGAGTTTGATGGCTGGAGGAACCCGCCCGAGTCGCCAAAAAATGGCTACCGCCGCGAGGCCCAGGAGCGATTTGGCGTCAGCGCGCGAGGGTTCGCCCGGGCGTGGGCTGCGGCCATCGCCGAAACCCAGAATACCAATTGGCGACGAACAGGCCCAAGGTCGTCACTAAAGCGCCGGCCGAATTCATAACACCGATTCAAATCGCCAATATTTCGTAACGCCTATTTCTCCAGGCTAGGTGGGCGCACGTTCCGCGGTGTGCCGGAGGTAATCCGGCGTTTCTCTTGACCGACGGAACGCGCCCCATGACCATCCTTACCCAAACGCGTTACCTGCGACCGAAGCAGGCCGCAGAATACACGGCTATCCCGCCGAGCACGCTGGCTAAACGGCGGCTTCGTGGCCATGATCCTGAATACATAAAAATCGGCGCTGCCATATTTTACGACATAGAAGTCCTCGATCGGATGATGGCCTCCCGCCGTCGCCGGTCGACCAGTGACCCCGGCGGCGCAGCTTAAGCGATGCCAGCGGACCTCGGCTCGGCATGGTGCGAGGCAAGCATGCTGACCGCCGATCGCAGCCTTGCTGCCGCACTCGCCTACGCGAGATGGGTCGGGTGGGCGGTGTTTCCCGTCGGCGGCAATGACACCGCCACCCGGATCATCGGCCATCTGCTGCGGCGCTGGGTCGATCCGGAGCTGGCCTATGTCCTTATCGGCGTCTGGAATGCTGTACGCTGCCAGCCGCCGCTGCCGCAGGACGAACTCGCTCGCACTTTCAATTCAGTGCTCGGCCGCGAGTTGAAGCGTCGGGAGACGGCATGATCGATCCGGACATGCTGGCGCGAGAGCGTGTGCTTCGGCAGAAGCGCGCCAACGGCGAAGCGGAGATTGGACCGCCCGGCACGCGCGGCGTCACCATCAACTTCGCGACGTGGCGCGACCGCGAACTCCCGGACCGGAAATGGCTGGTCTCCGGCTGGCTGCCCATAGGACACGTTGCCACGCTCTACGGTGATGGCGGCACGGGCAAGTCGCTTCTCGCCCAGCAGCTGATGACGGCATGCGCGATCGGGTCATGCTGGCTCGGCCTGCAGACCATGCACTGCCCCGCATACGGCGTCCTCTGCGAGAACAGCTGCGATGAAAAGGGCGACGGCCGATGACGACCGGTAGTGAGCAGGCCCGCTTCGTCGCCACCGCCGCCATCCGGCAGGCCGTTGCCGGGCGTGAAACGGATGTGCTTGACGCCCTTGGCGTCGACTGGCGCGCCGGCCGGCCGCATATCATCTGCCCTTATCCCGGTCACGACGACGGCGATCCTTCCTGGCGCTGGGACGCCCATAAGGGCCGCGCCTATTGCACTTGCACCAAGGGTGACAGCGTCTTCGACGTGGTCATGAAGGTGCGAGGGCAGCACCTTCGAGACTGCCAAAGTCCACGTTGCCGAGCTGCTCGAACCGGCACGACCTGATCCGGTCAACGGCGGAGGCCGCAGCCAGCGTTACCAGGCGACCGACGCGGCAAGCCTGCTGAATGCGCCCGCCGATCGCCGCGACGACACGCTTGCCGATCACCTACCTCGCCCATCGCCTCGGCGTGACTGTAGAAGCCGTGCCGATCCCGAGCACGCCGATGGTCGGCCTGAAGGCGCTGGGCTACTACGATCCGCCGGCGCCCGGATCGAAAGCCAAGCCCAAGCTGGTGGGCGAGTTCCCGTGCGCCGTGTTCGGGACGGTCGCCGCCGACGGCCGGACGCATGCCCATCGCATCTATCTGGCCCCGGGCGGCGCCGGCAAAGCCGACCTCGGCGTCGGTCCTGACGGCCGGCCGCGCGATCCGAAGAAGTCCGCGAGGATCATCGGTGATGACAATACGGCCGGCCGGTCGGTGCTGTGGGGCGATCCCGAGCGGGCGCCGCACATCATCGTTACCGAGGGGATCGAGACCGCCGCGGCGGTGGCGCTGGCGAAGAGCGCCGAGATCGGCGCCGGCGAGGTGGCGGTGGCGGCAGCCATCTCGGCGACCGGCATCGAAGCATTCCAGCCTTACTCCGCTACGAAGCGCGTAACGATCGCGGCCGACCGCGACGAAGCGGCGAAGGCAGACGGCACGCCGGATCGCGGCGTGGCGAGCGCGCAGCCCGCGGCTTCGGCCTTCGCCACCACGAGACGCTGACCATCTGCATTGCGCTGCCTGGCAAGCCGGGTGAGTCCGCCGATTGGCTCGACGTGCTGCGCCGCGAGGGCATTGAAGCGGTGCGGTCCGGTTTGACGGCCGCAGCTCCGTTTGTGCCGACGCAAGCGGAGCTCGACCACGTGGGGCGTGGTCTCGATGGAGCCGCCGTATCCTTGCCGAACGCCCGACGGCCGGTCATTCGAGTAATGGGCGGCGATCTGGCGGACGCTACGGCGGCCGCACTTCGCGTGCTGGCAAGCGAGCGCGACCCGCTGGCCGCCGTCTACGTGCGCGGAAGTCTGCTGGTGCGGCCGACCCGCATTCGCGAACGGCTGAACGCCGGCAGCATGCGGCGCCCGTTGGACGCGCTGATCCTGCGCGCGGTGGACCTGGATTGGCTTCGCCTGCGGCTGGCGCAGCTCGCGGACTTCTACGTCATCGCGATGAAGAAGCTGAAGCCGGTCGACGTGCCGGTGGGCGTTTGTCGATGCGTTCTCGCCGCGGCGCCTTGGGACGGGCTACCGACGCTGACCGGCATCATCGAAGCACCGACGATCCTGCCTGATGGGAGCATGATCCAGTCGCCCGGCTATGATCGAGCGACCGGCTTGCTGTTCGATCCCGGCAACACGCGGTTTCCACAGGTCCCGAACAAGCCGACGCGAGCGCAAGCCGAAGCCGCACTGCGCACGCTGAGCGACCCGTTCCGGGATTTTCCGTTCATCGACGAGCCGAGCCGTTCCGTGGCGCTGGCGGCGGTTCTGACCGTGCTGGTCCGGCGCGGCCTGCGAGCGGCGCCCCTGTTCGCCTTCGACGCGCCCAAGATGGGCAGTGGCAAGACTCTGATAGCGACGGTGTGCAGCTACATCGCGACCGGCCGAGGGCCTTACCTCATGTCCCAGGTCGCGGACCCGACGGACGAGCGTAAACGAGTCTTGTCGGCCCTGCTGGAAAACCCGGCTGTCATCGTCCTCGACAACATCGAGCACCCCCTTCGCTCGGACAGCCTGTGCATCGCGCTTACCGAGCCGAGCTTCACCGATCGCCTGCTTGGCGAGTCCCGCACGGTGACCGTCGCGACCAACTGCTCGCTTCTTCGCCACCGGCAACAACCTGGTCATCGCCGGCGACCTGAGTGCTCGCGCCCTGATCTGTCGGATCGATCCGGAAGTCGAGCGACCGGAAGAGCGCACATTCGGACTGAACCTGCACGAGTGGGTCCCGGCGCATCGCGGCGAGCTTGCGGCGGCGGCGCTGACGATCATCCGCGCCTATCTCGCGGCCGGCGAGCCCAAGCAAGCCGTGGCGAACTTCGCAAGGTTTGAAGACTGGCAGCGGCTTTGTCGGTTTCCCGCTGATCTGGCTCGGCCTTGCTGACCCGTGCGAGACACGGCGGCGCGTCGAGGCGGGCGATCCGGTACGCGAACACCTCCGGGCGTTGCTGGCCGCTTGGCACGGGCAGTTCGGTAATGATCGGACGACGGTCAAGGCGCGCGATCGATGCCGGTGCCAATTCGCGCGAGCTGCAAGATGCCATGGACGCCGTGGCCGGCGAGCGAGGCGGCGTAAACGCAAGAAAGCTCGGCCGTTTCATCAGCAAGCATGAGCGCCGCATCGAGGGCGGATCTGCGGTTTGTGAAAGATGGCGAACAGCAGCGGGCGCTCTTCTGGCGGGCCGCCGACAGTGAGTTTTGTGAGTTTCGTGAGTTTTTTTCGGCCCCTTCGCGCGAGGAAACATCGACCGAAAACGGCAACGGAACTCAAACGGACCAGTGGGGAAGAAACTCACAAAACTCACAAAACTCACCTCCCGCAGACGCGATCGAGGTGGACCTATGACCGCGTTTGAGCTGCTCCGCGAAATCGAGGCGCGCCGTC
>CAWAYT010000057.1:0-17891 GCA_963786265.1 uncultured Alphaproteobacteria bacterium
CAGATCCCGCCATGTCAGTTTTCCGTAGCCATCTCCTGCAAGGTTAAGATGTCCCTGGATCAGGGCCTGGCATTCGCGATCATCGCCGGGACGATGGGAATGCTTATCTGGGGCAAACTCCGTTACGATCTGGTTGCGGTGACGTCGCTGTTGGCAGCGGTTATCGTCGGCATCGTGCCGCTCGAGCGCGCCTTCAAAGGCTTCAGCGACGACATCGTCATCATCGTCGGCTCCGTCCTGGTCGTCAGCGCCGCGATCAGCCGCTCCGGAGTGGTCGAGAGGCTGATGCGGCCGATCGCGCGCCACCTCAAGAACCTCAACGTACAAGTGCCGGTCATGGTGTCGACGGTGACCTTCTTGTCCGCCTTCATCAAGAACGTGGGCGCGCTCGCCATTTTTCTGCCGATCGCCCTGCAAATCGGCAAGCGAAGTCGGACGCCTCCCTCCCAGCTGCTGATGCCGCTGTCGTTCGGCTCATTGCTCGGCGGTCTGGCGACGATGATCGGCACCTCGCCGAACATCATCGTCTCCCGTGTTCGCGGCGAGATCACCGGACAGCCTTTCGACATGTTCGACTACTTCCCGGTCGGAGCGAGCCTGTCGCTGATCGGTATCGTCTTTCTCAGCGTCGGCTGGCGATTGTTGCCCGGGAACCGGGGGAGCGGCTCTAAACAGCGCCCGTTCGAGATCGGCGATTACACCACGGAGGTGTGCCTGCCCGAGGATTCTCCGCTCGTAGGCAAGAGGGTGCGGGATTCTGGAGGAACTCGGGGAGGGCGATGTCGCGGCGATCGCCATCCTTCGCGAAAAGCTGCACCGCTACGTCCCCGCCGGCCACTGGCCTTTGTTCGCGAACGATCTCCTGGTCCTCGAGGGGGACGCCGACGCGCTGAAGAAGGTGATCGATTCCGCCGGACTGCAACTCGTCGCCGAGACGAAGACCAAGCCGGAACCCGGGTCGCCGAACGTGAGCAGCTCGGTGGAGGCGGTTGTCACCGAGGGCTCCGTCCTCATCGGAACATCCGCGTCGGAGATGCGGCTTCGAGACCGCTACGGCGTGATCCTGCTGGCGATGAGCCGGCGTGGTCAGCAGGTGCGGCAACGGCTGCACCACGTGCGCTTTCAGACCGGCGACCTGATGGTGCTGCAAGGGCGCACCGAGGAAATGGCGGAGACCCTGGCGTCACTCGGCTGCTTGCCGCTCGCCGAGCGAAATCTCCGGCTAGGCCGCAAGCGCCGGGCGGCGCTTCCGGTCGCCGTTCTCGCCGGAGCGATGGTGATGGTCGCGCTCGAGATCGTTCCGGTGACGGCGGCGTTCTTCGGCGCCGCGGTACTGATCCTACTGACCGGCGCGCTGACGCTGAAGGAAGCGTACGACAGCATCGAGTGGCCGATCTTGATCCTCCTGGGCGCGCTGATCCCGGTCAGTGAAGCGCTGCGCTCCACGGGGGCTACCGACCTTGTTGCCGGCTGGCTGTCCGGCATCGCCATGACTCTGCCGCCAACAGGCGCTCTGACCGTCATGCTGGTGGCGGCAATGGCCATCACGCCGTTCCTCAACAACGCCGCGACCGTGCTGGTGATGGCGCCGATCGGCGCCAGCTTCGCCGAGCGGCTCGGCCTCAACATCGACCCTTTCCTCATGGCGGTGGCCATCGGCGCCGGCTGCGACTTCCTGACGCCGATCGGCCACCAGTGCAACACGCTGGTCATGGGACCCGGCGGCTACCGATTTGGGGATTATGCTCGCCTTGGCCTGCCGCTGTCGCTGCTCGTTGTTATCAGCGCGCCCTTGCTGATTACCGCCTTCTGGCCGATCCGGTGAGCGTTGAGCTCCATCTAACATACGCAGTGACCTAAGGGCACGGCAGCGGGCGTGTTGGCGCGAATCCTGCATGGCGTCCTGCACAAGCGGGCGTGTTGGCGCAATCTGCCGCGTCCTGCACAACCGGTATAGAAGGTTCATCATGAAAATCGACGTCCTTTTTGCTTTGCCAGGACCGCGGCATACCGTTCAGGGGAACAAGTTACTCGTAGTGGCAGCGGCGACCGAACATGAGGATCCGAATTACCTGAAGAGCGTGATAGCTGACGTTGCCGACAGCGCCCTGGAGGCGGGTGCTTACCGGTCGGTACACAAGGTAACGCTGGAACTCGAGGACTCGCTGGTGTTGGCCTTACTTCAGGGCACATCCGCCCGTACCCCGAGCGTCGCGCCAACGGCGAGTGTGCCCAAGTCCATGTTGCACTAGGTCCACAACATAGTGGCGCGAGTAGTAGGCGTTTTGCACCGCTATTAATCACGGGCGCGGCGGGGGCGTGCCACGCATCGTGGACCGCCCTACGACAGAGGTCGGGAGGCAACGACTCTGCCGTTCGACGACGGGTTTGGCGGATCGCGTCTGCCGATTGCAGCGCGAGCGCCGGCCCCAGCAGGCAGCCTCGCGGGCCGTCTCGTCACCCGAGTTCGTATGGAACGGTTGCCCGCGACGATCGTTGATGTCGTGCCCCTTAGCGGTTATTTCATGTGATGTTGTGCATTGCCTCCCCGACAGGCTTGCCCTGCGGTAGCTATGGACCGCGCGGACTTATGGCGGGGGCTGGCGTCAGGGACGTGGGTCGTTGGGGGGGCGTCATGGCCCAGGGGACAGCAAGTACGCGTTTGAGGTCGGGTATCCCCTCGGAGGCGGCCAGCGGCGCACCGGCTGCTGATGGTAGTCGCCGATGGACGACTTTACTCGCTTCCTTCGACCTGCTTTGGGTTGCCGTCGCGCTTTTTGCGGTCGGCGTATTGCTGCGTGTGTCGGGGATAACTACTCAGAGCCTTTGGACCGACGACGGATTCTCGTTGGACTACAGCAGTTGCGATAATCTTACGGCCTGCTTCAAGAATATCACTTCGGGTCATTCTAGCGAACAGTTCAACATTCTCTACTTTTTCATTTTACATCTATGGCGGGTTGAGTTCGGTGAGAGCACGCTATCCCTACGTTCCCTTTCCGTCGCTATCAGTATTCTGGCCTTGCCGCTGATCTGGTCAACAGCCGCATCCTTGTTCGACAGGAGCAGCGCCGCCTGGTCTTTGGCGTTTACGGCAGTCAGCGCATTCTCGATCTACTACGCGCACGAGATACGATCCTACGCCTTCCTCATGTTGGTATCTTCTCTACAAATTTGGCTGTTGGCGCGGGCTCGCGGAGACGGCGCCGGCGGATATTGGAGATTGCTCCTTGCGGCTGCTTCGTTCATTGCGTCCTGGTCAAGTATATTCTGCCTGCTGTTCACTGCGGCCATCGCTATCGGCGATCTGCTCGCGCGTCGAGAATGGATGCGTGGTCTTAAATGGTGGATGCCGAGCGCCGTTGCATGTCTTCCAGCTGTTCTTTATTACCTTCTGCGAAGTCGTCGATTCACCACCGGATTCTGTAGTACTGCAGAAAAGTGACACGCTCTATCTCAATGCTTTGTTCGTTCTTTACGGCCATCTAGTCGGGTTGACGTACTCAGTCCCGTTGGTCGCGCTTCGTGGCGCGGACCGCTGGATGATGGTGGCGCAGCATTGGCGCGAACTTGCGGTCTTCGTCGTGATCTCCACGCTGCTGGCATGGCAAATCGTTGGCGGTCTGCGCGGCGGCGGTTGGACGGGGCATCGCCAATATGGCGTGCGGTTGATCGTGTTCTCGACCGCTGTTTATACTTGCTTGTGCCTCTTGCTGGCCTTTACGGCGGATCAGAACTGGCTGCCGCGACATGCTTTCGCACTTCATATATTTCTCGCGTTGTTGCTGCCGGCGGCGGCTGCTTCACCGCATGTTAGTCATCGAGTGAACCGGCTGCGCCTGATTTCTTTGTTGGGCCTTCTTGTGCTGAATTTGTGGTCCCTGAAAAACTACTATTACGAACCAGCTCACTGGCGGGACGACTATCGGGGCGTGGCGTCATACCTCAAGGAACAGTGGAAACAAGGCCGGCCGGCGGTGATGCTGCTCGGCAAGGTTTCGATCCTCCGCCATTACGGCGATCAATTCACTGTCGACGGCGGCTCCTTCGACAGATCCCTCATGCCTCTGGAAATTCGTGCGGCGACTGACAACGCCAAAGAAGTGCTGATAGTCGTAAATAGGGAATATGCCCTTGAAAGCGAAGATGGCTATGTAAGAGGATGGGAGCCGCGGGGACTGGTTGTCTCGATGATGTCTTCTCATTACAAGTTACTCGAAAAGATGACCTTTCATTATTTCACTGTCTACCGGTTCTCACTGCAAACCGCTGATGCCGTTTAGTAGAGTATGCCTCGATCGTAGGTCATCGGAGGGCGGCACTCGGGGAGGATCGATATGCGCGCGCTGATGATGGACACGCCGTTGTTGATCTCCGGCCTTCTCGAGCACGCGGCGGCTATGCATGGCGATCGCGAACTCGTCTCGTGGTCGAGCCAAGGGTCGCCGCATCGCTCGGCTTATGCAGAGATCGCCAAGCGCGTCCGGCGCCTTGCGAATGCCCTTCGCCGGTTTGGGATCGTGCCTGGAAACCGGATAGCGACGCTCGCCTGGAGCACGCATCGACACCTCGAGGTCTTCTACGCCGCATCGGGAATCGGCGCGATCTGCCACACGGTCAATCCCCGACTGCCTCCGCGGCAGATCGCCTGGATGCTTGATCACGCCGAGGACACGATGGTCTTTGTCGAGCCGGCGTTCCTGGCGGTGCTCGAAGCGGCGCTGGCGCATGCCCAGTTACCGCGCCCCGTGGTGGTCATGGCAGATCGGACCGCATATGCCGCGGCTTTCGCCAATCACCTCGCATGCCGAGATGCTCTGCTACGAGGATATGCTGGACGGCGAGATCGATCAGTTGGATTGGCCGGCGCTCGACGAGACCGCCGCAGCCGTTCTGTGTTATACGTCCGGCACCACGGGCAATCCCAAAGGCGTACTCTACAGCCATCGTTCGCAAATCCTGCATGCCTTCGCCGTTGCGCTGCCTGATGTGGGAGGTTTCGGCGAAGCGGAGACGGTTTTGCCGGCGGCGCCAATGTTCCATGTGAGCGCCTGGGGCATTCCCTATGCGGCGGCGCTTACCGGCGCGCGGCTCGTGCTACCCGGGACATTATTGCAAGGCGCGCAGCTTGCGGAATTGATCAACCGCGAAGCTGTGACCATCGCGCTGGGCGTGCCCACCATCTGGGTCGGGTTGATCCGCTATCTGCGCTCGTCCGGCCAGCGGCTCGCCGCGATGAAGCGGGCGATCATCGGCGGAGCGGCTGCCCCGCCATCGCTGATCGAAGCACTTCAGCGGGAGTTCGGAATCGAGGTGCGGCACGCCTGGGGCATGACCGAGTACGAGTCCGCTGGGCACTATCGGGACGCTCAAGGCGAAGCACCGCGACTTGCCGGCCGCGGACCGTTCGGCGCTGCAAGCGAAACAGGGCCGGCCAGTCTATGGCGTCGAAATCAAGATCGTCGATGAGGATGGACGCGCCCTTCCACGCGACGGCCGAAGCATCGGTGAGATACAAGTCCGCGGGCTCTGGGCGTTGAGTGGCTATTACCGTTCCGAGCGCGGCAACGTGATGCCGCCGGCTGGTTCGCGACCGGCGATGTCGGGACGATCGACGGGGACGGCTATCTCCAGATCACCGACCGCAAGAAGGACCTGATGAAGTGCGCCGGGGAATGGATCAGCTCGGTCGAGATCGAAGGCATCGCCATGCAGCACGAGGACGTTCTGCAGGCCGCGGCAATCGGCGTACCCGACGAGAAGTGGGGCGAGCGGCCGATCCTCATCGTGGCGGTGCGACCGGAAAGCCTTGTGACCTGCGAGGATATCCTAGCCTTATACACCGGACGCGTCGCCAAGTGGGCAGTGCCCAACCGTATTGTTTTCTCCGATAGCCTGCCAGTCGGCGCCACCGGCAAAGTTCAAAAGGGCAAGCTTCGCGAAATCTACGCTGGCGCCAGTATCAGGGTCTGATTGCGGTCGCACTCCAGCGCTCGAGATGCTTCCAATCAACCATCCTGCGCTTCTAGCAGCGGGTATTCGCAGTAGCTACACTGAAGTGCAAGCAGCATCTCTTTGTAATCGTCCGCACATCTGCAGTGCGAGATCTCTGTTCGACCTCTAGCTCAACTTCAACACCGGGTTTTTGGAACTTATTGATCTGATTGGTGGATTTGTTTTTTCGCGGCGGGCGTGGCACTACGCTTGCGGGGTGTGAGGCGGCGTTTGCGGAGTTTCGGGCTGGGCGGCCCGGTGGGCGCGGCGGGATGTTCCGCGTCCTGGCGTCGGAACAGCGGCGGCAGGGCGACACCAACGGCCTGGAACACTGATCCGGCACAGCCCGGCGCTTGGCTGCGCAGCACGAAGTGACGTCCCTGCTGTTCGACGGTGGTCTCGACGACGCGGTCGAGGTCGGCGATGACGTCGTGCCACTCGAGATCCAGTTCAGCCGCCTGCAGCCGATCCTGCAATTCCTTGCGCAGCACCAGCGCCAGGAAGGAGGTGAACAGGTGGCCGCGAATAGCGGCGTCGCTGGCGTGATAGACCGGCCGCGTTTCCAGCACGGCCTTGGTGGTGCGGAAGATCTGCTCCACCTTCCACAGCTCGCGGTAGCGCATGGCCACTTCGAGGGTGGGCAGCTTGCTGTTGGTGCGCAGCACGTAGAAGCCGTCGAGCTTTGCCTCCTCGGCCACCTTGGCCTCGTCGAGCGCGAAGTGATCGCAGCCGACCACCTTCAGGAACTTGCGGAAGCCGCTGTTGCCGACCAGGGATTTGTCGCCGCGCGACAGCTGTTCCTGCAGCGCCGCGATGATCGCGGTCCGCTGAGCGGCCTCCCAGGCGGCGCGCTCGGGGTTGTAGCAGACCACATAGCGCCGCGACTTGCCCTTGCCGTCCCAGGGCCGGACCAGGACCTCCTTGACCTCGATGTCGGTCGTCGTGCCGGCCGCCTTCGGGATGGACAGCGGCACCATGCCGCTGGTGTCGGCGAGGACGGTCTCGCGCACCTCGGCATCGTTGCGCTCGCGCGTGCCGAGAATGTACTCGATCCCGCGCGCCTCCAGTTCGGCGAGCGTCCGCGCGCTGATCATGCCGCGGTCGGCGACGACGCAAATCCGGCCGATAGAGAAGCGCGCGCGCAGGCGGTCGATCACCGGCAGCAGCGCCTGGACGTCGGTGGCGTTGCCCGGCCAGGTTTCCGAGCAGAGAGGACGACCGTGGCGGTCAATGACCACGCCGATCACCACCTGTTTCAATTCCGGGCGGTGATCCTTGGACTTGCCGCGCCGGCCGAGCGTCTCGCCACCCTCGCCGTGGAAGTAGACGGCGGAGGTATCGAAGAACACCAGGTCGAGATCGTTGAACAGATCGCGTCGTCGCGCGAACAGCCGCTCCTCCACCAGGTCCTTGATCGCCCGCGGCGCCCGGGTGCGTCCCTCCTGGTCGGCCAGTTCCTCACCCAGCCAGGCGATGGCCCGGTACAGGTGGTGCAGGTCGATGCCGTCGAACCCGGCAACCCGGTAGCCCTCCAACCACTTGTCGCAGGCCCGGTCGGAGCCCGACACGCAGAGCCGGTGCAGCACGCTGGCGAAGATCGCCCGCTCGACCGGGAACTGGAACTGACGCTCGGCCAGCAGCCCCTCGATCACCGCCTGGCAGCCGGTCTCGCGCCAGAGACGGTCGAAGATCCGCGGCGCACCGATGCGCCGGCTGTCGACCACCAGCCCATCGCCATCGCGCACGGCGGACAGCACCAGCGCGGTTTCGCTGAGACGGGCGCCGGACTGCAACAGCTGGTCGAGCTTGCCTCGGTCCAGCCAATCCTCCGCCCGCCCCAGGGTGGCGACGACATGCTGCCGGATGGAGCTGCCAGCGCGGCGGCTCTCGACGATCTGAAGGTAGCTGCGCTCACCAACGGCTTTGCGGCGGAAGAACATGCGGGCCTCGTCTGATGCACTACGCCAATGCACCAGATACCAGCCTCTGTCAATGCATCTTATGCCTAACTCGTGGCACTACATTTCTGGCCAATTTTCGATCCAAGCTCCCCGAAACCCGCAGAAATCCGCCATTTCCCTTCCGCAGGCGCCGGCAAAACTGTTCAAGTCCAGTCTAGTGCATGACCATTGCCTCTTGGTTGCAAGCGTGACAAGGTTCAACTCTAAAATGCGCCGGAGGGGGTATGGACGCCTCCACAGGCGGCAGGATTTAAGTATCGTGCTTTCATCAGCTACAGCCATCGCGACGAGCGCCGCGCCTCATGGCTGCATAAGAGCATCGAGGGCTATCGAGTTCCCAAAGCCTCTGATCGGCCAGCCGTCTCGTGACGGCGCGATACCCTCCAAGCTATTTCCGGTCTTTCGTGATCGCGATGAGCTCGCCTCCTCTCCCGATCTGTCCACATCGCTTCGCCAGGCCCTTGAACAATCGGCGCATCTGATCGTGCTCTGCAGCCCAGCGGCCGCCGCCAGCCGCTGGGTCAATCAAGAGATTCTCGAATTCAAGCGGCTCGGCCGCGCCGACCGGATCTTCGCCCTCATCGTCGAGGGCGAGCCGAACGCTTCGGACCCGACCCTGGAGTGCTTTCCACCGGCGCTGAAGTATGTGGTCGACGCTGATGGACAGCTGAGCGACAAACAAGCCGAGCCGATCGCGGCGGACCTCCGGCCGCAAGGCGACGGCAAGGACAACGCCAAGCTCAAGCTGATCGCAGGCCTGCTCGGTGTATCCTTCAACGACCTTCGGCATCGCGAACTTATCGCCGCGCGGCGAAGGGTCCGCATTTACCAGGGTATCGCCGCCGCGATGATTCTCCTTGCCGTACTCGCGACGGTGGGCGGCTTCCTGGCGTGGCGGTATGCGAAACAGTCGGAGGCGCGGCTTGGACAGGCGGTCGACATCGCAGCCAATTTCGTAGCTAGGGCCGTGCGGCTGGGTGACAGTTTCGGAGTGCCTCGCTTCGCGATCGAGGAGATGCTGACGCAGGCGGACACTTCTTTCGCACAGCTCGTAGAGGATGGCACGAGCTCCTCGCAACTTCGCAGCCGGCATGCCTTGCTGCTGATGGTCCTGGCTGACCATTACGGGATCATCGGCAAGGCGGATCGGCAACTGGATACGGCGAAGCGCGCGCGCCAAATTTTGGATGCGCTTGTCGCCGGCAATCCATCGAATACCGAGTGGATGAACCAGCTGGCCACGAGCAATGACCTCGTCGGCGATGCTCTCGCCAACCAATTGCAAGTGGATGAGGCGCTGACAGCCTATCGCGCCGCGTTGTCGATGCGTGAGAAACTCGCGGCCAAAAGTCCGGCAGATCGGAAATTGCAGCGAGGGCTGTCGCTCAGCCACAACAAGCTCGGCGACATACTCTTGCGGCAAGGGCAGTTGAACGAAGCGCTCGCCGCCTTTCAGACCGCACAAGCCATCAGCGAACCACTAACTCGCGCCGATCCCGCGAACCTTGAGTGGCAGCGGGATATGTTGGTGATCCATCACAAGATCGGCGACGTGCTCGTCAAGCAAGGCAATTTCACCGAAGCCGCCAAGGCCTATAGGGCTTCACTCGTCATCGCCGAGAGATTGGCCTCTGGCGATCCGTCCAATGCCCAGCTCCAGCGGGACCTTTCGGCGGCACAGGAGAAGGTCGGCAACGTCCTTGCGGATCAGGGGGACATGGAGGGGGCGCTTGCCGCCTTCAGAGCGTCCCTTGCGGTCGCAATGCGACTAGCGGCTACCGATCCGATGAACATCGCCTTCCAGCGCGACCTAGCACTGAGCCACGCCAATGTGGGCCGCATTTTGGTGAAGCAAGGCCAAGCGGATGCCGCGCTCCAGGCATTCAGCGCGTCACTCGCGACTGCCGAGCAACTTGCCGACGGCAATCCGCGAAATGCACTTTTTCAACGGGATCTCTCGGTGGCGCTGAACAGGATCGGCGACGTGTTAGCTTTGCGGGGCGAATTTCGGTCGGCGCTCGACCATTATCGAAGATCGCTGTCTATTCGCGAGCAGCTCGCCGCCTCCGAGCCGTCGAGCCCTGCATTGCAGCGGGACATATCACTTGTTCATGATCGCATCGGCAGCATTTTGGCGAAGCAGGGTCAAGTACCGGCGGCTATCGCCGAACTCCAGGTATCGCTGGCGATTGCAACGCGTCTGGCGGAATCCGATCCGACCAATGCCGCCTGGCGACGCGACCTTTATGCATCATATCGGAATTTGGGTCTCCTGCAGGAGCGCGGTGGCCAAAGCAAGGAGGCGCGGGAGACGTATTGTCGCGCCAAGAAAGTCATTGAGGCCGAGCCCGTGCTGGATCCCGAATGGCAGCAGCGGCTGAGTTGGCTGGAGCAACGGCTGACCGCGGTTGAGAGCCTCGGCGTATCTCCATGTTGATCAAGGTGGAGTGTTGCGCGCAAGACACGACCGTGGCCGGCGTGTTCGCTTGTCGATTTATCCTGACTCGCGCGGGTCACAGCGGATTATAAATTCAGGGTTGATTGGGGGAGGGAGTAGACCTGGCGTAAGAAGAAGCTAGACATCATTACTCCGCAGGGAGGGGACCTTGAGCAAGCTCATATCGAACGCCAATATGCGACATCTGCGAAACGCAAACTCGGGATGAGCGCCGGAACGCGGGTATCGAGACTCCGCGCGTTCAGACCAGTAACTCTCGTCGTTGCTTCTCCAGTATTACTGAGCTGCATCATCGCGGTCCAACCCACTTGGGCGGCGCCATTCAGCGTATCTTTCCGGGAGAACCTGAATTTCGTTTGCGCCCCGGACAACAACGTACCGAAGCAGCCTAACCTTGCTTCTTTATGCACAAACATCATCGGCGATGGTCCCAACGTCGGCAGCGCGTTCTCGTCCATTCCGACGGGGGGATCGCCACAAGGCATGCTGGCGATCGAACAACGCCTGCAATCTTCTCGCGAAGCCGAAGAAGAGAAGATCGAGGGCAAGAGCGACGGCCAAAGTTATGCTCTCCGCAATACTTTCGCGCAAAGAGAGGGCGCCCTTCAGCTTCCACCGGCGGGGGGTGCCAGTCCGAATGTCGTGTATGGTGTGGGGTCGGGGACAAGCGTCTTCTTCTCCGCGGGCGCCTATGCGCAGAACCATCACAACAACCGCTTCGAGGACGGATACGAAGCGCAGCTTCCGACGGTGACGGTCGGCGCCGACTATCGGATCAACGAATGGCTGCTCGCCGGACTTGCCCTCAACTACACGAACTACGACGGCACCTACGACGACGGCGGAGGGTTTGATAAACACATTTTCGGTCCGCTCCTGTACGCGACCTTCCTGCCGTTTCAAGGCGCCTTCGCCAACGTTGTTCTCGGCTATGCCCGGCAGGAAAACGAGAACAATCGCCTCGCCACCGCATCCAGTACAGCCGACCCCTCCGCTCACCTTCCGGGGGCATACCTCAGCAGACTATAATGAGAATCAATTCACCGCCGGGGTCCTCGCCGGCTATGATCACCCGTTCGGCAGCCTGACGATCGGCCCTCGGCTCGGCCTCGCCGTCTCGCACGACAGGTTCGAGGAGTTTAAGGAAGAAGGCGATACCGGTCTGGAACTCCGGTACCGCAATCTTAATCAGACCTCGCTGCAGAGCAGCCTGGGTGTGCAGGCGTCCATGGGCTTCGACACGGCCTACGGCATCGTGGTGCCGCAGGTAGCGGCTGCCTGGGTCCATGAGTATGCGAATAGCCAGCGCAACATCGATGCTCGGCTGGTCGAGGCTCCGACCGCCCCAAGCTTCACGTTCCAGCGGGAACGTCCGGCGCGCGATTGGGCGAGCATCGGCGTCGGGGTCTCCGCGCTGCTGCCGAATGGTCTGCAGCCCTTCGTGCAATTCGCGACCATACAGGGCAACGAGAACTTCGTCACCTACGGAGGAACGGCAGGCCTGCGCTTGGGCCTGTAGCAACGTCCAGCCGGCGTCCGTCGGCCACGGAACTGGTCGGCCTGCGTCGACGCTTGTCGGCTACAGGGTCGCGGGTTCAATCACCATCGGCTTGCGGCCGGTCAGCTTCGCAATAAGATCGTGCATGTGCTGGGTACCGCCGGGACCATCGGCGGGCTCGCGATCCCACAGCAACACGCCGAATACCTTATCCGCCCCGTGAGCCAGCGCCGAGTACAGCATCCACAGGTTATTGCGCTCGAAGGCATTGACCCCCGGTGGCGTCGGACTCAAATCCTGCGGCAAGATCAACAGAGTGCTGTTCGGGTGCGTCTTGACCCGGTCGTAGAGATCCCGCCAATGCGGGGCGGCGAAGTTGACGGACGCATCCAGAAACTCGCTTTCCATCAGCGGCAATCGCAACTCCAGACACAAGCCGCGATCGAGGCAGACTTCCGCAAACAACAAATCGCCGCCGCAGGCGGCGCCGGAGATGGCGAGATCCTCGGGCCCGGAGCCGAGTTGCTCCATGATCGCCCGCAGGCGCTGGCGAGCCATCTCGATCTTGGCTTCGGGGAAGCGAGGAGTTTGCCTGTTTTCGCCGTCGACCATATGCCCGCTGAACAGGATGACGTGGCGCGGTTCCCGGCTCTTATGCCGCTGCAATTTCTCCTGGCGCTTGGCCACGAGGTCCATGGCGGCTTTAACTACTTCGGTGCGGAAGCCGAGGTCGTGGAGTAGGCACAGCTGCTGTTTCGAGGAATTGAGAGCAAACCAGTCGCCCGCCACCGCCGTTGCATCCTGGCACGCCCGCCGAACCGTTTCGATATCGGCGGTCAGCAGTTCGAGCTCGGCGAGTGTCGCCCGCGCCCAATAATTACGGCGATCTTCGAGCAGCGCGCACTCCGCCGCCCAGCTCACACCGTGACGCATCGCTTCGATCTTCAAGCCGGGATCATCGCGGCCGGTCAAGTATCGCCACAAGGTGCCGAGCGTGACGGCATTGATTCCCGGGTAAAAGTTGCCGGGCTGCACGCGAAACGCGTCGGCGTAGGCGCGCGCCGCCTCGAGCAGCAGAGCAGCCTCGTCGGCAGCCGCCTCGCGCAACTCCTCCGGCGTTCTGCCCTCGCCGCGCCAGGTCGCCAGCCATTCGTCCTTATGCGTCCGCCCAAGTAAGGCCAGGGTCTCGACCATCGCCGGGATGATCGCGCTTAATCGCCTGCAGACAGGCCTGCGCTTCGGCATGTCGTCCCAGTCGGCCGAGAGCGATTGCCCTTCTGCTGGCGGCAGACGAGATCTTCAGGATTGTGCTCCAGGGCTCGATCGAGCACCTCTAGCGCAAACCGATATCGGCCGAGCCTGACCAGAGCGCAGCTTGCAATGCGCAGAGCCTCGCATTGAAGAACCCGGGTCGGAGGTTCTTCCGCCAAAACAAGAATATCGCCCGGCCGGTTGTTCTTGACCGCGATCGCGACACGCTGCTCCCAGTCGGCCAACTTCTCCCAATACTCGTTGACGTCGCCGACCCGCAGCGTCCGCCACTCCGGCTCCCGAAGGTTCGGGAGCAGGTGGTAAACCGGGCTGATACGGCGGCCGCGCCACGATCCGAGCGTGGCGAGCGCCACCTCCGAGAGGCACTTCCGATCATCGCGAACATGGATGGGATCGGGCTTACCCTCGCTCAGATGGTAGCGAAGCGCCCTCTCCGGGCCAACGTCGAAGGGCAGGTAATCCCGGCCGCTGAAGATCAGGACGACGCCACGGGCGCGCAACGCATGTCGAACGCCGAGCTCGTACCAGGCATTCGGATTGTCGATCGAGAGATCGGCGACGACCAGATCGGCAAGCAACAGTTCCTGGAACATGTCGGAATGGATGCTGCCAGCCCGCTGCTCGAGGTCGGCGCGAAACGCTTCCAGACCCGCGTCGAGCAGCGCCGGCTCAATGAGTTCGGCAAAAACCGAATTGAAGTCGATCGAAGTGCCATTCAGGCCTGGCTTGAGCCCGAAGGGAGAGACGACGAACGCGCGTGGTCGTTGTAATGGCATCGGCGATCTTCCCGGCGAGCTTGGCGGCCTTAAGCTTACACCCTATTTCGATTTCGCCATTGACGGCAAACTTACCCGACGGCAACGACCGTTTCAAACCGGCCATCCGCCTGGTGGTCGACGATCTGGTAGCCATGGTCGAAGTCGCGGTTGAACCGGACGTTATCGACCAGCAGCACCGAACCTTGGCCTGACGCATCCGCGACACGATCGTTGACGGCTCCGAAACCGATCGTAAGCTCGCCTGCAGTTGATGCCGTGTAGATCGACGATCGCCAGCCGGAGGCGCCATGATCACCTGTCTGCCGCACGTCCGATAGCTTGAACAGCTCGGCGCCGGCGCCTCCCACGACGGTCAAGACGGCGTAGTCATTGTCGGCGGGCGGCGCGCTCACGGTGTCGCGGGCATCGAACATCCAGTCGAAAGAAATCTCGTCGCCGGCCTGGACGTTCAGCTTCAGCCTGAAGGCCGAGCCGTTTGCCGGGAGTGAGTTGTCGCCCGGATCCCTCGGCAGGGAACGATCGGGTATGCCGAGGAAGCCCTCGAGCGCGGATACCGTTTGCGAACCAATCTTCTGCGCGGACGTGCCGAAAGCCTCGAGTCGCGCCATGAACTGACCATCCGTGGGCCGGTAGGGCGAGGCTCCGGCCGTTTCTTGATATTGGCCGACGGTGGTGACCACGGAGGAGGACCTGTTTGCCGCAGTGAACGGCGCCTCGAAGCTGTCGATCAGGCGCTCGGTGTCGGATCGCCCGGCGATCTCGACGCTGACGGATCCTTCATCGAAGGCACCATGCCCGTCGGCGATCCGATACGTGAAAAAGTCGTGATCGACTTGGCCGGTGTTGAGGCTGTCGAAGCGGCCGCGCGGGTCGTAGGTGATCGAGCCATCCGCGTTGAGCGTCACCTGTCCGCGCGTCGCGGAAGTGTCGATCGAGGTGACTGTCGGCGTCCCGTCGTGGGCATCCGGATCGGCGTCGTTGGCGCGAACGTTGATGATGATGGGCCGGTCTTCATCCGTCAGAGCGCTGTCGTCAGCCGCCACGGGCGCATCGTTGACTCCGCGAACGTGGACTGTAACGCTGCCGCTGTCGGTGGCGCCGTCCCGATCGCTGATCCGATACGTGAAGGTGTCGGTTGCCGTCTCCCCCTCGCCCAACCCGCGAAAGCGGGAATTGGGGTCATAGCTCACGGTCGTCCCGTCGAAGCTCACGATGCCGAGTGTGGAGGTGAGATCGATGCCGACGAGGGTTATGCCGTCCCCGGCGTCCAGCTCTACATCGTTCGCGAGCAGGGTCGAGGCGGCGACGGTGAGGCGGGTCGAGGCAGTCGTGCTCAGCACGTCGTCGCCCGCCACTGGAGCATCGTTGCGGCCGCTAACCGTGACGGAGATGTTCGCGGTGCTGGCGCCGAGGTGTTCATCAACGGCGGTATAGCTGAAGGTATCGATCGCCGTTTGGCCGCGGGCCAGATGCGAGAAGCCGCTGGCGGGATCGTAACGCAGCAAGCCGTCCGCGCCGACGCTGGCGATCGCGCCCGAAGGGAGCGCCACCTGCGGGCCCGACGTCGTGATCGCGGTGCCGTTGATCGCGCCGACCGCCAGCCGGTCGTTGCGGTCCGGGTCGAAGTCGTTGGCGAGTACGGCGAGGCTGATGGCGGTGTCCTCGTCCGTGGCGCCCTGATCGGGCCTGGCGGTCGGCGCATCGTTGCGGCCGACGACGGTCACCAGCGCCGAGCCTGTCGCTCTCGCTCCGTGGCTGTCCTCGATAGTGTAGCTGATGGTGTCGATCGCGGTCTCCCCCTCGCCCAGGGCGGCGAAGGCGCCGCTGCTGCTGGGGCGATAGACGAGGCCGGCGCCGGCCACGCCGCTGAAGGCGACGAGCGCGCCGGTAGCGGCGGCGCTCGCCGCGACAATTCGCAGCGTTCCCCGGTCATCGTCGCTGTCGATGTCGTCATCATTGGCCAGCACGTCCAAAAAAACCCGTACCCTTGGGGCAACGACTGGGAGGGCCGGCATCTGTAATACCCTTGAGGCCGGCCTCCGTGTTGCCTCGCCGGTCGGGCTGTTTCCGCGGTCGCCGCACGGGGCCGACCTGGGCATCGAGGACCTGGCTGGCAACGTCTGGGAGTGGTGCGGAAGCGACGACCCCCTCGAATGCCACAACGAGACCGCCGTGTGCTGCGCGGCGGGTCGTGGGGCACGATCGGGTCTGCGCGCGCTCGGCCGACCGCGACGGGAACAACCCGGACATCCGGGGCGTCAGCATCGGCTTCCGTGTGGTGTGTTCGTCCCCATCTTCGGGCACTGATCCCTGAAAGCGCCGCGCAGCGGCGCCAGCGGTGCCAGCGCCGCCTCGGTTTTCTTCGCCACCGCCCGGATCTGCCGTGCCGCAATCGCCCGGCGATGCTCGGCCGGGCGGATCGGCAGCGTCTCCAGCACGTGCCGGCGCAGGCCCCAGCTATCGGCGTGGCCGACGTGGTTGATCCAGCCCCGGATGCTGGCATCGAGCTCGGCAAAGCTGATCTCGCCGGCGTGATAGGCGGCCAGCCGCGACCGCAGCCGCCGGTGGCCGAGCGGACCTTGCGCGCCTTGACCAGGCGGTGGGTCGGGATGGACGACGAAGCCGAGCCAAGGGATCCGGCGTCCACCGGCAGCACCTGCGCGCGGCGTCTCGTGGATGACGAGGCGCAAGCGCGCGAGCCGCTCGATGATCGCCGCCTTCCACGCCCAGAGCTCGCCTTGCTGTCGCCGAACAGGGCAAAATCGTCGACGTAACGGAGATAGGCGCGGCAGCCGAGTTCGCGCGTGACGAACTGGTCGAAGGGGTGCAGGTAGCAGTTGGACCAGAACTGCGAGGTGAGATTGCCGATCGGCAGACCCCGCGGCCGGCAGATCGCCAGCAGGTCGTCGCCGGGAAAACGCACGTAACGGTATTCGTCGTCGAGCACGCCGCGGCCGCTGGCGACGATCGTCTCGACCAGCCCATCACGTCCGGCTCCGGGATCCGCCGGCGCAGGATATCGAGCAGGATCGCGTGATCGACCGAAGCGAAGTGCTGCACGATGTCCGCCCGCAGCACGTAGCGGTACCGGCGGGCGAAGCGCTGCATGCAGCGCGACAATCACAGTGGCATTGGAGCGTCAATCAGGATGAGACGATATCGCCGGGTTCGTAACGCAGGGAGGGCGTAGCCCGACCGGAGTGACGACCCAGCGGCGGCGCGATCCCTCAGGGAACGCGCCGTCTGGTGATCGCGGCTGACCGGCTATGCGGGCGATTTTTTTCGCCAAGAAGGAATCACTCCTTGCCCGGCCAACACGCAACCGATCACCAGATGAGGCTGTACATGAAGTTCCGTCAGGCCGATACGCCGCCCGTCGCGGCGGCGAAGGCGTCGTTCAGCACATCCACCGCCTATCGCTTCGAGAAGGATCCCCACTACCGTCGCGGAAGAAGGAGAGGCGCGGACGGCGGCGGCCGGACCCGCTGGCCGAGCCATTTCCAGGCCCCCTCGGACCGCGGGTCGAGGCTTGCCACTGCTGCTCGGTCGCGAAGTCTGCCCCCGGCCGAGGCGCAGCACGCTTCGGCCTCCCAGAAACTGACACCCACTACAGGCTGGTTCGGAGCGTTCCAGCGCCGGCCGCGCCAGTACTCGGGCTCCGCCACCTCCTCCGCCTGCAGCCAAGCCCAGCCGGCCTCGGACCACCATTGCCGGTCGCGGTAGCCGCCGGCGTCGATGAACTCTGCGTACTGGCCATTGGTCACCGGATAACGGCCAATCAGGAACGGCGCGGCGATCTCGACTATCTCTCCCTCCTCGCCATAAAGATATCGCCCGGCACAGACCTCGACGTACGTCTCCGGGTCGCGCAGGTTCACGATCCGCGCGTCGCCGAGAGCAATACGATGGTTGAAGACGTACATAGAAAT
>CAWAYT010000058.1:0-203897 GCA_963786265.1 uncultured Alphaproteobacteria bacterium
CCACCTTGTAGTAGAACTCGATGAACGAGAGCATCGGCGTGTTGGGGAACACGTCTTTCAGGAACAGCGCCTCGCCCCAGCCCGGGTGCGCGCAGATCACATCCGGGACAAACCCCTTGTCGCGGATCGCCAGCGCCGCCTGCGCCGCCGCCTCGCCGCGGATCACCTTGGTCTCGATGTCGGCGACCCAGGGGTGAATGCCGCTGCTCGATGCCCGGCGCGGCTGATAGTGAAACACCCGCGCGCCCGGCGGCGGCTGCTGTTTCTCGATGGCGAGCGCCACCACCTCGTCGCCGCGCGCCGCCAGCGCCGAGGCCAGGTGCAGGTACTGGCCGGGAAAATTCTGGTGAACGAATAGAACGCGCATGGAGTCCGCCCCCTCGGCCTCGGTCGCTTGCGTATATCGCATTCCCACGAAGTTCATGGCGAGCCTACCGTGGGGGGCCCAACACCATCGTCATCCCGAGCGAGCAGCCGAGCCGCGTGGCGATCCACTGCTTCGCTCCGCTCGCAATGACGGGTAGGAGCGTGGGTGGCATGACGGGTCCAGCCGGAACCTCATCGTCATCGCGAGGCGCGCGCGCGCCGTGGCGATCCAGCCCTCGGGTTATCGACAGGGTGCATTGCTTCGTTGCGCTCGCAATGACGTCGGTCGTCGCGGCTCGACGGGCAATAACGGATAATCGCGGAGAACGGATCAACCCAGCTCGGCATGAGCCCATGAGACCTCCCGCCGTCTACATCATGGCCAACAAACGGAATGGCACGCTCTACACGGGGGTGACCGGCGATCTCGTGCGGCGGGTTGTATCAGCATAAAGCGCGAATAGTAGCCGGCTTTACATCGAAGTATGATTGCACCTGTCTGGTATATTATGAAGCGCACGACGATCTTCCCGAGGATATCGCCCGCGAAAAGCAGATCAAGGCGGGCTCACGCAAAAACAAGCTGGAGCTGATCGAGGCCATGAACCCTGAATGGCGGGATCTGTATAAAGGTATTGTCTAGCACCTCGGACGCCGGCGGCTCGTTTAACCAGAGCCCGATGGTGGGTTGCTTCGATCCGCTCGCAATGACGGTCCATCGCAGGTCGCCATGACGTGGCCATAGTCATCGCGAGGCGCGCGAGCGCCGTGGCGATCCACTCTGGATTGCTTCGCTCCGCTCGCAATGACGGGTCCGAGCGTGGGTAGCAATAACGGGTCCGGCCGCAACACCATCGTCATCGCGAGCGAGCAGCAGCGAGCGTGGCGATCCACGCTGGATTGCTTCGCTCCTCGTAATTACGCAACTCTTCGGCGCAGCGCTGCCTGCTACTTCCGTGTTCTGCTTTGCGGCTGCGCCTGCGACTGTGGCTGCGGCTGCGGCTGCGGTTCGCCCGACTGCACGATCTTCATGATCCGCTCCTGCAGCGCCTGATCGCCCTCGGCGCGGCGGCTGATCTGCTGGTACTCCTGCACCGTCATGTCGCCGGTCGACTGGATCGCCTGGACCAGTTCGCCGTTCGCCGTCCGCTTCGAGCTGCGCTCTCTCCTCCGGCCGTCTTCGCCGCCTCGATGCGCGGCGTCCACTGGTCGATCGGCTCGCTGACCTTCATCGCCGCGACGACGAACGATTGCAGTTTGGCATCGGTGATCGCGGCCTCCTGCGCGCTGGCGGGGGACAGCGCCGCGGCGGTGAGCCCCGCCGCCAGGAATAGCGAACGCAAGAACGAAGCCCGAAAAAGCGCATGATGGGTGTACCCTTGATCCCGTGAGTGTCTGGATGAGCCGGACCGGGCCAGACGGGGCCGGATGGTTGGTCCGCACCATGGCCGGTCAGAGTCGCCGGAGGCAAGGCGCTCAATCGGCAGTTAGACGCCGATGGCCGGCGATGCAAGCGAATTCGTCCCAGCGCGGTTCGCCCGCGTAGTTCAGACCGCCGGCCGGGCCAGCAGTGGCCGACGGCCCTGCCGGCTCACCTTGAACGAGTGTATCGTACATCGCCAGCCGCTCCGTCGCGAGCTCGCGCAGATAGCTGAGCGGCGTCGGCGGCTCTAGCTCCAGCCTTCCCTCGCCCTCGCCCGCCTCGATGAGGATGGTCATCCCGGCCTGGCGCGCCAAATGCCGCATCGTGTGGTTGTCAGAAAGGAAATAGATGACGGCGTGGCGAATGCCCCGATTGCGCGACCACAGAAGCGCCCGCTCGAACAGCTGCGTACCCAGTCCCTGCCGCGCCAGTCGCGATCGACGCTGAAAGCCAGCTCCACCGTCCCCTGAGCGCCGGCCGCGATGTGCGCGGCCGCGATGACCTCCAGATCATCGTCGACTTGAACCAGTAATCCGATCCTTCGTCATGTCGATCTTGCGCACGTGGCCCTGGATCGCCTCGTCGGAGATCGGATAGCCGAAGCGCAGGCGACGATCTTCCGCATCGAGGCGAAGCAAGTGGTCGCGGTACTTCGGCAGTTCGCTGGCGGTGAGGGTTCGCATGCAGGGCATCATCATGAGTCTCTAATATATGCTGCACTGCAACATTACAAGGGCAACAATTGCGGAGTGGTGAACTTATTCAGCTTTTGCGAGCGCAGTGTGCAATTGGTGCGACAAATGCCTAAAGGCTTTGCACCGGTGCAACCGGGTCACCGCGCGCCTTGGAAAGCTGGTCGGCCAATCGGGTCGGTTCCGGCAGCCGGTACCTCGTTGTGCATTGGAGCACAAAGCGAATCGCCGTCGGCAAGGTGACGCGATGGCCGATCGACACATAGATCGGCTTACAGCCTGTGCGCGTACGCAGGCAAACCCCGATCACCTCGCCATTGTCGAGCAACGGCGTCCAGGCGCCGCGCTCCGCTCCCGCCTCGCCGTGTGTGCCGGTGAGCCTGGACTTGGCCGCGCCGATCGAGGGCAGATCGAGCGCCAGCGCCAGGTGGCTGGCGAAGCCGCAGCGCCTGGGATGCGCCAGCCCCTGGCCATCGCACAGCAACAGATCGGGACGACGCCGCAAGGCGCGGATGGCGGCGATGGCGGGCGGCGCCTCCCGGAAGGTGAGCAGGCCGGGCACGTAGGGGAAGGTGATCGCCATCTCGATCGCCGAGCGCTCCAACACTTCGAGCGTCGTCGCATCCATCAGAACCGCCGCGGCGCGCGCATTGGCGTTTCGACCGCGACGGCCGTAGGCGACGTCGATGCCGGCGATCGTCCGCACCTCGCCGAACCGGTCGTGCCGCTCGACGGCGCTTGCGACTTCCTGCTGAAGCGCGATGGCTTCGCGGACCGACAGGTCCCAGGAGTGAAGGACCGGCCCCGGGCTCACCGACCGCGATTCCAATCTCGGGTCAGCCGGAAACGAAACGCTGGATTACCCATCCGGGCGCCTGGTAGTGGAACATGGCGGTATACGCGGAAGTCTTGTTGTACAACGGCCCGCAGTACAGGTCGGCCACATCGGGTCTGGGTTTCCCATCCGCCGAGTAGGCGCAGGTGACCTTGGCGTCGAACCGGCAGACGAAGGCGGTGTCTCCGGCTATTCGGCAGTCGCGCTTCTTAAACGAGATCAGCCGGTAGTCCCGCCGCATATCGAGAAGAACTACGGAGCATCCCTTCCCTCCGACATTGCAGGCGCCATCGGCGAAGGCGCCCTGCGAGACCAGCGATTCCTTCAGGAACGCCACGAAGGCGCCGCGCATCTCGCGTTCCTCGGGCTCGACCAGCGCATGGCTCGGCGAGGCGGCGAGCAAAATCAATGCAAGGGACAGGATGACGCGCACGCGAAGATGGAGCTGGCGGCGGGAGCCGTCGGCCAATGCGCTACTGCCGCAGCAACTCGGGCGTCAACACCCAGGCGAGCGACCACGCCCCGCTTACCGGCCGGCGGGCGAGACACGCGGCCGTTCCGGGGGTGAACTCGACGATCACTGGCCGCTCGGCGCCTAGCAGCAGACGAGAGGTCAGACGGCCCATGAACGGCTGGTGGCCAACGATCAGCGTGTCTTCCCGCCAAGTGTTCGCTGATTCGGAGAGGTAGACGGGCGAATCCGACGGCAACAGCCCCTTCTCCATCACCTCGACGGTAGCGCCGGCGGCCACCGCGGGTATCATGATCGCCGCCAGTCCCTGGCGCGAAGCTTGCCGCTGTGCACGACCCGAGCGACCCGGACGCCATTTTTCGCGAGGAACGCCGCGAGCTGCTCGATGTCCTCGCGACCACGCTCGGTCAGCGGCCGCGCCGGGTTGATGGTTTCGGCTACCGCGTCACCGTGCTGCACGAGGATGAGCTGCATCTACGACTCCAGTGCCGCGGCTACCCGCGCGGCTCAGTGCGTTCTGCCCTGGGCCTTCTCGTAGGCGTCAACTGCTTCGACCATGGCTTCCGCCGCGCGCACATCGTGCTCGGCGGTGACGCGAACGCCGAACGTATCCGCCACCATCAGCGCGTCGTGCGCCCGCTTCAAGCGCGTCTCCGCCTCCTCGCGGGTAATTTCAGAGACCGGCAGCGCCTCCTCGGCGAGGATCGTGCAACGCTCCGGGGTGACCTCGGCGAAGCCGCCCTCGACGAAAATCTGCTCGAGGACCTTGAGCGAGCGGTCGCGGATCTCGATGGTGCCGGGCCGAAGCGTCGACAGCGTCGGCGCGTGCCCCGGCATCACGCCGAAGTTGCCGGCCGCGCCCGGGATGATGACCAGCTCGGCGGGTTGCGAAAGCATCGCCGCCGCCGGCGTGACGATCTCAAAGTCGAAAGTGTCTGCCATCCGAAAATCCTCGTCTTCGCCGCCGCTCCTTCCCTCACCCGCTCGCTTCGCTCCCACCCTCTCCCTTGGGGAGAGGGTCGGGGTGAGGGCCGGTTCTCCGTCACGCTTCGCTCACGCCGCCTCTTCGGCCATCCGTTTCGCCTTCTCGACCGCCTCCTCGATCGTGCCGATCATATAGAAGGCCGCCTCCGGCAGATGGTCGTAGTCGCCGTTGACGATGCCCTTGAAGCCCTTGATCGTATCCTCGAGGTTGACGAATACGCCGGGCGTGCCGGTGAACACCTCGGCGACGTGGAACGGCTGCGACATGAACCGCTGAATCTTGCGCGCGCGGGCGACTGTCAGCTTGTCCTCCTCCGACAGCTCGTCCATGCCGAGAATGGCGATGATGTCCTGCAACGATTTGTACGTCTGCAGGATCCGTTGCACGTCGCGGGCGACAAGGTAGTGCTCGTCGCCGACGACCCGCGGGTCGAGGACGCGCGAGGTGGAGTTCGAGCGGATCGACCGCCGGATAGATGCCGAGCTCGGCGATCGACCGGCTCAGCACCGTCGTCGCGTCGAGGTGGGCGAAGGAGGTGGCGGGCGCCGGGTCGGTCAGGTCGTCGGCCGGCACGTAGATCGCCTGCACCGAGGTGATCGAGCCCTTCTTCGTCGAGGTGATCCGCTCCTGCAGCGCGCCCATGTCGGTCGCGAGCGTCGGTTGATAGCCGACCGCCGAAGGAATGCGGCCGAGCAGCGCCGAGACTTCGGAGCCGGCCTGGGTGAAACGGAAGATGTTGTCCACGAAGAACAGCACGTCCTGGCCTTCCTCGTCGCGGAAGTACTCGGCGACGGTCAGTCCGGCCAGACCGACGCGGGCGCGGGCGCCCGGCGGCTCGTTCATCTGTCCATAGACCAGCGCCGCCTTCGAGCCCTTGCCGTTGATCTGGATGACGCCGGATTCCATCATCTCGTGGTAGAGGTCGTTGCCCTCGCGGGTGCGCTCGCCGACGCCGGCGAAAACCGAATAGCCGCCGTGCGCCTTGGCGATGTTGTTGATCAGTTCCATGATGATGACGGTCTTGCCGACGCCGGCGCCGCCGAACAGGCCGACCTTGCCGCCCTTCGCGTAGGGCTCGATCAGGTCGATGACCTTGATGCCGGTGATCAGGATCTCGGATTCCGTCGACTGTTCGAGAAAGCTGGGCGCTGGCCGGTGGATCGGAAAGCGGGTGTTGGTGGCGATCGGGCCTCGCTCGTCGACCGGCTCGCCGATGACGTTCATGATCCGCCCGAGGGTTTCCGGCCCCACCGGGATGGAGATCGGCGCGCCGGTATCGGTCACCGGCTGGCCGCGCACCAGGCCGTCGGTGGTGTCCATGGCGACCGTGCGGACGACTCCTTCGCCGAGTTCCTGCGCCACCTCCAGCACCAGGCGGCGCCCCTGGATATCGACGTGCAGCGCGTTGAGGATCTTCGGCAGATCACTCTCGTCGAAGCGGACATCGACGACGGCGCCCAACACCTGGGTGACGGTGCCGATGGCGTTCTTGCTATTCATTGCGAGAGCTCCTCCAGAAGATCCCGGTTCATGCGCGGCGATCGTTTATACCGCCTCCGCGCCGGAAATGATCTCGATCAGTTCCCTGGTGATCGCGGCCTGGCGGCTGCGGTTGTAGGTGAGCGTCAGTCGGTCGATCATCTCGCCGGCGTTGCGCGTCGCGTTGTCCATCGCCGTCATCCTGGCCCCCTGCTCGGAGGCGTAGCTCTCCAGCAGAGCCCGGAAGATCTGCATCGAGACGTTTGCCGGCAAGAGGTCGCGAAGCAGCTCGTCTTCCTCCGGCTCCATCTCGTAGACGCCGTCCTGCGGCCGTCGCCTCGGCGTCGCCGAGCTGCGCTTCGCCGGCGGGGAAGGGGATGATCTGCTTCGCCGTGACGATCTGCGCTCATCGCCGACTTGAAGGTATTGAAGATCAGCGTGCAGACGTCGAACTCGCCCGCGTCGTACATCTTCCGCAGCCGTCGCGAGATGTCGCGGGCCGGCTCGAACTGCGCGCCGTTGCGGGTGACGTTCTCCAGCATGTCGATGATCAGCCTGCCGTGGTCGCGCCGCAGCGCATCCCGGCCTTTGCGGCCGATCATCAGCAGCTTGACCTCCTTGCCTTCGCGCTGCAGCGCGTTTATCCGCCGCCGCGCCTCGCGGGCGATGTTGGCGTTGAAGCCGCCGGCCAGTCCGCGATCGCTGGTGATGATGACCAGCAGGTGCTTCTGCTCGCTGCCGTGGCCGGCGAGCAGTTTCGGCGCGTGCTCGAGCGACGGTATGCCGCGAAGCAGGTTGGCCAGCATGCGTTCCATGCTCACCGAGTATGGGCGGCCCTGCTCCGCCGCCGCCTGGGCGCGCTTCAGCTTCGCGGCCGCGACCATTTTCATCGCGGAGGTGATCTTCTGCGTCGATTTGACGCTGGCGATCCGTACCCGCAAGTCTTTCAGGCTTGGCATGACGCGGTTGTCCCGTTCGTGCTGTTTCTGTCGACGCCCCTCGCCGTTATGCGAAGGACTTGGCGAAGCGATCGAGGAACCCCTTCAGCCTCTCCTCGATCTCCGGCGTCAGATCCTTCTGCGTGCGAATGTCATCGAGGATTTCGGCGCCGTTCGCCCGGATGCTGTCGAGCAGCGCCGCCTCGTAGCGGTTGACGTCGTCGACCGGCACGGCATCGAGATAGCCCCGGGTTCCGGCATAGATGGCGACGACCTGCTCCTCTACCGGATAGGGCTTGAACTGCGGCTGCTTCAGCAGCTGCGTCAGCCGCGAGCCGCGCGCCAGCAGCTTCTGCGTCGAGGCGTCGAGGTCGGAAGAGAACTGGGCGAACGCCGCCATCTCCCGATACTGCGCGAGTTCCAGCTTGATGGTGCCGGCGACCTTCTTCATCGCCTTGATCTGCGCCGCCGATCCCACCCGGCTCACCGAGATGCCGACGTTCACCGCCGGCCGGATGCCCTTGTAGAACAGCTCCGTTTCGAGAAAGATCTGGCCGTCGGTGATCGAGATGACGTTGGTCGGAATGTACGCCGAGACGTCGCCCGCCTGCGTCTCGATCACCGGCAGCGCGGTCAGCGAACCGCCGCCATGGTCCTTGTTCAGCTTCGCCGCGCGCTCCAGCAGCCGCGAATGCAGGTAGAACACGTCGCCCGGATAAGCCTCGCGGCCCGGCGGACGGCGCAGCAGCAGCGACATCTGCCGGTAGGCCACCGCCTGCTTCGACAGATCGTCGTAGAAGATGACCGCATGCATTCCGTTGTCGCGGAAGTATTCGCCGATCGTGCAGCCGACGTAGGGCGCCAGATACTGCAGCGGCGCCGCTTCCGAAGCGGTGGCGGCGACGACGCAGGTGTAGTCGAAGGCGTCGTTGTCCTCCAGCACCTTGACGAACTGCGCCACCGAGGAACGCTTCTGGCCGATGGCGACATAGATGCAATAGAGCTTCTCGTGCTCGTCGACGGCCTGCGCGTTGATCTTCTTCTGGTTGAGGATGGTGTCGAGAATGATGGCGCTCTTGCCCGTCTGCCGGTCGCCGATGATCAGCTCGCGCTGACCGCGACCGATCGGGATCAGGCTGTCGATCGCCTTGATGCCGGTCTGCATCGGCTCGTGCACCGACCGCCGCGGGATGATGCCCGGCGCCTTGATGTCGACGACGCGGCGTTCGGTGGATGCGAGCTCGCCCTTGCCGTCGATGGGTTCGCCGACGGCGTTGATCACTCGGCCGAGCAGGCCCTTGCCGACCGGCACGTCGACGATCGTGCCGGTGCGCTTGACGGTGTCGCCCTCCCGGATGTTGCGGTCGTCGCCGAACAGCACGACGCCGACGTTGTCCTCCTCAAGGTTGAGCGCCAGGCCCTTGGTGCCGTCCGGGAAGTCCACCATCTCGCCGGCCTGCACCTTGTCGAGGCCGTAGACGCGGGCGATGCCGTCGCCGACCGACAGCACGGTCCCTACTTCGGCGACCTCCGCCTCGGTCCCGAAGGACGCGATTTGTTGTTTCAGAATGGCGGAGATTTCAGCGGCCCGGATTTCCATCACCCGATTCCCTTAATGGCAAAGCTCAAGCGGAGCAGTTTTGTTCTTCAGCGAGCTGTCGACCATGCGCGAGCCGACCTTGACGACGAGGCCGCCGAGCAAGCTCGGATCGGTGCGCTTCAACAGCACGACATTGGTGCCGATCGCCTTCTTGAGCGCGCTGGTGATCGCCGCGGTCTGGTCGTCGGACAGACGGCGTCGCCGAGGTCACCTCCGCCGTCGTCTCGCCGCGCCGGGCGGCGAGCCGCTTCGCAAATGCAGCAATGATCTTTGGCAGCACGTAAAGACGCCGGTTGTGGCCGACGAGACCGACAAAGCGCCGAACCAGATCGCTGCCGCCGCTGGCAACGAGGACGGCGTCGATGGCGCGGCGCTGATCCTCCCGCGAGATCACCGGCGAGCGCATCACTCGCTCCAGGTCGCCCGAGCTTGCGATCATCGACTGAAGTTGCAGCAGTTCCGCCGCCACCTGGTCGAGCGCCTTGTCGGCATCGGCGAGTTCGAACAGCGCGGCGGCGTAGCTTTCGGCGAGGCCGGCGGAGCCTTGGGTCGCGGATGTCACCGGAGAGCGCCCTCATTGTTGTTGGTTGTCGGGCCGGTGTTGCGTGAGCGGCCCCAGAGTACCCGCAGCGCGCGGTATCTGGAGAAGACCCCGCCGCGCGGCAACCTTCTGTAACACACTCGTTTTCGCCATGCAACATGGCTCGGTCCCGCCGATGGCTCTTGAACTTTCGCGGAAAATCAGACGCTTAGCTGCCATGGATAGCAGCCGACGCGGCCGGTGGCGATAGTTGCGCCGCGGCCGGCGGCGCCGCAAAGCAGGCTCGCGCGTCAACCGGCGTGCGCCGCCGCCCCCCACTCCGCTCCGGTCAGCACCGACATCAGCTCTTCCGCCAGTTGGCCCTGCGCCCGCGAGCGCGCGCCGTCGCTTGCCGGCGAGCTCTCGTTCAACCGCGACCACTGGGGATGGATCCGCGCCTCCCGCAGCACGTCGGGGAGCGGCCCCGAAGCCCATTCGGCGCGTTTCGACTCGGCTGCCGCCTTCAGGCGGATCCGGTCCTGACTGGCGTGGCCGCGCCGCAGCAATGCCTGGATCAACTCCATCTCGCGCGCGGCAAGCAGCTTCAGCGTCGTCTCCTCCACCCGCAGTTCGGTGAAGCCGCGAAAGACATCGGCGATGCGCCGGCCGTGCGACTCGAAGCTGCTCCACAGCGCGCCGAGAGTGGCGCCGAGAACCGCCGCCGCCCCGAGCGACAGGCCGCCGGTCACCGCGTCGATGGCGAGGCCGGCCATGCCGCCGGCCGCCGCCCCGCCGCCCGCCCGGATGCCGAACTGCCTGAGCGAGGCGGGATTGAACAGGTCCATGCCCCACTGCCCACCCTCGACGGGTACGGTGTCTGCCTCGTAGTCGTCGGGACGGAAGCGGAACAACTCCAACAGCGCGGCCACGCACTGCTGCTCGCGGCCGCGCACCGCCTGCCTGACCTGTTCCATCACCGCTTCCCGCCGGTCCACGTCCTGCTCGGGCACGACGACCACGTAGGCGGCGACATCGATCAGCAGATCGGCCAGCAGTTCAGCGGCCGATCGCACCAACGCCCCGCGCTGTCGCTGGCGCTCGCCGATCAGCGCGTCGAGCGTCGGCCGAAAGCGGTCGAGCAGCGTCCGCATCTTCTCGAACAGCCGCTGTTCGGCGAACTCGTTGAGGACCACCGTGTCGAACTCGGCCACCGCGTGCATGTTGACTCGGCTCAGGTGCTCGCGCCATTCGTCGGTGCGCGCTTCCGGGCTGGCGACGAAGTTGAGTATCGGCATCACCGGGCGGGCGCAGCGGCCCAGGATCTCCAGCTCGTCGCGATGCTTGCCGAGCACCCGGTCGCGCGCGTCGATGACGTAGAGCGCCACGTCGCTCGCCAGCACCTGCCGGATCGCCTTGGCTTCCTGCGCGTAGCCGTCGTGCGCGGCCGGGCTGTCGAGGAACTCGCGGATGATGTCGACCCAATCCTGCCGGCGATCGCCGCGCATCCGGTCGAGCAGCTCCAGCAAGCCGATCGGGTCCTCCAGGCCGGGCGTGTCGTAAAGCTCGATCAACGGCCGGCCCTCGACCAGCAGCACCGTACCCTCGACGTGCCGGGTCGTCGCCGGCCGGTCGGAAACCTCGCCGAACCCGGCGTCGCGGGTCAGCGTGCGAACGAGCGAGGTCTTGCCGGTGTTGGTGTGGCCGACGATCGCCACCCTTAAGACCGGCAGCTTCGGGCTCATCGCCGGCCCCGCCGTTCGGCTTGCAGCGCCAGGTCGAGGCGGCCCCGCAGCGCGTCGAGCCAAGAGCGGACGGAGTCCAGATCGCGCATCGTGGGTGGGTCCTCGTCGCCGGCGACCCGGTCGATGATCCGGGTGATCTCCGTTTCGTCGCGCCCCTGCAATTCCAGTACGATCGCGAACAGCGCCGCCGCGTTGACCGCGTCGGTCAGATCCAAGGGCTCCTCCGCCGGTCTTTGCCGACTTGAAGCGCCGGGGCCGATGAGCGCCGACAGCGCCGCCCCTATCCCGGCCCAGGCGGGCAGCGCGACGATAGCGGCGGGAGCGACCAGAGTTGCCGCCGCGATGCAGCCGAACGCCCCGGCGACGGCGCCGGCGGCGAGCCAGCGGGTGTCGCGCAGCCGCGCCGGCAGCAGGTCCACCATTCGCCGCGAGCTCTCCCGCAGCTCGTTCAGCCGGGGCATTCCGCCGCTCAGCCGCGCCCGCAGCAGGTCCTGCCAGGCCTGCCGGCCGCCGCCGTAGAGCGCCGCGATGGCGCGCTGCAACTCGGCCTGTTCGGCCATGCCGGGCGGCCCCGACCAGCCGGCCGCATGCTCCTGGATCAGCGCGAACGCCCGGTCGATACGACGTTCCGCCACGGCCGCTTGCCTGCTGTATTCGAGCAGCCGGATCAGCCGATCGCGGCTGGCATCGGTGAGATGATCGAGGTCGAGTTCGAGCACCCGATCGTCGGCGATACCGGCGCCGGCCGCCAGCCGCCGCCAGTCCTCGATGCGCCGCGCGACCTGTTCGGGCGCTGCCCGTCCCCGGAGACGCTGGCCCTCGGTCAGCAGCACGCACCAGCGGGCTCGGCGAGGCCCGCCGCAGCGCGCCGACGAAGGCGCCGGTGCCGCGGTCGGGCGTAGCGGCGAGCGAGCAGACGACCAGCATGGCGCGCGGCGCCTCTCCGGCCGCCGCCACCTCGTCGAGGATGCGCCGCCGGTCGGCGCGGTTGTCGGCGAACCCCAAGTCCCACCATTCGACCGCCGGCAGGTCCGGCGGCCAGCCGCCGGCCGGTCGGTCGATCTCCAGGCCGAGGATCCCCGTTGGACCGGTGGCGCGGATCGCCGTTGTCTGGACGGCGCGCGTCCCGGCTGGCTGTCCCTCCGCGCTCGCCTCATCGGGATCGACGATGCCGGTCTGTCGCGACAGCGGCATCAGCCGGCTGTGCAGGCGGACAAAGCCGAGGTGGCCGGGATCCAGCCGGTAGCGGGAGCGGGCCCGCAGCAGCGCCGCCAGACTGACCAGCAACGCCAGGCCGCGCGGCAGCAGGCCATAGACGACGATGCAGCCGATCAGCAGGCTGCCCCAGGCCTCGCGTGCTATGGCCACCACCGCGCCGCCGCCGGTCCACCGGCTGCCGCCGATCTGCGCCGCGTCCGGCACGGCGAAGCCAAGCGCCTGCACCGGCACGGCGATCAGCCGCGCCATCTCCACGTACACGGGTTCGGAGAGGATCGTCGTTTCCCAGGCGAAGTCGTACTGGCGGGTGCTCAGCAGCAGAACGACGGCGGCGAGGCAGCCGGCGAGGTAGGCGAGCCACATGCAATGGCTGATCGTGCCGAGCGCCCAGCGGCTCAGACCGCCGCCGAAGAAGACGCCGCCCGCCGCCTGGACGGCGGCGAGCTCCAGCGGCCCCTTGTGCAGCGAGCGCGTCAGCCGGCCGCCGAGGCGCAGAACAAGGCCGCCGAGCAGGCCGATGGCGGCGCTCCCCGGCCGGAAGACGATGAAGATCAGCCAGACGAGCAGGAGGACGGTGTGCAGGCCGAGCAAGGCGGTGAGCGCCAGGAAGAAGTTGACCGGGCCCTCGGTATAGGCGCCCAGCACCACCCGCGCCGCGGCGGCGCCGGCGGCCAGCGCCGCGACCAGGCCGAGCGCGAAGGCGGCGGAGATGCCGGCTCGCAGATGATGCAGGGCGGCGCGAAGCGGCTGGGCAATCGAAAGGCGCTGGGCGCGCAGCAGCACGCGGCTCTCGAAGTCTCCGGTCGAGGCGCGGGCCGCGTCGCCGGCGTCGGGCTCGTCGAGCGGCGCGCCCCGGGCTTCCTCGTGCAGCCGCGCCGCCTCGGCCAGCAGCCGATCCGTGAAGCCGAACGACCGTGCGGCGCCGGCGCCTATCGATAAACGGGAATCCGGCATGGCACGCAGACTTTATTCTCTGGCAAGCTCTGGATCCTCTGGCAAGCTCCGGCCGGCCGGCCAATGTGCGTCGGCGGAAAGGAGCCGTCCACCATCCGCTCGTATTACGTGTTCAACCATCATCGAAGCAACGGCCACCCACGAATTCGCCGCGCATGACTCCATCACCCCGACTCCCCGGCTGGGTCGCCTTCCAGCACCGCGATTTCGCGCTCTACTGCGCCGCGCGGTTCGTCTCCGCGATAGCCGTGCAGATGCAGAACGTCGCGATCGGCTGGTTGGTCTACGACATCACCAACGATCCGTTCGCGCTGGGCCTGGTCGGGCTGGTGGCGTTCCTGCCGGCGATCGGGCTTGCCCTGGTCACCGGCCACGTAGCGGACAGGTTCGATCGCCGCGCCGTTCTGCTGATCTGCTACGCGGTCGCGGTGATCGCGGCGGCGGGCCTGTTCCTCTGCGCCTGGAGCGGCGGCCGGCAGGTCTGGCCGATTTATGCGCTGACGCTGCTGTTCGGCGTGACCCGCGCCTTCGCCAATCCCGCCGGCCAAGCGCTGGTGCCGAACCTGGTGCCGCCGGAGCATTTCGGCAACGCCGTCGCCTGGAACTCGTCGGCCTGGCAGACGGCGACGATCATCGGCCCGGCGCTGGGCGGCCTGCTCTACGCGGTCGGCCGGCAGCGCGGTGTTCGCGGTCGCGACCGGCTGCTTCGCCCTGGCTTTCGTGCTGTTCGCGCTGATCCGCCATCGTGACGCGAGGGTCGGCGCGGGAGAAAACCACCTGGACGACGCTGGTCGCCGGCATCCGCTTCATCCGCGCGCAAGCCGGTGATCTTCGGCGCGATCTCGCTCGACCTGTTCGCGGTGCTGCTCGGCGGCGCGACGGCGCTGCTGCCGATCTACGCCCGCGACATCTATGGTCGGGCCCGTGGGGCCTCGGGCTGCTGCGCCGCATGCCGGCGGTGGGCGCCGCCATGACCGCGCTGTTTCTCGCATACCGGCCGCTGACGCGGCGCACCGGCCGGCGCATGTTCCAGGCGGTCGGCGATCTTCGGCATCGCCACGATCGGCTTCGGCCTGTCGACGAGCCTGCCGCTGTCGCTCGCCTGCCTGGTCGTGCTGGGCGCGGCCGACATGGTCAGCGTGTTCGTCCGCCAGACCCTGGTGCAGATCGACACGCCGGACGCGATGCGCGGGCGGGTCGTCGGCGGTCAACAGCCGTGTTCATCGGCGCGTCGAACGAGCTGGGCGAGTTCGAGTCCGGCACGCTCGCGGCGCTGATCGGCACGGTGCCGGCGGTGGTCGTCGGCGGGCTCGGCACGCTGCTGGTGGCGGCGCTGTGGGCGCGCTGGTTCCCGGAGCTGCGCGACCGCGCCCGCCTGGTAAGCTGAGGTCCGACAACTTTCGCCTTCCGCAAGCGTTTCTTGGTCGGAGTGGCAGAGGGAAAACGTTGATGACCCAAGCGCTCGATTACCACGAGTTTCCACGGCCAGGGAAGCTCGCCATCGCCCCGACCAAGCCGTTGACCACCCAGAACGACCTGGCGCTGGCTTACTCACCCGGCGTGGCCGAGGCGTGCATGGCAATCGTCGAAGACCCGACGAGCGTCTCGCGCTTCACCGCGCGCGGCAATCTCGTCGCTGTGATCTCCAACGGCACCGCCGTGCTCGGCCTCGGCAACATCGGACCGCTGGCGGCGAAGCCGGTGATGGAAGGCAAGGCGGTACTGTTCAAGAAGTTCGCCGACATCGACGTGTTCGACATCGAAGTCAGCGAGCTCGACCCGGAAAAGCTGGCCGATGCGATCGCCGTGCTCGAGCCTACTTTCGGCGCGATCAACCTCGAGGACATCAAAGCGCCGGAGTGCTTCATCGTCGAGGAGCGGTTGCGCGAGCGAATGAAGATCCCGGTGCTGCACGACGACCAGCACGGCACCGCCATCGTCGTCGGCGCCACCGTGCTGAACGCGCTGCGCTGCGTCGGCAAGCGTATCGAGGACGTTCGCATCGTTTCGACAGGAGGCGGCGCGGCCGGCATCGCCTGCCTCAATTTGCTCGTTAGCATGGGCGCGCGCCGGGAGAACATCATCCTGGTCGATCATAAGGGCGTCGTTTACGCCGGGCGCGGTGAGGACATGACCCCGCAGAAGGCGCTCTATGCGCAGCCGACCGAGGCGCGCACGCTGGCCGAAGTCATCGGCGGAGCCGACCTGTTCCTCGGGCTCTCCGCGCCGGGCATCCTCACCGCCGATATGGTCAGGCGGATGGCCCCGCGGCCGATGGTCCTGGCGCTCGCCAACCCTGTTCCGGAGATCATGCCGGACATCGCCAAGGCGGCGCGGCCGGATGCGATGATCGCCACGGGACGATCCGATTTTCCCAACCAGGTCAATAACCTCCTTTGCTTCCCGTTCATCTTCCGCGGAGCTCTCGACGTCGGCGCCACGGCGATCAATGAGGAGATGAAGCTCGCCTGCGCGCGGGCGCTGGCCGACCTGGCGATGCAGGAGTCCTCGGATATCGTCGCCAGAGCCTACGGTGGCGAGGAGCTTGTGTTCGGTCCCGAGTACCTCATTCCCAAGCCGTTCGACCCGAGACTGCTCGTCGAGCTCGCGCCCGCGGTCGCGCGCGCGGCGATGGACTCGGGCGTCGCCACCCGGCCAATCGAGGATTTAGCCGCTTATGGCGATCGGCTGGCGCGTTTCGTCTATCGATCGCAGATGCTCATGAAGCCTGTGTTCGAGCAGGCTAAGCGGAACCCGTAAGCGGGTCGTCTACGCCGAGGGGGAGGACGAACGCGTGCTGCGCGCCGTCCAGACGGTTCTGCACGACGGGCTCGCCGAGGCGACCCTGATCGGCCGCCCCAGTGTGATCGAGCAGCGCTGCGAACACCTGGGCCTGAAAATCCGCGCCGGCGTCGACTTCGACGGTCTGCAATCCGGAGAACTATCCGCGACATCGGGAGTATGCCGAGTTCTATCACCGGCGCATGGAGCGGAGCGGCGTCTCGCCCACCGCGGCGCGCGCCATCATGCGCACCAATCCCACGGCGATCGCCGCCGTCATGCTGAAGCTGGGCGAAGCGGACGCGATGCTGTGCGGCAGCTACGGCCAGTACTCATGGCACCTGCGCTATGTGCTCAACGTCATCGACAAGAACCCGGTCGGGACCGTCGCGGCGTTGAGCGCGCTGGTGCTACCATCCGGCACCTATTTCTTCACCGACACTTACGTAAATCCCGAGCCGAGCGCGACGGAAGTGGTGGAGATCACTCTGCTGGCCGCCGAGGAGGTCCGCCGCTTTGGCATCGAACCCAAGGTGGCGCTGATCAGCCACTCCAATTTCGGCAACGCCGATACTCCCGTCCGCCCAGAAGATGCGCGAAGCGGTGCGCATGCTGCATGAGCGCGCACCGGACGCTGGAGGTCGAAGGCGAAATGCACGCCGACGCTGCGGTCAGCAAGACCATTCGCAACCGTATTTTTCCGCACTCGCGGCTGCAAGGTTCGGCGAACCTGCTGGTCATGCCGACGCTGGATGCCGCCAACAGCGCCTTCAACCTCGTCAAGGTATTGGGCGAGGGCTTGCACGTCGGCCCGATACTGCTCGGCATCACCCGGCCGGCGCACATCCTCACGCCGTCGGTCACGGCGCGCGGCATCGTCAACGTAACGGCGCTCGCGGTCGTTCACGCCCAGGCGGACAAGACAAGTAAGAACCCTTCGACCGGCGCGCCCGCTACCCGCGGGGAGATACCGGCGGAGGCCCGGGCTATCGGCGGCGGCTGAGCGCCCGGGTCAGGGCAAAGCGCCGCCCGACTTCTCGCGCCGTTCGAGCTCGCCTTCCTCGTCGGCGGCCGACGAGCGTCCGGCCGCGCCTTCCGTACCCGTCGCGAGGGAGCCTGGTTCGACACCAGGCGCCACAGATACCAGGTGCCGATCGAGCGGTACGGCCGCCAGGCGTCGGTCAGCGCCAGCATGTCGCGTTTCGAAGGCATCTCCTCCAGGCCGAAGGCGATCTTCAGTCCCTTTCTGACGCCGAAGTCGTCGAGCGGGAACACATCGAGGCGTCCCAGCGAGAAGATCAGCAGCATCTCGACGGTCCACTGACCGACGCCGCGAAGCGGCACCAGCCGGCTGATCAGCTCGGCGTCGCTCAGCGCCTCGGCTTCCTCGCGAGTGGGCACGATGCCCTCCGCCGCCTTCGCCGCGATGTCGCGGATCGCCAGAATCTTGCTCCGCGAGAACCCCACCGCGCGCAGAGTCGCGTCGTCGACGGCCACGATCTCCGCCGGCGTCGGAAAGGCGCTGCGGCGTGAACAAAGCGAGGAACCGCCCGAGAATAGCCTGCGCCGCCTTGCCCTGTAGCTGCTGGTGCGCCACCGCCCTGACCAGGCTTTCGAAGGGCGACCGATCCCACGCCGGCGACAGTTCGCACGGGCCGATGGCGGCGATCAGCTCGCGCATCACCGGGCCGGTCGCCGATAGGTGCGGCACTGCTTCGGCGACTCTCGCCTCGAACGTGATCATGGCCGGCGCGGTTCCTGGAAGGGAAGTCCGAATGTCCAACTTCGCCGCTGTCCTCGGGCCGGTCAAGCCCGGACGCGATCGGCGCGGCGGTGGCTCAGGAACTCGGCGTCAGAGCCGAGGTTATCGGACGGTCCACGGGAGTTCATGAATGTTCGATGTTATCATCGTCGGCGCCGGTCCCGCCGGCTTGAGCGCCGCCCTCATTCTCGGCCGCTGCCGCCGCAAGGTTCTGGTTTGCGACAACGGCAAGCCGCGCAACTGGGTCTCGAAGCGGGTAGGCGGCTTTTTGACGCGGGACGGCATGCCGCCGTCCGAGCTGCGGCGGGTCGGCCGCGAGCAGCTCGCCGCCTACGACACCGTCGAGGTCAGGGACATCACCGTGGTCGACGCGCAATGTCGGGAGGGCGGCTTCACTGTCGAGCTGGAGGATGGAACGCGGCTCGGCGCGCGCAAGCTGTTGTTGGCGGCGGGCGTGGTCGACGACCTGCCGGACATCGAAGGCGCCGAGGCGTTCTATGGCCGGGGCGTCCATCACTGCCCCTACTGCGACGGCTGGGAAGTCCGCGACCAGCCGCTCGCCGTCTACGGCGGCGGCGACTCGGCGAAGGCGATGGCGCTGGAACTGACGATGTGGAGCCGCGACCTGGTTGTCTGCGCCCACGGCATGGCGGAATTCACCGAGGAAGATCGGGCGCTGCTCGACCGTGCTCGGATCGGCATTCGCGAGGAGCGGATAGTCGGGCTGGAAGGCGACGAGGGCGAACTCCAACGCATTCGCTTCGATAACGGCGAAGCGCTGCCGCGACGAGCGTTGTTCTTTCCGTCGCGCGGCCGCCAGCGATGCGATCTTGCCGAGCGGCTCGGCTGCAACATCACTGAAAAGGGCATGGTCGAGACCGGCAAGTTCGAGAAGACCCATGTAGACGGCGTCTACGTCGCCGGCGACGCCTCCCGCAATGTCCAGCTGGTCGTCATCGCGGCGGCGGAAGGCGCCACCGCGGCATTCGCCATCAACACCGAGTTGGTCAAGGAAGATCTCGCCTGACGCCGCCGGGGTCGCAATGCGGTGCGAGGCATAGGACTCCGCCCATCCAGGCCGCTCTAGCGGGTTCCGGCGCGGACGGTTTCAGTGTAATAAACTGAAACATGCGGATCCTCTACCACCAGTCGCTGTCGCCGTTCTGCCGCAAGGTGCGGATCACGCTCGCCGAGAAGAAGCTGGAGTTCGAGACGCGGCTGGAGCCGGTGTGGGAACGGCGCGTGGAGTTCCTGGCGCTCAACCCGGCCGGGGAGGTGCCGGTGCTGGCGGAGAGCAACGGCGTCCTGCTGGCCGACAGCCAGGCGATCGTCGAGTACCTCGACGAAACGGTCCCCGAGCCGGCGCTGCTCGGCGCGGCGCCGCTGGATCGCGCCGAGGTCCGCAGGCTGGCGGCCTGGTTCGACGTGAAGTTCAACGCCGAGGTCACCGAAAACCTGGTCGGCGAGAAGGTGATGAGCCGGCTGCTCCGCCGGGGACACCCGAACAGTGCGGCGATTTGCGCCGGCCATGCCAACATCCGCTATCACCTGGAGTACATCTCGTTCCTGATGGAACGGCGCAACTGGCTGGCCGGCGACCGTCTGACGCTCGCCGACATCAGCGCGGCGGCGCACCTGTCCTGCGTAGACTACATCGGCGACGTGCCCTGGGACGGCTATGAGGACGCCAAGATGTGGTACGCGCGGGTCAAGTCGCGGCCGAGCTTCCGCGCCATCCTCGCCGACGCCATCCCCGGCCTGCCGCCGGTCGCCGCCTACGCGGACCTGGACTTTTAAGACTCCCTCACCCACGCCGTGGCGCTGCTCCCTCTCCCGATTGGAAGCACTCCCTCTCCCCACGCGGGAGAGGGGTGGGGTGAGGGGGGGTTCTCCGCGACGACACAAGGTCCCACCCTCACCCGCTCCCCCCGGGCTCGGACCCGGGGGTCGCCACCCTCTCCCGTCGAGGGAGAGGGGTCCGGAAAGTCGCCCTTAGAGCGGCACCTCACGCACCGCCGCTTCGACTTTCGTCGCCTCCGCCGGGCCGAGCTGCGTGTACACGAGGTCGGCGAACACCCCGCCGCGCGCCACCAGCTCCTGGAACGTGCCGCGCTCGACGATCCGCCCCTGCCGGAACACCAGGATGAGATCGGCTTCGCGCACCGTCGACAGCCGATGGGCGATGATGAAGGTGGTGCGCCCCTGCATCAGCGCCTTCAGCGCCTTCTGGACCTGCGCCTCGGTCGCCGCGTCGAGCGCGCTGGTCGCCTCGTCGAGGATCAGGATCGGCGGGTCCTTCAGCAGCGCGCGGGCGATGGCGAGGCGCTGGCGCTCGCCGCCCGACAGGGTGATGCCGCGCTCGCCGACCAGCGTGTCGTAGCCCTTCGGCTGGCGCATGATGAAGTCGTGCGCCTCGGCCAGCTTCGCCGCCTCGATCAGCTCCTCGTCGGTCGCGTCCGGGCGGCCGACCCGGAGGTTGTCGGCGATGGTGCGGTAGAACATCGTCGATTCCTGGAAGACCACGCCGATGTTGTGGCGCAGCGAGTCGAGCGTGATGTCGCGGATGTCGATGCCGTCGATGCTGATGCTGCCCGTCTGCGGATCGGCCAGCCGGTGCAGCAGCGCCATCGCCGTGCTCTTGCCGGCGCCGGTGCGTGCCGACCAGCGCCACCGTCGTGCCGGCCTTGACCGAGAAGGTGAGCTCGCTCACCGCCGGCAGCCCGCCGTCGTAGGCGAAGGTGACGTGATCGAACTCGACATCGCCGCGCACCCGGTCCAAGCGGATGGCGTTCGGCTTCTCCCTGACCGTCGATTCCGTATCGAGGACGTCGAAGAACTGGGCAAGCCCGTGCATCTGGAAGAACAGCCGCGAGGCGAAGCCCGTCGCCTGGTCCAGCCGGCCGATCAGCATGGTGGCGAAGCCCATGAAGCTGACGATCTCGCCGACGGTCGCCTGACCTTTCAGGTTGAGCCAGGTGCCGAGCACGAAGATCGAGATCACGGTGATGGTCGAGGCGGCGCGGGTAAGCACGCTGACCAGCGCCCACAAGTTCAGCACCGGGTACTGCGCCACCAGCACGCGCCGCATGGTGTAGGCGAGCGCGCGCGCTTCCGACGCCAGCCGCACGAAGCTCTGGATCAGCGGCACGTTGCCCAGCGCGTCGCCGGCGCGGGTGGCGAGGCGCGACTGATACTCCTCGACCTGACCCTGCGCGCGGTCGGTGCGCGAGATCACCAGGATGATGAGCACCGCGAAGATCGCGATCAGCACGACCAGCAGCAGCCCGAGCCGCCAGTTCAGCAGCAACGACAGCGGCAGCAGGATCAGAATGGCGACGAAGGTGGCCAGATGCTCGCGGAAGAAGGCCAGCCAGATGCCGAACAGGTTGTCGACGCCGCCCAGCATGATCTTCAGCACGCGGCCGGAGTGCGACTCGTGGTGGAAGGCCGGAGGCAGGCTCAGCACGTGCTCGAAGAACAGCGCCATCGCCGCCAGCCGGCGGCGATGCGCCAGCCGGTCGGCGTGCAGCGAAACGAGGATGTTGGCGATCGATGCCGACCAGCCCGACGCCGCCCCAGATCGCCAGCAGCCGGATGCTCTGCGCCCAGGTTTCGCTCGCCGGCTGAGTCGACCCCTTCGCCAGAACGTCGACGATTTGCCCAAACAGGACAGGTTCGAGATAGGCGAGCGAGGCCACCACGACATTGGCGACGGCGAGCGTAATCGCCAGCCGGCGCTCCGGTCGGAGCAGTCCGATCACGCGCCCATAGATGCGAAGGAAATCCATGACCAACGTTCGCAATGAGATAGTTGACGGCGGGGAGCATGTTTAGCAGGAAGCGTCGAGCGCGTCTGCCATGCTCCGCGGGCTTGTCCTCAACCGCCGCATGACGTGGTTCTCGCCGCCTACCTAGGGCAGGGTGCTCCGAAGTCTCATCGGCGGCCTTTGGCTAAGGCTTAATCCCGCCCACCCGGATGCCAATTTGAGAGCAAGAGCCGGAGTGCGGAGCCGCGTCCCGATCGCTACACAAGCATCATGCCTATGCGGCGCGAAGGGACATCGGGATGAACGTCATGTTCGAAAAGTCGGAGCTCGCGGGGATGATCCCCAGTCGAGAGGACCCGAGATGGGCGGCGGTCGCGGCGCGCGATCGGGCGTTCGACGGCAAGTTCTACTATTCGGTAGCGACGACCGGCGTCTATTGCCGGCCATCCTGTGCCGCGCGTCTGGCCAAGCCGGAAAACGTCAGCTTCCACTCGACCCGCGAAGATGCCGAGCGGGCCGGCTTCCGCCCGTGCGGGCGATGCAAGCCGGACCAGCCGGCGCTGATCGAGCAGCGCGCGGCGAAGGTCGCCGAGATTTGCCGGAGCATCGCCGATGCCGAAGAGGTCCCGAGCCTGCGCGAGCTGGCGAGCGCGGCGGGGCTCAGCCCCTATCACTTCCACAGGGTGTTCAAGGCGGTCACCGGCGTCACGCCGAGGGCCTACGCGGCCGCCCATCGCGCCCGGCGCGTCCGCGACCAGCTCGCGCGTCCGGACACGACGGTGACCGAGGCGATCTATGACGCCGGCTACAATTCGGGCGGTACGGTTCTACGCAACCTCGGACCAGGCTGCTCGGCATGACGCCCACCGACTACCGCGCCGGCGGCGCCAACACCGAGATCCACTTCGCCGTCGGCGAATGCTCGCTCGGCTCCATCCTCGTGGCGCAGAGCCGGAAGGGCGTCTGCGCTATCCTCATCGGCGACGACCCGGACGCGCTGGCGCGCGACCTGCAGGACCGCTTCCGCAACGCCCGCCTGATCGGCGGCGACGCCGGGTTCGACGAGCTGGTCGCCAAGGTGGTCGGCTTCGTCGAGGCGCCGAGGCTGGGCCTCGACCTGCCGCTCGACGTGCGCGGCACGGCGTTCCAGCAGCGCGTCTGGCAGGCGCTGCGGGCAATCCCCGCCGGCTCCACCGTCAGCTACGAGGAGATCGCCAGGCGCATCGGCTCGCCCAAGGCGGTCCGCGCCGTGGCCAGTGCCTGCGCCGCCAACGCCATCGCCGTGGCCATACCCTGCCACCGGGTCGTGAGGAACGACGGCGCGCTTTCCGGCTACCGCTGGGGCGTCGAGCGGAAGCGGGCCTTGCTGGCGAGGGAGAGCGCGGCATGAGCATTTTGACCAACCCCATGTTGGACGTTGCACCGATGCTCGATCTGTTCGAAGGGCCGCGACAGGCGACGGGAAGGCGCGAGCCGCTGGCGGCCGGCGCGGTCGTGCTGCGCGGTTTTGCGCTGGATGCCGGGGATGAGCTTCTCGCCGCCGTCCGCGAGGTGGCCCAGGCGGCGCCGTTCCGCCATATGGTCACGCCCGGCGGCTTTACGATGTCCGTCGCCATGACCAACTGCGGATCGGCGGGCTGGGTGACGGACCGGACCGGCTACCGCTACGACGCGATCGATCCGGCGAGCGGCAAGCCCTGGCCGCCGATGCCGCCGGTGTTCTCGGAGCTGGCCGGCATGGCGGCGGCCGAGGCCGGGTTCGAGGGGTTCGCGCCGGACGCCTGCCTGATCAACCGGTATGAGCCGGGGGCCAAGCTGTCGCTCCACCAGGACAAGAACGAGGCCGACTTCACCGCGCCGATCGTCTCCGTCTCGCTCGGATTGACGGCGGTGTTCCTGTTCGGCGGCCTGAACCGGGGCGACCGCCAGCTCAGGGTGAGGATGACCCATGGCGATGTCGCGGTCTGGGGAGGCCCGGCCCGCCTCTTCTACCATGGCGTGATGCCGCTGAAGGACGGGTGGCATCCGAAGCTCGGGCGTCAGCGCCTCAACCTGACGCTCCGCCAGGCGCTTTGATTCGCCCAGTTGGAGGTCGCCTATCGACCTACGATACTAAACGGCCGATGCTAAGCGGCCGGCCGCTTCTTCCTTCCGCAGCTTTTCTTCGAAGGCGCTCGCCTGCCGATACCACTCGTCGGGCAGACCCTTCAGGTCCTTGAGGAAGTAGATCGCGATCGCGGCTTCGAAGGCGTTCATGATGGAAAGCGGACTGTCGGAACCTTCGCTCGATAGAATGGCCTCGACCAACCGGCTCTTTGCGGCTTCACTGCCGTTGATCGTCGCGGTGCCGGGATCGCCTCTGCCTGCGCAGCCCACCGCCGGAATGATATTCTCATAGAAAGCCTTGACGTATCGCTCGGCCTTCCGTCCAATCCTCGGCCGCGTCGCTGAACACCTGCCTGTTGTGGTAACGGTCGGCTTTGCGCCTTATCAACTCCTCGGCTTTGCCGGGGTTCCAGCTTGCCATCGGCGTCGAGGAACTTACCCAGCAGGTAGGCAGATATAGGAGTAGAAGTATTGTTGCCCGTATTTACTCGCGCGAAGATATAAGCCGCCAGCGGTAGTACTCGCAGGCATAGTAGTAGTTTTGCTTATCGTCGTTCTGCTGCTCGCCGCTGTCTTTTGCGATGCTCGTATCTGAAGTAAGCCTTTATCTCGATAACCTCTTTCAGCCAGGTCACCTCAAGATACTTGAACGAAGCCAATTCCAACCTTCTGCACGAAATCGATATTGCCGTCCAGGACGTCAGCCGAAAAGATCGCTTCGCCCTGGTGCCAGTCGCTTAGCCTTTCCTGATCAGTGCTTTCTCTGCTCGAGGCGGCGGAAAAGGCTCACCAGGTCGGCATATTTCTCGACCCGTTTTTTCAGTTCGGTATCCGGATAAGACGTTCTCAGCCCCTTCGGTGGGTCGGGAATCAGCTATCTGCCAGAGGCGCCTCCAGCACCGAATCGAAACCGTCTTTCAGAACTGTGTTCAAATCCAGCGGTTCTTCAAGGACCGTGGAAAAGGCGATCTGCCATTGCACCACGGCGTTCGCGAACCAGGCGTAATCATCGACATACTCGGCTCTTTGCGCCATCACCCGTAGCTGGCGAACCAGGCCGCGATATTTGTCCAGATCTTGTTTGTTCTTGAAGTTCCGGGATGCGCCTGCCGATCCCTCAGCATCTTTGGTATAGAGCACGTCGTGCTCTCTCTTGATGCTGTCGATTTCGGCTAGGTCTTGCATCTCAGGCGTTGCGATCCTCGATCGTGGCACAAATATTGACGAGATTTACAAAAGCAAATGAATTAGCTACCAAGGAGGCGCATGTCCCGAGCATTTGTCGGAGAATGGCGTATACATCGGTTGTAAGCTCAAGAATCCGGGGGTCTCTCTCGGTGATGAAGTATTCCTCGATGGGATATCCCCGAATATCTCTTGGAGGTTGGCGCGCATTCTTTCGTCCAGGCTTGGCCAGCTTCGAACGTCGCGCACGATGTCACCAAAGAAGCGCTGGATTTCGCCATGCCGCTGTGAAGTCTTTGCCCAGCGATGCCAAAAATCGGAAGATGGTTTCTTTTGCCTTCGCCAACGACACTTTCGGCCTGTCATAGACTTCGGGTTTTACCATGTTACGGTAGGATGCATCATAGGTGATTAACCAGCTCCTAAAGTCCTCGAACGACTTGGGCTGGAAAGCTTCACGTCTGCTCCAGCGCCGATTTCGTCATGGCCGAGACGTGGCCCGCTCCGAGCTCGAGAAATCGCTTGGTAGATGTTGTTGCCGAAATCACGTAGCGTCGTGACTTCGCTATAGAAGTCGGGATCGCGCAGCAGCCGTTCCGGAATGAACGGGCCACGCCAGCGGCGCGGCTCTCGCCCAGACGATATTGTTGTATTCCGTTTGCTCCAGCAGAGTGCGCAACGGCTCGGTAATCTGTCTGAAAAATGTATCGTCCTCTACTTGTTCATCCGTGGGCAGCGCTATAAACGGCACGTTGTTGATCATCGCCGGTACGTTTCCCGGGTCCGCCTTCGCGACGATGAGTGTCGGCTTGCCGAGCGCGTGCGCCAGACCGAGTTCGTACATGACGTTGGGATTGGCCTGAGTGGCCGCCCGATCTTGAAGAATAGCGACGACGACGCGAGCATTGCGCGTCTTGCCGGCGCTTCCGGAAAGGATGGTCAACGGGTTCCAGTCGAGCTTCAAATCCGTGGGCTTTAGTCCGGCTCGCGAGGCCGCCAGTTCGACCGCCGCCGAGACATTCCACACGTCGCCACGGAATGGCCTGATGATGTAGCAGAGCTCTTCGTAGGTTTCCGGATCGGTCTCGCTGACGGCAATTTCGACGTATTCCTCGGGTGTCTGGAATCCTGCGGCATTGCGGCTGTCCCCTCCCTGGCCCAGGCGTAACCCGAGGGCGGCGATCGTTTGGTTTTCTGAGCTTAAGCATACTCCCGCCAAACGATGGTGGCATTCAGTTCTGTTAGCGGCACCCTCACCTAACCCTCTCCCGGCGGGAGAGGGAGGCGCGCAGCGCGGGTGAGGGGAAGCGGCCCGGCCTCACACGTCGAGGTTCGCCACCTTCAGCGCGTTGCTCTCGATGAATTCGCGGCGCGTCTCGACGGTATCGCCCATCAGCGTCGAAAACACCTCCTCGGCGTCATCGGCGTGGCTCACCCTGACCTGCAGCAGCGTGCGCGCGTTGGGGTCGAGCGTCGTCGTCCACAGCTGTTCCGGGTTCATCTCGCCCAGCCCCTTGTAGCGTTGCATGGCGACGCCCTTGCGGCCGAGCCCGGAGATGATGTCGACCAGCGACACCGGCCCGGTCACCGGGTGCTCCTTGTCCTTGACCACCAGCTTGCCGTGCTCGCCATAGAGCTGCCGCAGGCTGGCCGCCCGGGCATTCAGCCGCCGCGCCTCGCTGCTCTCGATGACGGCGTGGGCGATCACGTGCCGTTCGCCGACGCCGCGCAGGGTGCGGGTGAACTCGAGGCCGCCAGCGGCGAGCGCACCGCCGCGCCAGCCCCGCTCGGCCGGTATCTCCAGCGCGTCCAGCCGCTTCGCGACGGAGGCGGCCGCCGTCGCTGCCCGCTCCTGGTCCACCAGCACCTCCGGGTCGAGGGCGCCTGAGATCGCCGCCTGCTCGAGGATGCGCAGCGGCACGTGCTGCGCCAGCCGATCGAGCAGAGACCGGGTGCCGCGCGCTTCTTCGGCGAGGCCGCGCAGATCGGCGCCGGCGATCTGCTCGCCGGCGAAGCTCTGGAATACCGTGCCCTCGTCGATGGCGGCGGCGAAAAGGTACTCCTGCAGCGCCGCGTCGTCCTTCAGGTAGACCTCCGAGCTGCCGCGCTTCGCCCGGTAGAGCGGCGGCTGAGCGATGAACAGATAGCCCTTCTCGATGATCTCCGGCATCTGCCGATAGAAGAAGGTCAGCAGGAGCGTGCGGATATGGCTGCCGTCCACGTCCGCGTCGGTCATGATGATGATCTTGTGATAGCGGCACTTGGCGACGTCGAAGTCTTCGCGGCCGATGCCGGTGCCGAGCGCGGTGATCAGCGTGCCGATTTCGGCCGAGCCCAGGATCTTGTCGGAGCGCGCCCGCTCGACGTTGAGGATCTTGCCGCGCAACGGCAGGATCGCCTGGTTCGCCCGGTTGCGCGCCTGCTTGGCGGAGCCGCCGGCCGAGTCGCCCTCGACCAGGAACAGCTCGCTCTTCGCCGGATCGCGCTCCTGGCAGTCGGCGAGCTTGCCCGGCAGCGAGCTGATATCGAGCGCGCCCTTGCGGCGGGTGAGTTCGCGCGCCTTGCGGGCCGCCTCGCGCGCCGCCGCCGCCTCGACGATCTTGGCGATGACCTTCTTGGCGTCGCCCGGGGTTCTCCTCCAGCCAGCGGTCCAGGTGCTCGGCCATCAGCCCCTCGACCACCGGCCGCACCTCCGAGGAGACCAGCTTCTCCTTGGTCTGCGAGGAAAACTTCGGGTCCGGCACCTTGACCGACAGCACGCAGGTCAGGCCCTCGCGCGCGTCGTCGCCGGTGATCGTCACCTTCTCCCGCTTGGCCACGGCGGTCGCCGCGTAGTTCTGCACGGTGCGGGTCAGCGCGCCGCGGAAGCCGGCCAGGTGCGTGCCGCCGTCCTTCTGCGGGATGTTGTTGGTGAAGCACAGCATCGTCTCGTGGTAGCTGTCGTTCCACTGCAGCGCCGCTTCGACGATGATGCCGTCGCGCTCGCCGCGGATGCTGATCGGCGCCGGCGTCAACACGGCTTTCGAGCGGTCGAGGTAAGCGACGAAGGCGGCAAGCCCGCCCTCGTAGCAGAGGTCGACCACCTGCGGCGTGACCGAGCGGGCGTCGGTCAGCCGCAGCCGCACGCCGGAATTGAGGAAGGCGAGTTCGCGCAGGCGATGCTCCAGCGTCGCGAAGTCGAACTCGGTCTTGGTGAAGACCTCGGGCGACGGCAGAAAGGTGAGCTGGGTGCCGGTGAGCGGCTTGCCGTCGCCGGTCATCGGCGCGTCGCCGACGACGGCGAGCGGCGCCTCCGCGTCGCCCATCCGGAAGCGCATGAAGTATTCTCGGCCGCCCCGCCAGATGCGCAGGTCGAGGCGCTCGGACAGCGCGTTGACCACCGAGATGCCGACGCCGTGCAGGCCGCCCGACACCTTGTACGAGTTCTGGTCGAACTTCCCGCCGGCATGCAGCCGCGTCATGATCACTTCCGCCGCCGAGACTCCTTCCTCCTGGTGTATGTCGACCGGGATGCCCCGGCCGTTGTCGGTGACGGTGATCGAGCCGTCGGCGTTCATTTGCACGCTTACCGTGTCGCAGTATCCGCCGAGAGCTTCGTCGATGGCATTGTCGACGGCCTCGTAGACCATGTGGTGCAGGCCCGAGCCGTCATCGGTGTCGCCGATGTACATGCCGGGCCGCTTGCGCACCGCATCCAGGCCGCGTAGCACCTTGATCGATGCGGCATCGTACGTCTGGGCCACCGCCCCGCTCGAGCTGACATCACTCATCGATTGAAGATCCCCACTCGACGCTTCCGGCTTCGCCGCCGCCCGTCGGCCAGTGCTGTCCGGCATTACCCAGCGCGACGAACCGCGATCCATGCGCGATCGGCTGAAACGGGGCCCGGTCCGTTCCAGTATACCATGCCTGCGAGCCGAGATCGGCGACGACATCGAACACCGCCGCGCGATGGCGCGCATCGAGATGCGCCACCACATCGTCCAGCAGCATCAGCGGTGTTTGACCGCGCTCTCGCCGCTGCAGGCGCGCGCCCGCCAGCACCAGGGCGATCAGCAGCATCTTCTGCTCGCCGGTCGAACACTCTCGGGCCGACCGGCCGCTGCCGCCGTGGCGGACAAGCACGTCGGTACGGTGCGGGCCGAAGGCGCCGCCGCCGGTTTCGGCATCCAGAAGGCGCGACTGCCGCAGCGCCTGGCGGAGCCGCTCCTCGGCGGTGAGCGCCGGCCCCTCATCGAGCCACTGCTCGACCATGCCGCGCGCTTCGATCAGGACGCCCGGGAGTTCGCCCGAGGAGGCGCCCGCAAACTCCGAAAGCTGGGCGGTAGCCTGCCGGCGCGCCGCCGCGACGGCGATGCCGTGTGTCGCCATCGCCTCTTCCAGCACGCCCAGCCACGCCGGATCGGCGCGCTCCTGGCGCAGCAGCGCCGATCGCTGTTGCATAGCCCGCTCGTAGGCGGTGACGCGCGTCGCGTGCGCCGGGTCGACGCCCCACACCAACCGGTCGAGAAAACGCCGTCTGGCCGAGGGTCCTTCGGTGAACAGGCGGTCCATCTCCGGGGTCAACCAGATCAGGCCGAGAGTTTGCGCCAGCGCCATGCCGCCACGCGCCGGCCGGCCGTCGATGCTGACCTTGCGCCGGTCGCGCGGCGGCGGCGTCGCGCTCGGCCGGGAAAGGCCGTGACGATGTCGGTCGGCTCGGATCCGGTGAGCAGCCGGGCGCTCACCGACCAGGCCGAGGCCGGCGGCGCATGCGCCCGAGCGCAACATCTCGACGAGACGGGCGCGGCGCAATCCCCGGCCGGGTCCGAGCAAGGACAGCGCCTCCAGCACACTGGTCTTGCCGGTGCCGTTGGCGCCGAGGAGCACCACCGGCTCCGGCCCGAGATCGAGACGCAGAAGGCGGTGACAGCGGAAATTGCTCAGCGAGAGCCGGGTAACGCAGGCCCGGCGCAGCGCCGGTGTGAGGATCCGAGCGCACCCGGAAGACCGTATCCAGTATAGAAGACTCCGACCGTCGCTGGCGCGCTTGTCAGACGCGCATCGGCATCAACACATAGATGGCGCTTCGATCGCCGAGTTCGTGCAGAACCGTCGGCGACGCGGCATCCGCCATCGACAGCCGGGCGCTGTCGCCGCCGATCTGCTCGGTGATGTCGAGGAGATAGGCCGAATTGAAGCCGATTTCCATCGGCTCGCCCTGATAGTGCACCTCCAGCTCCTCGGAGGCGCTGCCGTGCTCGGGACTATTCGCGGACAGTTCGAGAGTGCCGTTGGCGAGCTTCAGCTTCACCGCGCGCGAGCGGTCGCTGGAGATGGCCGAGACGCGGTCGACCGCCTGCTTGAAGTCGCGGCAGACAACATCGAGCTGCTTGTCGTTGTGCTCGGGGATGACCCGCTGGTAATCCGGGAAGGTCCCGTCGATCAACTTCGAGGTCAGCGTCGCCGGGCCGACTGAAAAGCGAATCTGCGTCTCCGAAAGCGCGATCTCCAGATCCTCGCTCGCCTCCTCGATCACCTTGCGCACTTCGGCGACCGTCTTGCGCGGGATGATGACGCCCGGCATGCCGGCGGCTCCATGCGGCAGCGGCAGTTCGACACGGGCCAGGCGGTGCCCGTCGGTCGCGACGGCGCGCAGCACGTCGACGCCGTCGTGCTCCACCGCGTGCAGGTAGATGCCGTTGAGGTAGTAGCGGGTTTCCTCGGTCGAAATGGCGAAGCGGGTCCGGTTGATCAGCCCCAAGAGGTCGCTCGCCGGCAGCTTGAAACGGAACGGCAGCTCGCTGCTGGTCAGCGCGGGGAAATCCTCGATCGGCAAGCACGAGAGGGTGAACCGCGATCGGCCGCAGCGAAGCGTCAGGCGCTCGCCGCCGGAGGTCGAACTCGAGCTCGATCTGCGCGCCGTCCGGCAACTTGCGGACGATGTCGTAGAGGGTGTGCGCGGGCACCGTCGTCGCTCCGGCGCCGGCGACATCCGCCGGGACCGGTTCGATGATCTCCAGATCCATGTCGGTCGCCGTCAGCCGCAATTCCCTGTCTTCGGCCTGCAACTTGACATTGGACAAGATCGGGATGGTGTTGCGCTTTTCGACGACGCTCTGCGCATGGCCGAGGCTTTTCAACAGAAGAGCGCGTTCGATGGTGACTTTCATTGCGTATCGACGATCCGAACTGTGCGTGGGCTCTGCCTTGTTGATGAGACGCGCCGCGACTTCGGTGGCCTCGCGCTCGGCACGCGGACAAACCCCCGGCCGGCGAGGTACGCCGCCGATTACCTGAGTATAACAGAGCGCATTGCAGCCGGTAACGAATTCCTGGTGACCTGCGGAGCGGCGGCCGGTTCAGCCCTGCAGCATCCGCTTCAGCAGTTCCAGATCCTCGGCGAACGAGGCATCGGTGTCGCGCAGTTCCTCGACCTTGCGGACCGCGTGCATGACCGTCGTGTGGTCGCGGCCGCCGAACTTTCGGCCGATTTCCGGCAGCGAGCGGGACGTGAGTTGCTTGGCCAGATACATCGCCACCTGCCGAGGGCGGGCGATGGAGCGAGCGCGCCGCGCCGAGTGCATATCGGCCAGGCGGATGTTGAAGTGCGCCGCGACCTGCTTCTGAATGTCGTCGATGCTGATGCGGCGGTCGTTGGCGCGCAGCAGGTCGTGCAGGACCTCCTGGGTGGTCTCGAGCGTGATGGCCCGGCCGATCAGTTGCGCGTGCGCGACCACCCGGTTGAGCGCCCCCTCCAGCTCGCGGACGTTGGAGGTGATGCGGTGCGCGAGGAATTCCATCACCTTGCGCGGCACCTCGATGCCGAGCTGCTGCGCCTTCGATTGCAGGATGCCCAGGCGCAGCTCGTAGGTGGTGGCATGAATGTCGGCGACCAGCCCGCAATTCAGCCGCGACTTCAGGCGCTCCTGCATTCCCTCCAGATCGGAGGGCGACTTGTCGGCCGACAGCACGATCTGCCGCCCCTGATCGACCAGCGTGTTGAAGGTGTGGAAGAACTCCTCCTGCGTCGAACTCCTTGCCGCTGATGAACTGCACGTCGTCGATCATCAGCACGTTCACCGAGCGGAACTGTTCCTTGAAATCGACGGTGTTCTGCTCGCGCAGCGCGCGGACGAAGCGATACATGAACTTCTCGGCGGAGAGATAGACGACCGTCCGCCGCGGATCCTGCTGCCTGATCTGCCAAGCGATCGCATGCATCAGGTGGGTCTTGCCGAGGCCGACGCCACCGTAGAGGAACAAGGGGTTGAACGGCACGCTCTCGGCCTCGGAGACCCGGCGGGCGGCGGCGTAGGCGAACTCGTTCGGCTTGCCGACGACGAAGTTTTCGAAGGCATAGCGGGGATCCAGCGGCGCGCTGATCTCGTGGTTCGACGCGTGGCCATTGCCGTTGCCATTGCCGTTGCCGCGTGACGACGGGGACGGCGGCGGCATCCTCGGCGAGCTGGCCGCCGACATCGCCAAGGCCTCCGCGCCGCGGGCGGCCAGACGCTCGGACTGGATGATGATATCGATCCCCTGCACGGCCGGGTTTTCGCCGCCCCAGAGCGAGCGCAGGCGGTCGGCGTAGTGCGCCACCACCCAATCGCGCATGAAGCGCGTCGGCACCGCCATGGTCACAAGTCCGCGGCTTTCGCCCCGAACGATCATCGGCTTCAGCCAGCTACGGTAGGCGGCCTCGCCGATCTCGGCGCGCATCAGCCCGCTTACGCGTTTCCACTGCCAATCAAGAGAAGAGGAGCTTTCAGTGTTCATTTTGGACCCGTTGTCTCGTCCGCCTAAAACTGCGAAGCGCAACGGGATGACTCGCAGGCCAAATGCGGGCAGGCCGCAGTTGACGCTCGACCAAGTGCCGCAGTGTCAAGACCCCTTAGCTCATCGACAGAACGAATCTGTTCTCGCCAAATATCTACTTGTTTCTTGGTCTCTCAACGCGGCCAATGGCACCACCGAGCAGGCGTAGAAACCGTTCGCTGCGCGCTGTTTTTCAGCTTCTTGGATCGTCCCCGGCAAACGGCTTTCAAAGAAGTTTGCTCTGTTCGGCGGTTTTCTTCAAGTGCATCCCATGATCTTCGGGCTTACAAATGGCAGGTTGTCCCTGCTGCTGAATTACATTCAAGTGAACAACTCGCTTGGGCTAGTATGGCATCCTCTAAACCCCCCTGTATGCAGGCAGATTACCCGCTGCCTCCCTTCCGAAGGGGTTATATCTCGTATTTTTTATTGTTCTGGCTAACACCTGACCAGAGGACTTTACTGATGCGGAACTCGTCGCGCAACGTGACCGAATGCAGAACGACAAAAAAAATTGTCTTGACACCGGCCGCGCGAAAGGCCGGTTCACCTAACCGCATAAAGCTGTGTTGGCAGTGTAGAAAGTCGAGGTGAATACCTCAACTGGGCATTATCTTAATACGATGCGCAAAACGTGAAAGTTTGCGGGCGACTAGATTTGAATGAACAACGCCTTTATTGGCGCCTCGCATCAATTCCGGCTGCGCCTGGTTGTACGCGGCGAGAGCCTCGTCCTTTTTACCGCCGGCTATAGCCGCTTCCACTTTGCGCAGGAAGGTGCGGATACGGGAAACCCGCGCCCGATTGACCTGCGTGCGCTTCTTCGTCTGCCGGATGCGCTTCTTGGCGGAAGCGTGCTGGGCCATCATCATTCCTTCTGGATGTGGTATCTAGGCTGGAAAGTCTTGTAATCGCTCATCGCGGCTGGTCATCTGGATCAACTCTCGGCCGAGAGCTCTCATGGGGACACCAAGGGGCTTGCGCTCCGGCTCCTCGGCATCGGGTTGCCCCGCAGCGGCATTTTTCCAGGCCCGCGATCCCTTGCGGCTTTCCAGGACGTAGGCTTCGTCGGCCTCGACGATTCCGCCCAGAGGGGCCGTATCGGTCTTGATTGCCCGCAAAAAGCGATGCCGCCAGCGGAAGGCGGTGCTCACCGCGACGTCGCACCGGACCGCCGACTTGCGCACCGATTCCCCCTCGCTCAGCGACCGGGCGAAGTCGAACCAGTGTCCCTTGTAATGCAGGTTTGCCAACGGCGTACCCGTCAGGGCGTTGAAGGTCTTGCCGCACACCGCGCAGTAGAACCGACGCAAGCCGTTCGCACGGCCACGGCACACCGCCCCCTGCCGATGGCAGAGTGGGCACACCCGGTCAGCCAGCAGGCGCCCTTCAAGAGCAGCGATCACTTCGGCCTCCGACGATCGACCGGCCAGGATCTTCCGAACCTCCTCCCGTTGGGCCTCCGACAGCGCGTCGATATTTCTAAGGAGGCCAGCTTTTTACGCACGGCCGATAAGCACGTCAACTGATCCCTGTGCCCGAGCTTGGACCGAGGAAGCCTTTTTGCGGCTTCCGATGTCACTGAACAGCGGACCGTGAGTTTTTCAGGATCGGTATTCGCCGATAAACTCATCCTGACTCAGCGTGCGATCATAATTCACGTCAGCCTTGTAGAAGTCGTACAACGATGCGACGGAAGCCTCGTCGTGATCCAAGCGTCCATCACGGTTTAAGTCTGTCTCTTTATAAACTTCGCGCTTGGCCGCATTGAATTGCGAAAGCTTGCCGCGCTTGTCTGCTAATGCAGTGTATTCGGGGTCCCACTGCAAAAAGTCCTCTATGGTTAATACATCATTATCGTAAGTATCTATCGAAATAAACGCAAGATCGGTGAAGTAGATAATTTCCCTGCGCGATATCTTACCGTCCCCGTTGAGATCCGCCGATTTGAAGATGCCGGCATCGGTCGCGTGGATATCTTCCTCGCCGGCAAGAGCATTGCCGATCCCAAGAAACATGGATAGCCCAAGCGAGATCGCGGCCCAAGTTTTGTGACGGAGTATCATGTTGCTCTCGATAAGCTGTGGGTTGTAGGCAAGCTGTGGGTATAGTGCCATCGGCGCACATGGCCTCGATGTCTTCGGACGCAACCTGACGGATCGGTCCGCCCACGCGCGACGAACCGATCTCTCGGGAGATTGGCCGTCAACGATGGCGAAACTGCGGCTTGCGCTTTTCCGCGAACGCTCCCATCCCCTCCTTCTGGTCTTCGGTGGCGAAGATCGCGTGAAACATCCGGCGCTCGAAGTTGATGCCTTCGGCGAGCGTGCTCTCGAAGGCGCGGTTGACCGCCTCCTTCGCCAGCATGGCGATCGGCCGTGACATCGAGGCGATCTTCCCGGCCATCTTCATCGCTTCCGCCTGCAGCTCGGCCAGCGGCACGACGCGGGCGACGAGCCCCGAGCGCTCGGCTTCATCGGCCTTCATCCGCCGGCCGGTCAGGCACAGCTCCATCGCCTTCGCCTTGCCGACGGCGCGGGTCAGCCGCTGCGTCCCGCCAGCGCCGGGAATGGCGCCGATGGTGATCTCCGGCTGGCCGAATTCGGCGTTGTCGGCGGCGAGGATGATGTCGCACATCATCGCGACCTCGCAGCCGCCGCCGAGCGCGAAGCCGGCGACCGCGGCGATCACCGGCTTGCGGCACTGCGCCGTGCGTTCCCAGGAGGAGGTGATGAAGTCCTCCAGGTAGCAGTCGACGAAGGACTTGTCCTTCATCTCCTTGATGTCGGCGCCGGCGGCGAACGCCTTCTCGCTGCCGGTGATGACGATGGCGCCGATCGCGTCGTCCGCCTCGAAGCCGTCGAGCGCCTCGCCCAGCTCCCGCATCACTTGCGAATTCAGCGCGTTCATCGCTTGCGGCCGGTTCAACGTGATCACCCCGACCGCGCCGCGCGTCTCGGCGATGATGAGCTCGTACGCCATGTCCGTTCCTCCTCGTCCCTCGTCTATTATTCCGAACGGCCTCGGCCGATCAGCGTTGTCGGCGGCCGCAAAAGAAGGTTGAGCGGCCGCTTTGTACGATCCGCCGGATGCCCCCTGTGCGCGTCGCGTCGCAGTCGCATCCGGGGCACGGCTTGCCCGCCCGACCGTATACAGCGAAACGGTGCTGGAAGAAACCGAGTTCGCCCGAGGGCTGGCGATGGTCGCGCAGGCTCGACCCGCCGGCCGCGATCGCTTCTTCGAACACCTGACGGATCGCCGCGATAAGGCGCTCCGCCCGGCGGCCCGGAACCGTCGCCGCGATGCGCTCCGGCGAGAGGCCGGCGCGGAACAGGCTCTCCGAAGCGTAGATGTTGCCCATGCCGGCGACCACGCGCTGATCGAGCAGCACCGCTTTCAGCGGCGCCAATCGGCCGGCGAGCCGACCGGCGAGGTAGGCCGCGGTGAATTGCCGGCCCAGCGGGTCGGGGCCCAGGCTGGCCAGATGCGGATGCGCGCCCAGCGTCTCGGCCGGCGTCAGGTCCATGTAGCCGAAGCGGCGCGGGTCGTGGAACCGCACAACCGCGCCGTCCTCCGTCCGGATCACCAGATGATCGTGCGCGCCCAGCGCCGGCGCGTCCTCGCCGTCGATGCAGAATCGCCCAGACATGCCGAGATGCGCCAACCAGACCTCGCTGGCTTCGAGATGAATGAGCAGGTACTTGCCGCGCCGACCGATGCTCTCGATCCTCCGGCCGCGCAGCCGCTCGGCGAAGCGCGCCGGCAACGGGAAGCGCAGGTCGGGGCGGCGTTGCGTCACCTCGACCAGGCGCCTGCCGGCCAGCACCGGCACGAGGCCCCGCCGCACCGTCTCGACCTCGGGAAGCTCGGGCATGGCCCGTAAGCTAGCGCGCTCCGCGGGCTTCCGCTATGGTTCGCCGCCATGTCCGCAGCACCGCCCGCCGATCCCCTACACCCGCGCGCATCCGCGCCGGAACGCACCGCCCACTTCGGTTTTCGTACCGTCGGCGAGGCCGAGAAGCAGTCGCTGGTCGGCGCCGTGTTCGACTCGGTGGCGCGCCGCTACGACCTGATGAACGACCTGATGAGCGGCGGCATCCATCGGTTATGGAAGTCGGCGATGCTCGACTGGCTCAACCCGCGACCCGACATGCTGCTGCTCGACGTCGCCGGCGGCACCGGCGACATCGCCTTCCGCTTCCTCGAGCGGGGCGGCGGCGGCGCCGTCGTCGTCGACCTCAACCGCGAGATGCTCTCGGTAGGACGCGACCGCGGCCTGGACCGGGGGCTGCTCCGCGGCGTCGCATGGGTGTGCGGCGACGCCGAGCGCCTGCCGATCGCCGACGCCTCGGTGGACGCATTCACCATCGCCTTCGGCATCCGCAACGTCACGCATATCGAGGCGGCGCTCGCCGAGGCGCGTCGCGTGCTGAAGCCGGGCGGCCGTTTCCTATGCCTGGAGTTCAGCCGGGTGTCGCTGCCGGTGCTGGACCGGCTGTACGAGACCTATTCGTTCCGCGTGCTGCCTGCGCTGGGGCACTTCGTCGCCGGCGACGCCGACGCCTATCGCTACCTCGCCGAAAGCATCCGCCGCTTCCCCTCGCAGGACGCATTCGCGCGGATGATCCGGGACGCCGGGCTGGACCTGGTCCGCTGGCGGAACCTATCCGGCGGCATCGCCGCCCTGCACTCCGCCTGGCGCACCTGACCATGCCGTCGCGGCACGGCGACGCCCGGAGCTGGTCCCGGGCGGCGGGGCCACATAGCGCCAGTTCGGCGTCGCGCCGGTTCCGGCGATGATCCGCGCTGTGCGCAACGGCTGCCGGCTGCTGATGCTGGCTCGCAAGCTGGCGCGGCACGACGCGCTGTTCGTCTTCGACGGCCTGCCGGCGACGCGGCCGCTGCTATTCGCGGCGCGGCCTCTGGTGCGCCGCCGTCCGGGAAGGCCGGGGCAGCGGCTGGCGCAAGCGCTGCAAGACGCCGGGCCCTCGTTCATCAAGTTCGGACAGGCGCTGGCCAGCCGCTCCGACCTGCTGGGCGAGGAGGTCGCGGCCGATCTCGCCGAGCTGCAGGACCGGCTGCCGCCCTTTCCCTTCGACCAGGTCCGCGCCACCATCGAGGCGGAGTTCGGCAAGCCCCTGGAGGCGCTGTTCGCGAGCTTCGATCCCGAGCCGGTCGCCGCCGCGTCGATCGCCCAGGTGCATTTCGCCATCGACAGCGAGGGCAAGGAAGCCGCCGTCAAGGTGCTGCGGCCGGGCATCGAGAGCGCCTTCGCCCGCGACCTCGATCTGTTCTGTTGGATCGCCGAGCGGATAGAAGCCAATCTTCCGGCGCTGCGCCGTCTGCGCATGGTCGAGTCGGTGACGACGCTGGCCGACGCGGTGACGGTGGAGATGGACCTTCGCTTCGAAGCGGCGGCGGCGGCCGAGCTCGCCGACAACTTCATGGGCGATCCCTCGTTTCACGTTCCCGCCGTGGACTGGATGCGCACCGGTCGTCGCGTGCTGACCACCGAGCGCGTATCCGGCATCAGGATCGACGAGCGTGGGGCAATCCTGGCGGCGGGTCATGATCCGCGCCGGGTGCTCACCAGGGCGTCTAACGCCTTCTTCCACCAAGTATTCCGCGATGGTTTCTTTCACGGTGATCTGCACGCCGGCAATCTATTCGTGCGCGCCGACGGCAGCATCGCCGCCGTGGATTTCGGCATCATGGGCCGGATCGACCGGGCCACGCGCCGGCACCTGGGCGAGATGCTGCTGGCGTTTCTCAGCCGGGACTACCGCCGCGCCGCCGAGGTGCACTTCGAAGCCGGCTGGGTTCCCGCCGACCGCTCGCTGGACGCCTTCGCCCAGGCCTGCCGATCGATCGCCGAGCCGATCCTCGATAAGCCACAGAACGAGATCTCTATCGCCCGCCTGCTCGGCCACTTGTTTCAGGTCACCAAGACTTTCGCCATGGAGACGCAGCCGCAACTCCTGCTGTTGCAGAAGACGATGCTGGTCGCCGAGGGTACCGGCCGCAAGCTGGCGCCGGACGCGAATATGTGGCTATTGGCGCGGCCGCTGATCGAATCCTGGATCGCCGACACTCTCGGACCGGAAGCGCGCCTGCGCGAGGCGGCGGCTGGATTCACCTCGACCCTGGCTCGCCTGCCGAAGCTCGCGAGCCGGCTTGAACACGGCATCTCCGCGGCCGCCAACGGCTACCTTCGCATCCACCCGGACAGCCTGCGCGAGCTGCGCGGAGCGGCGCGGACGCACTCTCTCCCTGGGCTGGCTGGTCGCGGCGGTGCTTGCCGTAATCGTCGTCACACTATTGGCGCGATAGTTGCGGCTGGGGGACTCAGGAATGCTATAGTGCCTTGGTCCTGCCACCGCTCCTTCGCGGCACTTAGGAGGGCGTCTATCCCCATTGCATACGTAGAACGAAGCGTGTATATGATAACGCATGAGCACGAAGCTCCTAACCACCACGCAGTTTTTCCGCCAGTTTCCTGACGACGAAACCTGCCTCAATCACCTGTTCAACGTTCGCTTTGGACAGGGCTTCACCTGCCCGTCATGCGAGCGGCCTTCCAACTGGTATCGGATCAAAGCCGAGCGCGCCTATTCCTGCCAATGGTGCGGCCATCATTTGCACCCCACGGTCGGCACCCCGTTCGAGCAGACGCGGACCCCACTGCAATTGTGGTTCTATGCCATCCACCTATTCACAACGACGCGCCACGGCGTCAGAGCGAAGGAATTGGAGCGTCAGCTTGGTGTGACCTATAAGACGGCGTGGCGCATCGCTTCGCTGATCCGCGAGCATATGGCGGACGTGGACGGAGAAAGCCCCATCGGCGGCCCCGGCACGGCGGTTGAAGTTGACGAGACGCTGGTGGGCGGCGTTAAGCGCGGCAAGTACATGCGGCTCTGCCGGGAAGACGGTTGTCGTGGGCGCAATGCAGCGCGGCGGCGAGATCGTGACGGCGGTTGTGCCAAACCAGCGCCGTGAAAGCCTGCAGCCGTTTTCGTGACCGCCAACGTGATCCCCGGCGGTCAGCTGCATACCGACGAATTGAAGAGCTACGTCGGCCTTCACAAGCAGGGCTATCGCCACATGACTGTCAATCACGGCGCGGCGAGTATGTCGGCTATCAGGGTGCGTCAGTGAACGCGATTGAGAGCTTCTGGCGCCACCTGAAATGCTCGATCAACGGCACTCACACCGCCGTCAGCCCCAAGTATTTGGGCCGCTACGTGAAGGAATTTGAATACCGCTTCAATCGGCGGAACGACGCTTCTTCGATGCTGCCGGAACTGCTTTCGACTTTCCGGCCATTGAAGCCAAAGCGCGGTTGAACGCCTCTTCGTCGCCGGGGGCGTCAGCTTCGTGCTCTTCGGCAAACTTGTCCAACTTGCCTTCATCGCGAGCCTTACGCAGCGTCGTCAATGCGGCCTCCATGGTCCATGATGTATATCTTCTCTAGTACACCGGCCCGATACCCGAGCTTTGCTTGAACGCGCAGAACGCCTTTGACGTTCGCGGCTTCTGTGTAGGCGTTGGGCACAACATCAAAGGCTGGGTCGCGAATGTCGGCCGATATGAATGTGCCAGGATTCTCGGGGTTTTCGACGTTCAGCTTCTTCGTGTGGTGGACAAAGCCGTCCAAGCGCAGGTCGATCTCTTGCAGCGATGTCACTTCCAGTTCTCCTTTGGCGCGGATGGCGTCAGCCGTTGGCAAGTCGATGATGAACGCTGGCGCGGCCGACCCGTTCAATTTCACACTATCGACCGAAGGGCCTACGGGCGTCACCCGCCTGGACAGCCGCAGGAGCAAGACGGTTTGCCAGCGCGAAAAGCTGGTCACGCCACCCGGCATCATGCTCTAGCCATTGCCGCTGGGTTTCCGCTTTGTCAGCGAGTTCAAACTCCCTCATTTTGACTAATGCTTCCATCGCCGCTTGCGGCTCACCCGAGCGCCCGGAGAGTTTCGCAAAAGCGAACGTGATCCAGTGACTGACCACTTCCGCTGCGCCCGTCTGCATGAGCCACCATCCCAGCGGGAGCAGGGGGAGCGACTGAACAATATCGAACGGAATTTCCGTGGAGCTCTCGCGCCTTTACCGCCAACTGGTGACGTTCCCGACGCTTGGGCAATCGATTGTGGCCCATAAAGATCAGGCCATCCGATACTATGCGCTCGAACCCTATCAGGGATAGGCCAAGTGCGCGCATCTCTACTGTGTGCTTGGCGGCGTCGCCCCCATCGTATTTTATAATCAGTTGTGCTTCGGCCATAACCAGCACCCCCTTGGTCCGAAGCTAGGACGGCTTTGCTCAGACTGTCAAAGAGGCTTTTCCGCGAGAACATGGCTAAAGGCCATACCACATATACAAAACCGGATTCACGTATGCTAAGGGGATAGACGCCCGTTGGCAAGCATAGCATCAGGAATAGTTGTAAGATCTATTCTGTTGTCCCCCCACGCGATGACTGCGGCCTCTAGATACGTCGAAAAACACGTCATCGCGAGCGCAGCGAAGCGATCCACTTTCCGTCACTCCTTGAGGTGGATTGCTTCACCCGCTCGCGCGGGTTTCGCAATGACGGTTTTCTGAGATCTCGGATAAACTCATCAGGGACTAAGAATGCCGACAAGAAAGCTCTTCATCTACCTGAGCGACAAGCTCGCGCGTGATCAGCTCGTTTTCGATGTGCGTATTGCCGTAAACGAAACCACGCCGCTGCTCTCGCAATTGCTCTGGAGTCACCTCTATCGTGCGAGCCTCCTAGACAAGCTCCTCTAGTTCCCTCCTCATTGAGACCCTCCGTTCCTCCGAAGTCGAATCGTACACGCTCGCGACCGCACATGCCACATTGCTCGACGCTTGTGTTGACGAACGGGACAAGGTAGGTTCAACAACACATAAAGTTCGTAAATATGTTCAATGGCCACGCTGTCCGGTAAACGCATCCTGCTGGTCATCGCCGGCGGCATCGCCGCCTACAAGTGCCTGGAGCTGATCCGCCGGCTGCGCGAGCGCGGCGCTGCGGTGCGCTGCGTCCTGACCGCCGCCGGCGGGAGTTCGTCACGCCGCTGTCGCTGGCGGCGCTGAGCGAGGACAAGGTCTACGGCGAGCTGTTCTCGCTCACCGACGAGAGCGAGATGGGCCACATCCAGCTGTCGCGGGAGGCGGACCTGGTGGTCGTGGCGCCGGCCACCGCCGATCTACTGGCGCGCATGGCGGCCGGCATCGCCGACGATCTGGCCACGCACGGCGCTGCTCGCCACCGACAAGCCGGTGCTGGCGGCGCCGGCGATGAACGTGCGGATGTGGTCGCATCCGGCGACCCAGGCGAACCTGCGGACGCTGCTTGGTCGCGGCCTCGCCACCGTCGGGCCGAACGACGGCGACATGGCCTGCGGCGAGTGGGGCCCCGGCCGGATGGCCGAGCCGGAGGAGATCCTCGCGGCGATCGAGATGCACACTTGGCGCGCCCGGGCCGGCTGGTCGGGCGGCGCGCGCTGGTGACCAGCGGCCCGACGCGCGAGCCGATCGATCCGGTGCGCTACATCTCCAACCACTCCTCCGGCCGGCAGGGGCACGCCATCGCCGAGCTGCTGGCGCTCTCCGGCGCCGCCACCACGCTGGTCGCCGGGTCCGACATGCGCTCGCCGATCCGCCGGGGGTGGCGGTCGTGCCGATCGAGACGGCGGTGGAGATGCTGGCGGCCTGCGAGCCGGCGTTGCCGGTCGACGTCGCGGTCGTGCGTCGCCGCCGTCGGCGACTGGCGGGTCGCCCAGCCATCGCGGCAGAAGATCAAGAAGGTGGCCGGAGCGCCGCCGCCGAGCTTTCAGTTCAGCGAGAACCCCGACATTCTGGCAACGCTGAGCCGTTTGCCGGAGCGGCGGCCGAGGCTGGTCATCGGCTTCGCGGCGGAGACAACGCGGGTCATCGAGAACGCCTCGGCGAAGCGCGAGCGCAAGGGCTGCGACTGGATCGTCGCCAACGATGTCTCGCCGTCGGCGGGAACCTTCGGCGGGGACAGCAACACGGTGCATCTGATCTCGGCCGACGGCGTCGAGGATTGGCCGCCGATGAGCAAGCGCGCGGTCGCCGAGCGGCTGGTGACCCGCATCGCCGAGCAACTCGCGACCGTGCCATGACAGGTATCATATCCGTGCCGCTGCAACGACTTGCCGCACGCCCTGGATCTGCCGCTGCCGGCCTACGCCAGCGCGCACGCCGCCGGCCTCGACCTGCTGGCGGCGGTGGCCGAGCCGCTGACGCTGGCGCCGGGAGGGCGCGCGCAGGTGCCGACCGGCATCGCCATCGCCCTTCCGGAGGGCTTCGAGGCCCAGGTCAGGCCACGCTCCGGTCTCGCCGCGCGGCATGGCGTCACCGTGCTGAACAGCCCCGGCACCATCGATGCCGATTATCGCGGCGAGATCGCGGTGGTTCTCGTCAATCTCGGCGAAGAAGCCTTTCGCATCGAGCGCGGCATGCGGATCGCCCAGCTCGTTGTCGCTCCGGTCACGAGAATACGCTGGCAGCGAGGCCGGCCGAGCTGCCGTCGACGGAGCGCGGGCGGCGGCGGCTTCGGCTCGACCGGGCACGGCGGCGTCACTCGCCGGCTTCGCGCAAAGGCTGAGGGCGATGCTGCGCCTGTCGCGCAAGACACTGTTCGCCATCGAGGCGGTGCTGGATATCGCCTACCATGCCGGCGCGCAGCCGGTGCAGAGCCGCGAGATCACCCGCCGGCAGGGCATTCCGCGCCGCTATCTGGAGCAGGCGCTGCAGAACCTGGTGCGCGGCGGCGTTCTCGTCGGCGTACGCGGGCCGCGCGGCGGCTATCGCCTGGCGCGCGAGCGGCGGCGGATCAGCGTCGGCGAGATCATCCGCGCCGTCCGCAACGAGAGCGACGACGATCCGCTCTGGAAGAGACCGGCTCGCCGCTCGGCCGCAAGGTGGTCCGGCCGCTCTGGCTGGAGATGCAGGGCGAGCTGCTGTCGCGGCTGGACGGCGTGACGATGGACGATCTGTGCAATCGCGCCGATCGCGCAGGGCATCGTCAGCGAAGGCCGCGAACAACCTGGATTTCTCGATATGAATGGGCCTCACGGCCTCAGCCGGGGTGTTGCCAACCGCCGACGCGTTCGACCACTATTCTCTATCGTGCCGATTGTGAAAGAGGGTTGCGAAGCGATGAACGATCAACCGACCATCACCGGAACGGCGGCGACCGTGGGTCGCGGGCGCATCTACGAGAGCATCCTCGACACCATCGGCGACACGCCTCTCGTCCGGCTGAGCAAGTTTGCCGCCGACGCCGGCGTGCACGCGGACCTTCTCGGCAAATGCGAGTTCTTCAACCCGCTCTCGTCGGTGAAGGACCGGATCGGCCTGGCGATGGTGGTCGCGGCCGAAAAGGATGGGCGGATCGGTCCGGGAGCGACGCTGGTCGAGCCCACGTCCGGCAACACCGGCATCGCGCTGGCGTTCGTCTGCGCCGCGCGCGGCTACCGGCTGATCCTGACCATGCCCGAAAGCATGTCGATCGAGCGGCGCAAGATGCTGGCGCTGCTGGGCGCCGAGATCGTGCTGACGCCGGCGCCGCGCGGCATGCCCGGCGCCGTGGCGCGCGCCGAGCAGATCGTCAGCCGAGACGCCGGGCGCTGATCATGCTGCAGCAGTTCTCCAACCCGGCCAACCCGGAGATCCACCGGCGGACCACCGCCGAGGAAATCTGGCGGGATACCGGCGGCGACGGTCGATGTGATCATCTCCGGCGTCGGTACCGGCGGCACGCTGACCGGCTGCGCCGAAGTATTGAAGCCGCGCCGGCCGGGGCTGCGCATGGTCGCCGTCGAGCCGGAGGACAGCCCGGTGCTGTCGGGTGGCGTGCCGGGCCCGCACAAGATCCAAGGCATCGGCGCCGGCTTCATCCCCGCCGTCCTGAACGTCAAGGACATCGACGAGGTGCTGAAGATCGGCAACGAGACCGCATTCAAGACGGCGCGGCGCGTCGCCCGGCTGGAAGGAATGCCGGTCGGCATCTCCTCGGGCGCGGCACTCGCGGCCGCCGTCGAGGTCGGCAAGCGGCCCGGAGTGGCCGGCAAGACGATCGTCGTCATCCTGCCGTCATTCGCCGAGCGCTATCTCTCGACGCCGCTGTTCGAGGGCTTGGGCGGCGAGTAGCTCCTCAGCCCATCCCTCTCCCGCCAGGCCCGCCGGCCGGGAGAGGGATGATGCGCGGTCCCTCACCCCGACCCTCTCCCGCCGGGAGAGGGAGGCGCGAAGCGCGGGTGAGGGCGCGACCTGGAAGAGGCAACACCGCCGGAAGCAATCAGGCGATGGACTTCAGCGACCAGCAGATCCGGCGCTACGCCCGGCATATTCTCTTGGACGAGATCGGCGGCGCCGGCCAGGCGAAGCTGCTTGGCGTCCCGCGTGCTGGTGATCGGCGCGGGCGGCCTCGGCTCGCCGTTGCTGCTCTATCTGGCGGCGGCGGGCATCGGCACTCTCGGCGTAATCGACGACGATGTTGTGGACCTCACCAACCTGCAACGCCAGATCGCCCATGCCACCGAGCGCGTCGGCATGCCGAAAGTGGAGAGCGCGCGGGCGGCGGTGGCGGCGATCAATCCGGAGGTCGAGGTGATCGCCCATCACAAGCGGCTGACAGCGGCAAACGCGCTCGACCTCGTCTCGGCTTACGACATCGTCGCCGACGGCAGCGACAACTTCGCGACCCGGTTCCTCGTCAACGACGCCTGCTTCTTCGCCGGCAAGACGTTGGTGTCGGCGGCGATCCTGCGCTTCGACGGCCAGCTGTCGACCTTCAAGGCCTCTGAGCGCGAGAGCGAGGGTATCGAGCCCGGCCCCTGCTATCGCTGCCTCTACGGCGCGCCGCCGCCGCCCGGCGAAATCCCGAGCTGCGCCGAGGCGGGCGTGCTGGGCGCTTTTTGCGGCGCGCTCGGCGGGCTGCAGGCGACGGAGGTCATCAAGGAGTTGCTGGGCATCGGCGTAAGCCTGTCCGGCTGGCTGCTGGTCGTCGACGCGCTCTGCCAGACATGGCGGCGCATACGGATTCGACGCGATCCCGGCTGTCCGTTGTGCGGCGACCAACCCTCGAATTCGGGATCTGTCTCGCCATGCCGCTTGAACCGGCGCTCGATGCCGGCCCGGACAAGCTGTCGGTGCTGGTGCTCTCCGGCGCGTACGAGCGCGTGCACTACGCGCTGGTGCTGGCGAGCGCCGCCGCCGCTATCGGCAAGCCCGCGACGCTGTTCTTCACCGGCCAGGCGCTGCTGGCGCTGCGCGCGGCCGAGGCCCAAGGCCCGCCGGGCTGGCGTTCGCTCGCGGCAACCGGCGGAGCGGACGGCGGCGCCGTCGATGACGACCATCGCGTGCGCGGCGTCGCGGGCTTTGAAGAGCTGCTGTCCGCCTGCGTCGAACTCGGCGTCCGCTTCATCGCCTGCGAGATGGGGCTGCGAGCGATGCATCTGCGGCCGACGGCGCTGCGCTCCGACGTGCCGATCGAGGTGGCGGGTGTTGTTACATTTCTCGGCGATGCCTCGGCGCGGGGCGCGACGCTGTCTCTGTGAGCACGGCGCGCGCGCTGATAAAGTCGTGGCGGGTCCGGGGGAACCCGCCACGAGAGGCGGAGGAGGGATGAGAAGAACAGACTGATGGCGTTCGCAGGCGGGACTAGTATAGGATGACATACCTGATGTCAAGACTATTATCTTGATGCGGGCAGCGCGTCACCTCGGACCATGACCGATATGGCGCGCGCGGAGTGCCCGTTTTGCTCGACCACTGTCCAGCAGTCGGCTTTCCGCGCCGACGATCGATTTCTGGCGATCTACAATATCTCGCCGGTGCTGCCCGGCCACTCACTCATCCTGCCGCGCGCGCACGTGCAAAGCCTGCTTGATCTTGCCGATGCCGACCTCGCCGCGTTCGTGCTGTTCGCCAGACGGATCACCCGCATCGTCTCGCGCGCCTTCGCCGGCGACGGCTTCGACTGGACGGTCCAGGACGGCCGCTCGGCAGGCCAGAGCGTGCCCCATCTGCACCTGCACATCATCCCGCGCCACAGCGGCGATCTGCCGCGAGCCGGGGGATTGGTATCCGGTGTTGATGGGTGGCGAGCGCGCGCCCATCGACAGCGACAACCGCTCGCGCCTGACGCCCGCCGAACACGCCAGCGTCACCCAGCGCCTGCGCGCCCTGGCGCGGCGCGAAGACTGACGCGATCGGCGGCTATAGCTACCCGCGTCCGGCCGCCACGGTCCGCGGGCCGTCGCCCGCTCTACTGGTTGAGCCGCCGGGCGGCCTTCTTGCCGAAGTTGTCCTTGGTGTCTGAACGGTCGGGCCGCCACTCGCGTGATTTGTTGTGCCACTTGTAGCAGACCTCTTTCCGCCGGTCGCACCTCACTCCCAAATCCGGAGAGTACGCCCGCGATTGCGGCGCGTTCCAGTATGGGCGCTGCCCCATCCCCGGCGTGCCGTACGGACGCTGCCACGTGTACGGATCCCGATATTCATAGGCGCGGTTCTGACCATAGCTCTGCGTCCCGCCATAGCCCCCGCCATAGCCCTGCGTCGCGCCATAGCTAAAGAAGGGCTGATCGAAGGTACCCGCGCAGGCGCCCAGCGAAAGTTCCGCCAGGGCGAGGCATAGGCCCGCGATCGTCCGACTTGCCCGTTTCATCGCTCCCAGCTCCGTCCATCGATCCGGGTCAGGCCTTGCGAAGGGCGGCTGCTTCCGCGCCGGCAACCCCCGGTCGCCCTGCCATGGAGTTCATATAGAAGTAGATGTGGTCCGCCGCTGGCGTCGCAAGCCAAGCATCGCAGCACCCCGGAGGCGAAGTAACCGGTGTGGCGGGGCGCGGAAACACTCAGTGGCATCCACCCAAGCTGGAGTAGGAGGCCGTCTGGATATGCCGCGTTGGCGATGGGTCTTGGTGCCCCCGGGGAGACTCGAACTCCCACTCCGTTGCCGGAAACAGATTTTAAGTCTGCCGCGTCTACCAATTCCGCCACAGGGGCCGCGCGCCGCTCGGACCGGGCGTCTACATATTCATCTGTTGTACTACCGTCTCGGCCTTTTTCTTACCCACGTCCTGTACGATTTCCGCGCACTTCACGTATAGTTCCATTATCTGCCGAACTGACAAATGTCGTTCTTGTCCTTCGGGTGTCATCCGCGCGGCGGGGAGGACTACCTTCAGCAGTTCTATCGCGACCAGCTTTTCTTCCGCATTGATCGACATCACGATGATCCTTCCGCATCGCCGGATTCAGCCCCGGCGTGAGCGGCCGCACGAGGCGGCAATCGCCGCTGACGTCGCCGCGCGATTTGCGCTCTTCGGCACGGCCTTTAATCGCCGGCCGGGAATGAGATCGCCGACGTGCCGCACAGGCGTTCGCCGGTCGTTCTCGATCATACATTGCATCATAGTGCGCGCGGCGGTGCGGTCAATCGGCCAGAGGCATGAACCGAGCGCCGCTTTGCCGCCTTGCGCGCCGTCGGGCTGCGACCTAAAGTCCCGCGCCATGATCGACGTCGATACTCCGTTTGCGTTTCGGCATCGCCATCTGCTTGGGATCGAAGGCCTGGTTCCACCCGAGATCAGCCTGATTCTCGACCGCTCGGAATCGTACGTCGAGCAGAACCGCCGCGCCGACAAGAAGCAGTCGCGGCTGCGTGGCCGGACCATCATCAACCTGTTCTTCGAGGCCTCGACCCGCACCAGCACCTCGTTTGAGTTGGCCGGCAAGCGGCTGGGGGCCGACGTCATCAATATGTCGATCCCGACCTCGTCGGTGCGCAAGGGCGAGACGGTCATCGACACGGCGATGACACTGAACGCGATGCATCCCGACGTGCTGGTCGTCCGCCACCCCGAGTCGGGCGCGGTCAAGCTGCTGTCGGAGAAGGTGAATTGCGCGGTGATCAACGCCGGCGACGGCACCCACGAGCACCCGACGCAGGCGCTGCTCGACGCCCTGACCATCCGCCGGCGGATGGGCGGGCTCTCGGGACTGAAGGTGGCGATCTGCGGCGACATCCTGCACTCGCGAGTGGCCCGCTCCAACATCCATCTGCTCAACATCATGGGGGCGCGCGTGCGCGTCGTCGCTCCCCGGACGTTACTGCCGCGCGCGGTCGAACGGCTCGGGGTCGAGGTGTTTCACGATATGAGCATGGGCCTGCAAGGCTGCGACATAGTAATGATGCTGCGGTTGCAGACGGAGCGCATGCAGGGCAACTACATTCCCTCCATCCGCGAGTACTTCCACTTCTTCGGCCTCACTTACGAAAAGCTGCGGCAGGCCAGCGCCGAGGCGCTGATCATGCATCCCGGACCGATGAATCGCGGCGTCGAGATCAACTCGGTGGTCGCCGACGACTTCGGCCGTAGTGTCATCCGCGAGCAGGTCGAGATGGGAGTGGCGGTGCGCATGGCCTGCCTCGAGCTGCTGGCGCATCCGCCCTCCGGGGTGGAGCGGCACAACATCTGACCGAACGGGGACAGTCGCGGGGTGACAACGGGGGCGGCGATGACGGCGGGGGCCACGACGGGCGCGGTGTCGGGGGGCAGGAGCGGACCAGCCGAGGCCAGGGTTGCCTACCTCAACGCCCGTCTGCTCGATCCCGCCTCCGGGCTCGACCTCGTCGGAGGCCTGCTCACGGAGGGCGAGCGCATCGCCGACTTCGGCCCGCGGATCGAAGCCGGCGGGATTCTCGATGATGCCCAGGTGATCGATTGCCGGGGCCAATGCCTCGCCCCCGGCTTGGTCGACATCCGCGTGCAACTCCGTGAGCCGGGCGAGGAGCACAAGGGCACGCTGGCCTCGGCCGGCCGGGCGGCTACCGCCGGCGGCATCACGTCGATGATTTGCCTGCCCAATACACTTCCGGTGATCGACGATATGTCGGTGGTCGAGTTCGTCGCCCGGCGCGCCCGCCTGCTCGGCCTGACCAAGGTCTATCCCTACGGCGCCGTGACCAGGGGATTGGAGGGCAAGGAGCTGGCCGAGATGGGCATGCTCAACGAGGCTGGCGCGGTGGCGTTTACCGATGGCGTGAAGGCGGTCGCCAGCGCCAAGGTGATGCGTCAGGCGCTGAGCTACGCCCGGACGTTCGGCCTCTTGATCGTCGAGCACGCCGAGGAGCCGACCTTAGCGGCCGGTGGCGCCATGAACTCCGGCGAGGTGGCGACCCGCCTGGGGCTGGCCGGCATCCCGCGCGAGGCGGAGGTGATCATCGTCGAGCGCGACATCCATCTCGTCCGGATGACCGAGGGGCGGCTGCACTTCGCCCACCTGTCGACCGCCGCCGCGATCGACGCCGTCCGCAAGGCGAAGGCGAGCGGGCTCGCCATCACCTGCGACACCGCGCCGCCGTACTTCGCGATGAACGAGAACGCCGTCGGTGACTATCGCACCTTCGCCAAGCTCTCGCCGCCGCTGCGCGCCGAGGAGGACCGGCTGGCGGTAATCGAGGGCTTGCGCGACGGCACGATAGACGCCATCGCTTCCGACCACGCGCCGGAAGACGAGGACGCGAAGCGGCTGCCGTTTGCCCAGGCGGCGTTCGGCGGCATCGGCCTGGAGACGCTGCTCTCGATCTCTCTCGAGCTCTACCACAACGGTGCGATGTCCCTTCCCGAGGTGCTGCGCCTGATCACCTGCAAGCCTGCCGAGCTGATGGGACTGAAGGCCGGGCGGCTGGCGAAGGGCGCTCCCGCCGACCTCACGCTCTTCGATCCCGACCGCGCCTGGCAGATCCGCGAGCACGAGCTGTACTCGAAGTCGAAAAACACGCCTTTCGACTATCGGCCAGTGCAGGGCCGCGTGCTGATGACGGTGGTCGACGGCCGGCGGGTTTTCGCCATGGAAGGCTGAGCGCTGCGTTAACCCTGCCTTGTGCCGCCGGGCGATGCTATCGGCGACGGGGGTCGTTGTACCCCGTGCGGACGTCAGGCACAGAAGCACCACCCCACCCCCCGCGCCTGCCAACCCATTTCCCACATTAGGCGAGTGCTTGCCTGGCTTCGAACACCTGTTCTCGCCAGAGCTACGAACAGGGGCCTGTTCTCTTCAGCAGGACCACCTTTCACGATGTCAAAGAACGTAGCAAGAACATAGCGGACGTGGCCGGCGTTCGTCAACAATTTTCTCGTCTTGCGTGTGTCAATTGACATCCGCTACGTGAACGTGCATTATAGGTTGTGTGGCGGGTTGCGGCCATTCTGGAGAGCACGCTAACGAACATCGTGCAGCGCGGTCCAGTCTAGTAGCCTGCGGGCCAGGTTCAACGCGTCGGTGTGGTTCTCCTCCCTCGATCCTGGAGGCTGGTCCCACGTGCGATGCGGGTCGTGAGCGAAGTGCGGGTGGCGGGCGAGGTACGACGAGCAAGGGGCGAGCGCTACGTCAAAGGCCGTGTGGAACGAGGAGAACGGGGCGAGATCAGCCTGTGGCTGGTGGAGCATGGTTTGCCTTGTCTGATTGGGCAGGAGGCTGATCCGCGCGGGGGAGAAACATTGCCAATGGCAGCGCCGAAATGATCGGCCAGGCCATGAAGCGGAACAGCGGGCTGCGGAACGACGATCCGCCCGGCGCGGCCGTGTGGCGGCCGCCGCACCTGGCGCTCGCATGAGAGGTTGCGTATGCGCCAGAGAAATAGGCCCGGCGCCGATCGCGGTCCGCAAGGCGTTCGGCATACCGGGGTAGAGAGTGACCAGCAACGGCAAGGGCGACTGTACGCCGCCAGGAGTACGGCGCGTGCGAGCTCGGTCGTCAGTGAGGGGGAGGCCGTTGTCATGGCAAAATAGCCCCCTTGTGCAACTCGGGACATGGTTAACAGATTTATCCGGCGACATGGGTAACAGAATTCCTGTTTGGTTCATGTCGGTGATTGTGGTTGCTGGGCCTGTGGGGTTGTGGGGAACGCGGATGCGTTTTCCATCAAATCCACGGGCTTCCGCCGGGCGATGGGGGTGGGGTCGTGACGGGTGAGGCGACCGCGGTGGTCGATGCTGGCGAGCCGGATCGGACCGTACCAGATGTCGCAGCGGCCTGCCTCTGCCGGCCGCAGCCCAACCGGCTCGCCGCTCAGGGTTTCGCTGAGGAAGACGAGGTCGCCTTGCCATTTGATCTCGCCGTTGGAACGGACGCGTCGGACCTCGACATCGCCCCCGTACCCGGGCTCACGGAGACGTCCGTCCCATGGACGCGGCGAGCGGCGATAGGCGGTGATCGGCGGCCGCTGCCCGAGCGCCTCGTGTGGGCGGTCGTGGTTGTAGCTGTGCTGGAAGGCTTCGAAGCGGTCGATCTGGGCGCGCGGCGAGCGGGCGGGCGGGCCCTCTCCCGTCGAGGGAGAGGGTAGGGGTGGGGGGAGCGAAGGGGGGCCCGAACCGGGTAGATGGGTAACGGAATAGACCGGGCACATGGGTGACAGGTTTCTATATCGGCGCGCACCTGCTGCCCGGTGAAGGTTAGGCCACATCTTCGTCGAACACGCGGCTGAAGATGGTGTCGACGTGCTTCATGTAGTCAGCGAGTTCGAACAGCGCCTCCAGCGAAGCCGCGTCGAGGTGGCGGGTGACTTCCGGATCGGCGCGAAGGCGCTCGAGAAAGGCGCCATCGCCGTTCCACACGGCCATCGCGTGCCGCTGCACCAGGCGATAGGCATCCTCGCGGCTCACACCCGATTGCGTTAGCGCCAGCAGCACCCTTTGCGAGAACAGCAGGCCGCGTAGCCGGTCAAGATTGGCACGCATCGCCTCGGGATAGACGACCAGGCGGTCGATCACCTCGGCCAGCCGCGCCAGCGCGAAGTCGAGGGTGATCGTCGCGTCGGGGCCGATGAAACGCTCCACCGAGGAATGCGAGATGTCCCGCTCGTGCCACAGCGCCACGTTCTCCATCGCCGGAATGACGGCGGAGCGGACCATGCGCGCGAGGCCGGTCAGGTTCTCGCTCAGAATCGGGTTCCGCTTGTGCGGCATGGCCGAGGAGCCTTTCTGGCCTTCCGCGAAGTATTCTTCGGCTTCGCGCACCTCGGTGCGCTGCAGATGGCGGATTTCGACGGCGATCCGCTCGACCGAGCTGGCGATCACGCCGAGGGTGGCGAAGAACATGGCGTGGCGATCGCGCGGGATCACCTGGGTGGAGACCGGCTCGACTTCCAGCCCCATCTTCTCGGCCACATATTCCTCCACCGCGGGATCGATGGTGGCGAAGGTGCCGACCGCCCCGGAGATGGCGCAGGTGGCGATCTCCCGACGCGCCGCGACCAGCCGCTCGCGGTTGCGCCGCCACTCGGCGTAGAAGCCGGCGAGCTTCAGGCCGAAGGTCGTGGGCTCGGCGTGGATGCCGTGGCTGCGGCCGATGGTGGGTGTCAGCTTGTGCTCGAAAGCCCGGCGCTTCAGGGCCGCGAGGATGGCATCGATATCGGCGAGCAGAATGTCGGCGGCGCGGCTGAGCTGTACGGCGAGGCAGGTATCCAGCACGTCGGAAGAGGTCATGCCCTGATGGACGAAGCGCGCTTCCGGTCCGACATGCTCGGCGAGGTTGGTCAGGAAAGCGATGACGTCGTGCTTCGTCTCCCGCTCGATCTCGTCGATGCGCGTGGCCTCGAATTTCCCCCGCTCCCACACCGCCCGTGCCGCTTCCTTGGGGATCACTCCGAGTTCCGCCTGGGCGTCGCAGGCGTGCGCCTCGATCTCGAGCCAGATGCGAAAGCGGCTCTCCGGCGTCCAGATAGCCGCCATCTCGCTTCGGCTGTAACGTGGAATCATCGCGGTCCTCGCCCCATCTCGATGCTGCGCGCCTGCCCCCGGGAACACGGGACCGCCGCTCATCCGTTGATACGGTGCAAGGCGCCCGGCAGGCAAGGAGAGGCGATGCGGGACAGCGCCTTTGATATTCGCGGAGTGGGCCACGACCAGGCTTTGCCGACGGTGCCGCTGTTCGAGGTGACGGCGCCGGCGGCGGAAAACCTGATGCGGTTGGCTCCCGACCGGTTGAACGAACTGATCGCGCATGGCCGGCGCTGCTATGGCGAACTCGTGCTTTCGCTCGGTGACCGCGCCGCCTGGAGGTGGCTGGAACGTACCCGAAATCCTTATCGACAGGAGATCGACGGCGTGCGCCGGCGTCTCGGCCGGCCCGGCGCCGTCATGCTCAACATGTCGTACGAATGGAGTTGCTCGGCCGGCGTTGGCGCCGATCCAGCCGGCGTCGGCAACCGCCTGCTGCGGACGCTGGATTGGCCGCTGCCCGGCTTGGGCCGCGCCGCTGGTCGTAGCACGGCAGCAAGGAAATGCCGGCGGCTATTATAACGTAACCTGGCCGGGCTACGTCGGCGTCTTGACGGCGATGGCGCCCGACCGCTTCAGCGCGGGGATCAATCAACCGCCGTTACGCCGGTTCACTCGCTCGGTGCCATTCGACTGGGCGCTGGGCCGGCTGTCGATGTACCGCAAGGGCGGGCTGCCGCCCTCTCACCTGCTGCGCCGGGTGTTCGACGAGTGCCGCGACTACCAAGAGGCTAAGCGGATGCTGGTGAACACGCCGATCTGCCTGCCGGCCTTCTTCTCGTTGTCGGGCGGCCTCCCCGATCAGGGCTGCGTCATCGAACGGACCGAGACGGCGGCGGTGGTTCACGAGGCGCCGTTCTGCATTACCAATCATTGGGTCGGGGTCGCCCGTCGCGGCCACGACCGTGGCAACGACAGCATTGGGCGCCGCCTGAGCATGCAGCGCATTCTCCCATCGGCCGGCGACACGTTCTGCTGGCTGGCTGCGCCCACCCTCAACCGCCACACCCGACTGGTGGTGACCGCCAACGCGACGCGCGGCTTCTTGTCTGGTGCAGGGCTGGGAGAAGGATGGGCCGGCGACCTCGGTGTTCATGCTGCCGGAACCGCACGCCGGCGAGAATTCCGCCGCCGACGCCGCCGCGTAGCCGGGGCGGGAACCCTTATACTCTGGGCAGAACGGGCGGTCGATTTCAGGCACTAATGCCCCGTACCGAGTATTAGTCGAAAGTAACTGATCGCTCATCGATGCGGCTACAGCAAACATGAACGCGATTGCTGCCTATGACTTGAATAAATCGGCTATAGCGTTGATCGCCGACTTGATAACGATTATCAATGTCGCAGAAAACGAGAACATGCCAAAGATTTTACTACCAATCCAGCCGAGTTGTGGTCTAGTATTCCTCCATCATAAACGCGATGCGTCGCGCAAAACGGCGACGAGAAACTCAAATCGCGAATGGGAGGAGTTGGATGACCGGTGAGTTGCGTCCGGAGTCTGTACGCATTCGGCGATTTGGACGGCTATGCAGGCGCGCTGGGCGGCCTCAAGCGGCGCGACTTCCTGAAGTTCTGCACCGGAGTGGCGGCCACCCTGGGCTTGTCGCCGTCGTTCGGCATCCGCATCGCCGAGGCGGCAACCGCCGCGACCGCGGCCGCCGGTCATCTGGCTTTCCGCGCAGGAATGCACCGGCTGCACCGAGTCGCTGCTGCGCGCGCATCACCCGACGGTCGAGACGCTGATCCTCGACATGATCTCGCTCGACTACCACGAGACCTTGTGCGCCGGCGCCGGCCATCAGGCCGAAGCATTCAAGGCGCAGTCGATGAAGCAGAACTGGGGCAAGTACGTCCTCGTCGTCGACGGCTCGATCCCGACCCGAGACGGCGGCGTCTACTGCATGGTCGGCGGCCGGCCGATCCTCGACATCGTCAAGGAGACGCGCCGAGGGCGCCGCCGCGATCATCGCCATCGGCTCGTGCGCGTCGTGGGGCGGCATCCCGGCGAGCGACCCGAACCCGACCCAGGCCCAGCGCGCTCCACGAGATCCTGCCGGGCAAGACGGTGATCAACATTCCCGGCTGTCCGCCGAACGTCTACAACTTCCTCTCCACCGTCCTCTACCTCGTCACCTTCGGCAAGCCGCCCGAGCTCGACGACGAAGAACCGGCCGAAGTTCGCCTACGGCCGGCTGATCCACGAGAACTGCGAGCGCCGGCCGCACTTCGACGCCGGCCGCTTCGCGCTGGAGTTCGGCGACGCAGGGCCACCGCCAGGGCTGGTGCCTCTACAAGCTCGGCTGCAAGGGGCCGGAGACCTACGCCAATTGCCCGGCGATCCTGTTCGGCGACGTCGGCTGCCGGCGCTTGGCCGGTCGGCACCGGCCATCCGTGCTTCGGCTGCACCGAGCAGGGCGTCGGCTTCACCAAGCCGATCCACACCCTCGCCAATGTCCTGACGGTCACGCCGCCCACGGCTTTTCCGCGCGTCGCCGAAGACAAGGGCCAGGGGGCGACGGCTGGCGCTGCGGCGTTGGCGGGCGCGGTCGGCGGCGCCGCGATCGGCGCCGGGGCCGTGCTCGCCACTCGCCTGGGCAAGCAGCGGGCGAGCGGCGAGAAGGCCTTCGAGCCGTCGGCCTATGACGATAAGTCGAACCCCTCGGCCTGAAGGCTCTGCCATGCCCCTCAGTCGTCGCAGGCTTCCTGACGCACCATGGCGGCGGGCGGCGCGTCGGCCGCCGTCGCCGGCGCGGCCGACCGGCCGAAGCCGCTGCAGCGCCCGCCGCAATCCGCTGCCGCCCAATGCCGTCGGCCTGCTCTACAACTCGACCCTGTGCGTCGGCTGCAAGGCCTGCGTCGCCGGCTGCAAGCGCGCGAACGGCATGCCACCGGAGATCTCCCCCGACGAGCGAGAGCTGGAACAGCGGCACCTGGGACACGGCCAAGGACCTCTCCGGCGAGACGCTGAACATCATCAAGGTCTACCGCGACGGCGCGATGGAAGAGAAGGACCGGGAGGAGAACGGCTTCGCTTTCATCAAGCGGCAGTGCCTGCATTGCGTCGATCCGTCGTGCGTGTCCTGCTGCCCGGTCTCGGCGATGATCAAGGACCCGACACCGGCATCGTCAGCCACGACCCCGACCGCTGCATCGGCTGCCGCTACTGCGTCTATGCCTGCCCGTTTCAGGTGCCGAAGTACGAATACTCGAAGGCCGTTCGGGCGCATCCAGAAGTGCCAGCTCTGCCAGCACCGCCTGGCCAAGGGCGAGCTTCCCGGCTGCGTCGAACTCTGCCCCACCGGCGCCACCCTGTTCGGCCGCGTCGACGATCTCCAGCGTGGAGGCGCACCGCCGCCTCGCGCTGAAGCCGGGCGAGCCCTACGGCTACCCGCGCGGCGATCTCAGCGGCCGCTACGGCGCGCCCCGGCCCGCCAACGACAAGGTCGTCCAGGTCGCTTACCTGCCCGAGGTCTACGGCGAGAAGGTGCTGGGCGGCACCCAGGCGCTCTATCTCGCTGCGGTTCCTTTCGACAAGCTGGGCCTGCCCCACGGCAACGTCCCCGACTACGCCTACGCGCTCGCAGACCGAGGGGGTCCAGCACCTGCTCTACAAGGGGATGATCGCGCCGGCGGTGGTCCTGGCCGGCCTGGTGCTGCTGGCGCGGCGCAACTTCGGCGAGCACCACCACGAAGCCGAAGAGCGAATAGGGCGAGGGCAATCGGCATGAGCACGCACGAGCACGCGCCGCTGGGCGGCACGCCTCTTCACCGGCTGCGTTCATCTTCCTGCTCGATCATCCTGGTCCTCGGCGACGTGTGGTGCTGGGCCAGCGCTTCATCTTCGGCCTCGGCGCCGCCACCAACCTCAACGACGGCTATCCCGTGGGGCATCTGGATCGCCATCGACCTGATCGTCGGCACTGCGCTCGGCTGCGGCGGCTTCGTCATGGCGTTCCTGGTCTACATCCTCAACCGGGGGCAGTACCACCCGCTGGTCCGCGCCGGCCTGATGACCAGCCTGTTCGGCTACAGCCTGGGCGGCCTGGCGGTGATGTTCGACCTCGGCCGCTGGTGGCAGGGCTACAACATCATGCTGCCGTGGCTGTGTCAACGCCAACTCGGTCCTGCTCGAGACGGCGCTGTGCATCTTCGCCTACATCGCTGGTGCTGCTGGTCGAATTCGCGCCGGCCTTCCTCGAGCGCTTCGGCATGAAGCGAAGCGCGCGCGCAAGCTCCACCGCGTCCTGTTCATCTTCACCGGTCTCGGCTGCCTGCTGCCGATGATGCACCAGTCGTCGATGGGCACGGTCGTCGTGCTGCTCGGCTACAAGCTGTCGCCGCTCTGGCAGTCGCAGCTGCTGACCGTGTTCTTCCTGCTGACGGCCGTCGCGATGGGCTATCGCCGTCGTCGATCGTTCGAAGTCCGTGCTCTCGTCCGTCGCCTTCAGGCGGCCGTTCGAGACGCGCATCCTGGCGGCCTGTGCCGGCATCATGCCGTCTCTGTGGTGGCTGGCGTTCCTGGCTGCTGCGGATCGTCGACTGATCCGCCTGGCCGCGCTGGCCGCTCGCCTTCGCCGGCGACGCTCAAGCCGTGGTCGTTCTGGCTCGAGATGGCTGCTCGGCGCCGCCGCCGTCGGTGCTGCTCATGCCGCAGGCGCGGCGAGGCAGACCCGCGCGCTCTTCCTGGGTGCGAGCGCCATGCTGCTGCAGCGGCATCGCTCTACCGGCTCAACTGCTACCTGATCGCCTACGATCCGGGCGACGGCTGGCACTACTTCCCGTCGGTCGGCGGAGATCCTGGTCACCCTCGGCATCATTCGCGTGCACGTCGTGCTCTACCTCATCTTCGTCAAGCACCTGCCGGTGCTGCACGCGGTCGAGGCAGCACCGTGGCGGCCGAATGATCGACCGCAGAAAATACGGGGAGGACGTCCTGACATGCGCATCACCATCGATCCCGATCACCCGCATCGAGGGCCACCTGCGCATCGACGTCGAGGTCGACGGCGGCAAGGTCGCGCAAGGCCTGGTCGTCGGGGCAGATGTGGCGCGGCATCGAGCGGATCCTGCAGGGCCGCGATCCGCGCGACGCCTGGCTCTTCACGCAGCGCTTCTGCGGCGTCTGCACCACCGTGCACGCGATCGCCTCGGTGCGCGCGGTCGAGAACGCGCTCGGCCTCGAGGTGCCGCTGAACGCGCAGTACATCCGCAACCTGATCATCGCCGCGCACGCGCATGCACGATCACATCGTCCACTTCTACCACCTGTCGGCGCTCGACTGGGTCGACGTCGTCTCGGCGCTGAAGGCCGATCCGCGAAGGCCGCCGCAGCTCGCCGAGAGCCTGTCCGACTGGCCGCTGCAACAGCGCCGAGGAGTTCGCGGCGGTGCAGGAGAAGCTCGCAGGGCTTCGTCGACGGCGGCCAGCTCGGCATCTTCCGGCAACGGCTACTGGGGCCACCCGGCGATGAAGCTGCCGCCGGAGGTCAACCTGCTGGCGGTCGTCGCACTACCTGCAGGCGCTCGACTACCAGCGCAAGGCCAACCAGGTCGTCGCCATCCTCGGCGGGAAGACGCCGCACATCCAGAACCTGGCGGTCGGCGGCGTCGCCAACGCCATCAACCCGACAGCCAGTCGACGCTGAACGATGGAGCAAGCTGTACAGGTGAAGACGCTGCTCGACGAGGTCGCCGCCTTCGTCGAGCAGGTCTACTTCCCCGACGTCGTGCGCCATCGGCGCGCTCTACGCCGACTGGATCCAGTACGGCGCCGGCGTGACCAACTACCTCTCCGTGCCGGACTGCCGCTCGACACGAAGAGCACGCAGTTCGCACTGCCCGGCGGCTACATCCCGGACGGCGACCTCGGCAGCTTCCGGCCGCTCGCCAGACTATCAGCGACGGCTACTTCCGAGAAGGCGTGACCAGGAGAGCAGCAAGCACGCCTGGTACGGCGACCCGGCGCCCGCTGCACCCGTACGAGGGCGAGACCGAGCCGCAAGTACACCGGCTTCGAGGACGACGGCAAGTACTCCTGGGTGAAGGCGCCGCGCTTACGGCAAGCCGGCGCAGGTCGGCCCGCTGGCGAACGTGCTGGCGTGTACCTCGCCGGCCACGAGCCGACGAAGCGCCACCTGGGCCGGCTGCTGGCGATCGCCGGCAAGATCGCGGACGCCGAAATCCCGCTCATCGGCCTTGCACTCGACGCTCGGCCGCCACGCCGCCCGCGCCGTCCGCTGCGCCGTGCTGGCCGAACGCTGGACGCGCACTGGAAGCTGCTGATGGAGAACATCGCCAAGGGCGACCCGCCATCTTCAACCAGCCGGCCTTCCCGAAGGGCGAGATCCGCGGCTTCGGCTTCCACGAGGCGCCGCGCGGCACGCTGTCGCACTGGGTGGTCATCCGCGACGGCAAGATCGCGAACTACCAGGCGGTGGTGCCCTCCACCTGGAACGCCGGGCCGCGCGACGACAAGGACGCGTGGGGCCCTACGAGGCGTCGCTGGTCGGCAACCCGTCGCCGACCCGGAGAAGCCGCTCGAGGTGCTCCGCACCGTCCACTCGTTCGATCCGTGCCTCGCCTGCGCCATCCACACGCTCGACGGCAACGGCGCGGAGATGGTGCGGGTGAAGGCGCTGTGATCGCGCCGTCGCTCCATGGAGGCGCCCTGGCCGACGCGGCTGACGCGGGCCAGCGGCCGCGCTCTTTGAACGTGCTCGTACTCGGCGCCGGCAACATCCTCCTCTCGGACGAGGGAATCGGTGTTCGCGTGGTGGAAGCGCTACAGCAGCGACATCGGCTCCCGGAGGGGGTGGAGTTTCTCGATGGAGGAACCTGCGGGATGGGTCTGCTCGACGTTATCGCCGACCGGGATCACCTGATCCTTGTCGACGCCGTGGACACCGGGAGCCCGCCGGGAACAATCGTTCGCTTGAAGGACGACGAGATCCCAGCGGTCTTCCGGACCAAATCCTCGCCGCATCAGCTCGGCCTGCAAGATGTTCTGGCAATGCTGCGGCTTCTCGACTCGGCGCCCGCCCACGTCACCGTCATCGGCGTGCAGCCGGCGAGCCTAGAGCTCGGCCTGGAGCTGACCCCGCTCATCGCCGCGCGGCTGGACGCGATGGTGGAGATGGTCGCGGATGAACTCGCCAGGCTGGGCCTTCCGACTACGCATGTCCGGAGGTCATAGACGCAGGACCCGCGCGGCGGACGTCCTTCGGGCCCAATTGCGTTTGAGGAGCGATCGCCACAGCCGGCGCGTTAAGCTATCCGCGGAAGTGTGATCTGGTAGTCGATTGGAGTTTCGTTCCATGCGAAGTCTGCTGATGATCTGGGCAGCGAGCGTAATGCTGGCTTTTCCCACCGTAAGCCGGGCCGACTGCCTGAAGGAGGTGGAGGCGCTCGAGCAGCGGCTATCGCCAAAGCCTACGACTGATAGTCCGGACAAGACCGGCGCTGACACCGGGATCACGGTCAAGGAGCGCGGCGGTACGACCAAGTATCCCGAGGGCGGCGCCGCGCAACCCGCCGAGAGCTGGCTCGGCAGTCCGCCGCAACAAGGACAGCAGGTGGAGGAGGGGCTCGCAACGGCGCGACGCTTCGGCGAAGAGGGCGACGAAGCCGCTTGCCGCCGAGAACTCGAAAAGGCGAAAGGCGTCAGCGGCAAGAAATAGCGCCTTCGGGGGGCGGTCGGTTAGCGGGTCTTCGAAAAGAGTGACACGACGGTCCCGCGCCTCGCTTCGATTGTTGACCGCGACCGGCCCTCCGTCATGCCGAAGCGCGGACCGGCGTGGCGACCTCGAAAAACCGAGCGGTGGTCATTGCGAACCCGCGGGAGCGGGTGAAGCAATCCACTTTCACAGTGGCTTACAAAGTGGATCGCTTCGCCGCGCTCGCGATGACGGGTCTTCCGAGGTTTCCGGGTGGCGATCCACAGGCTTGATTTGACCCGGCGGGCTTGTCGATGGGCTTGTCCGGGGGGGGGTCGCAACGACGCTGCATTGTTCTAGTTCAGGCGCGTGTTGCTGATGGAATATAGTTCAGCCGTGGAGAGATGGGCTTGGCTCAACACGGCGCCGGCGATCGCCGCGATCGCCACCATGGCCAGAAAACTCATGAACATCACCTTCATGCGCTTGGCTACTCCGCCGGTGCCGCCGGCGCGTGCGCCGGCGCGGCCGATCCTTCTTTTCGTTCGTTCTCGCGAACCTCCTCCAGCCACGCCGAATGGTGCTGTTTCGCCCAGCTCTCGTCCACGCGGCCCGTGCTCATCGCTCCGAACGCGCCTTCCATGCCGAGGGTGCCGATGTAGATGTGCGCCACCATCATCATGCAGAGCACCTGGGACCAAGTGCCGTGGATCGCCTGGATCCACTGCATCTGCACGAGGTCGGCAAAAAAGAATGGGAACAGCATATTCAGGCCGGTGATGGCGAGGACGCCGCCGCCGCCGACCACCATCCAAAACACGGTCTTCTGGCCGAAATTGAACTTCGCCGCCGGCGGATGCTCGTTGGGCATAAGAAGGCCGCCGCCCTTCTTGATCCAGTTCCAGTCATAGCGATCCCAAATATTGTCACGCACCCACAGGAAAAAAATGAGCAAAAGGCCGGTAATAAACGCGAAACCAACGTAGTTGTGAACGTACTTGCCCATCTGAGTAAGCGATGAGAACGTTTCGTCGCCGACAAGCGGCATCAGGAAATGCTTGCCATACAGCATGTTTACGCCGGTGATCGCCAGCACGATGAAGGAGCCCGCCGTCAGCCAATGTCCGAACCGCTCGATGGCGTGGAATCGTATAACCTCCCGTCCGGAAGGGGGATGCGAGAGACGGACCGGCCCACGCATGATGTAGAAGCCGACGACGACGAAGAACATCAGCCAAAAGGCAACCGCGCCTACGACGGCGATCGGCCCGTTGCGCCAGCGCCGCCACTCTTCGCCGTTCGCCTGCAATCAGCACCGCCGCCTTCTTGTCCGGGATCGACACCGTTCCGGGCACGCCCTGGCGAATGGCCCGCCACACTTCCGCATCGCCGGCGTTGTTGAAGGGGCGCCCGCCGAGAGCACTGCCCCCGGGTCGGCTTTCCTCCGGCGAAGCCGGCGCCTGATGCGCGGGAGCGAGGACGAGGAAGGCCGCGGCTATCGAAGCGAGGACGGCCATGGCGAACGAGAACCCGAGGAGTGATCGCCAAAATGTGTTCCGACGCATGGACGAAGTTCTCCCGTCAGTTCCGTTACGGATACGGGATCGCAGCCCCGCCCGACGAGGCGGAGCCTTGTGCCCTCGCCGGAGGCGTTTCGGGCAACCGAACATTGCCGCCGCCAGCGGGAATGCCTGACAAGCTCCAGCCACGGCCCTCGGTCGTGGGCCCAGCCTGATAGGCGACGCGTTCGCGCAGCGCCTGCAGCGTGTCGGCGGCGAGAGGCGGTTCGGGCGATCCGGAGCCGACGCCGCTCGCCTGGACGGAAGTCGTTCGATCCCTGGTGTTAGTGTACACCAGCAACCCGCCAATCAGGCCGGCCAGACAAATCAACAGAAAAAGCTTCTTCATCCGTTGTCCCCGCCCGAAGCTGTTTCGCGAGCACTCACTCGCCGAAGTGTCTCCGAGTCAATCTTCCGCCGGCCGAGCCGGCTTACGAGCGCGATGGCCCCTTCTCGTACGCGGTCCCCCAGCCCCAGGCGCCGGAGCCGAAGCCTCGTACCCCCACGCGCTCGCGGTAGATCTGCGAGATCACGTCGCCGTCGCCGCCCAGCAGCGCCTTGGTCGAGCACATCTCGGCGCAGGCGGCAGCTTGCCTTCGGCCAGGCGGTTGCGGCCGTACTTCTGGAACTCGGCTTCCGAGTTGTCCTCCTCGGGACCGCCGGCGCAGAACGTGCACTTGTCCATCTTGCCGCGCATGCCGAAAGTGCCCGCCTGCGGGAACTGCGGCGCGCCGAACGGGCAGGCGTAGAAGCAGTAGCCGCAGCCGATGCAGAGGTCCTTGTCGTGCAGCACGACGCCTTCGTCGGTGTGGTAGAAGCAGTCGACCGGGCAGACCGCCATGCACGGCGCGTCGGAGCAGTGCATGCAGGCGACCGAGATCGAGCGCTCGCCCGGCACGCCGTCGTTGATGGTGACCACGCGGCGCCGGTTCACGCCCCAGGGCACCTCGTGCTCGTTCTTGCAGGCGGTGACGCAGCCGTTGCACTCGATGCAGCGCTCGGCGTCGCAGAGGAATTTCATTCGTGCCATGGTTCCGCGCTCCTCACGCCGCGCTCGATGCGACACAGCGTCGTCTTGGTTTCCTGCATCATCGTCACCGAGTCGTAGCCGTAGGTCGTGGCCGTGTTGCACGGACTTCGCCGCGCACGATCGGGGTCGGCGCCCTCCGGGTAGTACCGAGCTGTCCTTGCCCTGCCACCAGCCGGCGAAGTGGAACGGCATGAAGGCGATGCCGGCGGCCACGCGCTCGGTGACCAGCGCCTTCACCTTGATCTTGCCGCCGGTCGGGCGCCATGCACCCAGACCATCCGCCGTCGTTGATGCCCGAGTCGTTGGCGTCGCTCGGGTTGATCTCGACGAACATCTCCTGCTGCAGCTCGGCCAGCCACGGGTTGGAGCGCGTCTCCTCGCCGCCGCCTTCGTACTCGACGAGGCGCCCGGAGGTCAGGATCAGCGGGAACTCCTTCGGCGACGTCCTTCGCTTCCTGCATGCGTCTTGTAGAGCGTCGGCAGCCGCCAGAACGCCTTCTTGTCGTCGTGCGTCGGGTACTTGGCGACCAGGTCGGGCCGCGGCGAGTAGAGCGGCTCGCGATGCTGCGGCACGCGGTCGGGGAAGTTCCAGACCACGCCGCGCGCCTTGGCGTTGCCGAACGGATGCAGCCGTGCTTCATCGCCACGCGCTGGATGCCGCCCGAGAGATCGGTCTTCCAGTTCTTGCTCTCGCCGCCCGCCTTTCATCGTCGCCCGCTCCTCCGGCGTCAGCTCGCCACCAGCCGAGCTTCTTCATCAGCACGTGGTCGAACTCGGGATAGCCGTTCGTGAGCTCGGCGCCCTTCGAGTACGAGCCGTCCTCGGCCAGCAGGTTCACGCCGTCGCGCTCGACGCCGAAGTTGGCGCGGAAGTTGCCGCCGCCGTCCATCGACTTGCGACGTGTCGTAGAGGTTCGGCGAGCCCGGATGCTTGAGCTCCGGCGTGCCGTAGCACGGCCACGGCAGGCCGAAGTAGTCGCCGTCGCAGGGACCGCCCTTCGCGCGCAAGCGTCTTCACGTCGAAGGTGTGCATGTTCCGCATGTGCAGCTTCAGCCGCTCCGGCGACTGGCCGGTGTAGCCGATCGTCCACATGCCGCGGTTGATCTCGCGCAGGATGTCCTCGACCACGGGCTCGTCGCCGTTGACCTTGATGTTCTTGACGAGCTCCTTGTCGAAGCCGAGCTTCTGGGCGAACTGGTACATGATCACGTGGTCGGTCTGCGACTCGAACAGCGGCTCGATCACCTTCTCGCGCCACTGCAGCGAGCGGTTCGACGCCGTCACCGAGCCCGAGGTCTCGAACTGCGTCGCGCCGGCAGCAGGTAGACGCCGTCGGTGCGATCGTGCATCACCGCCGCGCACGGTCGGGATACGGATCGATGACGACCAGCAGGTCGAGCTTCTCCATCGCCTTCTTCATCTCGAGGCCGCGCGTCTGCGAGTTCGGCGCATGGCCCCAGAACACCATCGCCCGCAGGTTCGAGTCCTGGTCGATCAGCTCGTTCTTCTCGAGCACGCCGTCGATCCAGCGCGACACCGTCATGCCGGGCTTTTCCATCATCGCCTTGTGAGGCGAAGCTGCTTGCATCCAGTCGTAGTCGACGCCCCAGACGCCGGCGCAGTGCTTCCAGGCGCCTCGGCGAGGCCGTAGTAGCCGGGCAGCGAATCGGGGTTCGGGCCGACGTCGGTCGCGCCCTGCACGTTGTCGTGGCCGCGGAAGATGTTGGTGCCGCCGCCGGACACGCCGACGTTGCCGAGCGCCAGCTGCAGGATGCAGGAGGCGCGGACGATGGCGTTGCCGATCGTGTGCTGGGTCTGGCCCATGCACCAGACGAGCGTCGCCGGCCGGTTCTTGGCCAGCGATCTCGGCGACCCGATGAACCTGTCGCCTCGGGCACGCCGGAGACTTCCTCGACCTTGTCCGGCGTCCACTTCGCCATCACCTCGTCCTTGACCTTGTCCATGCCGTAGACGCGGTCGTTGATGTACTTCTTGTCCTCCCAGCCGTTCTTGAAGATGTGGTACAGCATGCCCCGAACAGAACGGGATGTCGGTGCCCGGAGCGGATGCGCACGTACTCGTCGGCCTTGGCGGCGGTGCGCGTGAAGCGCGGGTCGACGACGATCATCTTCGCGCCGTTTCTCCTTGGCGTGCAGCATGTGCAGCATCGACACCGGGTGCGCCTCGGCGGCGTTGCAGCCGATGAACATCGCGCACTTCGTGTTCTGCATGTCGTTGTACGAGTTGGTCATCGCGCCGTAGCCCCAGGTGTTGGCGACGCCGGCGACCGTGGTCGAGTGGCAGATGCGCGCCTGGTGGTCGCAGTTGTTGGTGCCCCAGAAGGCCACGAACTTGCGCAGCAGGTAGGCCTGCTCGTTGTTGTGCTTGGACGAGCCGAGCCAGAAGACCGAGTCCGGGCCGGCTTGCCTTGCGGATCGCGAGCATCTTGTCGCCGATCTCGTTGATCGCCTGGTCCCAGCTGATGCCGCTGTACTTGCCGTCGACGAGCTTCATCGGGTACTTCAGGCGGCGTTCGCCATGCCCGTGCTCGCGCACCGACGCGCCCTTGGCGCAGTGCGCGCCGAGGTTGATCGGCGAGTCGAACACCGGCTCCTGGCCGACCCAGACGCCGTTCTCGACCACGGCGTCGATCGCGCAGCCGACCGAGCAGTGCGTGCAGACGTTCTTGATCTGCGTGAGCTGGCGCGGCCGGAGAACCCGCCGTCTGGGCCTGCGCGCGCTCGATCATCCCGGCCGGCAGCGTCGTCGCCAGCGCCGCCCCACCGGCGGTGATGCCCGATCGCCGGAGGAAGGCGCGCCGGTCGACCGCGCCGCCAAGTACGCCCGCGAGCGCCGTGGACAAGGGGCGGCCGCTCGCCTGTCCGTCTCGCTTTTTGGTCAGCATTGTTGACTTCCTCCACATCCTTAACAACCCTCTCCCGCCGGTGAGGGATGCGACCCCCGGGTCCGAGCCCGGAAGGAGCGGGTGAGGGGCGCATGGCCCAAGCCCGGCCTAAAAGCGCGAGAGCTCGTAAACCCGGCGCACGTGCTCGGTCTCCTGGTAGCCGGCCTTGCGTTTGGCTTGGTCCGCTAACGCCGCCATCTCGGCCTTGACCGGCGGCGCGATGATCGCGGCGGCGGCGCCGGCGCTCAGTCCCGCCCCACCCAGGAAAGCGCGCCGGCTTAGGCCCTCGTTCCGCTCGTCCTTGCTCATCGATCTCTCCAATGCTCACCCCGATCTGTTCCAACCCCGGCTGCCCGCCCGCTCATACGGCGATCGCGAACGCCTCCCGCTCTATCTCCATGAATATGCCGCCCACCTGGCCGATTGGGCGGTAGAACTCGGCCGCCCGCGCCTGCCGCAAGTCGGCGAAGAAGTACGCCGCCCATGGCCGCAGGCGAAAGTCGAAGAACGTCTTCTGCTCGTCCAGATCGGCGGCCTCGCCGAACGTGCCTAAAATCAGGCCCTGCATGATCTCGCACAGCGAGGCGATGTGGTCCTCCGGTTCATGGATGCCTAGGGCCCGCTTTACGCCCAGGCGCGCCATGTCGTGGCGCAAATCGGCGAGCGGTTTTTCGTAGAGGAAGCCGGTCAAGTAATAGGACGCGTAAGGCCGAAGCTCGCCCTCGGTCAGGCCGATGAACAACGCCTCGAACTCGTCGGCAACGGCCTCGACAGCGACGCTCCGCGCCGCTTGCGCGAGCGCCCGCAAAGCGCGGCCCAAGCTGGTGTCGTCACCTTCGATTTGGCGGAGCGTCGCGAGCATGGATGCGCTCGGCGGGTTTGCCAGGACATTGGCGAGCAAGCCGTAGAAGCGGGCACGCAACACGTCTTCTTCGGCCAACGTGCGGACCGGGCGGCGGTCGGTGCGGACGCTCAAGCCCTTCTCCCAAGGCGCGCGGTGCGTTCTTGCCGTGTTCTTACACCGCGATCGCCACAACCGTTATTGTTATTCTAGGTAAGTATACTCGATCCGGAACTTGCGGTTGTCAACACCGATCCGGCACATCCGAGTCGAAGTTCGAGACAAGATCAACGGATTCCTAGAGTTACGAGCAGTACTCATTTACGACGAGCGTACTTTTTCGCCGGGAGGGACAGGTTCCAGCCCATCTGTCGGAACCTCCGCATCCTCATCGGCGGATCGGATTGGGCTACGGCATTGGTCGGGACGGCTTCCACGGACGGCGCCTCGCTCGCGGCGCTCACCGGCGACAAAGCGTCGGCTGTCTCGCCTGTGTCGTCCATTGGCGCGTCCGTCGGAGCGGTGGCGTCCGCCACCTCCAGATAGCCTTGGCCCGCCTGGTAGGCGGTGCGCACTACCTGATCGACCATTCCGATCGCCGTGTAGTCCTCGTCGTAGTCGGTGAGGCCGTCACGGAACGCGAACACCGGATCGCTACCGCCAAAGCGCTCGCAACGCCTCTCGATGAGCGCTTTCCGGAACGCCGGCGCGTAGGAATGGCGTGAAGTCGGAGTCCTTGTTCAGCTCCGCGACGGGCGGAAGCTCCAGCGCCGGTGTGGCCGGTTGAGCCGGCTCTTCGGTGGCCCGCGGTGGGTTCTTGCGCCGGCGCGGGTCCTCTAGCGCCGGCGGGCTGCTCCGGCGCGACGCTCGGCCTGGAGCGCTCTCCTCCGCCGTGCAGCCGTTTAAGGCGGGACCAGCGGGCGAGCCTGCCTTCGCGTTCTTCGGTCATCGGAGCCGATCCGGCGTGGCGCGGGGCTGGCCCGGGCGATGCCAACGGCGTCGGTTTTCGGCTTCTGCTTGCGCTTGACGAAGGGCTTCTCTACGTGATGCCGCTCGACGAAGCGGCCGATCCAAGTCTCCAGGAGTGCCGGCATCGGCACCGCCTCGACCACGTCGTCGCCGTTGCCGCCATAGCTTTGCGCTTCATGCGGGCAGGCGGTGATCAGCAGCGGCGCGAGTTCCCGCCCTTTCAGGCCCCGCCGCAGCACGACATAAATCGCCGGCCGGCTGCTCAGCAGGTTCTCGCGATAGCCTTCGGTCTCGCCGCGATGCAGCTCTAGCGGCAAGGCCCCGGCGTAGAAGCGTTGCCACCCCGGCCCTTCCGCCAGCAGGCGCCACTCGTCGTCTGGACCACCCTCCGGGATCAGTGTCTGCGCGCGCCAGCAATGATCTTGCCAGGGGTGGCTGGATTTGCGGCACTCCAGCACGATGCCGATGGTCGTGCTATCGACGGCCGAGCCCGCGCTCTCGCTTTGGTCCACCTCGCCTCGCCTCCCTTATGCTACATGGCTGCTTGCGCCGCGGTTAGCCAGCGACCGCTTGCAGCGAATGCTCGCAATCGCCAACATAAGAGCAACGATAAGCGGCAAGCCGCGCTCGGGGAAGGACGCGTCATGAAATTAGAGGGCCGCCGGGTCCTGATCTGCGATTGCGGGAAGACGATGCCTCTGGACGGCATGGCGCTCGCGGCCGCGCTCGGGACCGAGGAGCCCTTCGTCCACACACAACTCTGCCGGCAACAGATCGACAACTACAAGGCCGCGCTCAACGGCGGCGAACCGGTGCTGGTCGGCTGCACGCAAGAGGCGCCGCTGTTCAGCGAGATCGCCGACGAGAGCGGGTTAGACGCGGCGGTCGCCTTCACCAACATCCGCGAACGCGCGGGATGGTCGGCCGACGGGCTTCGAGCGACCCCGAAGGCCGCGGCGCTGCTGGCCGAGGCGGCGATCCCGATCGAGCCGACGCCGGCCCTGACCCTGAAGTCGGAGGGGGCGGTGCTGGTTTACGGCGAAGGAGAGACGGCGCTGGCGGCGGCGCGGCAACTGGCCGGCCGTCTCGCCGTCACATTCCTGCTGAAGGACGCCGGCGACATCCTGCCGCCGCCCGTCATGGACGTGGCGATCACCTCCGGCCGCATCCGCCGGGCGAGTGGTCACCTGGGCGCCTTCGAGATCGGCATCGACGATTATGCCGTCTACGTACCCTCGTCGCGAACAGAGCTGCGCTTTCGGCCGACGGGTGAGAGCGTCACCGCGCGTTTCGACCTGATCCTCGATCTCTCGGGCGATATGCCGCTATTCCCCGCTCCCGACCGGCGGGACGGATACGTTCGCGCGGAGCCGTCCGATCCGGTCAGGCTACAGCGGGCATTGTTCGACCTCTCTGGCATGATCGGCGAATTCGAGAAGCCCCGCTTCCTCAAGATCGACCCTGCCCTGTGTGCGCATCGCCGCAACGGCATCGTCGGCTGCACCCTCGTGTCTCGATGTGTGTCCCACTGCGGCGATGGCGCCGAGGGGCGATCAAACCGAGGTCGACCCGCACGTCTGCGACGGTCACGGCGCCTGCGCGAGCGCCTGCCCGACCGGGGCGATCGTCTTCGATGTGCCGCGTGGCGACGCGCTATTCGACCGGCTGCGCGTGCTGGCGACAACCTACCTGCGAGCCGGCGGCGAAGACCTGGTGCTGCTTCCGCACGACCCACGATACGGCGAGGAAATGATCTCGATCCTGGCCCGTGCCGGTCGGGGACTGCCGGCCCATGTTGTCCCGTTCGCCGTCCGCGAGGTAACGCAAATCGGCCTCGATTTCCTGTTGACGGCGTTCACCCATGGCGTCCAGCAAATCCGGGTGCTGGCCGGCCCCGAACACGCCCACGACCTCGGCACCCTGCGGCAGCATCTGGGCGTGGTCGAAGCGGTGTTCGCCGGCTTGGGTTATGAGAGCGGACGCGTCGTCATCGATCTCGCTCCAGACCCGACCAACTTCGAGGACACGCCTTTACGCGACGCGGCCGCCCAGGGCGCTCCCCGTACTGACGCGCTACCGAGCGATCGGCGGCAAGCGCATGATCCTGTGGAACGCCATCGACCACATCCGCGCGCAGGCCCCGGCGCCGGTCGAGATCCTGTCCATGCCGCCGGGCACCCCCTTCGGCCAGGTGCTGCTCGACCAGGAGCGCTGCACCCTGTGCCTCGCCTGCGTTGGCGCCTGCCCGACACAGGCGCTGGGCGACGATCCGGACCGGCCGCGACTGACGTTCCGGGAGAGCGCCTGCGTGCAGTGCGGGCTTTGCCGCAATACGTGCCCGGAGAACGCGATCAGGCTTTCTCCCCGCCTCAACTTCGATGAGACCGTGAAAAATCGCGTGGTGTTGAAGGAGGAAGAGCCCTTTCGTTGCATCCGCTGCGGCAAGCCGTTCGCGTCGCCGTCGGTCATCGATCGGCTGGTCGGCCGTCTGTCCAGCCACGGCATGTTTGCCGCGCAAGGCAGGCTCGATCTGATCAAGATGTGCCAGGATTGCCGGGTCATGGCGCAATTCGAGGACCAAGGCGCGCCATTCAAGCTCGGCCGGCCCACTGTCCCGCGTACAACCGACGACTACCTGCGCGAGCGCGCCGAACGGCAGGCGTTGGCGCAAGGACGAGAGGACAAGGCGTGAGACGGATGACGGCGCGCCCCTCGCCCACGGACGCACCGCCGGAGCCAGCAGGAGGGAAGCCGCATGGATGAGGACGCGCTGAACATGAGCCTGCGCAAGTTCCTGAAAGTCGTCGGCGTGACTTCCCAGCGCGAGATCGAGAAGGCGGTCCGCGATGCCGAGAGTGCCGGCCGTCTCGCGGGAATTGCGCGCATCCCGGCGAAGGCGCGGGTTACCCTCGAAGGCCTGGATGTAGACATCGACATCGACGGCACGATCGAAATCGCCGGCCCGCGATAGGTCAGCCTCGACGGAGGTTGGATTGCACCGACGCACTTCGTCGGTGAAAGCGATATCGGGCTGATCATTGGGCTCGTGCTGAAAGCGACTATCGGTGTGGGCCGAGCCCGCACGCCGGCTCGCCTTACAAGGAGCCTCCGTCAGGCCGTGATTGCCACCACATCGGCGACGCCGCCGGTGCCTTACCGTCATCGCGAGGCGCGCCGGCGCCGTGGCGATCCAGCCCTCCGGTTATCGACCCGGGTCCCGCCGCAACACCGTCGTCATCCAGACTGGATTGCTTCGCTCCGCTCGCAATGACGGGTCCGAGCCTGGCTCGCAATGAAGGGTTCAGCCGGAACACTGTCGTCATCGCGAGGCGCGCGAGCGCCGCGGCGATCCAGCCCTCGGATTATCGGATCCAGCCGGAACACAGGGAACACGCACAAGCACGTCTCTCGCGTGTCGCGATAGCCCGATTCCGCGCAAGCTTTTTTCACGCGCCCAAATTAAAGAGTTGCGTCATTCCCCCATTAGGGTATTCTCCACTTGTCCCGCGAGCGTCCATGTGAACCACAGCTGGTTCACTTAGACCTCCTCCCTATCAAACTCAGGCCGCCCTTCGTGGGCGGCCTTTTTTATCAGCGCTAGCTCCGGCAGTTATGTCCTGGCTGCCTCATAGCTGGACAGGCGCGATGCTCCATGACCAGCTCTGTTGCACCCGAGCCACGCCAAATAGCTGTCATCGGCCTTTTTTGATGCCCGGAAACGAAAACGCTTGCGTCATTCCCCGATTAGGGTATTCTCCACTTGTCCCGCGAGCGTCCATGTGAACCACAGCTGGTTCACTTTGACCTCCTCCCTATCAAACTCAGGCCGCCCGTCGGGGCGGCCTTTTTTATTCCAGAGGCCGACGCGGAGAGTGCACGTTGGTGCGCCGCGCGTCAACTGAAATTGCGCCCCCCAGTTGTTTTAACGTGCATAGGCCACTTCCACCCTGGTTAGCTACCGGGTCAGTAGTGCAACTGACCGGCATGCGCCGATGGCGAGTGCCAGGCTTCGGGAATTGGCGCCCGCCGGCTTCGCATGACGCCGGACAGCTCGTAACCTCGATCGATCATCTCGGTCCCTTTGTCAACGTTGGTCGGTGGAATGTCAGCCGGTGAAATTTAATTAACTTTTCTGGTTTATAATTCGCGAATCAAGAAGAATAATTGTATTTGGCCGACGTGTGGCTCAATCCTACAATAAGACGTTGCATTCTTGTAAGTCTAACGATGGTATGGTCATTATTATCATGCGCGGCTGGCGCGAGAGGAGTTTCGGGTTGCTGGCAACGAGGCGGGTTCGCCGGCGGTAGAGTTCGCGCTGGCGGCCCCGGTGCTGTTGTTGGTGATCGCCGCCATCATCGAATTCGGCATGATCATGTTTGTCACCGTGCTGATGGAGGGCGGCCTGCGAGAGGCGGCGCGCTTTGGCATCACCGGGCAGACGTCCAAGGATAGCGACCGGGCCTCGCAGATTCTCGCCATCGTCGCCGACCGCACATTGGGTCTGTCGTCGAAAGGCGACGATCGCGATCACCGCCTATCCGACATTCGACGATGTCGGCAAGAGGGAAGACTTCGTCGACAGAAACGCCAACGGCAAGTACGACGAGGACGTGGATGACTTAAGAGACTGCAACGGCAACCATGAGAGAGATGATGATCGCGGCACGTCGGGTGCCGGAATGCCGGCGATGTTGTCGTCTACCGCTTCGAGTACGACTGGCCGCTGCTGACCTCGATGATGGCGCCGCTGATCGGCAAGGACGGCAAGTTCCACCTCCAGGCCAACGCGGTGGTGCGCAACGAACCCTGGGACGGCAGCGGCCTGGGCAAGGAGCGCGCGAATTGCAATCTGTGAGCGCCCTGCGCCGGCTGCTGGCGTTCCGATCCGATCGCCGCGCCAGCGTCAGCGTCGAACTCGCCCTGGCCTTGCCGATGTTGATCGCTCTGCTGATGGGCGGTGTGGAAATTACCAACTACGTGCTGATTCATCAGAAGGTCGAACGCACCTCGGCCACCATTGCCGACCTGGTCGCGCAGAGCGCCCGAATGACCGAGAACCAGATTCAGAGCCTATTCTCGGCGACCGGATACGTCATGAAACCTTTGGAACTCGGCGCGGAGGGCAAAGTCGTCGTCTCGTCGATCACCGGCAGCGGCGGCAAAGCTATCATCAGCTGGCAGCGCTCATCTGGTGGCGGCGATAACGACAGCCGCTTCGGCGTTCCGGGCAGCGACGCAACGGAGGCGCTGAAGGCCGCCGGATTGAAGGTCATCGACAGCGAAAACAACATCATCGTCTTGCGGGACGTCGAAAACATCATCGCCGGCGAGGTCTTCTATCACTACCGGCCGATGTTGTTCGCAGGGGTCATCGAGGAGACGACGCTCTACCGCTACGCGTTCTTCCGCCCGCGCTTCGGCAAGCTCGAGGTCATCTACCCGTAGCACCCTCACCCGCGCTTCACTCCCTCCCTCTCCCGCGGGAGAGGGTCGGGGTGAGGGAGGACCAAGGCTGTTTACTTCGACAGGCGAAGTTCGGAGAGGTGGTTGGCGATCTCGTGAAATGCGCCTTTCAGCGCGTGGGATCGGGCGCGTAGTAGTAGTAAGGGGCGTCCGGGCCGCTCGCCACCTTCTTGAGGAACGCCTTCAGCGCGCTGCTCGGCTCGACGAACTGCACGACGTAGATGACGACGCCCGTCTCTTGATGTTGGCCGCGAGCTTCTCCGCGCGCTCGTTCATCTTGTCGCGCGCCGAACTGCTGGAGCATAGGCCGAACACCGCCTTGTAGGCGTCGCCGTAAGCCGCGCAGTTCTCGCCATCGGTCATCAGCACGATCGCCCGTCGGGCGTGTATTCGGTGGTGATCGTGTGCTCGAACGGCGCTCCCGTGGTCAGCACCCGCCATGCCCAGCCGAGACCGGCGGGAAGGTTAGTGTTGCCGCCGGCGGTAAGCTTATTGACGGCATTGGTGATCACCGCCTTATCGTGTTGCAAGGGCGTGATGCCGACAGTCGGGCAGGCGGTGCATTCCTCGCCGGAGCGCGAGAGCGCACACACGCCATGACCGACCGGCTCGCCGCCCCACGCGTCGCGAAGCTCGGCATCCCGCTATAGTCGCCCGGCAACACCGGCGCCCAGGCGGGCCAGTCCTTGCCGCCGCCGGAGAACGGGCCGTCGCGGATATCGCCGTCGTCGTCATCGCTCAAATTATTGACGTAGCGATTGAAGACGCAGCCCTTCCAGCCGGTGCGCGGGCGCGCCAGCAGCGGCACCGGCGAGTTGTTGGCGTAGTAGATGTTCGACTGATCGCGCGACGGGATGTCGGGCACCTTGAAGGTGGGCACGGCAACGGTGTTTCTCACGCGGGGTCGAACGCCTTCCCCTCGATCATGACGTTGACCTTCGGAACTCCACGGCACCAGGCCGATGTTCAGCAGTTCCTTCGACGTATCGCCGCCGAACAGGATGGTGATCAGCTCCTTGGCGGCCTGCTGCGAGGCTTCGAGGCGGGTGATCGGCTGGCCCGGTCCTTGTTGCCCATCGAACCCGAGACGTCCATCGACAGCACGACTTCGAGCGCCTTCATCTTGCGGGTGACCTCGGCCGATGCGCCGACGGTGACGGTCTCGTGGCCGAACAGCCGCATGAAGGTGACGGGAATGGTGGCGCTCGCGTCGACGGTGATCTTCTGGTTGGCCTCGTCCGCGGTGATGGTCGGTCCGCTGACACTGGCGTCGAGATAGCCGGGGGAAAGTTGGCGCCGAAGATTTTCTTGATGTCCGCGTCGCGCTGCGTTCCGCCGAAAAAGTCGTTGCCGCCGGCGAGCGCCGCGGCGTCGACCGCCGCGGACAGCCGTGACTGGGCGATGTAGCCGCGCGCCGAATCGACGCCGATGCCGATCGGTGCCGATCAGCGGAACCGCCGCCAGCGCGATCAGCACGGCGACCGCGCCCCGCGCGTCGGAGGCGAATTTTCGCCTTTTCATCTGGAGAACGTCCCTTAGCCGCTGGCGAAGAACGAGACAGCCGGCCGTCGGTGATGCGTCAGTGCTCATCCCAAAACCCAGTCGAGATAATCCTGACTAAGTTATGCCCCACCGTGTTACCGATTTGTTAACTTCGCGGACAGAGATAATGCCGAAGTTTTGCGCGGCTTTAGGAGAAATAAACGCGATTGATGTTATCAAAGAGCGATGTTGTAGAGCGGAGATCTGCCAATGCATGTGTAAGCTTTGAGATTGCATCTGATTTATCACGAACTAAAGGTTTTGCTCGAAGAATAGGAAAGGCGTATCCTTCAGGTTGTTTGTGGACAATCTCTGTCCTTATAGGAGTAATACGATGAAACTGGATACCTTCACGAGAATTCATCAAAGATGAGTCGGGTGCTACGGCGATCGAATACGGGCTTATTCTGGCATTTATGGCTGGCGCCATCATCGCGGTCTTCAGTGGGCTTGGCACCCAGTTAGTAGCGCTCTTCAGTGGTGTCGGGGAAAGTTTGCAGGTCCAGACCCCAGGGGCCTAGCGTCTGCGCTGCGTGCAACCGGATCGGTCGGCTGCAACAGCTGCCCGATCCGGTCAAGAGCACTTAGGCGAGTTCCGAGTGGTCGAGAGCAGCCGCCGAGCTCACGAACGTGTGATGAGAGTGTCGAGATAACAATGTTCAGCCCGGCCTCGGTTCACCTTCTCGTTCTTGGCCTGTTCTTCGGGCTGCTCGCGGTCGCCGTGCTGACCGATGTCGAGGCGCTACGCATTCCGAACCGCCTCTGTCTGGCGCTGGTCGCCATCTACCCCGCCCACCTGTTGGCGAGCCCGATCGCCGTTGATTGGCCAGGCGCGCTAGTGCTCGCCACTGCGGTGTTCGTGGCCGGGCTCGGTGCGTTCGCCGCCGGGTGGATGGGCGGCGGCGACGTGAAGCTGATGGCGGCGACGGCGCTGTGGGTGGGGCCGGGCGTCGTTCAGCATGTTCGTGCTGGTAACGGCGGTGGCGGGCGGTCTCATCAGCTTGCTGATGCTGAGCGGTATACGGTTCACGGTCGCGCAAATAGCCGAGCTCGGCCGGCTTCGCCGACATCCGCGACGTCATCCTCGGCCGCTCGATCCCGTACGGCGTCGCCATCGCCGCCGGCGGCTGGGTGGCCGGCTGGCGCATGCTGATGAACTGCGAGCGGGTAGAGATCTTCGGCGATTTCAGCCGGCCAGCGCGAGCGTCATTGCGGGAGGAGCGAAGCAATCCACGTGCGATCTGGATTGCTTCGTCGGGCAGAGCCCTCCTCGCAATGACGCCTCTTCAATACCTTTCCCGGCGGCGCCCGACGGAAGGGGCGCGAAGCACGGGTGAGGGGGCATTAAGCAAAAATTGACGGAATGGGCGTAATACGAACCCAAAGGGGGAAGAGCCATGAATCTTCGAACCGTCGTCCTGCTTGCTGTCGCGCTGAGCGTCGCCGGGCTGACCGCCCTGCTGGTGAACGGCTGGCTCGCCGGCCAGAAGGTCGCGGTGGAAGCGCAAGCGCCGGCCGTCGCGGCGCCGCCGCCGCCGCCCGAGATCCTGGTCGCCAAGAAGGCGATGCCGGCGGGAACTTTCGTCAAGCCGGAGGAACTGGAGTGGCGGCCGTGGCCGCGTGAGGGGCTGACCGAAGCCTACCTGGTCAAGGGCAAGGCCAGCGAGAAGGATTTGTCGGGCGCCGTCGTCCGGACGCATCTTTATGCCGGCGAGCCGATCACCAGCTCGCGCGTTGTCCATCCCGGCGAACAGGGCTTCCTCGCCGCCGTCCTCGATCCCGGCAAGCGCGCCGTGGCGATCCCGGTCGACGGCACCTCGGGTGTCGCCGGCTTCGTGTTCCCCGGCGACTTCGTCGACATAATCCTCGCGATCAAGCGGACGGTGACGGCCGAGGGGGCGGAAGGCAGCGAGACCCGCCAGTTCAGCGAGACGCTGCTGACCGACGTGCGCGTCCTCGCCATCGACCAGAGCTTGGATAACGACAGCGGCGCGGCGAAAATCGGCAAGAACGTGACCCTGGAAGTATCGCCGAAGCAGGCCGAGCGCGTAGCGCTGGCGCTCGAGATGGGCACGCTGTCGCTAAGCCTGCGGAGCCTCGGCCGCCAGCAAGCGGATCTCTCGGCGATCGCCGGGCAGCGCGCCGGTGTGCAAAGCGACGCCGGCAACGCCAATCGCAGCTATGTCCGCGACACCGACGTGCTGTTCATGATCGGCGACCCGCTGGGGTTGCCGCCGCCGCTGGCGTTGCGCCGCAAGGTGACGGTGATGCGCGGCAGCGAGACGAAAGAACTCCGGTACTGAGGGGAACGGCGTCATGCCGACACTGAATTGCATTGCGATGGCGCGGGCGCGGGCCGGATTGCACTGGCTGCTGATGGCCTTTCTACTTGTCGCTGCGTCGCAAGCCCATGCCGTGCCGATGAAGCCGCTTCCCGCCACGTCCGTCAACCTCGAGGCTGGCAAGGGAACGCTCGTCCGGCTCGACCGGCCGGCCAGCGCGGTGTTTGTCGCCGACCCGGAGGTCTGCGATGTCCAGCTCACCTCGCCCCGGCTCGTCTATCTGCTGGCGAAGAAGCCGGGGGAGACGAGCGTCTACGCCGTCGACGAGGCGGAGAATGTGCTGGCCAACGTCGAAGTTACGGTCGGCCACAACCTCAGCCGCATCAACGCCGCCGTCCGCACCCTCTATCCGGATGCCGACATCAGCCTTTCCAGCGTCGAGAATGCCGTGGTCATCGAAGGCAACGTCGGCAACGCCACGGCATCGGAGGATGTGCGGCGGATGGCGGCGCGGGTTGTCGGCGAGAAGGGCGAGGTGATCAATCGGCTCGCCGTCAGCCAGCCGACGCAGGTGAACCTGCGCGTTCGCGTCGCCGAAATCAGCCGCGATGTCGAGAAGCAGCTCGGTATCAACTGGTCGGTGATCGGGCAAAATGGCGCGAACTTCGCCTTCGCCACCGTCAATCCTTTCGCCGCGACCGGGGTGGCGGTCGACAGTCTGGCGGTCGGCGGCAGCATCGGCGGCTGGGACATCAATGCGATGATCGACGCGCTCAATAACGAGCGGTTGATCACCTTGCTGGCCGAGCCGAACCTGACGGCGATGACCGGCCAGACGGCGAGCTTCCTCGCTGGCGGTGAGTTCCCGATCCTGGTCCCGCAGGGCGACAACCAGGTGACGGTCGAGTTCAAGAAGTTCGGCGTCTCGCTGGCGTTCACCCCCACCCTCATCGGCGACAGCAGGATCAATCTGCATGTGCGGCCGGAGGTCAGCGAGCTTTCCGATCGTGGCGCGATCACCGTGCCGATCGGTCTCAATCAAGTGCTCACCGTGCCGGCCCTGACCACCCGGCGCGCCGAGACGACGGTCGAGCTGGGCAGCGGCCAGAGTTTCGCCATTGCCGGGCTGCTTTCCAACAGCACCGGCCACGACGTGAAGAAGCTGCCGCTGCTGGGCGACATACCGGTGCTCGGCCGGCTGTTCGCGTCCGACCGCTTCCGGCGCAACGAAACCGAGCTGGTGATCATCGTTACCCCGTACCTGGTGCGGGCGTCTTCAGGCCAGTTAGCTGCGCCTACGGATGGCTTCGTGCCGCCCAGCGATGGCGAGCGCTTGCATCCGAGCGGCACCTGGAAGCGGCGCTCCCCAGGGCCGCCGTCATATGTCGACCCCGACGGTATCCGTGGTCTCGGCCCGGTCGGTTTCGCGCTGGAATAGGGAGTCGATGGCAATGAGCATCCTTACGCCACAATGCGGCCGCGGCTCTGCTCTGGGCGGCGATCGCCTGCGCGGGTCTGGCGGCTTGCGGGCGTGGCTGGCCCGCCGAGAACTGGGAGGGTCCGCAACTCAAAGCGGAACCCGAGCTGCACGTGACGGAATACCGGCAAGAGGTGCGGTTCGTTCCGGCCAGCGCCACACTCGCGCCAGGTTCCGAACAGGCATTGCGGAGCTTCCTCGGCGGGATCGCCCGGGGCGATCGGGTCTATGTCGTGGCCGGCGCGCCTGATCGTTCGGGGCTCGGCGAGCGGCGCGGCCGCGCGGTCGGGGCGTTGCTCGCCAGGAACCGCGTCCAGAGCCAGTCGCGGTTTACGGACGACGAGGCTGCTCCCGCCGGACGGCATCGCGGTGGTCATCCAGCGGACGGTCGTTGCGCTGCCCCGCCTGTCCGAACTGGTCGCAAGCGCCCAACCGGGGCTTCAACAACCAGCCGATGAGCAACTGGAGCTGCGCCACGGCCGTCAACTTCGGCCTGATGCTGGCCGATCCGCAAGACCTCGCTCGCGGTCGCGATCCCGGCCGCGCCGACGGCGAGGCGGTGGCGCGCTCGATCGAGAGCTACCGCAAGGACCGGACCAAGGACATCATCCGAGATTCCGCGAGCAGCGAGATGTTCCCGTCCGCGGCTCCGTCGAACTCGTCGAACTCCGGCAAATAGGGTCGACATGCCCGAAACCATGCAAGCCAAGCCGATCCGGCAAAGGGTGCAGCCGTCGCTCAGAGCGTTCGTCTCGCAGGACGCCGTCGCCGCGGTGACCAAGGCGGCGGAAGAGATCGGCGCCACCGCGCCGCGGATTGTCGCGGGCACGGTCGCCGACGCTATCCAGCGGCTCGCCGACGCACCCACGCCGAAGCAACTCGTCGTCGATGTTTCCGGCAGCGCCGATCCTCTCGGCCGAAATCGGCTCGCTCGCCGAGGTCTGCGACGAGGGAACGCAGGTTATCGCGCTGGGCGACATCAACGACGTCGAGCTCTACCGGAACCTGATCCGTCATGGCGTCCAGGATTACCTGGTCAAGCCGGTCTCGGCGGAGACGGTAGCGGCGGCTCTGTCGCGCGCCGAGCGTGGGCCGAATGGCGAGGCGGCGCCGAAGATCGGCAGGCTGATCGCGGTGATCGGCGCGCGCGGCGGCGTCGGCGCGACAACGGTCGCCACCAATGTCGCCTGGACGCTCGCCCATGATCACGAGATGCGGGTTGCTCTCGTCGATCTCGACTTGTTCTTCGGCACCTGCGGTCTTGCTCTCGATCTGGAGCTGGGGCGCGGCTTTCGCGAGGCGCTGGAGAACCCGGCGCGCGTCGACAGCCTGTTCATCGAGCGGGCGATGGTGCGGGAGGGCGAAAACCTCTTCGTCCTCAGCACCGAAGAGGCGCTCGACGGCGCCTTCAGCTTCGATCCCTCGGCGCTGACTTCGCTGATCGAACGTCTGCGGCGCGATTTCCAGTGCGTCGTTCTCGACTTTCCGCGGTTCGCCGCGCGCCGACAGGCGCCACGTCCTGACGCCGCCCGCGGCCATCATGATGGTTTCGGACGCCTCTCTCGCCGGCATGCGCGATACGCTGCGCCTATCGGCGTTGCTGAAAAACATGGCGCCGAAAGCCGAGACCACGGTGGTGTTGAACCGCGTCGCCGCCAGCCGGGCGGACGAGCTGGGCCGGCGGGAATTCGAGAAGGGCGCCGAGACCAAGGTCGATCAGATCATCCCGATCGACATCAAGGCATTCGCCGCGAGTGCGGCGGCGGGCAAGCCGGTGGTGAAGGTCGCCGGTCGCGCCAAGGCGACGGTCGCTCTGCGCGCGCTGGCCGCCGCTTCGCCTATGGCCGGGTCAGGAGCAGCAAGCTTGCCGGCTGGCGGAGCATGCTCAAGGGAGCGCGCTGACGTGTTCGGGCGCAGACAGACGGGCGCGCTCGATCGGGCTGACACAGCCGCTCGGCCGGCGCCGGCCGCCCTGGAGCTCGCGGCCGCCCGACACGGGGACGGGACTCGGTCAACGAGCCGACCACGAAGCGCCGCCGCATTGCCCAGAGACAACGGTCTCGGAAGCCGAGCAGACAACCAAGGACGCCCAGGGCGAGGCCGGCGCCGCGCGGTCTCGACCGTCCTGCGACGACAGCGTAGAGGCGATCGCCGGCAGGCTTTCGCCGTATATCCGCAAGAAGATCGACTACGGCGAGGCGCTGCGCATATCGCGCGCCAATCTCGCCATCAGGATCATCGATATTATCGAAGAGGCCTGCCAGCGGGAGGGCATGGCGCTGGCCGAGGCGGACGTGCGCAACGTCGCCACCATCCTGATCGGTCAGACGCTGAAGGAGGCGAAGCGGGTCGTCGAGGGCGGGGGGCCAATGGCGGCCGGCGCTGGAACCTCCGACTGGTCGATTATCGAAACGACCAAACAGCGGATCCAGCCGATCCTGTTGGAGCGGATAGACGTGAGCAGGGCGGTGGTGTTGCCGCCGGAGGAACTCGCCAAGCAGATCACCGAAGTTGTCGGCGAAATCCTCGCGGAAGAAAAGTTGCAGCTCAACACCTCCGAGCAGCGGGATCTGGTGACGGCGCTGCTCAACGACATGCTCGGGCTCGGGCCGCTGGAAGCCCTGCTGGCCGACGACACGGTCACCGACATCATGGTCAACGGGCCGAAGCAGGTCTACGTCGAGCGCAAGGGCAAGCTCGAGCTCACCGACGTCGGCTTCCGCGACAACGCCCACGTGCATGCACATCTGCACCCGCATCGTCAGCCGCAGTCGGCCGCCGCGTCGACGAGATCGTCGCCGCTCTGTCGACGCCCGGCTGCACGGACGGCAGCCGCGTCAACATCATCATCCCGCCGCTGGCCATCGACGGGCCCGATCGATCTCGATCCGCAAGTTCGCCAAGCAGAAGATCACCCTCGACGTCATGGCGCGGCAGCGGAACCTGTCGCCGGACATGGCGACGGTGCTGAAGATCGCCGGCCGCTGCCGGCTCAACATCCTGATCTCCGGCGGCACCGGCTCCGGCAAGACCACGCTGCTCAACGCGCTGTCGCGGATGATCGACCACGGCGAGCGCATCGTCACCATCGAGGACGCCGCCGAGCTGCAGCTGCAGCAGCCGCACGTGGTGCGCCTGGAGACCCGGCCGGCCAACCTCGAGGGCAACGGCGAGGTCACGCATGCGCGACCTGGTGAAGAACGCGCTGCGCATGCGACCCGACCGCATCATCCTCGGCGAGGTCCGCGGCCGGCGAAGCGCTCGACATGCTGCAGGCGATGAACACCGGCCACGACGGCTCGATGGGCACCATCCACGCCAACACGCCCGCGCGAGGCGCTGACCCGCCTGGAGAACATGGTGGCGATGACCGGCATCAAGCTGCCGCACGAGGCGGTGCGCGCGCAGATCGCCGGCGCGCTGAACATGATCGTGCAGATCTGCGCGCATGCGCGACGGCGTCCGGCGGATCACCCACATCACCGAGGTGGTCGGCATGGAAGGCGATGTCGTCACCATGCAGGACCTGTTCGTCTTCGAGTACAAGGGGGAGGACGCGGGCGGCCGATTGCTCGGATCCTTCCGGTGCTCGGGCCTGCGGCCGCATTTCGCCACCCAGGCGGAATACTTCGCGCTGGATCGGCCGCTGCTCGAGGCGATAACCAGAGCCGCCGAGGCAACGCCGTGATCGCCCTCGCCCTCGCCGTTGGCGGAGGCGCGTTCGTGGCGACGTCGGCGCTCGCCTTCGCCGCCACCGGCGGGACACGAGCCGGCTTGCGCAAGCGCGCGCGGCTGCTGGCGCAGCGCCAGAAGAACGGACCTTGCGCGCGGGTTCCGGGAAAACCGGCTGCGACATCCCTGAAGAAAGCGGAGGCGCGGTCGTTACCTTTTCTCGAAAGTCTGGCGAAACGCTTTCTGCCGCGACAATCGGCGCTGCGCGACCGGCTGGCCCGCACCGGCTACAACTGGGCAATCGGCACCTATCTCATGGTCTGTGGAGTGCTCGCGCTGGCCGTCTTCGCCGCCGCGGCGCTGGGCTTGCATCTGGCGGCGGCGCCCGCCGCCCTGGCCGGAGTTGTCGCCGGCCTGGGATTGCCGCATGCCGGCGTCGGCTTTCTCGCCCGCCGCTATCGGAGCAAATTCATCGCCGTCCTGCCGGAGGCCATCGATCTGATGGTGCGGGGCCTGAAGTCGGGCCTGCCGGTCACCGAATCGATCGGCTCGGTTGCCCGCGAGATGCAGCAGCCGCTGGCGACCGAGTTCCGGCGCGTCACCGACGCGGTTCGCTTCGGTCGCTCTCTGCGAGGAGGTGCTCTGGGAGACGGCGAGACGGCTCGACGTCGCCGAGTTCAACTTCTTCGTGATCAGCCTTTCCATCCAGCGGGAAACCGGCGGCAATCTCGCCGAGACGCTCGGCAATCTGTCGGACATCTTGCGCCGCCGTCGGCAGATGCGCCTGAAAATTCGGGCCATGTCTTCGGAGGCGAAGGCCAGCGCCTGGATCCTGGGCTCGTTGCCGTTCGCGATGTTCGGCATCGTCTTCTGCGTGAACCCGGAATACGCCTCCACCCTGTTCACCGATCCGCGCGGCATCGCGATGGCCGGCGCCGGCCTGGTCAGCCTCGGCATCGCCATCGCGGTAATCACCAAGATGATCCGGTTCGAGATATGAGGCCGCAAGACTTCCTGCCGTTCGGCCTGTCGCCGGAGGGCGCGATCACCGCTTTCGCGGCGCTGGCCGGTTTCGGCGTCGTCTGCGCCATATGGCAAGCCCTGCTGTCGCGCGATCCGATGGCCGCGCGCGCCAAAAAGCTGCGCCAGCGGCGGAACGAGCTGCGGAACAACTGGCGCCAGGCGCGCCGCAATGAGACGCGCAAGAAGACCGCGACCTCGGCCATGCGGGCGGTGGCGGAGCGCTTCAACCTGCTCCGTACGAAAACCACCGGCAAGGCTTCCGAACGCTTGGCGAGCGCCGGCTGGCGGTCCCGCGACGCGCTGGTCGCCTTCATGGTCGCCAAGCTCTGTCTGCCTTTCGTCTTCGGCGCGGCGGCGTTCGTGCTCGTGGATGTCCTCGGCTTCGGCAACATCCGCCCGCCGCTACGCTCGCTGGCGCCGCTGCTGGCGGTCGGCCTCGGCGCTTACGCACCCGACATCTTCGTCCGCAACGCAATGCAGAAACGGCAAAAAGCCATCCAGAAGGGCTTGCCGGACGCGCTCGATCTGCTGATCATCTGCGCCGAAGCCGGCCTGTCGCTCGACGCCGCGATGGCCCGCGTCGCCCGTGAGATGGAGCGGAGCTGCCCCGAGGTGGCCGAAGAATTCGGGCTTCTGGCGATCGAGCTCGGCTTCGTCCCCGACCGCCGGCAGGCGCTGACGAACCTGATCAAACGCTGCCCCTTGCCGTCGATGCGCGGAGTCGTAAACACGCTGCTGCAAACCGAGAAATACGGCACGCCGCTGGCGAAGGCGCTGCGCGTCCTGTCCGCCGAATTCCGCAACGACCGGATGATGCGGGCGGAGGAGAAGGCGGCGCGGTTGCCGGCGATCCTGACCGTGCCGATGATCGTCTTCATCCTGCCGGTGCTGATGATCGTGCTGGTCGGCCCGGCCGCGCTCCGCGTCATCGACGCCTTTCGCAGCATGTGAGCGCGCGGCCCAGTCTCGGCCGGCGTCATCAGGATGCTGGCGGCGTTCTGAGGATGCGACCTGGATTCCTTTCCCCGCGTAAGGTGGCGGTCCAGACCCTCACCCGCTCGCTACGCTCGCACCCTCTCCCGTCGAGGGAGAGGGTGTTGGCCCGCACAGATTTTCTCCCTCTCCCCATGCAGGAGAGGGTTGGGGTGAGGGGCCAAGGCAGCGCGTCATAGCGAGCGAGCAGAGCGAGCAGGGCCATCCACTCTGGATTGCTTCGCTCCGCTCGCAATGACGGTCGCAGCGTGGGTGGCAACCGCGGGTTCAGCCCGAACATCATCGTCATCGCGAGCGAGCAAAGCGAGCGTGGCGATCCAGACTGATCACTTCGCTTTCGCTCGCCCGCAACGACCAGGGTTTTAGGGCTTGACGGCAGCGCGGCGCTAGTGAATAGTTAACCACATGGTTAACTATTATGAAGGCTCGCTCGATCGCACATTCGCCGCGCTGGCCGATCCGACGCGGCGCGCGTTGTTGGCGCAATTGGGCGAGCAGCAGAGCCATTCGGTGAGCGAGCTGGCTCGGCCGTTGCCGATGTCGCTGCCCGCCGTCATGAAGCACCTCGATGTACTGTCGGACGCCGGGCTGATCACGCGAGCTAAAACCGGCCGCACCGTCAACTGCCGGCTGACGGCGGCGCCGATGGAGCAAGCGATCGACTGGCTGAACAGCTACCAGCGCTTCTGGTCCGAACAGCTCGACCGCCTTGCCGCCTTCCTGGAGGAGGATGCATGTCCACCAAGCCCGACGTCACTACAAAGCCCAGCCTCGCCATCAAGCGGCAACTCAACGCGCCGCCGGCGAGAGTCTACGAAGCCTGGACGGATCCGGCGAAAATGATGCGCTGGTTCGGGCCAGAGCAGGCGGAGACGCTGCGCGCGGAGACGGACCCGCGCGTCGGCGGCCGCTTCCGCGTCCTCATGCGCACCGCTGACGGCGAGGAGCACGATGTCAGCGGCGTGTACCGCGAGGTGGTGCCCAACGAAAAGCTGGTGTTCAGCTGGGCGTGGCGCGGCACGCCGGAGCGGGAGTCGCTGGTGACGGTCGCGCTCAAGGGCGACGGTAGCGGAACCGTGCTGACGCTGACGCACGAGCAGTTCTTCGACGAAGCCGCGCGCGACGCCCACCGCGACGGCTGGAGCGGGGCGCTGGACAAACTCGAAGCGCAGTTCGCTTGACCGCGGGCTCGCTTGAACGGAGGAGAGAGCTATGGCGGCTGACGTAGCGCAAGCAAGCAATGAAGCGCAGATCCGCGAGCTGATAGACGATTGGGTGACCGCGCTCCGCGCCAAGAACATCGACGGGCTCTTGTCCAACCACGTGCAGGACATCGTTCTGTTCGATGTTCCCCCGCCACTACAGTATCGAGGAGCCGATGTATATCGGAAAAACTGGGAGGAGTGGTTCCCGACGCTGGAAGGTCCCGTCGGGTACGAAATTCGCGAGCTGAGCGTCACCGCCGACGATGACGTGGCCTTCTCCCACAGCCTCAACCGGATCACCAGCACAAGTACCGGCGGCGAGGCGATCGACGTCTGGGTGCGCGCGACCGTCGGCTTCCGCAAGATCAACGGCAAGTGGATGGTAACGCACGAGCACGTGTCGGTGCCCTTCTACATGGATACCGGCAAGGCGGCTTGTGACCTCAAGCCGTAGAAATGCATCACGGCGTGTGCTTGGTCGTGGTCTCGCCAGCGCCGCGCCTGGCCTCGGCTGGGTCGCTCGGGAAAAGTTACGCGGCGCGGCAACATCGCATCAACAAGGGAGGATGATATGGCACCCAAAGACAGCATAGTGACCGATGAGATCCAGATCCGCGACTTGATCGATGACTGGGCGGACGCTGTCCGAGCCAAGGACGTGGATCGCATCATGTCGCAATATTCGCCCGATGTCCTGGCGTTCGACGCCATATCACAGCTGCAATTCAAAGGCGCGGATGCCTACAGGAAGCACTGGGAAGCTTGTCTCTCGATGTGTTCGATGCCGTCGTTTTTCGAAATTCACGATCTCGATATTACAGCACGCGACGGACTGGCTTTCTGCCATGCTCTCAACCGCTGCGGCGGAACGGGAGAGGACGGTCAGGAAAAAGTCTGTTGGATGCGCATGACGGTCTGCTACGGAAAAATCGACGGCGACTGGAAGGTCGTGCACGAACATTTCTCATCGCCCTTCGACATGCAGAGCGGCAAGGCCTTGTTCGAACTCCAGCCATAGCTTAGACGGCCACTGCGAGCGAGCGGGATCGCATGTCGCTTTGCCGCTCGCAGTGTGCTCCTGTCCTCAACCGCCCGCTATGCGTGCCTCGCTCTCCCGCCGGGGCCCGCCGGGGCGGGGGAGTGCTATTTGCGCCGCCTGCTTCCCTCTCCCGCCGAGCGCTAAGTTAGGAGAGGGTTGGGTAAGGTACTTCGGAGTTTCCCGGGAGAGGGTGCGGTGAGTGCTATCCCTGCGACGGGCTGATCGTGCAGACCGCCTGAGGCTCATCCAGACGCAGCACGATGCTCTCCGAAAGGTAGAGCTCGTAGTGGATCCCGTCCTGCGAGACGTACCCGGCGCTCAGGTCTTGGCCGACGAGAAGCGGTCCTACGTGCGGATCGACCACCGCGCCCCCCTCGATCGAAGCCTTGTGGACACCACGGCCGAACAGCCGCCGCAGGTGTTCGAGTTGCAACAGATTGGTGCCGGGATAGTGGCGGAACAGGCCGTTGAACAGCGCCGGCGACAGCACGAGGGCATAGGGCCCCCGGAAGCCGACATCGTCGAGCTTGGTGACCGCTGCAATGACATCGTTCAGCACCTCCTCCAGGTTCGCCCAGTTGCCGCCGTCCAGATGCTTGCGTCCCTTGGCGGTGAGCAGTCCCTCCAGCCCGAAGTCCGCCTGGCCGAGATAGATTGTCTCCTCCTCGCGCGCCACGACCGCCTCCGCCGCGTCTTCGACCGGCGTGAGGTTCAGCGGCTGGCCGAGCTCCAGGTATGCGGCGAGACGCCGGATGCTCAGCTTGAAGCTCTTCCGCAGCATCGGCATGGAGATGGCGCGACCGATCACCGCCCCGGCCTCGTCCGGTCCGGGCTGACGACAGTAGCCGTCGTTGCCGACTTCGATCGCCGTCAGGCCGGTGCCGTAGGGTCCGTCGACGTCGAGAAACCTGCGGGCGGAAAGCCGATCGCGCGCCGCCTTCACGGCAGCCTCATCGATCATGTTCCAGACGTCGTCGCCGAAAGGCGCGTGTTCCCGATTGAGGTAGATCATGACTCAGTCTCCGCGCTCCTTCATCGAACCGACGGTGAACTTGCCGGTAGGGCCACGCCGGACCCCGCCGGCCGGACGTGACGCACCGGCCGAATGCGCAACCTCCTGGTCTCGCCCGCCCGCCTCCGCGACCTCTTCGACTTCGGTGATTGGCGCTTCGCTGTAAAGATAGGTGTCCATCTCCTTCGACCACTCGGCATCGTTTCGCCGGAGCCATTCGAGCAGCATGCAGGCGTGTTCAATCTCTTCGCGCATGTTGTGCAGCAGAATTTCGCGAAGCGGAGCGTCCTCGGCGTCTTCGGCCCGTTGCCGGTACCAGTCGACCGCGTCCAACTCCTCCATCAGCGAGACGATCGCATGATGATGGCTAAGCGTCGCCCTGGTCAGCCGCTCCCTCGGAGCGTGAAGAATTCTCACTCGACATTCTCTCACCTACCGTTCCGCTTTCACTGCATTCTCTCGGGATTACGTCTCGACCACAACCCGGTGCGCCCAGGAGCCTAACGCGCGACACTAGCAGAAATGTAAGTGGCCCTCGCCACCGCACCTGGCAAGCGAGCCGTTGAGGCGCGTTACTTTTGCACCGCCCCTCACCCCAACCCTCTCCCGCGAGGGGAGAGGGAGAAGATGGCACAGGGTCAGTGGGCCCTCTCCCTTGACGGGAGAGGGTGCGAGCGAATGCGAGCGGGTGAGGGTGAGGCGTTGTCATGCGGCGCATGAACAAACCGGGAAATCTGTCACCCATGTTCCCGGTGTGACCTATGATGCCGGTCAGATATCATCAGTGCCGGAAGTGCCGCACTCCGGTGAACAGCATCGCCATGCCGCGCTCGTCGGCGGCTCTGACCACGTCGTCGTCGCGCATCGAGCCGCCCGGCTGGATCGCCGCGGTAGCGCCCGCGTCGGCGCAGACCAGAAGCCCATCGGGGAACGGGAAGAAGGCGTCTGAGGCCACGACGGCGCCCTTCGTCCGCGGCTCCCTCTCGCCCGCCGCTTGCCGCGCATCCTCGGCTTTCCAGGCGGCGATGCGCGCGGCGTCGACCCGGCTCATCTGCCCGGCGCCGATGCCGACGGTGGCGCCCTGCCTCGCGAAGACGATGGCGTTGGATTTCACATGCTTGGCCACGGCGAAGGCGAACCGCAGGTCGTCGCGTTCGGCGCTGGTCGGCGGCCGCTTGGTCGCCAAGCGCAGCTCCCCCGGTGATGCGGCGTCGCGTTCCTGCACGAGCAGGCCGCCGCTGACCGAGCGGAAGGTCAGCCCGGCCGCGCCGGCGTCAGGCAGACCGCCCGCCACCAGCACCCGCAGGTTTTTCTTGCCGCCGAGGATGCTTCGGGCGCTCTCGTCGATCGCCGGAGCGATGACCACCTCGAGGAACAGCTTAGCCATCTCCTCGGCGACCGCACCGTCGAGCGATCGGTTGACGGCGACGATGCCGCCGAAGGCGCTCACCGGATCGCAGGCCAGCGCCTTGCTCCAGGCCTCGCTCAACGAAGAGCCGACGGCGACGCCGCAAGGGTTGGCGTGCTTGATGATGGCGACGGCGGGCGAGGCGAATTCCGCGACCAGCTGGTAGGCGGCGTCGGTGTCGTTGATGTTGTTGAAGCTGAGCTCCTTCCCCTGGATCTGCTCGGCGGTGGCGACCCCCGGCGGCGCGCCGTCCATCACGTAGAAGGCCGCCCGCTGATGCGGATTTTCGCCGTAGCGCATCGCCTGGCGACGGCTCGCGGCGAGGGTCAGCCGAGGCGGAAATGTCTCGTCTTCGATCTGGGCGAACCACGTCGCGATCGCCGCGTCGTAGGCGGCGGTCCGGGCGTAGGCGCGGGCGGCAAGTTGCCGGCGCAGCTCCGGCGTCGTCGCGCCGTCGTTTGCCGCCATTTCCTGTGTGACCCGCGCGTAATCGGCCGCATCGACGATGACCGTCACGAACGCGTGATTTTTAGCCGCGGCGCGGATCAGCGCCGGCCCACCGATATCGATGTTCTCGATACAATCCTCGAACGCCGCCCCCTTCGCCGCCGTCGCCTCGAACGGGTAGAGGTTGACGGCGAGCAGATCGATAGGCCGGATGTCGTGCTCGGACATGGCCCGCTCATGGCTCGGATCGCCGCGCACCGCCAGTAGTCCGCCGTGAATGCGCGGCTGTAGCGTCTTCACCCTGCCGTCCATGATCTCGGGGAAGCCTGTGTACTCGGCGACCTCGGTCACGGGCACCCCCGCCTGCCGCAATACCTTGGCCGAGCCGCCCGTCGACAGCACCTCGACGCCGCTGGCGGCAAGGAAGCGGCCGAACTCGGCGAGCCCGGCCTTGTCGGAGACGGAGATCAGCGCGCGGCGGATGGGGGCGGACATGGGAAGGTTTGCCTCTTCTCTTGGGCGAGAAGCGGCGACCATAGCTTGCCCAGGATACGGACGCGAGCATTGAGGACGCGCGGGCGGAGCCGCCCTACGCCCCCACCGCGCGCGGTCCCTGTAAGACCGGTCGGCCGCTTGCTTCATCAGCGACCGAGGACCGAGACCCTGGCCCGAGCGGCCGAGGGCTCCGAAGCAGCCGGCATCTGCCGACCCGAGCGTCGAGCCTTCAGGAATACGCCCAGTTTCTCGGCGACGACCGCGCCGATCACCGCCAGCAAGGCAATCGGCCAGAAGATCGAAGCAACAATAAACAACCCTAAGTGAAGGCGCCGTCTAGGTGTAGTTGTATAGCCGAGGATCAGGAAGAGCAATAGAATGAGGGCATAGGCAATCGCCAGAGATATCATCATGCCAGTGAGAGCCGTGGTTATTACGCGATTACGGGTAGCTCGTTTGTGGCGTGTCCGCCCGACGTTTTTGATTCACCAAGTAGCCTGAGGCGCACGGCGGCGATCATCGCCGTGTTTGTCGCGCGAAGCAACACATCATCCATCAGTAGGAGAAGGAGCAGGATTTGTTCTTGTTATTGGCTGGCCCAAACGATGCGGGCGATCCAATCGACATCCTCGGCCGGGAGCCATCTGTCTGGGTGCTCGAGGTTCAAAGAACTTAGCTCATACTTGTAGGCCGTGCGGCGTCTCAGCACTTTCGCCATCACCTCGCCGTCCTGGGTTTTCAACACGACGCGGTCGCCACGCCGGATATCGGCGCCCGGTGAGACAATAATCACGTCACCGTCCCGATATACCGGCTCCATGCTGTCGCCGCTGATTTCTAGAGCGTAGGCGTGGGTATCGCCGACGTTCAAGAACGGAATTTCCTCCCAGCTGCCGCCGGATGGATATCCGGCATCATCGAAATAGCCGGCCGTGCCCGCCTGGGCTAATCCAATAACCGGAATGTTCTGATAAGTCGATTTGCCGCTGTCCTCACTAATCTGTGAGAAAAATTCGCCAAGGCTGGCACCGGTAACCTTCAGCACCTTGGATATACTTTCAGTGCTCGGCCAGCGCTCCTTGCCGTCCGGGCTCTTGCGCTTGCTCTTATTGAAGGTAGTCGGATCGAGACCAGCGCGCCGAGCCAGTCCCGATGCAGAGTATCCGCGATCGCGCGCCAGACTATCGATCGCATTCCAGATGTCTGAATGCCTGAGCATGGGAACATTGTCATGGATTTCGGCATGCAGTGCACTAGGAACGTCTTGCTATCGCGCGTTGACACAGGAAAGTATTCCGCTTACAGACCTCATATGAGGCAACATTGCGACGAAAGAGAGAACGCCCTTGTCATACCTGCGCTATGTTCCGAAGAGCTTCGCCGACATCCCCGGGACGGCTTTCGGGAGCGCCGAGGAAGCCTGGTTCTGGTTCGTCCGCTGCCATCAGGTTCGCCGGGAAGGCGCGCAACTGGCGCAAGGAATGGGTCAGTTCGCACGTCCTTGCGACGCCGATGACATCTATCGCGCGGTCATGGCGCTGGCCCGGCGCGGCGTTCTCGCTGGAACGCATCTCGCGGTGCTGGGCAAATTCGGCATCGCCGGGCGGCCGCCCGATGCGCGGCGAGCCGACGAGACGACGGCTGCCCGCCTGTGGGACGAGGCCTTGGACCGGCTGACGACGGTCCTGCGCGGCAAGGGCATCGTCGCTTGACCATCCGCCGGGTCGAGGACGTATCCGGCCAGCCGACCGCCGCTACAGACGACGCCGATGCGCGGCGCGGCCTGGCGCTGGTCGTCTTCACGGGCAGCAGCGATCTAAAGAGGCTGCGTTGGCTGCGCCGCGGCTTTCGCCACTGCTTCGTGGCCGTTTCAACCGCCAGCGGATGGGTCATCTGTGACCCGCTGTCGCACCAGACTGATCTCGGCATCGTCCACGGGTTCAGTGCCGACGAACTGGCCGGCTGGTACCGAAACTCCGGCATGCGTGTGATCGAAACCCGCGTTCGCGCCGCTCCTCGCCGGCCGGCGCCCCTTCGCCCTTACACCTGCGTCGAGGCGGTAAAGCGCGTGCTCGGCCTGCACGCTCCGTGGGTTGTTACCCCATGGCAACTTTATTGGCTGCTGTGCCGGCAACCGCCCATCGATGATTGATGCTTGACATGGCCGGTTCTTAGGAATATACACCTAACAACGAACGCCACTCGTGCGTCTCGAACCTCCCGCAGCGCCGAATACAGGAGAATCACCGATGGGTGGGCTGATCAACCCTTCGCCGCCGCCGAAGTCACAATCGCCCGCGGCAGCAGCCGCGGCGGCGAGCTCGGCCACCGCGGCGGCAACCGCCGCGGCCGTCGCCAACACCGAAGAGGAGACGCGTAAGCGCCGGGTCGAGGCGGCCACCAAACAGCGGTCCGGCCGGGCCGGCACGATCGTCACCTCGGCGCGGGGCCTGCTGGTTCCGATCGATTGGACACCGCAACGCAAATCGCTGCTTGGAGAGTGATAGTGGACGCACTCAGCAAATCACTGCGGTCCCGCTACCGGAAGGCCAAGGAGCGGCGCGCGCCTTGGGAGGGCCTGTGGCAGGAGTGCTATGATTTTGCGTTGCCGACACGCGATAGCGCCGTTCGCGGCGCCTCTGCCGGGGCGCGCAGGTGGGACCGCATCTTCGACGGTACGGCGCCGGACGCCGTCGATCAGCTGGCCGCCAGTCTGATGGCGCAGTTGACCCCGCCATGGGCGCGCTGGTTCGGGTTTTCCGCCGGCCCGGACGTGCTGGTGGACGAGCGTACCTCGCTCGCCGAAGAACTGGAGCGCGCCAACGGTATCATGCAGTCGCATTTCGACCGCTCGAACTTCGCGGTCGAGATGCACCAGTGCTACCTCGATCTGGTTACCGCCGGAACCGCCTGCCTGTTGTTCGAGGAGGCGGCGCCAGGCGAGGCATCGGCCTTCCGCTTTACGGCGGTGCCGCTGGCGCAGGCGGTTCTGGAGGAAGGACCGGCCGGCCGGCTCGACGTCACTTTCCGGCGCAACGAGTATACCGTCCCACAGTTGCTGGCCCGTTTCCCCGGAGCGCGGGGGATCCAGGCGCTGGCCGCGCGAGCCGGGAGCGACGACGCCGATACGCGCATCGCCGTCATCGAAGCAGTCGTGCCCGAGCGCGGCGGCTACACGTATCTCGCCCTGGCCGAGAGCGACATTTCCTCGCGCGGTCAGGATGACGAGGTGCTGGCCGAGGGCAAGTTCTCATCCCCGCCGTTCATCAACTTCCGCTGGCTGAAGGCGCCCGGCGAGGTGTATGGGCGCTCGCCGGTGATGAAGGCGCTGCCGGATATCAAGACCGCGAACAAGGTCGTCGAGCTGGTTCTGAAGAACGCTTCGATCGCGGTTACCGGCATCTGGCAGGCCGACGACGACGGCGTCATCAATCCGGCGACGATCAAGCTCGTTCCCGGCACGATTATCCCCAAGGCGGTTGGTTCGGCCGGCCTGACGCCGCTCGAAACGCCCGGCAGGTTCGATGTCTCGGAGCTGGTTCTCGATCAACTGCGCGATCGCATCCGCAAGGCGCTGTTCGTCGACCAGCTCGGCCAGGTGAACGGCCCGCGCATGACCGCCACCGAGGTGCTGGAGCGCGCCGCGCAGATGGCGCGTGTGTTGGGGGCGACTTACGGGCGCCTGCAATCGGAGTTGCTGTCGCCGCTGGTTGCTCGGGCGCGCGGCATCCTGGCGCGGCGTGGCGAGATACCGGACTTTCCGCTCGACAATCGCATGGTCGTTCTCGAGTACAAGTCGCCGCAGGCGCGCTATCAGGCGCAGCAGGACGTTCAAAACACTCTCGTCTGGCTCGACTCCGTCCGGGCGCTCGGTCCGGAGGCGCTGGCCGCCGTCGACCAGGCGGCGGCGGCGCGTTGGCTCGGCCGCACGCTGGGCGTTCCGGGCGAACTGATCCGAGAGCCGCGGGTCCTTGCCGAAGAGCCCGGCCTCGGATTGATCGACGGCGCGCCGGTGCTGGCGAGTTCGCTGGTCATCGGCTCCGCCGCCGGGGATGCGGGCGATGTGCCGATGCCGGCGGCAAGGCCGACGTTGACCCGCGCCGAAGAATGAAAAGGAGCCCGCGACTATGTCCTCCGGTTGGCAATGGTTCGATGCACCGCAAGAAGCCGGGAAGGGTGATCCGCAAGGCGAGGGAAGCATCACCACCGCCTTCGCCAAGTGCTTCAGTTCACCGGACGGACAGCGGGTTCTCGAACATCTGCGAAAGCTGACGCTCGAACGGTCGCTTGGCCCCGGGGCCTCCGACGCTCTGCTGCGCCATCTCGAAGGACAACGGCACCTGTTCGCCTACATCACGGCGCTGATCGCGCAAGGGGTGGGCGATCGATGAGAAGTCGCGCAAACCCGCATCGGGCCTTAACCGCACTGCACGGAGAGTAATGATGACCGAGAATCTTCTCGAAGCCAGCATGGTCGAGGCACAGCGCGGCGACGGCTTGGACGTGCCCGCCATCCCCGGCGACCCGAACTCCCGCCCGGCCGGGCTTCCGGCCAAGTTCTGGGACGAACGGACCGGCCAGGTGAGACTGGACGCTCTGGTCAAATCCTACCTCGAGCTGGAGCGGAAGCTGAGCGCGCTCGGCGGCCGCGACATCCCGCCGGGCCCGAGCACTACTCCATCAACGTCGCGAACGACTTCCTGGGCACCGACGTCGAGGTGAACCGCCGTCTGCACGCCGCCGGGTTCAGCCAACAGCAGGCGCAACTCGTCTACGACCTGGCCTGCGACAGGCTGATGCCGATGATCGCCGAGTTGGCTCCGATGTTCGAGGCGGAAAGCCAGATCGAGCGCCTGGCCCAGCACTTCGGCGGCGAGGAGCGCTGGCGGGAGACGGCGCGGCAGATCGATGCCTGGGCGCGCTCCCGCCTGCCCGCGCGGGTCTTCGAGGCGCTGTCGACGACGTTCGAGGGCGTGGTGGCGATGCACCGCATGATGTCAGGCGAGGAGCCCGGCTTCCTCCGCGAGGGGCAGGGCTCGGCGGGGTCGGTCAGCGAAGCCGAGATCAAGCAGCTCGATGCGCGATCCCCGCTATTGGCGGCAGCAGGACCCGGCGGTCGTCGAGCAGGTTCGGGAAGGCTTCCGCCAGTTGTACAGGCAGCGCCCCTGAAGCCGTTGCGGCTCGGTCCTCGTCGTCGCGAGCGAGCAGGGCGAGCGTGGCGATCCATGCTGCGATTGCTTCGCTTCGCTCGCAATGACGGCCACGCTCAACCGGCGTAGCCAATCCGCAATCTTGTTCATCCCTTTCGTCCGTCTGGATAACCGAGGCCAAGCACCGGCCCGACGGAGCTTGTCGCGCGTGCCGGCGGACAATCCACAACCGGCATCGCCCGTTCCACCCATCCCTTCCGCGCTCTAACGAAACAGGAGCGAGTTGATGTCGACATCCGTGGAACTATCGTTCGTCAAGAACTTCGAAGCGGAAGTCCATCTGCAGTACCAGCAGATGGGCTCCAAGCTGCGCAACACCGTCCGCACCAAGAACAACGTCGTCGGCGCCTCCACCATCTTCCAGAAGGTCGGCAAGGGCACCGCCTCGACCAAGGCGCGGCACGGCAAGGTGCCGGTCATGAACGTCGACCACACGCCGATCGAATGTACGCTGCAGGACTACTACGCCGGCGACTGGGTCGATCAGCTGGACGAGCTGAAGACCAACATCGACGAGCAGCAGGTGGTCGCCAATGCCGGCGCCTACGCGCTCGGCCGCAAGACCGACGAGCTGATCATCGACCCAGCTCGGCGACCTCCAGCCAGTTCGCCGGCACCGACACCGATGGCCTGACCAAGGCCAAGGTGCTGGTGGCCTTCGAGATGCTGGGCGAGGCCGACGTGCCGGACGACGGCCAGCGCTTCGCCGTCGTCGGCTGGAAGCAGTGGAGCGAGCTGCTGAACATCCAGGAGTTCGCCAACGCCGATTACGTCGGCGACGACGATCTGCCGTGGAAGGGCACCCAGGCGAAGCGCTGGCTGGGCACCCTCTGGCTGCCGCATTCCGGCCTGCCGAAGGCCAACGGTGTTCGCAACTGCTTCTGGTACCACAAGACCGCCGTCGGCCATGCGGTGGGCGCCGAGGTCAAGACCGACATCACCTGGCACGGCGATCGCGCCGCGCACTTCGTCAACAACATGATGAGCCAGGGCGCCTGCCTGATCGACGCGACGCGGCGTCGTCACCCTGCGCTGCCTCGAGAGCTGAGGAAACCGAGCATGGCCTACAGTCCCCGCAATCTGAGCGTGCTCGCCTACGCCAACGGCTTCACCCTCTGGCACTACACGACAATCGACACCGCCGCGACCATCGACACCACCGGCTACTTCAACACCGCCGCCGACATGCTGCGCGTCGGCGACATGATCCTCGCCAACGTCGACACGGCGGGAGCGCCCGGCGCCGGCATCTTCCTGGTGAACAGCAACAACGCCGGCGTGGTGGATGTCGCCAACCTGACCCCGGTCGGCACCACCGACACCGACTAGAGCGGCTTCGTTCACATCGTAGCGACGCCTCCGTCGTCACCCCCCGGGCTTGTCCCGGGGGTCCATGGATTGCCGCCAAGCCCGGGAGTGACGATGAGGAGGCAGTTCCACCCCTGACCCGCTTCACCCCGGGCTCGGACCCGGGGGTCGCCAGCCCTCTCCCGAAATGGGGCAGGGCTAGGGTGAGGAGGCCTGGGTGTCGCCGCGCCCTCGTCAACAATGATCCACATTCGAGTACTTGATAGGAGCTCGGTATGGCGCTTACGCGAATTGATTTGTGCTCCCGCGCTTTATTGAAGATCGGCGCGCATTCGATCGCCTCTTTCGACGAAGGCACCGCCGAAGCCGAAGTGGCGGCCGGTCTCTACACGACCGTTCGCGACACCGTACTCTCGGCGCATCCATGGAACTTCGCCACCTATCAGGCGACGCTGCCGAAGCTCGCCAATGCCGCCGCTCGCCGACTTCGCCAATGCCTTCCAGCTGCCGCTGGATTGCATCCGCGTTCTTTCGGCCGGCACCTCCGGTCGCGGCCAGGGCATCCGCTATAAGATCAAGCAGCGTCAACTGCACGCGGACGAGGACGATGTGGTGCTGACCTACATCGCGCGTCCGGACGAGCTCGACTTCCCGCCGTTCTTCGACATGGCGCTGATCACTCAGCTGGCGGCCGAGTTCTGCATTCCGCTCACCGACAGCACGAGCCGCTGGGAAAGCCTGCAGAAGGTCGCCGACGCCGAGTTGCGGCGCGCCCGCCTGATCGACGCTCAGGAGGAAACGCCGTCCAGCGTCGAGGACTTCACATTGCTGGAAGGGCGGGCGTGATGGCGCGCATTCGAGCTCAGAAGACCAGCTTCTCGGCGGGCGAGATCTCGCCGGAACTGCTCGGCCGCGGAGACCTGCGCGCTTACGAGAACGGCGCGCTGAAGCTGCGCAACGTTTTCATCCATCCCACCGGCGGCGTCACCCGCCGGCACGGTTTGCGCTTCATCGACGTCGCGCCGGGCCCCGGCCGCCTCATCGCTTTCGAGTTCAACACCGAGCAGGTCTATCTGCTGGTGTTCTCCGATCTGCGGGTGGATGTCTACCGGGACGGAACGCGCGTCGCGGTGTTCGGCTCTCCCTGGACGCTATGACCAGCTCGGCCAGATCAACTGGACGCAGAGCGCCGATACGCTGCTCATCGTGCATCCGGATGTCCCGCCGAAAAAGATCACGCGGACGAGCGATACCGCCTGGGACCTGACCGACTGGACTTATTACGTCAAGGATGACCGCGTCTACTGGCCGCACTACAAGTTCGCCGCTCCATGCGGTGACCTTGCAGGCGAGCGGCACCACCGGTTCCGTGCAGATCACCGCCTCGGCGCCGGTGTTTTCGCCGGACCATGTCGGCGCGCGGCTGCGCATCGGCGGCAAGGAGGTGCAGATTTCCAGCGTGACCTCCGCAGCGGCGCGAGCGAACGTCAAGGCAGCCGCTGCCAGCACCGCCGCCACCGAGGATTGGACGCGAACAGGCGTTTTCGGCCGCCCGCGGCTGGCCGGTCTAGCGGTCTGCTTCCACCAGGACCGGCTGGTAATCGGCGGATCGCGGGACTTGCCGAACCGGCTTGTGGCTGTCGAAGTCGGCCGATCTCTTCAACTTCGATCTCGGCGAGGGGTTGGACGACGAGGCGATCGAGTTTCCGATCCTCTCCGACCAGGTCAATGCCATTCGCTACGTATTCTCCGGCAGGCACCTGCAGGTTCTCACCTCCGGAGCCGAGTGGATGGTCACCGGCGATCCGCTGACGCCGACCAGTATTCAGCTTTTCCGGCAGACGCGCGTCGGCTCGCCCGTCGACCGGACCGTGCCTCCACAGGACGTGGATGGCGCTACCGCTGTTCGTGCCTCGCGCCGGCCCACAGCTCGCGAGCTTCTTGTTCACCGACACCGAGCAGGCGTATCAGGCGAGCGACCTGGCGATGCTGGCCCATCATCTGATCGCAACGCCCGGTGGCCATGTCCTTCGACGAGTCGAGGCGGCTGCTGCACGTCGTGCATGACCAACGGCAGCATGGCCAGCCTGACCGTCTACCGGGACGAGGAGGTCAGCGGCTGGACCGTGCAGGCCACGGATGGCGCGGTCCTTGCCGTCGCCAGCGTCGGCGAGTCCACATACGCGCTGGTCGAGCGCCTCGGCGCCGTGTTCATCGAGGTTCTCGACGAGGCGTTGCAACTGGATTGCGCCATGTCGGGGTACTCGGCCACCCCGAAACAGGAGTGGTCCGGAGCCGGTCACCTCGAAGGCCGGGTCGTCGGTATCGTCGCCGATGGCGTGGTTGTCGATAACGCGGTCGTGGAGGGCGGATCGGTGACCCTCGCGCTGCCGGCGCACTCCGTCCAGATCGGCCTGCCGTTCACCCACGTCATCGAGCCCTTGCCGCCGTCGATCGGCGGAGCCGGGGGCGGTCAGGGCGGCAGATTCCGTCCGATCTCGATCACCCTGCGCGTATGGCAGACCGGCGCCCTCTACCTGGATTGGGGTCGGGGCTTAGTTCACGTTCCGTTCAAACGCTTCGGCGAGAGTATCCTGGACTCGCCGCCGCAAATTCCTTACAGCGGGGACGTGACGATCCGCACGCTGGGTTGGAGAGACACCGGCATCCAACCGCTGTGGCGCATCGAACAAGATGTTCCGCTGCCGTTCACGTTGTTGTCGGTTTCCAGTGAACTGAGCGTAACCGGCTGAAGGTTCGGCCTCTTTAATCCTCGACAGGAGATCCAGCGATGGGAGGGATGATCCCCAGCGCGGCGATGACCGCGCTGCAGATGGGCATGGACGTGGCTCAGCAGAAGAGCGCCGAGCAGCAAGCCAAGGCCGAAGCTCGCGCCCAGACCCAACAGATCGAACAGACGCAGGCGATCGCCAGCCGGCAACGGCAGGACCAGTTGCGCCGGGCGCTTGCCACGCAGCGCGCCCGCTTCGGCGCGCAAGGCGTCGCCGCCGGAAGCGGGTCGGCGGAAGCCGCCTTGGGCGGCCTGGAAGCGGAAGCGACGCGCGAGGATGCGGAATCGCGCAGTCTCGGCGAGCTACGGATCGGCAGACTGAACGACCAGCTCGATTGGCAGCGCCGCCGCAACCTGCTCGAGGCGTCCTCTTCCGGGTCCAGGTCGGCTTTTTCGCTGGTCCAGCGCGGCCTTCGCTCGGTGTCGCTCCTGGGCGACGGCTAGCCCGGCGCCGCGCACAGTCATCGCATGCCGCGCCCGGCCGCGCGGCACGCCCAAGACAGCCTCGGGTCCGGTGGAAGCTCTCCGATGAACAGGAATGGCAAGCCCTGGTATCTTTCGAAGGGATTTCTCGGCCCTTTGGCGACGGCGATCCTGTTCGCGCTGCGCAGCCTCGGGATCGTCGACCTGGATACCGAGACGGTTCTGGGCGTGCTCTACCAGGCCGCCGAATTCGCCGGCATCATCACCGGCATGGTGGGACGCGCCTTGGCGAAAGACAGGCTGACGCTCGGCCCGCAACCAGCGCCGGTCGAGACCAGCCGGCCAGAGGAAAAGACGCATGGATGAGGATTTGCCGAGACGCGCAGCGGAAACGCCCGCGAATGAATACGAATACGTGGAGGCGATGCGTCGCGATCTCCTGGCGAACCTGCCGGGCCTCATCGCCAAGGCGATGCGAGGCTACGCGCGGTTCACAACCGACCATCCTCCCGAAGACGCCAAGGGGTTCGCCGCCTATCAGGCGGGCTGTCGGGCGGCGCTCGCGCATATCCACCTGCTCGTCAAGCTGGCGCACTGGGCGAGACCGAGCGGTGGGGAGGAAGCACCGCCGTTCGATGCCGACCAATTGGACCGAATGGTTCGCGAGGCCGAACTAGCCTTACGCGACGATGGCTTGGACGAAGGCTGAGCGCCGAACAAGCCGCTTACAGATTATCAGCCGGGTGGCCGGGTGCCGTGACCGCGCATCGCCTGGCGCCGTCCACGCCCGAACTCTCTCGAAATAGCGGAAGCAGACAAGGGTAACTCAGATGACACGATCCCCGTTCCGGGGGGCGGCGATGGCGTGCGCCCTGCTTTGCCTGCCCGCTCTCGCCGGCTGCGCGTACATCGACAGGGCGCGGGGCGCCAGCGACTTGGTGGTTACCGCTTCACAGTTCTACAAGCTGGAAGCGCTGGTCCAGTCGGATATCGAGCGCCGCCGAGTGCGAAGCGCCAGATGCTACAGCCCGCTGCTGACGCCGGCGACGATCAGCGCCGCCGCCGTGGATACCCGGCTCGGCCCCGCGTGGGTCGATGAACTGTTGCGTGACTGTCCGCAATTCGCCGCTTTCCTGTCCGAGCTGACGCTGCGCCAGAGCGTGGGATGGCCTACGCGGCACGGCCCCGCCAGCGGGGACAGCGCGCCCGCGGCATCGGCTCGGCCGGCCCCAGGCCCGGCCGTCGACGGCGGCGCAGGGGAGCCGCCGGCGTGAAACGGCGGATCGTCGTCGCGCGCCGCCGGGCGCGGAGCCGGAGATGATCGAGACCGGCTTCGCCGAGTTCGTCTGGATATGGAACAGGCGACAGGCGCAGGCGACACCCGCGGCTGCATTTGCAGATCGCGCGCTGGCTAGCGGTCGCGCTGGCAGGCCGGCGAGCGCGAGCTGCTGCTGCTCGCCTTCCGCAGCTCCGGCAAGTCGACGCTGGTCGGCCTGTTCTGCGCCTGGCTGCTGTCGCAAAACCCCGACTTGCGCATCCTGGTGCTCGCCGGCGACTTCGCGCTGGCGAAGAAGATGGTGCGCAACGTCAAGCGCATCATCGAACGGCATCCGCTGACCGCCAACCTGAAGCCGGCCCACACCGACCATTGGGCTTCCGATCAGTTCACGGTCAAACGCCGCGCCGAACTGAGGGACCCCTCGATGCTGGCGAAGGGCATCGGCGCCAATATCACCGGATTGCGCGCCGACGTCGTGATCTGCGACGACGTGGAGGTGCCGAACACCTGCGATACCCCGCCGAAGCGCGCCGACTTGCGGGCCCGCCTGCGCGAACTGGAGTACGTCGTCGTTCCCGGCGGGCTTCAGGTATTCGTCGGAACGCCGCACACCTATTACTCGATCTACGCCGATCAGCCGCGGCCGGAAATCGGCGAAGCGCAGGCCGCGCTCGCCGGCTTTCACCGGCTGGAAGTACCGCTGCTGGACGAGCAAGGCCGCAGCCGCTGGCCGGAACGCTTCACTGCCGCGCGCATCGAGGCGATCCGCCGTCGAACCGGCCCGGCGAAGTTCGACAGCCAGATGATGCTGCGGCCGCGCAGCATCGTCGAGGGCCGCCTCGACCCGGACCGGCTGCGGCTCTACGACACGGAGCTGCACTACACCGAAGGAAACCGGGAGGCCCGGCTGACGCTGGGGGATCGGCGGCTGGTGTCCGTTTCCTGCTGGTGGGATCCGTCCTACGGATCGCCGGCGAAGGGCGACGCCAGCGTCGTCGCCGTCGTATTCACCGACGATCAGGGCAGTTACTGGCTGCATCGCGTGCGGTACCTGCGGCACGATCCGCGCCAGGCGGATGTTGTCGACGAGGCGACCCAGCTCTGCCGCCAGGTGGCGGATTTCGCCCGCGATCTTCATCTGCCGGCGATCTCCCTGGAAACCAACGGTATCGGCCGCTTTCTTCCCGGACTGCTGCGCCAGGAACTGCGAGCGCTCGCCGTCACCTGCGCCGTCATCGAAAGATCATCGAGCCGAGCCAAGGACCTCCGGATCGTCGATGCGTTCGATGCGGTTTTGGCGGCCGGCCGCCTCGCCGCGCATCGCAGCGTCTGGAACACGCCCTTCGTCGAGGAGATGCGAGAGTGGCGGCCTGGCGCGCGCGGGCGCGATGACGGCCTGGACGCGGTAGCCGGCTGTCTCCTCAGCGAACCGGTGCGGTTGCCACGAGCCGTCGCCGGCGGGGCGCCGGCCCGGCCGGATTGGCGCTTCGGCGGCCCCGGCATCCTCGCCGAAAGCGACTTCGGCTTCTGAGTCAATCTGCTTCCATCGCATCAACGAGCTGGAGACGTGCAATGCCCGACTGCATCACGAAAATCGATCATGCCGGCTCGCGGGACGCGGTCTCGCTGCTCGCGCACTTTCTTTACGCCGAGGCCGGAGTGGAGTCCGTCCGCACGCGCGAGGGGATCGCCGCCGCGATCGCCAATCAGGTGGAGCGCTTGCCATCGGGCACGGCCGAGCCCGAGCGCCGGTCGCGGCGGACCGCGCGGTTCATCGAGTGTCTGGAGCGTCTGGGCGCGGTAGAGGCGGCGGCGAAGCGGACGGACGATCGGGCCTTCGCCTCTTGCCGGCGGATCGCGCAGCGCGCGGTCAGCGGTGCGCTGCAGGATCCCACCGGAGGCGCCGTCCGTTTCCACGAGTTCGGCAGACGCCCGGGCTGGGCAACCGAACTGAACCCCAGTGCCTGGATCGGCTCCTACCTGTTTTATCGCGATGACGCCCACGGCGAGGCGCCGCCTGCCCTGGAAGCCAGTAGCAAAGAGGCTTTCTGACTGCCTCGTCGCCGGCGCTCTTTTTATGTCCTGGTACCATATCCGGCATCAAGCACTAAATGTTGTGGAAAACTCAACATATGGTGTGACAAACGCCTTTAGCTTAGCAACAATAGGGATCAGCACGGCTGCGCGAGTGGGATAGGCCCCAAAGAGGGTTACGGAGCGCAACGCCGAGCGTCCGCAACTTGCAGGCTCTGGGATCGATAATGTCGACTGCCGACTGGACGCCCGAACGGATCGCCACCCTGATCGCCCTGTGGAACGAAGAGCTGACGACGAGCGAGATCGGACGGCGGCTGGGCATCACCAAAAACGCCGTGATCGGCAAGGTGCATCGCCTCGGCCTTACGCAGCGCCGGCCGACGCTGAAGGACGAGCCGGAAGCGGCGAATGTCGTGAGGCTCGACGCGCTCGGCGCCAACATGTGCAGCTGGCCCCTCGGCAACCCCGGCGAGCCGAACTTCCACTTCTGCGCCGAGCCCTCCGCCCCCGGCAAGCCCTACTGCGCCACGCACTGCGCCGTCGCCTACATCCGCACGCCACGGGACCGCGGCGAGAGCTCCGTCGCCTGAGTGCGCCAGGCCGGCGCCAGCTCAGCTCAGCGCGCGAAACGACTGCCAGCCGCCCGGCGTTTCACCTGGCGGCCGCGTATCGTGGCGGCCGGCGGCGCGGCGGGGTGTGACCATGAGTTTTGTCGATAGACTGAAGGACTGCTCCGCCTTCGATCCGGCGGCTTACATCCCCTTTCTGGTGGATGATGAGGGCGTCGGGCTAGTGCGGCGCGAGTTCGCCGCACTTCTTGGCGAGTTCAATGATGTCTTCGAGGTGGCGGGCGACGGGGTGCGCTTGGCCGAGGGCCTCGCCGGGGCGGGTGCGCGTACCCGGGCGGTCGATCGGGCTCTCCGCCAACTCGCTGCGCGCGGCATCATCACTGGATGGCGCGACGAGCCCTACTCGGTCGCGGCGGCGCCGGACGAGCCCGCGCTGTTCCAGATGGAGCGCGCGGGCATTCCGAAGTTCGGCATCTGGGCATCCGGCGTCCACGTCAACGGCTTCGTCCGCGAGAGAGGCGAGCTGTCGATGTGGATCGGGCGGCGCAGCCCTGACAAGCACACCGCCCCGAACAAGCTCGACCAGATCGTCGCCGGCGGCCGGCCGGCCGATCTCACCGTCAGGGAAACCGTGCTGAAGGAAGGCGAGGAGGAGGCGAACATCGATGGCGCGCTCGCCGCGCGCGCCGTTCCGGTCGGGGCGATCAGCTACCGAACCGAACGGCGGGAAGGGCTCCGCCGCGACGTCCTCTACGTCTTCGACCTGGAGCTGCCGCGCGACTTCGTGCCGGTCAACCACGACGGCGAGATCGCCGAGTTTCAGCTCTGGCCGATCCGTCGCGTGCTGGAGACGGTGCGGGACACCGACGACTTCAAGTTCAATTGCGCGCTGGTGATTACCGACTTCCTCATCCGGCACGGCCTCCTCGACCCGGATAACGACCCCGACTATCTGACGCTCGTGCGCGGCCTGCGCGGACCTTGAGCGAGCGGCGGCATCTCCCCTCACCCCGACCCTCTCCCGCAAGGGGAGAGGGCGCGTATCACCCTCTGCACTGCATGCTTTCCCTCTCCCTCGACGGGAGAGGGTGGCGAACGAAGGCGAGCCGGGTGAGGGTGGGTTGCGCGCCGGATCGACTCGCGCGCGCCGGAGCTTTCGGCTACCAATGCCGCCGAGCATAGGTAACCCGGCGAGAGGGGACGGATGGCGAGCGAACGGCTGTTGAGTGGACCTTCCGTGCCGCCAAGGTCGGGCGGCGCGCCGAAACAGCTGATCGTGCTGCTGCACGGCGTCGGCGCCGATGGCGGCGACCTGATCAGCCTCGCCCCCTACTACCACTCGGTGCTGCCGCAAGCGTACATCGTCGCGCCGCACGCGCCGTTTCCGTTCGACATGGCGCCGTTCGGCTACATGTGGTTCAGCATCGGCAACCTCAGCCTGGATACACGGATGGACGGCGTGCGCGCCGCGGCGCCGTTCCTGGATGCCTTCCTCGATGCCGAGCTCGCCCGCCACCGGCTGAGCGACAGCCGACTTGCTGCTGATGGGCTTCTCGCAAGGGGCGATGATGGCGCTGCACGTGCGGCCTCAGGCGCGCCCGTTCGCCGGCCGGCATCATCTCGCATTCCGGCATGCTGGTCGCCGACGCCCGCTTCGCTTCGGAGATCAAGAACCGGCCGCCGGTGCTGCTGACACACGGCTCGGCCGACGAGATGCTGCCGGCCGCCTGCCTGTCCGCCGCCGAAGCGGTGCTGAAGGCGGTCGGCGTGCCTGTCGAGGCGCACATGATCCCCGGCCTCGGACACGGCATCGACGAGGCGACGCTGCGGCTCGACCTCCGCTTTCTCGAACAGCGGTTTCCGGCCGGATGAGCGCGGGCCGTTCGGCAACCGGTCGCGGCCGATCATCGAAATTCACCGACACGACATTTGGAAATTCCAATCAACATGTTGTACGCTCCCGGCGCTCCGACGGGAAAGATATGACCAGATGGGCGCGCATGATTACCCGGCCCTGGTGCTGAACGCGGACTTCCGCCCGCTGAGCTATTTCCCGCTGTCGCTGTGGTGTTGGCAGGAGGCGGTGAAGGCGGTGTTCCTGCGCCGCGTCAATGTGCTTTCCGAGTACGACCGCAAGGTGCGCTCGCCCAGCCGGGAGATGGCGCTGCCCAGCGTCATCGTACTGAAGCAGTACGTTGCCGTCGCCCGCCGGCCGGCGTTCACCCGCTTCAACGTCTTCCTGCGCGACCGCTTCGCCTGCCAGTACTGCGGCCGCGGGATTCCGACCGAGCGGCTGACCTTCGATCACGTCGTGCCGCGCGTCCGCGGTGGCCGTACCGAGTGGGCCAACGTCGTCACCGCCTGCGAGCCGTGCAACCTCAACAAGGGCCACCGCCTGCCGAAAGAGTCCGGCGTCTGGCCGCTGCGTTCCGCCCTACGAGCCCTCCACCTACGAGTTGCAGGAAAACGGCCGCGCCTTCCCGCCCAACTACCTGCACGAAAGCTGGCGCGACTTCCTCTACTGGGACGCCGAGCTGGAGCAGAGCTGAGCCTTTTCTCGGCGGACCGCTCAGGGAGTCCTGTGGGCGGGCGATGAAGTCCAGCAGGCCCGATAGCTGATTCTGGTCGCTGATGACGCGCGGCACCTTGTTCTGGCCGCCGAGCTTGCCAATGCTCTTCATCCAGGCGGCGAAGGTGCCGGGCGGCACGGCGTGGACGACCGGCGCGCCGACGCCTTCGGCGATGACCCGGCGCTCCTGGTAGTCCTCGTTACGCTCGGCGAGGCCTCGGTCGATCGCGTCGGTGAAGGCGGCGAGGCGCGCCGGATCGGCGATCTCCTCGCTGAACTCGACGACGTAGACGTGGTGGCCGAGCTCGCCCCGGCCGCTCTCCGGGAACTGCGTGCCGACGGAGAATTCGTTGATCTGCGCGCCGATCGCCTCGGCGGCCGCCAGCACGCAGGTCTCGATCAGCTCGCCCGACACGTGCTCGCCGAACGACGAAAGCATGTAGGAGGTGCGGCCGGTGATGATCAGCCGGGGCGGGGTCTTGTCGACGAAGCGGACGACGTCGCCGATGACGTAGCTCCACAGGCCGGCGCAAGTGGTGATCACGATGGCGTAGTCGACGCCGAGTTCGACGGTGCCGAGCCAGTGCCGGGTCGGCCTGTCGCTGCCCAGCTCGGCGACCGGCACGAACTCGTAGAACAGGCCGTTGTCGGCGACCAGCCGCAATCCCTGCCGCGGGGCGCGATCGGCGATGGCGATGAAGCCCTCGCTCGCCGGATAAACCTCGCGCATCTCGGCGCGGCTGCCCTCCAGCATCGTCTCGAAGCGCTTGCGGTAGGGATTGAGGCTGACGCCGCCGTGGGTGATCAGCTCCAGCTTCGGGAAGATCTCGGCGATCCGCCCGCCCGATTCGGGCTTTAGCGATCCCAACTTCTCGAACAGCAAGGTGAGCCAGCCGGGCGCGCCGGAAATCAAGCGAATGTCTTCTTGCAGCGCCAGCGGCGACAGGCGCTCGATCTTCTCCTCCCAGTCGGTGATGAACGTGAGCGATTGCGGCGGGAAGTACCAGCGGCGTATCCACCACGGCACGTTCTTCGCGGCGATGCCGCTGATGTCGCCGCTGTAGACCCCCGGCGCCTGCTCCTTCAGATCGGTCGAGCCGCCGAGCACGAAAGACTTGCCGTCGAAGACGCGGCTGTTCGGCCGATTGCGCAAGTGGTGGACGAAGATGTCGAGCGCCGCCTTCCTGTTCGAGGCGACCATCTCCCGCGAGCAGGGGATGTACTTGACCTTGCCGGTCGAGGTGCCGGAGGACACCGCGTAGTAGGGCATGGTGCCTGGCCAGGTGCAATCGACCAGCCGCGGGAAGGCGTCCTTCCAGTACTCCTCCCAGTGCTGGCCGTAAGTGCGCAGCGGCACCCGCTTCTGGTAGGCGGCAATGTCGCCGATGCTGTGGAAGCGATGGTCCTTGCCGAAACGCGTGCGCTCCGCCGCGCGCACCAGCTTCAGCAGCTCGCGCCTCTGCGCCTCGATCGCGTCCTGCCGGCCGAGGGTGCGCCAGCGGTTGGCGGCGTACAGCTTGAGGAAGGGCGTGCCCGGCAGCGGCACCCGCGACGGCGCCTCGACGGGCATCGCCGTCTCGGCTGCGTGGCGGGCGGTTGTGCTGCGGGCGAGCGTGCTCATGCGTCGTCCTGACGTGTTATGGAAGCGCTCCCGCCGCTTCTAAAGAGAGGGAGCGCGGAACGGCGACTTACGTTTGGTTACGGAAGGTTACAAGCACCCTCACCCATGCCCTCTCGCAACACGGCAGGAGGGAGGCAGGCAGCGCGGGTAAGGGGCGCCTGGTACACGCGACCTCGTGGACAATAGAGTGCTGCCGCTTTAGCGGCGACTGTGAGGACTGTCGGACGCCCGAAAGGCCGGTACGCCAGATTATTGGCTTAAGAGGTTCGAGTCCGGCCAGCCGCGGTGGCGGCTGCCGTGACACCCCTCATATTAGATGCCGGCGAGCGCAGGTGCCGAATGGGAAGGGAGATTTTCGTCGTCGTGACCGGAACCGAAAAATATCCGAACCTGAACCGACCGACAGCAGGCTGTCAGCCGCAAGATTTGACCAGAACGGGGGCATTGTCTCGTCAGTTTGTCACGGTGCCGTCGGCCTCCTCGATATCAGACTTTTGGACGGCAGCTTGCTCATCGAGGGCAAACAGGTGACGGGCTTTTCCGACGAGGAGGAACGACTTGTTGAACTCGACAAATACGTCCCGTTCCTGACTGAAGACGAACTCGTGAAACGCGGCGCGATCTACAAGAAGGCCGAGAAACCTTGGATGTCGAGGATCAAGGCCATAAGGGCTTCAACTACCGCAGCGAACCCATCGGCGAGCCAAGATGGCTGGACGTGGACCAACCGGCCACTCCGGTGTTCGAGGTGCCGCCGGAGTCGAAGATGTGGTTCCGGCTGGTGGGCGGGGCGGACAAGCCCAGGCACTACAGCTTCACCATTCACGGGCAAACGTGGCTGGCGACGCACATCAGCGAGGCCGGCCGGCGGGTCGGGTCGGTGTCGGGCGTGACCGCCGGTTGGGCGGAGACGTTCGGCCTCACCACGCCGCCGCTGCCGGGTAACCATCGGCAGGCGACTATGACTATCGGACGGGCGTGCTGAAGTGGGCTCTTCCGCAAGGGCTATGGGGCATTTTGCGGGTCAGGAACGGCTGCAACTAACTTGCCGGTGCGTGCGATATCTTGAAGAGGCGTTCCAATGAGACGGACGCTTCCGCAGGGGCAGTGCCTGGGATGCCGACCTTTTAGCCGATCAGGCACGCTCCTGCCCCGCTCTCGATGGCAAGCCCTGTCGACGGTCCGGACCCCTGCTGACGGAGGCGAATGCCGTTTCCGTCGTTCTTCCGCCTGCTGCTGGTGGGCGTGCTTGCGGTGGCGGTGGCGTTCGTGAAACAGGTGCTCCGGCGCATTCGGTCCGCTCCGGCTCGCCTTTTCACTCCCCCGCCGCGACAGCACGCTTCGACCTCCCCAACATCGATGGCGAGCCGTTGTGGCTCTCAGCCGGCTGTCTTCCTGTCGTTCACTTGGCCGGTTACCTGGGGACGGGTGGCTTATGGCGATGTGACTGCGCCGGCGCTTACGGATACATGCGGTGCTTACGCCACTGTTTAGTCTTCATCTGCCGGTGCTTCCCTTGGGAACGACTCTACGAAGGTGCATTCGATTGGCCGCTCGAGAGTCGGCATCGTTCTCTACTTGTTTTCCAGCCCCGCCCCGACTGATAGCCACGCACCCCCTCGGAATCAAAACCAATCAGAAACGCGACGGCCGTTCCTCCCGTAAGCCGGGAACTTTTGGCCCACTGGCGCGTTATTAAAAGTTCATCTTCATGCAGGTGACAAGAACGGCTGACCGCACCGGAGTACCCCGCTTACGTTTTTGACTGCATGGGTGACATGCGCTGCTCTGGGATGCAAGAACTGACCAAGGTGCGCTGAAGGTCGAACACGGAGAACGGCAAGCGGTAAAAAGTATCTATATGGGCAAATAACACCCTTCGGGGTTACTTCGTTTGTGGGTAACACAAACTAAAAAGACGACACATTACGCACACTGTTCGTTTGTTGTAGCAAAGTTGGCCAACTTCTGTATTAATGCATTTGCACAGGGTGAAGACGGCCAGTCCACAGAGCGGCACATACTGGATACGCCGAGGTTTGTGATGACGGGACGGCGCCTGGGACACGCAAATCGATAAGGGGGATAAGATGACACAGTTAGCCGTAGAGCGGCCTTTGCCAGCGTCCGACACTTCGAGTTCCTCGGTGAACGTTGCGGCTGGTCAACACCTTAGGCCGTTCAGCAGCGGCAAAACGCTGACGATCGTGCTGATCGACTCTCGTTCGTTGACGAGAGAGGGCCTTGTGAGGCTACTGGACGGAACCGAGCGGCTCAATCTCATTTCGCTCTCACGTTGCTCGGATCTGCTCGCCAAGTCCCCAGACGTGCTATCCGAAGTGGAAATTGTGTTGCTTAATCTGGGCTCAGCGGTGATCCGCGATCCGGAGATCGTCAAGGACATCGCGCTGCTGAATGAAGCTGTCCCGAGCGCGTCGATCATCGTCATCTGCGACCGTGACGACAGCCACCACGTCGGCGAGGCGCTGCGTCAAGGGATCCGGGGTTACATTCCGACCACCTTGACGTCGCAAATCCTGATGGGAGCGCTGCGTCTGGTCCAAGCAGGCGGCACCTTCGTTCCCGCCGGCGCGTTGACCGAGGCGCTCTCCCATCAACCAATCGCCTTCGAGGCCGCTAAGGCCGAGGTCGCCGCGCTTGATCTTTGTGGTCTGACGCCTCGCCAACGGGAGGTTCTCAATCTCTTGCGGCAGGGTAAGCCCAACAAGATCATCGCGCATGAGCTCGACATGCGCGAGAGCACGGTAAAGGTGCATGTCCGACAGATCATGCGCAAGATGCGGGTCAGCAACCGCACGGAGGCCGCCTTTCTTGCCTCCAGCTTTTCGGAGGCTAAGAGAGCCTGAGGCGGGCGGGGAGTCGATATACGGGCTCCCCGTATTCGTTTCGTTATCGCCAGTCTCCTTGCCCAGCCAGGCGCGGCTGCTCGTTGCCATTCGGAGGCACGACCGAATTAAGCGGAATGCTTCTGCTTGGGGCTCCCGTTATAGGGCTTTCCGTCTGACGGGAATAGGTCGCGTGTTCGAAAAACGACCTGTGTTCGATTTGCGGCATTCAGTTTCTGCATCATGTTTCGGACATGAGCTTTCACTGTACTCTCGCTCAGATTGATCTCGCGGGCAATCGTTCGGTTTGACTTCCCTTGGCGAAGGCGTGCGAGAACGGCCATTTGTCGCGGTGTGAATTCCTCCGCGAGGGCCTCGCTTTCCTTGTGCGCCGCGGCGTGTGTCAGTTCGCCTAGACTGCTTGCCGGTACGAATGTTCCGCCAGCCCAGACGACGTGCATCGCCCCAATCGCAATTTCAAGGCTGGCGCTGGTCGGTATATAGCCGCGCGCCCCTCTTCTCAGCGCGGCAAGGATGCGGTCCGTGCCCTCCCCCTCGGAGAGGAGAATGATCGGCGCCGAAGGGAATGCGCGCGTGAGCTGGGACAAGTTGTGCTCGATCTCGCGGTCGGATGCACGACGATGATGAACAGCGTAGAGGACAAAGGCGATCCTCGGTTTATCGAGCATGGTGGAGAGGCAGTCGCCCACGGTGGCGAACGACAACACCGATGCAGCTCCGTCGCAGGACTCTTGCAAGCATCGCAGCACGCATTCGCGCACAAACGTTACGTCGTCGATGAGAATGACATGCTCTCGACTTATCGGGGCGGTGCCAGGCTGATTTCGGTGTTGCATAGTTTGATTCATCGTTCGACCTTCTCCACCGCCGATCACCCGCGGACTCGAGGTGTTTAAGGCTAGACAACCGCCATCTCCGTGTCGACGCGTCAATAATCGACATCCGGTACCGCCCTTCAAATTCTCTGCTACATCCTCCGCCGCCCTCGATCCGGAGATCGATGCAGATGGATATCCGAAGGAGCTTATGCCAGCTGCCATTGGGACTAGCTGTTGTGAGCTTGGTTCGATAGGGACGCACTCTCAGGTGCGTGATCATGACCGAGCGGCGCGCGCGATACGGAGATTGCGCAGGTCCGGACGTCGATTTGATGAGGACACTCTGGCGCGACCATGCCGGCGCCAGCGTACCAAGCTTCATGCATCGGCCTATAACCCGGCCGGCGTGCGCTGAATGCGGGCGAAGCGCCACTCGGCGCATCTATGGGATTTGCCGGCCATCGAGATGATCTTTAGGCCTTTCGGCAAACCCCGGACGAGCTACTCTGGGTGGCCCCTGGCATGAGTTTAACTACCTCGACGGGCTTATAAGCCTTCTTTGTGCATTCCAAAACAGACCAGATTTGCGATAGTAAAGCCCGAAGCAACGAAGCGCAACACGACCCGAAGCAACGAAGCGCAACACGAAGTGGAATGTCCGGCGGAATGCTAAGGCCGCGCTCGCATTTTTGACTTTGATATCAATCTACGCTCAACCGCGAGGTTCCGATGACGACGTCTCGGCACAGGTGGCTTGCTCACCTACTTCCGTCTCTCAAATTTTTCATTATTGCTTTAGGTGTTTTGCACATCATTGCCGCCCCGGGACCGGCGAGCGCAGCTCCGCCATCCGGCCAAGCGCGGGCAGCCGCGCCACAGGTTGGCGCGGAAGGGGGGGGAGAACCCGGTCAACAAAAGCAACTATGGCCACGATCACTCGCGGTCAGCCGTGCCCAGCGTAATGAGAGAGTACCCGAAGCCCCCCAAGAAGGGAGACCCCCTGGTCACAATGGGAGGACAGCCGCCGACATTCAGGAAGTCGCCGCGCATAACGATGCCCAAGCGCTTCTCGCGGCAAGCGCCGATGCAAGAGACATCGCCAGGCGCCCCGGCCGTCTCCAGTGATTTACGCTAAAACCGTGAGGTTCCCGATGACAACATTTCGGCACAGGTGGCTCCCTTACCTGGCCTCCTCTGCGGCATTTGCAGTAGTCGCCGCCGGTGCTTTTCAAGTGGACGCCGCGGTTACCGCCTGTGAGACCACGACATTGGCCAACGCTAATTTCGAAGCGACCGCCGGTGGCAAGGCCGCCCAATGGTGTGATGATTATGCGAGGGGCTATTCGCGCGTCCTGCTGACGCCAGCCAAGTACAACTACGTGGCACGCGCCAGCATTCCGACAACCGTGCCAGCGGATCAACGCTACGCTGGACCGTACCAGATCGTCAACCTGAACCAGGTGCAGGCCAAAAACGTCTTCGTTGGTGCGATGATCAAAGGAAGCAATGTCGTTCTTGATCCTGATGGATGGGGCGCCACTCTCGACGTAGGGTTCACCGTGGATTGCTCCGCACATCCGCAGTTTTGCGAGTATCATGGCAATCCGGTCGACAACACCTTATGGTGCGCGACCTTGCCAAGTAGCGGCACCTTCGACTGGCGTTGGGTCGGCCTGGACTCGCACACCTGCGGCATCGGCTATATCGACGCCGTGACGGGCAACTGGATAGACGTGCCCGTAAAGAGCGCGTCCATTTTTCCCGTTCTGGGAGGAGCGACGGGAACGGCATACTTCGACCTGATTCAGCTCAAGGAGTTCTCGCCAGGACCCGGCGCGGTGACCTTCATGTTCGACGACGGTTATAAGTCGACAAAGAGTGTCGCCAAGCCGATTCTCGACAAGTACAGCTTCGTTGGTTCTTCTGCCGCGATTTCCAGTGTCGTGGGCACGACCGGAGACATGACCGCCCAGGACCTGCGCGATCTTCAGGCGGCTGGCTGGGACATTGCTTCGCATAGCGTAAATCATCCGTCGATGACCGGACTCTCGACGGCTGCCGCCCGAACCGAGTTGCGAAATTCGAAAAGTTCGCTCGCGTCGCTGGGTTTGACGATCGACAGTTTTGTCTGGCCGTATGGCGATTATAATCAGAGCGTCATCGGGCTCGCGCAGGCTGGGCTCCCCTCTGCTCCGCTCTACAAGTCCGCAAGAAATGTCGAGTTCGACGACAACGCATATGGGACCTTCCCTTATACCCTCAAGGTCCTAGAGTTGGTCAACACTACCCAGATCGGCGAGGTGCAATCGTGGGTCAAGGATTTGAAGGCGGGGGGCCGCTGGGGAATCTTCCTCATGCATAACATCGTCAACGACCCCGACGACAAGTACGCGACTTCGCCCGCTATGTTGGAGAAGGTGGCTCAGCTGGTGGCGAACAGTGGCGTGTCGGTCATCAATTACAGAACAGGATATAAAACGTTCGCAAATATAAGCGCCCCGTAAGATCAACTCATATCGCGCGGACCGGATGTGTCGCCCCCGCGGGGCGACACGATCCGGCTCTCCGGCAGTTAATCTTCAAGGCGCCCGCGGCGTATGCGGTTTCTTAAACGATACGGGGTACTCTGTCGCAGGACGCCGGTCTGTCGAGCGGCCAGGCGTGAGTTTCCGGACACTATCCCGGTCTAGACGAAAGCGAGCCAGGAATGGATGAGTATCGGTCAAGGTCGGCGGGAGATGCGATCCTGCCTGCGATCCAAGCGGGGCCGGCGGGCGGCGTAGATGTGAAAGAGTTCATCGAAATTCTTGTTCGTCGGCGCTGGTGGGTCGTCGGCACGATTATCCTCTTCACCAGCATCATGGCCGCCTTCATCTATCTGGTCACGCCGCGTTATACGGCGCAGTTGACGGCGGTTTTCGAGCCCAGGAGCAGGGAAGTTTTCAACGTCGAGGCCACCCTGGCCGGACTTCCTCAAGACGAGGCGTCGCTGCTCAACAGGGTCGAGATATTCAGATCACGCTCTTTGGCCGACAGGGTCGTGAAGAATTTTCAACTTCAGAACGACCCGGAATTCAATTCAAGTCTCAAGCCGCTCGAAGGCCCCTATGCTTGGATGAGTAAGGCCGCTTCCTTCTTGTTCGATGAAGGCGCTTCACGTCCGCGGCCGGCAGATCGCGCGAATGAAGCAGCCGATAGCATTCCCCATCAACGCATAGTAGATGGTTTTCTGCGTCGTTTGGAGGTGCAACCGATCGGCCGATCGCGGTCGGTGATGGTGCGTTTCACGGCGGAGGACCCGGTAACCGCCGCCAAGGTGGCCAATACTCTCGGCGAGCAGTTCGTCGTCGCGCATCTCGAAGACAAACTCGAGAATGCACGGCGTGCCAGTAATTGGCTGGCAAGTCATGTTGAACGGTTGCGCGAGGATGTGCAGAAGGCGGAAGCCAAGGCTGAAACATACCGCAGGCAGAACAATTTGCTGCAGGGCGAGCGGGCGACCCTGGTTGCCCAGCAGATCTCGGACCTGAACGCTAAGCTGATCGATGCGAACATCACCAGCCGGGCGGCGGAAGCCAATCTGGCGCAAGCAAGGAAGCTTGCCGCGGCCAACGACACGAGTTCGGCCGGTCCGGTTTTGCAATCGGAGCTGATCCGAAAGTATCGCGAGCAGGAAGCGGATCTGGACCGGAAGGAAGCGGAGCTGGCCGATCAGTATGGGCCGCGTCATCCGCTCATGGCTCAACTCCGCGCCGAGAAGTCGAGCTTGGAAAAAAAGATCTCGGCGGAGATCGCCAGGATCGTGCGAGGTATCGAAAGCGAAACGGAGATCTCGCGTGCCCGCGAGAAGGCGCTTACCAGTGATCTGCAGAGGCTGAAGCAGGAGCTCGGCGGGTCGAACGACGCTTCGATCGGCCTGCGGTCCCTGGAGCGGGATGCCGAGGCAAGCCGGCTGCTCTTACAGCGATTTATGGCCGCTTTTATGGAGACTAGCGCGACGGAAGACGTGCAATCCGTCACGCCTGACGTGCGCATTGTCTCGCCTGCAGCCATTCCCGAGAAGCCGTCTTTCCCCCGCAAGACCATTATGATCCTCGGTGCGTTGCTTAGCGGTTGCGTGTTCGGAGTTGCCCTTGCTTTTGGCATCGAAGCTCTGGATGCAACCTATCGTAGCGCGGAACAAGTCGAAGCTGACACGAAGCTGACGGTGCTCGCCCATCTTCCTAAGGTGCCCTCGTGGAGGCTCAGAGGTGAGTCCCTGGTCGACAGCGTACTGACTCGGCCCAAGTCGGCCTATGCCGAATGCGTTCGGTCGTTGGGCACGCGCCTTCTATTGAGTGCACCGCAAGGAACGTTGAAGTCGATTGTCTTTGTATCGGCGCAGTCTGGCGAAGGCAAGACGACCACCGCTGTCTCTTTTGCCCGGATACAAGCGACGGCCGGACGAAAGGTGGTGATCGTCGACGCCGACAGTCGCCGATCAAGAATTTGCAAAATTCTGAAATTGGACAAGACATTCGGGCTCACCGATCTACTCATGGCAACCGGTTCATTGAACCAGGCCGAGTTGCAGGAGGCCATTCAGGTAGATTCGCAGTCTGGGGTGCACGTAATCAATGCAGGAAGCTATAGTGTCGGCGGCGCGCAGCTGTTTGCCTCGGCGAAATTCGAGGTCCTCCTCGGCCTGCTTGAGAGAACCTACGACCTGATCGTCATCAATTCGCCCCCCGTGGCGGCTCTTTCCGACGCTTTGGTGTTGTCCAGGAAGGTGGATGCGACCGTCGTGGTGATTGCTTGGGGCGCGACGCGTCGACGCGCCGCGAAGTACACGATACAGCAGCTCAGCGGTTACGCAAATAACGTTGCTGGCGTCGTACTTTCCAAAGTCGATGTGAAACAGCAAGCACGCTACTCGTACGGAGACTCGGTCTATTACACCGGGAAAGCTAAAGCGTATTACCACAATAGCTAAAACTCCAGCGATAGGCCAAGCTGTGATTCAGTCCATTTTACATGAAACGCTAAAGTCAGAAGCGGTGATCCCCGAGATCAGCGTCGTCATTCCCACGTGCAACCGGCCTGATCTTGTCGAAAGGGCCGTAGCTAGCGTGCTGCAGCAAACACTAAGCGCAATCGAGATCATCGTGGTCGTCGATGGCGGCAACCCGCCCACCATCGAACGCCTGGAGAGCATCGAAGATCAGCGATTGCGCATTGTGATTCTGCCGGAGCGATCCGGAGCGGCCGCGGCGCGCAACGTTGGCGTAATGCACGCGCGCTCGGAGTGGGTGGCATTTCTCGACGATGATGACGAGATGCTGCGTGAGAGGCTCGCCCGGCAACTGGCCACGGCGCAAGCGTCTAAGGCAAGGTATCCAGTAATCGTTTGCCGCTACTTCGTTCAGAGTCCGAAAGGGAAATACGTCTACCCAGATCTGTTGCCGAAACAGAGTGAAGACGTGAGTGATTATCTATTCGACCGCCGGGGCTTGACTGGAGCCATCGGCGGCATCGGTACCAGCACCATCCTCGTTAAACGGGAACTGCTTATTCGCGTTCCTTTTCCCGACCTCCCGAGGCATGAAGACTGGGGATGGGTGCTGGAGGCAAGCAAGTATGAGGGATGGGAACTTCAGGTTATCGCCGAACCGTTGACAATCGTCCATGTCCAGCCAGGCGTCTCCTCGATCAGCAGGCCCGCCGGTCGGCGCGATTGGGCAGTATCGTTGCGCTGGGCGCGCAGCTACCGCGAACGCATCACGCCGAGAGCTTACGCGTCACTGCTTCTCATACCGATTGCTCGGATGGCCCGGGAGGACGGTGACTGGTGGGCAGCGCCTCGCCTGTTCGCGGAGGCGCATCGCTCCGGCAAGCCTCGCCTCAGCCATATCACCCTCTTCTGCGCTCTCTGGCTGCTGCCGAAGCGCGCTCAGCAGATTCCCTATGCTCTGCGGCGCTGGTACGCGAACTTGAATTTTGGAACAGCGACGGAAGCGGGTCGGCAAAGTAAGAAGCACTGCTCGGCGGCATGAGCTAGAGCTGATTCGCCGGGGTTATTATCATGATCGAAAAAGCGCTTACGTGCGTTGCCTTCATCCTGCTCTGCCGGGTATTTCCGCCTGGCTATCTCGAGAGCGGTCACAGCCTAGCCGTGCCGCCGGACGATCTGCTTTACCAGATCATGCAGTCCATAGTCTACTTTGGCTGCGGCATGTACCTGCTCCTGGCGATCCATGCCAGGAAATCTCTGCCGGAAGTGCCGATCGAAATTATTCTCTTGGTGTTCCTTGCGCTTCTATCCTCGATTTGGTCATTCAAGCCGTCAAGTACGCTGATCCGCGGCATCGGTCTGCTCGGCGCCACTGTCGTCGGAGTCTATGTTGCGTATCGATACACGCTTCGCGAAATTCTGATGATTTTATGGACAAGCAGCGTACTGATGCTTATCGCGAGTATAATCGCGATTGCTGTTTTTCCAGAATACGGCATTGTAAGAGACGAATGGTCAGTAGGTACGAGTTATGAAGCGGCGTACCGAGGCGTATTTCATAACAAGAATACCTTGGCCATCGTGATGTTACTTGCGGCGATCACGTTTCTGTACTGCGGCAGCATATTCAGACAAGAACGATCGAAGCTGAGATACCCGAACTACGTGTTCCTAGTGCTCGCGTTAGCAGTGTTGATCGTCGCTCATTCGGTAAGCGTGTATTTAACCACCGCGAGCGTTACACTGGGCACTGCCTCACTCGTTCTGATTGCGCGTAGCCGCATGATGCGGCTGCCATTCGCGTTGCTTGCAATCTGGATGGTCAGCATGGTCTTGGTGCTTTTCTTCAGCAATCCGGCGATGATTACGACGATATTGGGCCGCGAACCGACGTTAACCAATCGGACTGTCATTTGGGCGTTTGCTTTCCAGATGATCGAGGCGAGGCCGCTTTTGGGATACGGTTATGGCGTGTTTTGGGATTCGGTAGGCAGCATTCTCGGCGTTGTTAATGCGCATAACGGTTATTTGACCGTCGTGTTGGATCTAGGTTTGATTGGCGCGGTATTGCTTCTGACACTGCTTGCACGAACGACATCTCGATGCTGGTCTGTCGTGATGTCGTCGCCGATGTTCATCGCCACATGGCCAGCCGCTGTTCTGCTTGCCATTCTTGTGAACAATCTCAGCGAGGCGGAACTGTTCGGCCCCAACAGCGTCCAGTGGTGCCTGTTTGTTATCGTGACGGCGATCTGCGCAAGGGCAAGTAAGTACAGAAGCGTAGAGTCTCGTGGATCCTCAGCCACGGCACCCGCTAAGTGGGCCGTTCCACAGGCCTAGGCACGTATGCAAGCGACATTAGCGACTTCGCAAGCAGGAGTGAAAATAATGCCGCGCGGCAGGATCAAGGTAGCCGTTTGCGTATGCACATACCGAAGGCTGGACGGATTGCGCAGCCTGCTGCTCGGCATCGCCCAACTTCGTTTCGAAAGGTTTGCCGAGCCAGACATCGAGATTATTGTCGTCGAGAACGACCAGACCGGCTCGGCCCGGCCTATTTGCGAGTCCTTGCGAGGGATACTTCGATGGCCGCTCCGGTATGAAATCGAAGCCAATCCCGGTATATCCAACGCCAGAAATCGCTGCCTGCGCATCGCCGCAGATGACAGCAACCTCATCGCTTTCTTAGATGATGACGAAACACCGACACCGCTGTGGCTGGAAGCATTGCTTCTCGCGCACGAGAGATACGGCGCCGATGTTGTCGCGGGACCCGTCCTGGGTGTTTACCAGCAGTGTCCTCCGCAATTCATGATGCAGTTTCCATTTCATTCGTCGGAGCGCAGGAAGAGCGGCACTCTGGTCGACGAGTGTGGCGCCGGGAACGTCTTGTTTGCGGCAAAGCTCATAACGAAGCAGAACTTGCAGTTCGAGCAATCAATGGGGCTCTGCGGTGGCGAAGATAAGCTCTTCTTCGCATCGGCTCACCGCAAGGGAGCGCGCATGGTGTGGTGCAACGAGGCTATAGTCGAAGAAAATGTGCCTCCCGAACGCGCAACTGTTCTTTGGCTGCTACGCCGGGCATTTCGCATTGGGGTAGCGGCGCACAAGTGTGCCCGCCATCTGGATGGATCTTTGTCAGCGTTGGTTCAGTCACTTTGGCTCGGCTGTACGCGCATTGGCGCGGGCTTGCTAAGCCTGCCCGTGGCCGTGGCGTTCGGCCAGCACCGCTCGGTTGTGGCATTGTGTCGAATAGCCTTTGGCGCTGGATGCATTCTGGCGGTGGGGGGGTACGACATCAATGCGTACCGGCCAAAGGCATGAAGATCGGCTCGCTCTGGAGGCGCTCAGGCTACGGCAAGCCGGAACAAGGCAAGCCGAAACAAGGACTGATACGAAGCGTCGCGGTGTTGGCGAGCGGAAGCGTGCTGGGCCAAGCAATCATTATCTTGGGCTCTCCTTTGCTTACCCGTTTGTACTTACCAGAACAATTCGGAGTTTTCGCAACGTTCGGCGCCGTATTGGTGGTGCTCGGAACCCTCAGCGCCTTGGGCTACCACGTAGCGATACCGGTGCCCGACGACGACCGGGAGGCAGGCGACCTGGTGGCTCTGTCGACCTTGATTTGCTGTATATTTGGAGTTGGCGTACTTGGCCTGGTTTTCGTCTTAGACTTGCAACCAGCGCTGTTCGGTGGAATTGGCAGCGCGGCTCGAGGCTATATGTGGCTGCTTCCGCTCGCCGTGCTATTCAGTTGCTTTTACGACATCTTGCGAATGTGGAGCATTCGGCAGAAGAAGTTTTCGATGCTGTCGATCGTGGAAGTCAATCAGCGTTTAACAGCGCTCGCCGCTCAGGTCGTGCTCGGGATAGTGGGATTCGCCGCGGGGGGTCTCATAGCCGGCATGTTGGGCGGCCTGAGTGCGTCGCTTTTGGCGCTGTTGGTTTGGAGCTTCAGAGGAAAGAAGCTCGATCTGAGCCGCGTATCGATCTCCCGGATGCTTTTCTTGGTCAAGAAGTACCGGCAATTCGCATTGTACAGGTGCCCTTCCGGACTCGTGTTCTGGGGCGGCCGCTGTGCGCCTCTGTTACTCTTGCCATGGTTGTTCGGACCCGTGGCGACTGGACTTTACGCCCTCACGGACAGAGTGCTGCAAACGCCGATGGCGTTTATCGTCACCCATATTCAGAGCGTCTTTCTATCATCGTGTACCGAGTTGAAAGCATCGGGCAGATTGCCCGACGCGGCGTTCTCTCTGCTGCGCGCGCAGGTGTGGCTCGGGTTGCCGTCGTTCACCATTTTCGCGATTGTTGCCCCGGAAATATTCGCGCTGGTATTTGGAGAGGCGTGGCGTTACGCCGGAACTTACGCACAGCTGCTCATGCCCTATATGTTTTTCTGTTTTATCGCGTTGCCGCTGAACGCGCTACCGATTGCCTACGAGAAACAGCAAGGAGAATTGTTCTTCCAAACCGGGATGGCCATTGCGCGCTGCATCAGCATTCTGATTGGCGGCGCCTTGGGCAGCATCGTGCTGGCGATGGCGCTGCTTTCGCTGGTAAGCGCGGCAGGCTGGTTACTTTATCTTCTTTGGACCATGTCGTTGGTCAGCTACCGGCCCGCCCAGGTATTGAAAGCGTTGGGACGAGAGTCCATTCTGAGCATTCCCTGTATTCTGCCGGTCGCTCTTGCCAAGATCCTGATGGATCCCGGCGCATCAGGCATGCTGATGACGATCGCGGTGATATGCGGGTTGCTGTCCGTGGGCGTCGTGGCGCTACGAGCCATGCCGGCACTGGGCATGGCGAATTTCCCGCTCCTCGGCTGGGCTAGCCGATCTCTCTGAAGATCGGCGGAATGCTTACTTCGGAAAAGCCCAAGCCAAAAAATGCACGGAGCGGACCCGCGCCGGCGAGGAAGCGTGAATCACACTTCACCGCTCGCGAACAGCTTGTGGGCGCATTCGGCGCATCGCTCTCGATCACCGTGGCTGGGGGACCTGGATTCGAACCAGGGCTGTCCGGTCCAGAGCCGGAAGTTCTACCGCTAAACTATCCCCCAGCGGTCATGGATCGACGCGATGAGCATTGCTTAGCATAACCGTTGAGGTTGGCGCCAGTCGGTTGAGTGCTGCCGGGAAGCTTGCGTCACAGCTCGGGCTGGCTCGTAATGCGCGCTTGGGGTAGGCGCCGCCGACGGCGGGCTGAGCCGCGGATGGATAAGCGACACGTGAACATCTTAGGCGAGACAAGGGGCGGGTCGGCGGGCCGCCCGCGGTGTATAGGCGCGGCCGCAGCCGGATCATCGCATCGCGCCACGCCGTCCGGCCGCGGCACACGGCGATGGTGAGGTCCAAGCCACCGGGCGCTGGCCGGTTGGAGCACCGCAAGAAGCGCACCGCGTCCTCCCGTCGCTGGCTCGAACGGCAGCTCAATGATCCGTACGTCGCCGAAGCCAAGCGCCGCGGCTTCCGCTCGCGGGCCGCCTTCAAGCTGATCGAGCTCGACGACCGTTTCCGGCTGCTGCGACCGGGCTCGCGCGTCGTCGATCTCGGCGCCGCCCCTGGTGGCTGGACCCAAGTCGCGGTCGAGCGGGCGCGCGCGCGGCAGCCGGGCGGCGGGCGGGTGATCGCGCTCGACATGCTGGAGATGGCGCCAGTGAAGGGCGCCCAGGTGCTGCGTGCCGATTTTCTCGACGAGGCGGCGCCGGCGCTGGTCCGAGCCGCGCTCGACGGGCCGGCCGACGTTGTGCTGAGCGACATGGCGCCTCCTTCCACCGGGCATCCGGCGGCCGACCACTTGCGCATCATGGCGCTGCTGGAGGCGGCGCTGGAGTTCGCCGCCGACGTTCTGTCGCCGGGCGGCGTCTTCGTCTGCAAGGTCTGGCAAGGCGGCACCGAAGCCGGTGTGCTGGCATCGATGAAGCAGCTGTTTCGCAGCGTACGCCACGCCAAGCCGCCCTCCTCCCGCGCTGAATCAGCGGAAATCTACGTCGTCGCGACCGGCTTCCGCGGCCGGTAATCTTTCCTTAAGCCGGCTCGCCGACAATCTCGCTTCGTTCCTACCCGAACGGAGTAGAGGCACAGAGCGTGTCGAATTTCCCTGCATCCACGTGCCCGCCGAGCCAGAGTGCCCGCCGCGGCCTAGCCGACCAGGCCGACGCCTGCGCCGGAACGTCCCGATGATCACACCTTCACCCGGGAACGGCCGGGCAGTCGCCGCCGCTTATGAATGCGCCTCCCGCCAGATCGCGCGGGCCCGCGCATTGATCGCGGACGGCGTTGACGTCGATCTCGACGCCGATCCGGCCGGCTATCCGCGACCTTTGCGACATGCTCAAGTCGATGCCGAAGCACGATGCCGCCGAGTGGCTCACCCGGCTGATCGAGCTGCAACACGAGTTGGCGCGGCTCGGGCACGAATGTGCCCGGCGCGCAGGCACCGCCAAGGGCTCGCGAGACATGCCCAGGGGACCCGGCGAATGACCTTGACAACCTACTTGCAGTTCGCGTTCGCGCTGCTGTTCGTTCTGGCGCTGATCGGCACGGCCGCGCTGCTCGCGCGCCGCTTCGGACTTGGCCAGGCGCCGCACCCCGCCGGCCGCCGGCGACGACTGGCGGTCGAGGAGATCCTGCCGCTGGACGGCAAGCGGCGCTTGCTGCTGATCCGGCGCGACGGGGTCGAGCATCTCGTTCTCCTCGGCCACTCTTCGGAGATCGTCGTCGAGCGCGGGATTTCGCGGGAGGGCGCATTCGAGGCGGCGCTGCGCGAGCAGGCCGACGCCACCCCGCGCACGGAGCAACGGCGATGATCGGCCGCGCTTTCACCGTTCTGGCCGTGACCTTCGCTGGTGTCCTGCTTTGGTCGGAGCCGCTGGCGGCGCAGAGCCTGTCGCTCGATCTCGCCGATGCCGGGCCGTCGGCGACCGGCCGCATTGTCCAACTGCTGGGGCTGCTGACAGTTCTAAGTCTGGCGCCGTCGATCCTGGTGATGGTGACCTCGTTCACCCGGATCATCATCGTGCTGTCGTTCCTGCGCACCGCCCTCGGCATGCAGCAGACGCCGCCGAACCAGGTGCTGATCAGCCTCGCCCTGTTCCTGACGTTCTTCGTCATGACGCCCGACTCTGGAACGGCGTACGACGACGGTATCCGGCCGCTGATCGACGGCAAGATCGACGAAATGCAGGCGTTCGCGCGGGCCGTCCAGCCGGTGCGGGTGTTCATGGCCGGGCACGTCCGGGAGCAGGAAATGGCGCTGTTCGCCGAGATGGCGCACCTGGAAGACGAGCCCGCCGGCGCGCAAGCGCCGCTCCGGGTGCTGATCCCGGCGTTCATGGTCAGCGAGCTGCGCCGCGCTTTCGAGATCGGCTTCCTGATCTTCGTGCCGTTCCTGATCATCGACATGGTGGTGGCTTCGGTGCTGATGTCGATGGGCATGATGATGCTGCCGCCGGTGGTGGTCTCGATGCCGTTCAAGATCATCTTCTTCGTGCTGGTCGACGGCTGGTCGCTGGTCGTCGCGAGCCTGGTGCGCAGCTTCGATGTTTAACCGGGCAGGAGGGGCCGGGCCGTCTCAGCGGGCGGGCGTCGTTGAGGCGGGCGGGCCCAGCGACTTGCGGAACGCCATCGCCTTCTGGACCATGTCGGCCAGCGCCGCCGCGTCGGCGCCAGTCGCGGAGCGCCGCCGGCGATCAGCTGGAAGGCGTCCTTCAGCGGCGTCGCCGCCATTGCCGCTCCATACTCTCGATCCAGGTCGGCCAGCTGCGAGTCGCTGCCGGCGAGCGCCAAGGCGACCGCCAGGTCGAGCACGTCCCGTCCATGTTGCTCGCTCAGCGCCGCCGCCGGGTCTGACCGCGCCCGCTGCAAGGCCCGGCGCAACGCCGCCGCCGTCCGGTCCCAGTCGCCCCGTTCACGGTGCAGCTTCGCGCGCAGCAACTCGGCGTCGACGCTCTCGTCCCGAGCAATCGCCAGCAGCGCATCATCGCCGCGGCCGAGCGTCCCCAGCGCCCGCGCTTGCGACAGCGCCCGCTGCCGCTGCAAGTCCGGCGGCAAGTCCGAACCCGCCGTGCGTCGCAGGTCGGCCAGAGCCGCATCCGGCTTGCCATCACGTAGCCGGATTTCGGCGAGCTGCGCGCCCAGCCGCGCCTTTTGCGGTTGCGAGAGCTGGGACAGCAAGCCGTCCAGCAGCGAGGCCGCCCGGTCCAGCAACTCGACCCGCACCAGCCGCTCGGCCAGGCGCCGGACCATGTCCACGCCCTTCTCGCCGGCCGGCGTCAGCTCCCGGAACTCCTCGTACAGCGCGAGCGCGGTAACGGGCGACAGCCGTTCCGCCGCACCTTCGAGAAAAAGCTGCTCGAAGGCCCGAGCCATATCCCTGGTGATCTCGGCGGCGCCCGGAAGCCCGGGAAAGTCGGAGAGAGCAACCTTCAAGCTCCGCAAACCGGCCGGGTAGTCGCCGGCTTGCAGGTATAGACGGCCCAGTTCCCGCAGGAGCCGATATTCCAACGCGTCGCCACGCCAAGCGAACCGCAAGTTTTCGAGAGAAGCAACGGCCTGTTCGAGTGATAGTCGATCCTGCTGGCGCAGCAGAACCGTGCGGGCGAGTTCGGCGCGCGCCCGGCCGCGACGCGGATCCATTCCGGCAGCCTTGTCGAAGCTGGCGAGCGCGCCTTCCACGTCCCCGGCCTTCTGCTTGCGAAGGCCCTCCAGGTAGACGGCTTGCGCCCGGGCCTCGGCGGTGTTCGCTTCGGCCGTCGCGAGACCGATAAGCTGCTCCGCCTCCTTCGGGGCTCCGCCCTCGATCGCCGCCTCGGCCAGCCACGAGCTCAAGGGGCCGCGCAGCCCGGCCGGGTAGCCGGCGATAATCGCCGTCCATTGCGCGACGCGCGACAGATCGTGGGGCGCTTCGCCGACCACCACACCGGCGGCCGCCGCCCACAATCGGGCCTCATCAGCGCCGCTCAGCGAGGCGCGGGCGAGGTCCTCGCGCGCTTCCGGAGCACGCCCGGACATCAGTTGCGCGGCTCCCCGCAGCAGCAGGAACTTCGGCTCCAGGACGACACTCGGACGCTCTTCCGCCGCCAGTGTCAGCGCACCCATCGCTTCGGCGGCAAACCGTTGGCCAAGCAGGAACTGCGCCAACCGCAACCGGTTCCGCTCACGGTCCGCGCCGACGGAGTCCATGGCGGCGCGCTCCAGGGCTTGTCGACGCCCCGCGAAATCCGTCGCCGGTCCCTTCATCCAGTCCCCCGCATCCAGCAGCCGCTGCCGGGTGTCGTTCGCCGCCTCTGGCCGGCCGCCCAGGGGAGCGGCGTCGAACGGCGGCGACAGAAAGAGGCCATCGGTGCTGGTAAGTTCCACGCCGTCGCGCAGCGAGCGCACCCGCAGCGTGTCGATCAGCGGCTGCACGACGATGCCTTGCAAGGAGGCTTGGAGAAGGAACTGTGGATATGTGTAGGTCGCGGCCATGCGGGTCGACAGCGGGATGACCGGCACGACGACAAGCGTATCGCCGATCTCCGGGTCCGCGACGGCGAGCGGGACACCGGGTTCGGGCACCGGCAAGCAGCAGCCGTGGGCCGTTGGACGCCGAGGCATCCGCCATCGGCGTAATGGACTGGCCGGAGGCGGTTGCCTGCCCGTCCGCCGTAAACCGGAGAATCCATGCCAGGCCCTGCCGTTCCAGTCGAGGCGCCAAGCCTGCTTCGCCGCTGATCGACAGCACCGTCGCCTGGTCGTGCGGCTGCTGTTCGATCCGCACGCCCGCGCCGGCGGCGGCGGCGAGCGCTGCCACGTCCTGCTTCGAAGGCGCATCGAAGACGCACCACAACGTCCCGCCGCGCCGGAAAACCGCGGCGGCCACCGGCCGATCCCACGTGAAGCGCAGCGACGCCTCCCGCCTCAGCGGCTGTACCGCGGGCGCGCCCGCTTCTGACAAGCTCGCCGCCTCGCCAGTAGGCGCGGTGGCCGACGCCGGATCGGTGGGTACGGAGGCCGGCGAAAGAGGTGGATCGGCGATTTGCATGAGAGGCGGCCCGGCCGGCTGCGGCCGCGGCTCCGCCGCCGGATCGGCGGCCGTGGCCGGCGCTGCTACGCCGGTGGACTTCGAGGGCGCCAGGATCTCGACAACAACCTTGTTATTCTCTCGCATGTCGCGAAAAGAAGACCCGGCCGGGACGTTCAGTGTCACCTTCGTCCTGTCGCCGAGGCGTTTTGTTTCGCCGCCCTGGATGTACTTGAGATCCTTCCGCTTGAACTGCCGCACATCGAACTCGGCCGGCCGGTCGAAGACGATGGTCAGCGTGCCGGGTGCGCCTTCGACCGAATAGCCTACCGGCTCCGGCCAGTCGAAGACGACGCAACTCAATCCGGGATGCTGACCGGTGCTGACGTTCACCCTACGAGCGATCGCCTCGCCGGAGGTGGGTTGCGGCGAGGGTGCTCGAAGCCGAGGACCGGGCGCGGCGGCGAGCCGCTTCTTTGCGACACTGAACTCGATGACAACCTTTGCGCCGTCGGCGGAAGCAACGGCATCAATTTCCCGCTGCAACGGGAAGGTCAGGCTTGTCCCGTCGTCACCGGCCGTGGGCAAACGGGTGAAGCGGCGAAGCCTGCGTATCGCCCAGAAGTCGCCCTCGACCGGCCGGTCGAAGCGGACATGCAGGCGGCCATCGTGCATTTCGCTCGAAAAGGCGACGGGAGCGGGCCAAGCGAGCACCAACTGGGCTCGATCGCCGTGGCGAGTCGCCTCTACCCGAACCGGGTCCCCCCGCGCAATGCTTGTAGTCAGCAGCACGGCGGCGGTCGTCGCGACCAGCGAAGCCGTGCCGACAGGCCGGTGCGTTACCAATGCTCATCCCCCGGACTCGCGTATACGACCAGGTCGACGCGACGCGCAATCAGTTGATGCTCAATTTCCGAATCATCCGGTAACCCATTTAGGTAGCTGTCAGCAAGTCCGTAACAGGCGATCGGTCGCTTAAGGCCCGAGCGTGCGAGGGTGTCCGCCACGGCCAGGGCGCGGGCAAGCGACAGCTCCCAGTACGACGGCTCGCCGCCGTCCGGCAGCGGCTCCCGACCAGCGTGGCCGAGAATGCCGACGGGGTTGCTGAGGTTCTCGAGAACCCGCGCCAGTGCTTCCAGGGGCGGCAACGCTTCGTCGGCGACCTTCGTCTCTCCAGTCGCGAACAGCAGGTCGGCGGGCATGGCCAAGACCAGCCGGTCATCGGCACGCTCGACCCGCGTCTCCCGCAGCAGCCGATGCGCCTGCAAGGTCGTGTCGAGGACGGCGGCGACATAATCCAGGTCGAGCGCCGGTGCCGGCATGGTCGTGTCGGCCGAGAGCCGCGCGGCCGCCGACGGAAGCTCGTCTCCCGGCCAGTCGATCGTTTGTGCGATCGAATTCACCGTACCCGCCTCCGCCGGCGTTCTCTGATCGCGGGCGATGTTGGACATCGCGAAGGTCATGACCATGAAGCACAGCAGCAGCGATAGCAGATCGGCGAAGCTGAGGATCCAGTTCCGCTGCCGCTCGTTTCCGCTCTGGGGGCTCACGGAACCCGTCCCGAGGAAGCTGGCTCTATCGCGCGATAACGGAACGCCAGCAAGGCTAGCCCGGACTCACCTGGTGCGATGCCGATGGCGATGGCGGCCGGCGGGGCGCCGCGCGCGACGAGGGTGCGGGCAAAGGCTCCGACGCGGCGGACGGCCAGCGCGAATTCGTCGCCTTGCCGTTCGCCCTTTGGCCTATCTAGCGAGAAGCTGAGATCGAGCCGGCTTCCGGGCGGCGGGGCGCCAAGAGCGGCAACGATACGGTCGATGAACGGCGTAGTCTCCTCCCGCAACTCCGCGCTGTTCGGCGCAAACAGCTCCGATACCGGCAAGGTCACCCGCAGCTCCTCGCCGCGCCCGGCTTGCTCGCCACGAGCCAAGCGCAGCAGGCCCGCAAGGTCGCCGCCCAACTCGCCGAGCGCCGCCGCGGTTGGAGTGAACCGGTCATCTTCGGGACGCGCCCGGCCTGTTTGGGCTTCCAGCATTACTCGCGGGATCTCGCCCACCGCCGGGGCCTTCGCCATGTCGGTTCTGGAGGATGCCACGAGCATGATGAAGAAGCTCAGGAGAACGAGAAAGAGGCCGACATAGAGTGGCCAGATGCCGTGCCCCGGGCCGTCCGCGCCGTCGTACCGATCCTCCATCGGCTAGGCCCCCGCCAAGGATCAGCCCGCGCCAGCAGGCCGGTTGTTGGACATGACCTGCCGGCGTTTGCTCAATTCCTGGGTGATTTCCTTGGCCTTGGCCGGGTTCATCTCGGCCATGACCGGCGCTAGCTTCCGTTCGTTCATTCGCTCGGCCACCGGCAGGAGCGTATCCATGTCGAGTTCCTCGAAGATGCGAGCGGCATCCTTCGGCTTCATGTTCTCGTAGATTTTGACGAGCGAGCGCAGCTTGGCTTGCTGCTGTTCGTCATCGACCTTGATCATGCGTGCGAGAGTGCCCTCCAAATCCTTCATCTGCCGCAGTTTCTGATCCAGACGAGCTTCCGCCGCGCGCAATAGGTCGCTCCTGCGCTCTATTTCCTGTTCGCGCGCCTCGAGCGCCTGCCGCCGGCCGGCCAGCTGTTCCAGGATGGCGACTTCCCGCGGACTGGGCATCGATGGCGGCGTGTCCGGTCCCGCCGCCTGCGGGCTCGGCTTGGTCCTCGCCGGACCGCCCGAGTCGGCATCCCCGCCGCCGTTGGCTGGACCAGCCGCGACCGGCGCGGATGAGGGGTGGGTAGCGACGGCCGGCTGAGGCCGTGTGGCCTCCGCCCGCGCCTGGGCTATCGGCATCGCCGCGCTGGAGAAGTCGCCGAGCGTGCTGGCCACATCATGAAGTTTAATGACCAGCAGCAGAGCGCCGACAATCAAGGTCAGCGGCAGCAAGCGGGCGGGGTGCGGAAGACGGCGCATCAGCCGATCCTCTCAGGCGCGCTGGCGAAGAGCGGCGAGCAGATGACGTTCAGCCGCCGACCGTGGCTGAGCAACATCGCGCGGCTTGACGCGTGGCTCGCCGCTCGCCACGGCGGACGGTTTGGCGCGGGCTTCCGGCCGGCGCGCCGCCCGCACTTCGGTCTCGAGGCGATCGGCGATGCCGCCGCCGCGTTCGATCAAGAATTGCAGGTCGTCCGCCATTGCCCGCGCGGCTTCGATCCGCTCCTGCAGCGAGTGCGCGGTGACCTTCAGGCCGACGACGCCCTGGTCCGCCCGGTCCGTGGCCTCGCGGAAGTGTCGTGTCAGCTTCTCCAGCTCGGCGCGGTCTTCGCGCATGCTGTTCAGCCGGCGGCCGAGGACGATGGTCGTCGCGATCGAGGTCGCGAGCAGCACCGCCATGAGTAGTTCCAAGGCTATGGTCCAGGTCACGCTATCGCTCCCGGCTGTTGCGTTCGATTCGGTCCTCGATCTGCACGGCGATGTGGCTGCCACGGCGGCCCATCTTCGCTGTGTACATTGGCACGCCCGGCGCAGCGCACCTGGATCGAGCAATCGGGGGTGGCGCCGAACATGATGCGGCTGCCGACCTCAAGCGAGAAGATCTCCTCGAGCGGGATGAGTCGCTCGTCCATCACCGCCGTAATTTCGACATCGGTGAACCACAGCTCATGGGCCAGGTGCATCTCCCAGATGGAGTCGCGGCCGAACTTCTCGCCCATGAACATCTGCAGCAGAAGCTCGCGCACCGGTTCGAGGGTCGCGTACGGCAGCAACAGCTCCAGGCGACCGCCACGGTCCTCCATGTCGATGCGCAACCGTGCCACGATCGCCGCGTTCGACGGCCGGGAGATGGCGGTGAACCGGGGGTTGGTCTCCAGCCGCTCGAATTCGAAGGTGACGGGGCTCAGCGGCTGAAACGCGGCGCTCAGGTCGGCGAGAACCACCTGCACCATCCGCTGCACCAGCAAGCGCTCGATCGTCGTATAGGGCCGGCCCTCGATGCGCATCGCTGCCGTCCCCCGGCGGCCGCCGAGCAGCACGTCGACGATCGAGTAGATCAGCGCCGAGTCGATGGCGATCAGACCGTAGTTGTCCCATTCGAGCGCCTTAATGACGCTCAGCATTCCCGGCATCGAGACGCCGTTCAGGTAATCGCCGAAGCGGACCGAGGCGACGCTGTCGAGCGACACCTCGACGTTGTCGGAGGTGAAGTTGCGCATGCTGGTGGATAAGAGCCGGACCAGCCGATCGAACACGACCTCCAGCATCGGCAGCCGCTCGTAGGAAACGAGCGCGCTGTTGACGATCGCCTGGATGCCAGAGGCTTCGACGGCGCCCTTGCCGCCGGCGTCGACGCCCAGCAAGCTGTCGATTTCGTCTTGATTTAGGACGCGCTTGGAGGCCTCGGCGAACTCGTCATGGGAGGGATCGCCTTCCTGCCCGTCCCCGGCGACGGCCGCGAGCGATTGCTCCCACTCGCTTGCCATGTCCGCCGCGGCTCTGTCGATTTCTGCGGGACTGGCCACCGTCTTTGTATCCCTCTGTTTCTTGCGCTGGACTTACTGGATGAAGATTTCGCTGAACAACACGTCGGTGACCTGAACCGGTGCTGCAGCAGCACTGATCCGCCGCAGCAGCTCTTCGCGCAGGCGCGCCGTTCCCGCCGAGCCGCGAAGTTCATCGAGCCGCAATTCGCGCAGGTAAACCTGGCAATAGTCGATGATCCGCGGCAACAGTCGCTCGATGCGCGGTTGGTCTTCGGCATTCCCCAGCTGCAGGCTGACCTTCACCTTGAGAAAGGTCGACCGGCGCTCGCCGGTGTTCAGGCTGACCAGAAGGTCCGGCAGAACATAAAACACCGGGTCCCCCGCGACCTTGTTCGCGGCGTGGGCGTCGCCGGCATCGCCCGGGCCGCGCAGCACGTCGGCAAGCCCAAACGTGTACGCTCCCGCACCCCCCGCGGCGATGACCACGAGCGCCGCGCCGAGCATCAACGCCAGCTTGCGACGAGCCGGGCGGCGAGCCGGCGCGGCCGCGACGGCGGTCTCTTCCGCGTCCTCGACACTGACTTCGCTAGTAGCTTTCGCCATCTTCACCTGCCAAGCCTTCCAGGAAGGATCGAGCGCTGCAAATGCACCCGTTCGGGCACTCTAGCTCCGGGTGGTTAACAACTGGTGTCGAGGGCGCGCACCCCGGCAAGAATTGCCGAGACAGCAGGGCCGATTTCCGGCGAGGCGCGGGCGTCGTTTCCCTAATCTGCCGCTAAGCTGTTGAAAAGGGTGGCAATTTCGCGTGGCACGCGGCTTGCGAGCGGTTTGCCCAGAGTGATCACCACCGGGCGAACGACAGCGATGGAAACCTCGATCATCGTCGCACTCTCGCGGCAAGACACGCTGCGGCGACACCTCGACGTCGTCGCCAACAATCTCGCCAACATGAACACCACCGCCTTCAAGGCCGAACGGATGATGTTCACCGAGCAACTGGTGCGGGCAGGCTCGGCCGACGGCCGGGGAGGCGATGCGATCGCCTTCGTGCGCGACGTCGCGACGGTTCGCGATCCGGCCGACGGAAAGCTCGAACAGACCGGCGGCGATCTCGATGTGGCGTTGGCGGGCGAAGGCTATCTGGCCGTCGATACGCCGGCGGGCGAACGCTACACGCGAAATGGCCACCTTCGGCTCGACGAGCACCGGCCAGCTGGTCACCGATGACGGCTTGCCGGTGCTTACGCCGGGCGGCGCGCCGCTGCTCTTCGGCCCGCAGGATACGCGGATCAGCATAGCCCGCGACGGCGCCGTTTCCAGCGAGACGGGCGACCTCGGCCGGCTGCGCGTCGTGCGCTTCGCCCACCCGGAGCGGATGCAGGCGGTCGCGGGCGGGCTGATGGTGAGCGACGAACAGCCGGAAGACGTGGCCGCGCCGGTTCTGCTGCAGGGGATGCTGGAAAGCTCGAACGTCCAGCCGATCGTCGAGATGGAGCGGCTGATCGACCTGCACCGCGCCTATGACCAGGCGCGGGCCCTTGTCGACCGCGAGGACGACCGGATCCGCAAGATGCTGCAGGCCTACGCGGCATGACCGGCAAGTCGCATTCGAGAACGCCTTCACCCATTCGAACAATATGATCGGGAAACAGCCATGAGAGCACTCGGCATCGCGGCGACCGGCATGCTCGCCCAGCAGCGCAACGTCGAGGTGGTGTCGAACAACCTCGCCAACATGAACACCACCGGGTTCATGCGGCGCCGCTCCGAGTTCCAGGACCTGCTCTACCAGAACCTGCGGCGTGTCGGCTCGACCTCGTCGGAAAACGGCGAAGTGGTGCCGACGGGCGTGCAGATCGGCCTCGGCGTCAAGCTCGCCGGAGTGTACCGCATCCATGCGCAGGGCAACCTGTCGGCGACCGACAATCCTTTCGATCTCGCCATCCAGGGCCGGGGCTTCTTTCCGATCGAGATGCCCGACGGCGAGATCGTCTATAGCCGCGACGGCACCTTCCAGCTCAACGCCGAGGGCCAGATGGTCACGCACGATGGCTACCTGGTGCAGCCCGCCGTCGCCGTTCCGGAAGACGCCATCGACGTCACCATCAACCAGAGCGGCGAGGTGTTGGCGAAGCTGCAAGGGCAGGTCGACCTGCAGAACGTCGGCCAGTTGCAGCTGGCGATCTTCCCGAACGAGGCCGGCCTGGAGGCGATGGGCGGCAACCTGTTCCGCGAGACCGCCGGCTCCGGCGCGCCGGTGATCGGCCAGCCCTTGGCGCCCGGCTTCGGCAGCGTCCTGCAGGGCTTTCTCGAGACCTCCAACGTCAACGCCGTCGAGGAGATCACCAACCTGATCTCGGCGCAGCGCGCCTACGAGATGAACTCGAAGGTGATACAGGCGGCGGACGAGATGCTGGCGACCATCAGCAACGTTCGCTAGGAGCGCCCGGCAATGCCCATTCTCCCGTTGGCGATTTTCTGCCTTCTCGCCGCCCTCCCGGCGCTATTCACCCCGGCGCTTGCCGGCGAACCCTTCGCCCCGGCTTTCGCGGCAGCCGGCAGGACGCTGGCCGAGCCGGCGGTCGAGGAGGCTATCCTGGCGGCCCTCGCCGGTCGGCGGGTGAACGTCGCCGGGGCAACGCTGGAGATCTCGGGGATGTCGGCTCGCGGCGCCATACCCGGGAACGCGACGCTCGTCGTCGAGCGCATCGCATACCAGCCGGCCGGCCAGCGCTTCACCGCCGTGCTCGGCGCCTCCACCGGCGGCCAGCCGGCGCAACGGTTCACCGTGGCGGGGCGGCTGCGGCAGGAGATCCAGGTGCCGGTCCTCAACCGTCGTCTGCAGGCGGGCGAGGTGATCACCGTGGCCGATCTGCAATGGGCCTCGGTCGCGGACCGGACGTTGCCCGCCAACGCCGTCTATGAGCCGCACGAGCTGATCGGCCGCACGCCACGGCGCGGCCTGCCGGCCGGCACCCCCGTCCTCGCCGCCGACCTGAAGCGGCCGGTGGTGGTCGCCAAGGGCGCCCTGGTCACGCTGATCCTGCAAACGCCCAGCATGCGGCTGACGGCGCGCGGCCGGGCGCTGGACGAGGGCGGGATCGGCGACAGCATCCGCGTAGCCAACGCGCAGAGCCGGACCGTCGTCGCCGGCGTCGTTCTCGCCAACGGACAGGTCGCGGTCGACGCGGCCGACATGCCCCCGAGCCGATAGGAGCCCCAGGATGGAACGGCCTTTCTCACGGCAGATCACCGCGCTCGCGGCGTCCGTCGCGATCGTCGCCGCTACCGGCGGCTGCAACATGGTGACGCGCCTGTCGGAGGTCGGCGACTATCCGCAAATGTCGCCGATCACCAACCCGCAGGCGCAGCCTGGCTACCGGCCGGTGAACCTGCCGATGCCGGCGCCGATGCCGGCCGAGGACAACCCGAATTCGCTCTGGCGGCCGGGCGCGCGGGCGTTTTTCAAGGACATCCGCGCCAAGGAGGTGGGTGACACCGTGACCGTCCGCCTGAAGCTCGACGACAGCGCCAAGATGAGCAACAAGACCAAACGCAAGCGGGACGACAACGAAAAGATGGGCTTGCAGGCGCTCATGGGCTACGAGGCGCAGCTCGGCAAGATCCTGCCGCGCGGCTACAACAGCGCCGACCTGTTCGGCTTCGGCACGAAGAGCAACACCGACGGCGACGGCGACATCGGCCGCAGCGAGACGATCGAGATCACCTTCGCGGCGCTGGTGATCCAGGTGCTGCCGAACGGCGCGCTCGCCATCATGGGCCGGCAGGAGGTGCGGGTGAACTACGAGCTGCGCGAGCTGATGCTGACCGGCGTCGTCCGCCAGCAGGACATCGAGGCCGACAACTCGATCTCGCATGAACGCATCGCCGAGATGCGCGTCGCCTACGGCGGCCGGGGCACGCTCAGCGACCTGCAACAGCCGCGCTGGGGCACCCAGCTCATGGACATCCTGATGCCGTTCTGAGGGTGGGGCGGATCGACCTTTGTCGTCATGGCCGGGCAAAGGTCCCGGCCATCCACGGACTCATCCAGATCGGCTCAGGACTCGCTGGGCCGATATCGGGATAGAGTGCTCGATGGGAACAGCCCCGCCTGATCCCCGCCGAGCCTGAAGCGGTTTACTTGCTGGGCGGCGGCGACCCACCGGCGGCCGGCTTGCCCGATGCCGGCTTGGGCGGCGCGGGAGGCGGAATCGCGTAATCGACGCTGAACTCGTTCCAGCCGACGCGGTCGTTGATGTAGACGATGCGGAAGGTGCCGGTGCCGGTGATGCCCTCGTACTTGCCGGTGCCGCCGGTTAACTCGAAAGTGCCGTTGTGCTCCGGCGGCTTCAACTCGGTCACCGTGTACTTGGCGAAGACCTTCGCGCCCTCGGAATCCGTAAAGATATTGTAGCCCGCCCTCAACACGCCGGCGTCGTTCATCGCCACGATCTGATAGCGGGCCTTGTCGAAGAAAGGCTTGCCCTCTTCGTTGAAGACCAGGCCGTCGAATTCGGTGGCGGCGACGGTGTGGTTCGCCCGGTCCTCGACTTTCATGCTGAGCTTGTCGACGACGACCAAGACACCCTTGCCGCGCCACTGGCCGCCTTCTTCCGCCACGGCGGGCAAGCCGCAAACGGCCGCGAACGCCAAGACGAAGGCGGCGGCGACTGATGTCCTTAAGCAAGCTTGCCAGTGTCGCATAGTCCCCTCCCCGAACGGCCCCAGTCTCGGGACCTTGTCTGATCGGAAGAGGTGCCCTTATAGCATTTTGTGTCGCGGCGCCAGCAGCCGACTTGGGGAAGGCCGGCCGGAGCGCGGCATGGTTGGCCGGGAGGTTCGCCGGCACCATCTCTTGCCGGCGGCGTCTCGAACGAAGAGCCTGCCGAGGCGATGGCGGGCAAAACGAGGGCGCCGGCGCGCAGCGAAATGCGAGGGATGATGATCGATCTGTATTACTGGCCTACGCCGAACGGGCACAAGATCACGATCTTTCTCGAAGAAGCGGGGATGGACTATCGGATCATGCCGGTGGACATCAGCGCCGGTGAGCAATTCAAGCCGGAGTTCCTGGCGATCAGCCCGAACAATCGAATGCCGGCGATCGTCGATGACGCCCCGGCGGACGGCGGCGAGCCGCTCCCGGTATTCGAATCGGGCGCGATCTTGATGTACCTGGCCGACAAGGCTGGGCAATTTTTGCCGACCGACTTGCGCGTGCGGAAGACGGTGCTGGAATGGCTGTTCTGGCAAGTCGGCGGGCTCGGACCGATGGCCGGCCAAAACCACCATTTTGTCCAGTACGCGCCGGAATCCTTGCCCTACGCCATCGACCGCTACGTCAACGAAACGAACCGCCTCTATGGCGTGCTCGATCGAAGATTGCAGGGCCGCGCGTTCATTGCCGGCGATGAGTATACGATCGCCGACATGGCCTGCTATCCGTGGGTGGTGCCGTGGAAGAAACAGCTGCAGAACCTCGACGACTTTCCGCACCTGCGACGCTGGTTCGAAGCGATCCGCGAACGGCCGGGCACGATCCGCGCCTACGAGAAGGGCAAGCCCTGGTCGGAGCGGCCGGTCGTCAACGACGAAAGTCGCGGCATCCTGTTCGGCCAGAAGGCTGTGCAGGTTCATGATTGATTCAGTCGCCTCAAGGCGGCGGCGCGGATGCAGGCTTGATGACAACGAGGGCGCGGCGGTGACCCAACGCTACTTCGATGATTTCGCCGTCGGCCAGCGGTTCGAAACCGGCACATATACACTCGATTCCGAAGAGCTTTTCGAGTTTGCCCGGCGCTATGATCCGCAACCGTTCCACTTGGATGCCGAGGCCGCGGCGCGAAGCGTGTTTCGTGGCATAGCGGCCAGCGGCTGGCACACCGCCGCGCTGACCATCAAGCTGCTGGTCGAGAGCGATCTCGCGATCGCCGGCGGCATCGTCGGCCGGGTCATCGAGAACTCTCGAATGGCCACGACCGGTTCGCGCCGGTGACACGCTGGTCGTCCGGAGTGAAGTGCTGGACGTAAGCGCTTCGCGCGGCCGGCCCGGCGGCAAGGTACGGATGCGCAGCGAAACCCTGAACCAGGAAGGCGAAGTGGTCCAGGCGATGACGGCGCTGTTGCTTGTGCCGAGTCGCTAGCGGCTTTCCGCGGCGCGACTCCTACTCTTCCCGGTGTGTCTTCTCCATGCGTTCGTGCCGCTCCTGCGCCTCAAGGCTGAGCGTGGCGATAGGCCGGGCCTCCAGGCGCGAGATGCCGATCGGCTCGTGCGTCTCCTCGCAATAGCCATAGCTGCCGTTCTCGACTCGCAGCAGCGCCTCGTCGATCTTGGCGATCAGCTTGCGGGCGCGGTCGCGTGTTCGTAGCTCGAGGGCGCGGTTGGTTTCGGCCGAGGCGCGATCGGCGATGTCCGCGTCGGTGAAGCCGCCATCCTGCAGGGAGTGTAGCGTTTCGGTCGCTTCCTCCAGCAGTTCGGCGCGCCAACGGAGCAGCTTCAGCCGGAAGTATTCCAGCATGACCGGGTTCATGAACGGCTCGTCCTCGGACGGCCGATAATCGGCGGGTAGCTTGACCGTCATCAGAGTAAGCACGAGGTGTGGCCCGGTCCAGACGGCGCGCAATATAGGTGCGACGCTCTTGCGCCGCAAGCGGTAAATTCTTTCCCGCTATCCCGCAAGCCGTTCAAACTACTCGGAAAATGAGTGAGGTGCCGCGCCTTGCCGGGTAGGCAAGAGGGCCTGCCGCGGAATTTCAAGCTTGGCTATTTCCACCTCTACGCGCAGCTCGATCGCCTCGATGATCGCGTCCAACCGGGAATCGCCGCAACGCTGCCCGTCCGCACGCACCGCGTTGCCGAGCGCCGCCAGGCGAGATGCCGATACGCGCCCATCGAGAACCTCGATCCGCAGCAGGGCCAGCCGGTCCAGCAGATCGGTGCCATAACCCTGGGCCGCGCCACGACGGTCGCCCTCGTCGGCGTCGATCTCCTGAGCGCCTAGGATACCAGTTAGCGACGCGGGGGCGGCAAGCTCAAGGGCATGCTCGGTAGCCGGCGTCGACATTGTGCCGACGTGGCGCGCGAAGTCCGACTCGCCCGATGCGCTAGAAGCAGCCTTACGCCTGGCGGAGTTGGTCTGTGCCGCGCGGCCGATACTGGGCGTATGCATTTTTCGTACAGCCTCGATGAGTGTCGCGCTGTCTTCAGCTGCCAAGCCTGCCATGAGCGCGCTTAAGTTTGCGTAAACGCCATGCGCGATGGAGGATTGCGCGTTGCATTTTACGGTTCAGGACGATAGTTTGCAATCGCGATTAAGAATCAATCTCATACTGGGCCGATCTCATGCTCATGCGCACCCACCTCCGCTCCTGCTTCGCAGCCGTTTTCCTCCTGCCGATGATCGTGGCGGCCTCGCCGGGGCGCGCCGACGGAGAAGTGAACCTCTACTCGTTCCGACAACCGCAGTTGATCGAGCCGCTCCTGCGCCGCTTCGGCGAGGAGACCGGCACCAAGGTAAACGTCGTCTACGCTGAAAAGGGACTGCTGGAGCGGCTCAAGGCGGAAGGCGATAATAGCCCGGCGGACGTCGTACTCACCGCTGATGTCGGCAACCTCAACGACCTGGTCGAGGCCGGCGTGCTGCAGCCGGTGCGCTCGAAAGTGCTGGAGGCAAACATCCCGGCCCAGTACCGCGACCCCGAAGGGCGCTGGTTTGGGCTGACCTTACGGGCGCGGGTGATCTACGCCAGCAAGGAGAGGGTGAAGCCGGGAGAGGTCGCCCGCTACGAGGATCTGGCTGATCCGAAGTTCCGTGACCGCGTCTGCTCGCGCTCCGGCAAGCACGTCTACATGGTCTCGCTGATCGCCTCGGTGATCGCCAGCGACGGCGAGCAGCGGGCGGAGCAGTGGCTGGACGGATTGAAGAATAACCTCGCGCGCAAGCCGCAAGGCAATGACCGAAGCCAGGCAAAAGCGATCCATGAAGGTGAATGCGACCTCGCCCTCGCCAACACCTATTACTACGGCGCGATGCAGAGCAACCCCGAGGAGCGCGCCTGGGCCGAGGCGGTGACGCTGGTGTTCCCGAACCAGGCGGATCGTGGCGCTCACGTGAACGTCAGCGGCGCGGCCGTTACCAAAGCCGCGAAGAACCGGGATAACGCCGTCCGCCTGCTTGAATACCTCAGCGGGGATGAGGCGCAGCGGATCTATGCCGAGGAAAACTTCGAGTATCCGGTGAAGCCGGGCGTTCCTCTCAGCCCGGTCGTCGCCTCCTGGGGATCGTTCAAGGCGGATTCCATTCCGCTGGTCGAGGTGGCGCGCGAGCGGGCGTCGGCTTCGCGGCTGGTCGATCGCATCGGCTTCGACGAGGCCGGCGGGTCATGAAGACGTGAGATAACGGAGGTCAGCCGGCCGAGCTCGGTCACGTCGAGCCGAAGGCTGGCGAAGCGGCCATGCCCAACGAGGCGCTGAGTCTGAGAACCGTTATCGATGGCGCATCCGCCCGGCGCCGGCGGATGCATGTCGATGCGTGGTCGGTCGCGGCGCTCGCGGCCGCGGCTTCGATCGCCGTCCCTCTCGTTGCGGTTGTATGGCTGGCGCTCTTCCCGAGCGACGACATCTGGCCCCACCTGATGACGACGGTGCTGCCGCGATACGTGCGAACGACTCTGTTGCTGGTGCTGGGCGTAGGCATCGTGACGTTGATCGTCGGTGTCGCCGCCGCCTGGCTGGTCACGCTCTGCCGCTTCCCTGGACAGCGCTTCTTCGAATGGGCGCTGCTGCTGCCGCTCGCCATGCCCGCCTATGTTGTCGGCTACGTCTACACCGACCTTCTGGAGTATGCCGGGCCGGTGCAGTCGACGCTGCGCGATACTTTCGCCTGGACCTCGCCACGCCAGTACTGGTTTCCTGAAATCCGCTCGCTCGGCGGCGCCGTCGCGATGCTGTCGCTGGTGCTCTACCCCTACGTCTATCTCCTCGCCCGCGCGGCGTTCATCGAACAGTCGGTGTGCGTGCTGGAGGTCGGCCGCACGCTCGGACGCGGGCCATTGGCGAGCTTCTTTCGGGTAGCCCTGCCGCTGGCCCGGCCGGCGATCGTCGTCGGCGTCTCGCTGGTGATGATGGAGGCGCTCAACGACTTCGGTACCGTCCAGCATTTCGCGGTGGGGACGCTGACCGCCGGCGTCTACGACATCTGGCTGAACATGAGCAGCACCTCGGGAGCGGCGCAGCTCTCGCTGGTAATGCTGGCCTTCGTCCTCGTGCTGTTGACGATGGAACGGCTCGCCCGGCGCGGCCGCCGCTTTCACCACACGACCGGCCGCTATCGCCAGCTGCCGAGCTATCGCCTGAAGGGCGCGCGCGGCTGCCTCGCCGGCCTCGTCTGTACGCTGCCCATCCTTTTCGGCTTCGTCGTGCCGGCCGCCATCCTCGTCCTTTATACCAGGCGGGCGGCGCTCGACAGTTTCGGTGACCGTTTCACCGAATACCTGCTGAACAGCCTGACGCTGTCAGCGACGGCGGCGTTTCTAACGGTGGGTGTGGGCCTGCTACTCGCCTACGCTGCGCGGATCGGGCGCGGGCCGGTGCTAACGGCGGCCACCCGCTTCGCCGGCATCGGCTATGCCCTGCCCGGCGCGCTGCTGGCGGTCGGAATCATCGTGCCGTTCGCTGCTTTCGACAATGGCCTCGACCGCGTGATGCGCCACACCTTCGGCATATCCACCGGGCTCTTGCTCAGTGGCACCCTGGTGGCCTTGGCCTTCGGCTTCACCGTGCGTTTTCTGGCGTTGTCGCTCGGCGCCTGCGAGGCAGGTCTCGCCAAGGTTACACCCGGCATGGACGCCGCCGCGCGCAGCCTCGGCCTAGGTCCGCTGCGCATGCTCGCCCGCGTGCATCTTCCAATCATCAGGGCCAGCCTGCTGACGGCGGCAATCCTGGTGTTCGTCGACGGCATGAAGGAGCTGCCGATGACTGTCCTGCTGCGGCCGTTCAACTTTGAGACGCTCGCCACCCACGTTTACCAATACGCTTCCCATGAGCAGTTCGAGCAGAGCGCGGCGGGCGCGCTCGCCATCGTCGCTTTCGGCATGCTGCCGGTCGTCCTGCTGAGCAAGACCATCCGTCGTGGGCGGCCGGGCGAGGGCAGGTAGCTCAAATCGTGGGCCTGTGCATCTTTGAAGTCTCCCACGCCTACGACGGCGCGGACGTGGTCCGGCGGGTCTCGCTAAACGTCCCCCCGGGAGAAGTGGCTTGCCTGCTCGGTCCCTCGGGATGCGGCAAGACGACGCTGCTGCGGTTGGCAGCCGGTTTAGAGCCGTTGCGCCGGGGCCGCATCGCCATCGGTGGTCGGCCGGTCGCGGATGGCCGTTCCGGGCTCGGCATGCCGCCTGAAAGCCGGCGAGCCGGCCTTATGTTTCAGGACTATGCTTTGTTCCCGCACCTGACCGTCGCCGAGAATGTCGCCTTCGGTCTGCCGAACCGCGCGGCGCGCCGCGATTGGGTCGCGGGCGCGTTGGAGCGCGTGGGCCTCTCGCATCTCGCCGACAGCTATCCCCACACGCTTTCCGGAGGACAGGCGCAACGCTGTGCGCTGCTTCGGGCGCTGGCGCCGGAGCCGCTGGTGCTGTCTGCTGGACGAGCCCTTCTCCGGGCTTGACGTGACCCGGCGCGCCCAGGTCCGCGAGCAGACGCTGGCGCTGCTGCGGGACAGCGGCGTCGCCACTCTGATCGTCACTCATGATCCGGAAGAGGCGATGTTCATGGCCGACCGGTTATGGATCATGAACGAGGGCGCGATCGTCCAGGGCGGCACTCCGGCGGAAATCTACTTGCACCCGGCGAGCGCCTACGTCGCCTCATTATTCGGTCCGCTCAATCCGTTCGAGGGAACCGTGCGGCGGGGACTTATCGAGACGCCGCTCGGACCCGTCGATGCCGGGGGCCTTGCGGAGGCGACGCGCGCCCGCATCCTCATCCGACCGGAGGGATTGCGCGTCGGCGAGGCGCCAGGTGCCTCGGCGCGCATAATCGACGCCCGCCTGCTCGGCCGATGCAGTCATCTCCGGCTGGCCGTGGATGGTCTCGCCGAACCGCTGCGGGCGCTGGTGCCGGGCGTGTTCCTCCCGGAAGAGGGTACGCTGGTCGCGGTCAGCGTCGACGCTTCGCAGGCATTCGTCTTCGCGCTGGATGACCCGCCCGGCAACATCTGCCGAGCACTGGTCTGAACGGCTCCGGTCCGCGCACCCCGCCGCGCCTCACTCGATCACCAGAGTGCCGCAAAGACAACAGCTTAGAGGTTTCGCCGCCTGGCGTGCCGCTTGCTTCGGAAAAGCGCGCGGCGCTGTGCCGTCACGATTGCGGGAGAAAGGCATGACAGGGCTTGGCTGCTTTCAGGCTGCCGTCTGCGGGATGTCCGGCCAGAGCCACGCGCTCGACGTCATCGGCGCCAACATCGCCAACGTCACGACCGGCGGATATAAGCGTACCGACACCGGCTTCCGGACGCTGCTGAGCGACACCATCGCCTTCCATCCCGGCAACCCGGACGCCGCGGGGTCCGCATCCATTCAGTCCGATCTCGGCGGCATGCGCGCCAGCGACAGCGCGCGAATCAGCGAGGCCGGCGAGTATGCCGCGACCGGCCGCGATCTGGATATCGCGGTCGCGGGACGCGGTTTCTTCGTGCTGAATGGCGCGGCCGATGGATCCGGCGCGAACTGCTTACGGGCGGGATGGGCAACTCGCGGTCGCCACCGTCGGGGCCGAAGGGTATCTGGTCGATAAGAACGGCTACTTCCTGCAGGGCTGGGCGGCGGCGGCGGACGGCAGCTTCGCCACGGGAGGCGCACTCTCTCCGATGCGGGTCGACGCCGACGCCTTCACCTCGGCGGGCGCGCCGACGACAAGCGCGAGTCTGTCGCTGAACCTGCCGGCGGATCACCCAACCGGAGCCGCCGAGGGTTACGTCATCGACGTCTTCGATTCCGCCGCCCAGCAACGCTCGCTGCAATTCTCGTTCGTCAAGCAGGCGGCCAACAGCTGGTCGCTGGTCGCCAGCGGCGGGCCGGGCGATACCGTCAGCGTGTCGCCTGCGCCGGTACTCGCCTTTGACGCCATGGGGCAGCTGATCGGGCCGCAAAACTACAGCGTCAACGCCAGGTTCGCCGACGACATGGCCGGTCCGACCACCGCCGCCTTCACCCTCGACGTAGGCGCCTTCACGCAATTCGCCGGCGACTTCCTGGCTTACGACTACGCGCGGGACGGCTACGCGCCGGCTGGGCTGAGCGGCATCGACTTCAACGAGCGCGGCGAGGTCATCGGCAGCTTCGACAATGGCCTCACCCGGCCGTTGTACCGGCTCGCCCTGGCCGACTTCGCCAATCCCGATGGGCTCGGCCAGCTCTCCGGCAACATCTACGTCGAATCAGAGACTTCCGGACGGGCGACGGTCGCCGGCGCGGGCGAGAGCGGTCTTGGCGAAATAAACCCAGGCACGCTGGAGAAATCGAACGTCGATCTCGCCAAGGAATTCAGCAGGATGATGCTGACGCAAAACGCCTACAACTCGTCCGCAACCGCATTCCGCACCATCGACGAGATGACGGAGGTGGCGCGCGACCTCGCGTGACCGGTGATCGCATGCGCTCCGTCGATTTCCGCTGAAGAAGCCGCGCCGCGGCGGTAATGTCGCGACATGTTCGGACAATGGACGACCAGATGAGCCGGGTGCCGCTTCCCGCACGCGCCACTTTGATGGCGGTGGCGGCGCTCGGGCTGGCCGCGGCGCTCCGGTTTTCGCTGGTCGAAAGACCCGAACTCACCTGGGCGTGCCAAAGTCTCGCGCCGCCTTGGTGGTGTCCGCTGCGGCTGGCGGCCATCGAGGTCTTGCGGTTCGGCCTGTTCGGTTTCATGGCGCTCGTAGCCGGCCTGCTGGCGCTCTGGCGCGGGCTCTTTTATGCGCTGTTCGCGGTGGTCTGTGGCGCCGCCGGGCTGATCCTCTATGTTCCGGAGCCTGCGGCGGGGGGGCTGCTGCTCGGCGCGCTAGCGATGGTCCGTCGGTAGATCGCGGCGACGCGGCTTCCGGGGGCGTCGACGAAGATGGCCATGGCGAACAGCAATGCCTGCGCCACCCACGCCAGCGCCTGATGGTTGGCCAGCCCCTCGCTCACCGCGACCGCGACACTGCCTACCGCCAAAAAGCTGGCCAGCAGTCGCTCCTCGGCCAGATCCGCCACCCAGGATGGCCTCGGGTAACGCCGCTTCGCCGCCAACGCGAGCAGCAGAAAGGCGAGCGCCGGGATCGCGTGCAATGCATTGGCGAAATCGCGGTAGCGTGGATCGAAGACCAGGCAGAGGGTGGTCGCGGCGGCCCCGAATAGCGCCACGGCGCGGACTACTCCCAGTGCCACGGCGCGCCAGGGTCGGAGCGGAACACGCCGGGCGCGAAGAGCGTCGATCAGCTCGGCGATCGGCAGCGGCCGAATGACGGAGCCGGCCATGCCGCGCGACAGCACTTGCAGCACCAGGAGCGCCGCCGCGGCGGCGCTCAACCAGCGCATGGCAAACACCGCCCAGTCGTACACGGTGCGGCTGCCGAGCAGGCCTTGCCGCAATCCAAGAACGAGCAGGGAGGCCGCCGCGACGGCACCCGTCGCCAAGGCCAGCCATCGCATCGCCGGCGCCCGGCGGACCGCCATCATCGCCGGAATCAGCAGCAACAGCCCGAGCGCCGCCGCGAGCGCGAAGTGGCGCGGCCAGTCGGCATCGCCGCTTACCGGTCCCGTCAGTGGGAACTTCGGTCGCCGGGCGCCATCGAAGAGACCCCAGTGGCCGCCGACCGTTCCCTCCAAGCGCCGCTTCCAGGGCTGATCGAAGCTCTCGATAAGGTTGACTCCGATCCCCTGGCGCTCGGCCATGGCCAGCAACTCGCGGACGAACCGCGCCTGGTTGACACGGCTGGGTAGCGCGCCCTCGCGCATGCGCCCGGCGGAGGGCCAGCCGGCCTCGCCGATAAACACCGGCTTGCCGGCGAATTCGGCGCTCATCCGCCGCCAAATCTCCTCGACGTGCGCGATCGCCTCGTTGACGGCTAAGGGCTCGTCCTCCCAGTAGGGCAGCGTATGAATGGTGACGAAATCGACCGCGTCGGCAACCTCGGGGTGCTTCCGCCAGAACTCCCAAACGTCGGCATAGGTCACCGGCGCGTTTACCGCCTCGCGGACGCGGCGGATCATCGCCGCCAACTCGGCCGGCGGCTGCTCGCGCCGCAGCAGGACCTCGTTGCCGACGATCACTGACTCGACCGCCTCCGGAAATCGGCGCGCGAGATCGATGACCCGGGCCAGCTCCTGTTCGTTCTTGTCCCGCTCGCCGCCTATCCAGGCGCCCAGCATAACCTTCATGCCGATCGCGTTGGCGATCCGCGGCACCTCCTCCAGGCCCTGATTCACCGAATAGGTGCGTACGCATCCGGTGACGTCAGCGAGACTGCGCAGGTCGCGTTCGATCTGCGCCGGTGGGATCACCAGGCTCTCGTCGAACGGCGTTTGGCTACCCTGGTACGGTGCATAGGAGACGCACGGAACACGAGACGAGGGCGCGTCGGCGACATCTACCGGCCTTCCTTGCCACCACCAAAACGCCAGCGCCGGCAGCAGAACGAGCACATAGGCAACCAGCGCGAACCAGCGAGACAAGCCCTCCGGCGGCGACTGCGAGGAATCGGCTCTGGGGGACATCAGCGGCGTTCGAGCGCATCGACGCGAGCTTGCGCATCGCGGGCCTTATCGGCTTCTCCGAGCACTTCATAGGCGCGGGTCAGGCGGCGCCAGCCCTCAAGGTCATCGGGCTTATCCCGTAGGCGTGTGGCCAGCCGGTCGACCATGCCGCGGATCATCTCGGCGCGTTGCTCCGTACTCATCTCCCGCGCGGCGGCGACATCGTCGGCGCCCGGCCCAGGTTCGGTCCCGGCGATCAGCGCGCGGGCCTCGGGCGAGGGCTGAACCGTCGCCGGATCGATGCCCGCCTGCGCCGCCGCCTTCTCCAGATGCTGATGCACCATCGTGCAGCCAGCCAGCGTCAGCCGGGGCGATGGCGACCAGATCCACCCACCCCTGCACGGCTCCGCGCAGATCGCCCTGTTGCGCGCGATCGAGAGCCAGCAGAAAGCGCGCTTGCGCACTCGTCGGGTCCAGCGCCAGCAGCTTCTGTAAAGCCTCCCGGGCAGCCGAACCGACCTGCCCGCCGGCCTCGGCGATCAGCGCCTCGGCGAAGGCGCCCGCCACCTCCGGCTGATCCGGCGCGAGATCGCTGGCCCGGCGCAGCGCCGTGACGGCGTCCTGGAACCGGTTGAGCGTCATGTAGGCGCGGCCCAGCAGGAACCAGCCCTCCGCGCTGTCCGGCCGGCTTTCCAGCTTCTTCGCGAGCTGCGCCGCGACCTCCTCCAGCGAACCGAGCTGTTGCTCGTCGCCGACGGCGGTAGTGGCGAGATCGGAGCGGCGCTGGGCCAGCGGCTGGTCGGGATTGTGCGGGGCGCCGAGGGCGAGATAGAGCGAGACGGCCGCCGCCGGCACAATCAGCACGATCGCCCCGGCAAGCTCGGCGATGCCGCGTCCGTTCGGAGCGGCGTTGCGCCGGGGCTCGTCCGCTTCGACGGCGGCGAGCATCCGCCGCTTCACCTCCACGCGGGCGGCTTCCGCCTCCTCGGCCCCGAGCAAGCCACGCGCGGCATCACGATCCACTTCGGCCAGCTGATCGCGGTAGACACGCATATCGAACCGCGACCGGGTCTCGGTCGGGGACCGGCGCTTGCGGACCAGCGGCAGCAGAAGAAGGCCGATCGTCACTACCGTGAGCAGCGCCGCGCCGATGATGAGCGAGATCACTCCTTCTGGTCCTCGAGCACACGCGCCAGCCGTTCTTCATCGGCGGCGCTCAGCGGCGCCGCCACCTCGCCAACCCGGCGTTGCCGGTTGCGGTAGTAGGCGACGATGGCGACGACGGCCAGAAGCAGGGCCAGCGGCGTGCCAAACCACAATGCGTAGGTGGAGGGCTTGAGCGGCGGACGGAGCAGGACGAAATCGCCGTAGCGCGAGACCACGTAGTCGACCACTTGCCGGTCGCTGTCGCCCGCCCGCAGCCGCTCGCGCACCAGCACCCGCAGATCGCGGGCGAGATCGGCGTCGGAGTCGTCGATCGACTGGTTCTGGCAGACCAGGCAGCGGAGCTCCTTGCCGATCTCCCGCGCGCGCGCCTCCAGCGCCGGATCGGCCAGCACCTCGCCTGGCTGAACAGCGACGGCACTGCTGGCCGTGAGTGCCAGCAGCAAGGCCGCGAGCACCGCGATCAGCCGTCCGCAGCCGGCGGACGATCGGCCATAACGTCTGTTCCCACACCTCGGGCGTGATCGGGCCCACATGTTTGTAGCGGATCACGCCCTCGGCATCGACGATGAAGGTTTCCGGCGCGCCGGTGACGCCGAAGGCGATCGCCGCCCGGCTGTCCGGGTCGTCGCCGACGAGCGTGTAGGGATCGCCGTGACGGGCGAGCCACGCCGGCCCGGCCTGCCGATCCTTTTCGCGCCAGTCGATGCCGTAAACCGGCACCGCTTCTTTCCCGCTTCAGCCGCATCAGAAACGGATGTTCGATCTGGCAGGCGGCGCACCAGGAGCCGAAGACGTTGACCAGTGACACTTGGCCCCGCAGGTCGTCGGAAGAGAAGCCGCGCTCGCGCCCCTGCAACGGCGCCAGCGCGAACGGCGCGACCTCCTGGTCGATCAGCACCGAAGGAACCTCGTGCGGGTCCTTGCCGAGGCCGATCCAGAAGTAGATGGCCAGCATCAGGAACAAGGTTAGCGGCAGCAGGTATGGCAGGCGGCGGGCAAAGCCGCCGGCGGCGAACGCGGTCATGTGGCGCCCTTGGTGCTACCGGCGGCGAGCGCTGGCGCCGCACTCTCGCGTCGCCTGCGGGCCGGGGCGCCGACCCTGTGCCGCCGGTCGCTGAGGCTTGCCAGCCCCCCCAGCGCCATCAGGCCGACGCCCGTCCATATCCAAGGAACCAGCGGCTCGAAGAACAACCGGGTCACGTAGGCACCATTATCGCCCTGCGGCTCGCCGATGACGGCGTAAAGGTCGCCGGCGATGGTCGAGCGGATCGCCGCCTCCGTCGTGTCCTGGCCTTCGACCGGATAGGAGCGCTTTTCCGCCGTGAGTGTCGCGATAAGCCGGCCTTGCCCGTCGGCGACGGCGAAGCGGCCCTGCAGGGCTTCGTAGTTCGGGCCGGGCGCACGTTCGGCGCCGGTAAAGGTGATGACATAGCCGGCGAGCGCCACCTGATCGCCCGGCCGCATAACCTGGATGCGCTCTTCCTTCCAGACCGACGATGCGGTCATGCCGGCGATGGCGACGGCAAGTCCGGCGTGCGCCAGCGTCATCCCCCAGGCGGCGCGCGGCAGGCCCCAGGCGCGACGCAGGCTGGTGCCCAGCGGGCGCCGCGAACAGGCCGACTGCGACCGGCGAACTCGGTCAGCGTGCCGACGAAAAGCCAGGCCGCGAGCGCACAGGCCGAGCAGGCCGAGCACGCTGCGCGCGTCATAAACGAGCCAGCCGGCCAGCGCCGCCGCCCCCGCGGCCAGCGCCGCCGCCCACAAGCGGGCGAGCGCCGACGCGAGGTCGCCGCGCTTCCACGGCAGCAGCGGTCCGACGGCCATGGCGATCACCAGCGGCGCCATCAGTGGAATGAACACGGCGTTGAAGAACGGCGCGCCGACCGAGATCTTGCCGCCGCCCGTCGCCTCGAGGATCAGCGGATAGAGGGTGCCCAGCAGCACCGCCGCCGCCGCCGTGCTCAGCAGCAGATTGTTGAGCAGCAGCCCGCCTTCCCGCGAGATCGGCTGGAACAGGCCGCCGGCCGGCAACTGCGGACCGCGCCAGGCGAACAGCGCAAGCGAGCCGCCGATGACGATCACCAGCAGCGCCAGAATGAACACGCCCCGCGCCGGATCGACGGCGAAGGCATGCACGGAGGTGAGCACGCCGGAGCGGACCAGGAAGGTGCCGAGCAGGCTGAGCGAGAAGGTGACGATGGCGAGGAACACCGTCCAGCCCTTCAGCGCGTCGCGCTTTTCGACCACCACCGCCGAATGCAGCAGCGCGGTCGCCGGAGAGCCACGGCAGCAGCGAGGCGTTCTCGACCGGATCCCAGAACCACCAGCCGCCCCAGCCGAGCTCGTAGTAGGCCCACCAGGATCCCAAGCGTGATGCCGCAGGTGAGAAAGGTCCAGGCGGCGAGCGTCCACGGCCGCACCCAGCGCGCCCAACTCGCGTCTACACGCCCCTCGATCAGCGCCGCCACCGCGAAGGAGAACGCCATCGAGAAGCCGACATAGCCGAGGTAGAGGAACGGCGGATGGAAGGCGAGGCCGGGATCCTGCAGCAGCGGGTTCAGGCCCCGGCCGTCGAGCGGCGGCGGATCGAGCCTGGCGAACGGGTTGGAGGTGAGCAGGATGAACAGATAGAAGCCGATGGCGATCCACGCCTGCACCGCCAGCGCCCGCGCCCGCAGGCCGGGCGGAAGATTGCCGCCGAACGCCGCGACGGCCCCGCCGAAGATCGTCAGGATCAGCACCCAGAGCAGCATCGAGCCCTCGTGGTTGCCCCAGGTGCCGGCGATCTTGTAGAGCAGCGGCTTCGCCGAGTGCGAGTTGGCGGCGACGGTGAGCACCGAGAAATCGGAGACGATGTAGGCGTGCATCAGGCAGCCGAACGAGACCGCGACCAGCAGCAACTGCGCCAGCGCGGCCGGATCCGCGAGCGCCATCCATGCGGAATTGCCACGGCTGGCCCCCAGCATCGGCAGCGTGCCCTGCACCACCGCGACGAGCAGCGCCAGCACCAGCGCGAACAGCCCGAGTTCGACGGTCATGGCTCGGCCTTCGCCGGCAATTGGCCATTCGCCCGCATGCTATCCTGCATGTGCCGCCATTGGCCGGATTCCTTCAGCGCGTCGGCGACTTCCGGCGGCATGTACTTCTCGTCGTGCTTCGCCAGCACCTGATCGGCTACCAGCACGTCATCGCGGATGCGCCCTTCGACGACGACGCCCTGCCCCTCGCGGAACAGGTCCGGCAGGATGCCATGGTAAGACACGGCGACGGTGTTGACGAGATCGCTCACCCGGAACCGCACCTCGGCGCCCGTGCCGCGCTGCACGCTGCCTTCCTCGACCAGGCCGCCGATCCTGAGCCGCCTATCCATGGCGATATGCTTTTCGGCGACCTGTGAGGGAGTCTGGAAGAAGACGACCGAATCCTCCAGCGCCGTGAGCACTAGGATGGCGGCGAGCCCGAGAAGGCCCATGCCAATACCGACAAAGACCAGCCGCTTGTGCTTGGGCTTCACCTACTCTCCCCGCGCGTCCGAAGCGCCCTTCCGCTGTAGCGCCGCCAGCGTCTCCTCCCTGGCGCGAAGGGACCGCAGGCTCGCCAGCAACAGGCCGAGCAGCACCACCGCCGTGACGCCGAACGCCGGCCAGACATAACCGCCGTATCCGCCCATGTCGAGGAAGCTTGCCAACCGACCTCCATGTAACAGGGCTTCAGCCCTGCGCCTGACGCAATCTTAGACCGCGGATCTTGCCGGCGAGAAGCTCGCCGCGGATGCGCAGGAGAACCACCCAGAAGTAGTAGCAGGTGAAGGCCAATCCCATAACCAGTAACGGCGCCAGCATGCTCGGGTGGATGCTTGGACCATCCAGGCGGACAATGCTGGCCGGCTGATGCAGGGTATTCCACCAGTCGACCGAGAACTTGATGATCGGCACGTTGACGAAGCCGACCAGGGCCATGATCGACGCCGCGCGGGTGCCGCGCGCCGCATCGTCGAACGCGCTCTCCAGCGCCATGTAGCCGAGATAGAGAAAGAACAGCACCAGCACGGAGGTCAGCCGGGCGTCCCACACCCACCAGGTTCCCCACATCGGCTTGCCCCAGAGGGATCCCGTGAGCAGCGCCAAGAAGGTGAAGCAGGCGCCGATCGGCGCGGTCGCCTTGGCGGCGAGTTCGGCCACCGGATGCCGCCAGATCAGCGCCACCGCCGACGCCGCCGCCATGCAGGTGTAGCAGAACAGCGCCATCCAGGCGGCGGGCACGTGCACATACATGATCCGTACACTCTCGCCCTGCTGGTAGTCGGGCGGCGAGGCGAAAAGCGCGAGGTACAGTCCGCTCCCCAGCAGCAGCAGCGTCGCCGCCGCCAGCCACGGCACGAGCCGGGTACTTAGGCGCACGAAGCGCGTGGGATTGGCTAAACTCTGCATCGCGTACTCGTCTGCCGTGAACTCGGGAGAGTGATCGCCTTTAAAAACGCTATATGAAACGCGGCCGCGCGCATTGTCCAGAACTGGGGCGCCGCTGGCTTGTGATTGCCCGAGCTTGCAGCGATGCCGCTGTTTTAACAAGCCAAGTAAGCCTGTTTCGGATTTTTGACGTGCCGCGAGTGAACGCTACGTCGACGGTGGCGACACGTCCCGTGAGTGCGGTGCATTTTGCGGAAAGTTCCTTCTCCGCTCCGTAAATGGACGCCTCTTCCGGAGCGGAATCCGGGCTGAGCCGTTGTCTCTGGACCCGCTTCCAGGCCGGAGGCGCTTGGGACAGGACTCGGAGAGCTTACGATGCGGCGCCAATCGTTGACTGACCAATATGCGGTTCGACCCTCGCTTGAGCCCACTTCATTGAGCCGACGAGACCTCTTACTGGCCTCGACTATGGCAGGCGCGGCGTCGCTGGTCGGGAGCCATGCAGTGGCGCAATCCCAACCGCGGCCAAGCACTCCCCTGCCCCGAACAGCGCCGGAAGGCGGATCCAGCGGCCTGCTCTACCCGCGGCAGAACCGGCTCCGGAACGTGATGGACCTCTCGGGCCTGTGGGAGTTCCAACTTGATCCCCGCGAGGAAGGTCAGGCGCGGGGCTGGGTCAGCGCTCTGCCTGCTCCGCGCCAGATCCCGGTCCCGTGCAGTTGGAATGACTTGTTCGACGACGCCAAGAACTACCTGGATCTCGCCTGGTATTTGCATCGGGTGTGGGTGCCTTCGGGCTGGCAAGGCCAGCGCGTGTTCTTGCGCGTTGGCTCGGCCAACTACGCCGCCAGGGTCTGGGTCAACGGCGCCCTGGTACTGAGCATCTCGGCGGACACCTGCCTTTCGCAGCCGAGATTACAGGCCAGTTGAACTGGGACAGGGAGACCGTCATCGCCATCGCGGTCGAGAACAAGCAGTTGCTGGAGCGGGTGCCGCCCGGGCCTGGAGCCAGTGGGGCCGGCGTGGCCGGCCTCGCAGGGGGGTATCCGGCAACCACCTACGATTTCTTTCCCTATGCGGGCCTGCACAGGCAAGTATGGCTTTACTCGGTCCCGGCGGCGGCGCACATCGACGACATCACGGCCGTCACCGCCATCGATGGCAACGACGGTGTCGTCACTGTCAAGGTGGCCGCGGCCGGCGGGTATGCGGGCACCGGCAAAGTTCGGCTCGATGCCATCGAGGCCGACCTGCAATTCCGCTCCGGCTTGGCCGAGGCCACCTTGCGGGTGCCCGCGGCCCGGTTCTGGAGCCCAGGGGACCCCTACCTCTACCCACTGACGGTCACCCTGACCGATGGCCAGGGCGTCACCGATGCCTACACGCTCGACATCGGCATCCGCACCGTGGAGGTGCGCGGGGACCAGCTTCTGCTCAACCGGGAGCCGATCAAGCTCACGGGGTTCGGCAAGCATGAGGACTTTCCGCTCAGTGGACGCGGCCTGAACCTGCCGATGTGGATCCGCGACTATGAGCTGCTGAAGTGGGTCGGCGCTAACTCATATCGAACGTCGCACTACCCTTACGCCGAGGAGGCGATGCAGCTGGCCGACCGCCTCGGCATTCTGGTGATCAACGAAATCCCGGCGGTCGGGCTGAATTTCGAGGATCCCGAGGAGCAGACCCAACAGCGTCTCGCGCAATGCCAGAAGCAGCTGCGGGAATTGATCGCACGCGACAAGAACCATCCGAGCACGATCATGTGGAACGTGGCCAACGAGCCGATGGGCGGACCTCCGCTCGGCATGGGGGCTCCCGTTCCACGGGCCGTGGAAGCCGGCATGCGGTTCTTCCGCCAGCTGTACGATGATGCCCACCGGCTCGACGGGACGCGGCCCGTGACGCTCGTCGGGGTGCAGGGCGGGGTCCGCGACTGGCTCGGAATCTTCGATGTCGTTTGTGTCAATGCCTACTATGGCTGGTACACTGAGCCGGGGCAGCTCGACCTGGCGCGGCAGGCTTTGGAACTGGACCTCGATGATCTCCACAGGGCCTTCGGCAAGCCTGTGATGATTACGGAATTCGGCACCGATACCCTGCCCGGCATCCACAACCAGCCGCCCGAGATGTGGACCGAGGAGTACCAGGTCGAGTTCATCCGCCGCTATCTCGACGTCGCGGCGCGGCGGCCATTCATGATCGGGATGCACATCTGGAACTTCGCCGACTTCAAGACCGGGCAAGGCACCATGCGGGCGGGGGCAATGAACTTCAAAGGTGTGTTCACCCGCGACCGCCGGCCGAAGATGGCCGCGCACTTCCTGCGCGACCGCTGGGCCGAAAACCGCCGCGGGTAACGCACACTCCTACGAATGGATGCAGCGCCCGCTCATCCAGCGCGGAAGCTGGTGGATGTCGCCAACAAGGCGCCCGAATGATCGGTGATCAATTTGCATTGGGCGGCCTTGTCCTAGAGCTCTCGCATAAGCTTCCGAGAGACCTAAGGCGATGGCCATATTGGGTGGCAGCTTGATGGCCTCCGCCACGTGAAGTAGCTTGTGGCCATGGCCATCCAGCCCGAGCGCCATAAGACTGTCGCGCGGCGCCACCTAGATCCGAGGTGGGACGCCTGACCGCGCGGGAGTGGTTTACAACGCTTTCCCTGGTCGCTCTATCGGCGACCGTCACGGCGCTATCGTGGAACACCGCGTTTGCCCAGGATTACCAACGCATCCCGATCGCCTACTTGAGCCAGATCGTCGAGAGACCGCCCAATCTGTCCAACCTGGAGCTGCCGCCGGGCGACGAAGGGATCCGCTGGTGGCCAAGTCGCGATCGACGACAACAACACGACCGGTCGTTTCCTCAAGCAGGAATTCACGCTGAAAGCCGTCTCGGTGCCGGCGGGGGAAAATGTTAAAGCTGCATTCGAGGCACTGCTGAAAGAAGGGTTCCAGTTCGTCATCTCGAACGTGCCGGCGGCGGTGCTGCTGGAGATGGCCGACGCGACCCGCGACTCGGATGTCGTGCTGTTGAATGCCGGCGCGGCTGACGACAGGCTCCGCGACGCTGACTGCCGCCGCAACGTGCTGCACATCGCTCCCAGCCGGGCGATGCTGACCGACGGGCTGGCGCAGTACCTGATGTGGAAGCGCTGGCGAGACTGGTTGCTGATCGTCGGGCGAAGAGAGGGCGACCGGCTGTTCGCGGCGGCTCTGCGCAATTCGGCGACGAAGTTCGGCGCCAAGATAGTGGCCGAGAAAACCTGGGAATTCGGCCCGGATGCGCGCCGCCCGGCGCAGGCGGAGGTGCCCGTGTTTACCCAGGGCGAGTACGACATGGTGATGGTCGCGGACGAGGTCGGTGAATTCGGCGAGTATCTCGCCTACCGCACATGGCTGCCGCGTCCTGTTGCCGGTACGCAGGGGCTGATCCCGACGAGCTGGCACTGGACCCACGAGCAGTGGGGGGCGGCACAGCTACAAAGCCGCTTCCTGAAGGCTGTCGGGCGTAAAATGACCCCTCTGGATTACCAGGTCTGGCTGTCGGTGCGGGCGATCGGCGAGGCAGCCACGCGGACGAGGTCAAGCGCCTTCGGCGCGATCAAGAATTACATGCTCGGCGAAAGCTTTGACCTGGCCGGTTTCAAGGGGCAGAAGCTGGCATTTCGCGGCTGGGATCAGCAACTTCGCCAGCCGATCCTGCTGGCCGCTCCGACCGCTCTGGTCTCCGTCTCGCCGCAACAGGGATACCTGCATCCGCGATCCCCGCTCGATACGCTGGGAGTGGACGAGCCGGAATCCCGTTGCAAGCTGAATTAGCATGGACACAGCTCGGCGCGGTCCTGAACACAAATACCGGCTCGCGGCCCTCGGCATCGGCTGCTGGATGCTGATGCTTGCCTGCGCGGCCCCCGGCCATGCGGCCGGCTTCAACGTCTATGTCTCCAACGAAAAGGACAACACGATCAGCGTCATCGACAGCGAGAGCCTGGTCGCCATCGACACCTTCAAGGTTGGCCAGCGGCCAAGGGGAATCACGCTCACCAAGGACGGGCGTTTGCTTCTCGTCTGCGCCAGTGACGACGATACGGTTCAGGCGGTCGACCGGCAAAGCGGGCGAGTGGTCAAGGCCCTGCCGTCGGGGCCGGATCCGGAACTGTTCGTCCTGCATCCCTCCGGCAATCCCCTCTACATCGCCAACGAGGACGACAATCTGGTGACCGTGGTCGACATCGAGACGGACAGGATCATGGCCGAGATCCCGGTCGGCGTCGAACCGGAAGGCATGGGAGTGAGTCCGGATGGCCGGGTGCTGGTGAACACCTCGGAGACCACCAACATGGTCCATTTCATCGACACCAAGAGCTATGAGGTGTTCGACAACGTCCTGGTCGATAGCCGCCCCCGGTTCGCCGAGTTCTCGGCTGACGGCTCGAAGCTCTGGGTGACCTCGGAGATCGGCGGCGCGGTCAACGTCCTCGATCCGGCCACCCGCAAGATCATCGCCAGGATCACATTCCAGATCCCCGGCGTCCACTCGGAGGCCATCCAGCCGGTCGGCGTCCGGGTTACCAAGAACGGCAAGCGGGCTTTTGTCGCCCTGGGCCCGGCGAACCGCGTGGCGGTCATCAACGGCGACACCTTCGCCGTCGAGAAATACCTGCTCGTCGGCCAGCGCGTCTGGCAACTCGCCTTCACGCCGGACGAGAAGCTGCTGTTCACCACCAACGGCGTCAGCAACGACGTATCGGTCATCGACGTCGATCGGCTGAAGGTAATCAAGTCGATCGCGGTCGGCCGCTTCCCTTGGGGCGTGGCGATCGCTCCGAACTGAATGTCCATGGAATTCGGCGGAGTCCTCATGCAAGGCGCTTATCGAACTCCGCGCCGGGGGCTGGCGGTGTTCGAGGCCCTAAGGCGGGGGACGTGGTTATTGCCGATGTTTTTCGCGGCAATCGGTGCGGCTCAGGCCATGGCCGCCGGCGATGCGGGAGATCCGGACTGGCCGTGCGTGCAACGCAAGGTCGCTTCGATTTCAGCTGCCACTGTCTGGGATGGACCCGAGATTCCGAAGGACGGCGAGCGTTGGCGGGAACAAGCGGACATCGCCGAGTTGGTTCGCGGGATTTCGTCCCGGCGCATGCCGCTCGAACAAGCTTATGCGGCGATCGACAGCTTCGCCGCGACCCTCGGGACCGATCGAAACGAAAAGCTAACGCTTCTGTTCAGCGGCATTCTGCAAACGATCGATGCCGAACGCTCGGCGCTCATCCAGGGCATCGAGCGATATACCAGACGGCAGAAACAGCTGGCCGACAAGGTCAAGTCGGAGAGAGGGGAACTGCAGGCCCTTCGCGCCGAGCAGCCCCTCGACGAGGCGGAAGTTGCGAGGATGAAGGAGCTGGAGAAAGCCGTCCTGTGGGATACCCGCGTCTTTGAAGAGCGGCGAGAGTCGCTTTCCTACGTATGCGAATCGCCCGTTCTTCTGGAGCAGCGGCTCTTTGCCTTGGCCAGGCATGTCGCCAGCCTTCTCGAATAGAACGGCTCGCCGCGGCGCTGTCGTGGGGAGGAGCAGCTCGTCATTGATGGCTCGGTTGATCGTCCTCGGTTACGATCGGCACGCCGAAATCCAGCAGGATGGCGTTGATCTCATTCTGGTTCGCGGCGATCAGATCGTTCAGCTGGTGCTTCCACTCCGGCTCGCCCGGTCGGATACCCATGGTGATCCGGAAGACCATGCGCGGCCCCTCGGGCTCCTTGATGAGCGGTACAACCGACATCGGCACCTTGCTGAGCCTCGCGTAGTAGCCGCCGACCGGGCCCCACAGAACCCCGGCCTCGAGCTCTCCACGGCGACCGCCGCGATCATCTCCTCGGCGGGCGACGAGTGGCGCCTGTCGACCACGAGCTGGAAAGATTTGGCTGTCGCGAGAAGCCCGTTGGCGGCCATGCTTGTAGCCGGCGGCGTGCGGGCAATGACGCCGATCGACTTGCCCTTAAGACGGGGATCAGCGAGCGTCTCGACGCCGGCCAGAGGCGAGTCCGCCCGGGTGACCAGCGCATAAGCGGACCGGTAATAGGCATTGGTGTTCTGCACCAGTTCGTCGCCTTGCGGGAAGCCGATCACCAGGTCGCATTTCCGCGCACCCAAGGTGTTCCGAACAAAGCCGACCGCTTGCGGAAACCAGGTATAGACCACCGCCACCTTGAGTTTGCTGGCGAGCAGATCGGCGATCTTGTTTTCGAATCCCTGCCCCTTGTCGTTCGAGAACGGCATGTTGGCCGGGTCCGCGCAGACCCGTAGCGCCGATCGGTCCACCAGGTCCGGCATCTGTGCAAGTCCCGCCGCCGGCGTCATCGCGATCGTGCAGAGCAGCAACGCGCGCGAGAGGACGCGCGGAGGAACCCGACTATCCCCCAAAGCAAGCTTTCTCGGCGGCTTGCGCCGCGTCGGGTTTCGGCTCGCGTTTCTGCGGCCGATCCCGCCCCAGAGCGCCGTCGGCTCTGGCCTTCAGGTAGACATAGAGGTCGTCGATGAAGCACATGACGTTCTTGTTGTGGCCGAAGGCCGGCATCTTCTGCTGTGTCGCGGTGGTGACGTTATCGCGCCCATTCGCGACGATCGTTAGATAATCGCCGTAGGACATCGTCTTCATCGGGCGGACCAGACCCGGCGCGAACGAGCCGCCGAGCGCATCCGGCCCGTGACAGACATGGCACTCGGAGTGGTAGCGCCGGAAGCCGCTGTACGTGTACCAATCGACGGTGCCATCTTCCGCGATATGATAAGTCGGGTCGCCCTCCGCATCGAAGTATTTCCCGTCTTCCGCGCGCTTCGGCTGGTCGGCGACGCCGGCTGCCCATGGCACGGCGAAAAGCGAGAAAAGCAGCAGCCTCGGCAGAAACTTCTTCATGACGCTCGCCTGTGAGATGGCGAAAGACCTCGCGGTGAGACAGCGCGACCGCCGACCGGAAAGAAGAAGAGGCCAAGCACCACGACGGCGGTGTCGTGAGGCTTGGCCTGCATTCGCCCGCGCGGCCTATGGCAGGGCGAACACCGTCAACTGGCCACCCAGGGCAGTGTAGTTGGCGAGCGCCGTGTAGGCGTTGACCGCGCCAAGGCCGGCAGTCGGTTCGGTCAGGCCGGCCGCCAGGCCAATCCCCGCCCAGCCGCCGATGCCCGACAAAATGGCGACATACTGCTTGCCGCCATGCGAGTATGTGGTGACGTTGCCGATGATGCCCGACGGCGTCTTGAACTTATAGAGCTCGTTGCCTGTCTTGGCGTCGACGGCTTTCAAATAACCCTCGAGCGTACCGTAGAAGACGACATCGCCGGCTGTCGCCAAGACGCCTGACCAGACGGAAAATCTCTCATCTTTGGACCAGACGATTTTGCCTTTCGTTGCGTCCCAGGCGATAAAGTTTCCCAAGTGCTCGTTGCCCTGCGGGGCATACATCTTCACCGTCGACCCGACATAGGGTTGGCCGGCCGTATAGGCCACCTTGAACGGCTCGTAGTCCATGCAGACGTTGTTCGTCGGCACATAATGCAACTTCGTGCGGGGCGAATAGGCGGCCGGCTGCTGGTCCTTGCTGCCCAGGGCGGCCGGACAGATGCCGGTCGTGTTCACGTCCTCGCCGTTCTTTTCCGGTGAGTACTTGGCGACGACCTGCGGCCGCCCCGTTTTCATATCGACATGGGTGGCCCAATTGATATCCGGGTCGAATTTTTCGGCCACCAGCAGTTCGCCGGTTGCCCGGTCCAGAGTGTAGCCGAAGCCGTTCCGATCGAAATGAACGAGCAGCTTGCGCATGGTCCCGTTGATTTCCTGATCGGACAGGATCATTTCGTTGACGCCGTCGTAGTCCCACTCGTCGTGCGGCGTCATTTGGAAGGCCCACTTCGCCATCCCGTCATCGGGATTGCGGGCGAAGATGGTCATCGACCAGCGATTGTCGCCCGGCCGCTGCGCCGGGTTCCAGGTGCCGGGATTGCCGGTGCCGTAGTAGATCAGGTTGAGCTGCGGATCGTAAGCATACCACCCCCACGTCGTGCCGCCGCCGATCTTCCACTGGTCGCCCTGCCAGGTGCTCAGGCTCGAGTCCTTGCCGATCGGCTTGCCCAGGTGCGTCGTCTTCTCCGGATCGACCAGCATGCCGGCGTCCGGACCCGTCGAGTAGGCGCGCCAGACCTGCTTGCCGGTTTTGATGTCATAGGCGGTCAAGTGGCCATGCACGCCGAATTCGGCTCCTGAAATGCCGACGATGACCTTGTCCTTGACGACCATCGGCGCGCTGGTGCCGGTCTCTCCCTTTTTCGGATCGCCGTTTTGCACCTTCCAAATCTCTTCGCCGGTCTTGGCGTTCAGCGCGACCAGCGCGGTATCGGCCTGATACAAGAAGATCTTGTCGTCCGCGTAGGCCGGGCCGCGATTGACCGTGTCGCAACACATCACCGGGATGGTGTCCGGATCCTGCCTCGGCTCGTACTTCCACTTGATCAAGCCGTCCTTGCTGAGATCAAGCGCGTAGACGATGTTCGGGAAGGGCGTATGAACATACATGGTATCGCCGATGACCAGCGGCCCACCCTCGTGTCCGCGCAGTACACCGGTTGAGAAGGTCCAGGCCACGCGCAAGTTACCGGCGTTCTTGTTGTTGATCTGATCCAGCTTGCTGTAGCGCTGATTGGCGTAGTCGCCGGTCGGCATCACCCAGTTATTTGGGTTGTCCTGCATCTTTACAAGTTCGTCGTTGGCCAGCGCCGTCGAGGCGAGCAAGATGGTAGCCACCCCGGCGACAAAATGCCTCAGCAAGCGTTTCATTCGGGTTCCTCCCGTTGACTGGATTATTCGTCCAGCCGTGTCGCCTCGCGGGACGAAGCGCACGCCCATTGTAGAGGACGAAAGAGAACCCCCTGTCGGCACGCGACTGTATCGTTCGGGCGTTTTCGACCCCGCCCGGACTATTCCAGGTGAGCTACGCGCGACGAAACACTCTCGGCCTATCAGCATATTTCGCATGCGGGGCCCAACAATGTCCCAGACCCGTTTACGTTCTTTATTGTAATCTAATACATGGCCAACCTTTGGACAATTACCCCTTCCGGCATAGATGTGACGGGTGTTGGCTAGGCGGCGGCCGAAAAATCCTGCGTCGCCGAGAGATCGCCAGCTCACGCCGCCACCGGTTCGCCGGTCATCGCCCATCCCTCGTGCCGGGGCAACCCATCTTCCGGGATCGTCAGCATCGGATGCTTGGACCTGCAGAAGACCCACCGATCGGGTTGTTTTCCGGCATCGCTCTCCCGGTCCAAGGTCGGGACGTGAACAAGCAGGAAGTCCGGAAACGCGTCGACATAAAGGAACATGTGGCAGCCGCAGGCGCCGCAGAACCGGCGGTGGCACGTCGGCTTGGTGTCGAAGTTCCGGATCTTCTCCTCGCCCTGCGTTACAGAAAACGAGTCCCGCTTGACGACCGCGATGATCGCCATGGCACCGCCGCTCGTGTCCGTGCAATCCGTGCACAGGCAGTAATGAACCTCGAAGGGCTCCTCCGTGTACTGGTAGCGAACCGGGTTTTGTTCGCACCGACAGCCGCCGACCGCGATGAAGGACATGGCTTCTCCTCCTTGAGCCGCGGATACACCCGACCCTGGTCTCCGCGCGATTACCGCCTCGCGTTCTCTGCTTTGCTCGTATCAGGTGCAAGATACTATCACGCGCAATCGAACACAGAAATGCCAAAGTGTGCGACAGAGCCGTCGCGCCGCGCTGTTTCCCTTCAGCACTGGCCTTCAGCACTGGGGCAACCTCTCAGAAGCAGCGGACCTCCGCTTCCGCCTGCGCGCGCTTTAGTTTTGCCACCATGTTCCGCACGTTCTCGCCGCCGCGAAACAGAGCGCCTTTCTCGCCACCGACCTGACGGGCACTGAGCACGGCCTCGGCTTCCACGTACTCCTCGTACGGCAAGATCGATGCGATAACGTCGATGCTGCACGAGCACTGCTCGAGGACTTGGCGCGTCTGACCGTTGCTCGCCATGCAAGCGAACACGTAATCGGCCAGGGCGGCGGTGGGATAATCGTGCGCACTGCCCTCCCCCGGCCACATCGCCGCGAGAAGCGCCAGACCGAACAGAGCTGCCTTACGCACGGGCTCCTCGGGAAATCATCATTGAGTATCGATCGAGAGTTGGGGCCTCTAGCGTATAAGTACCATGTCCAAGCCGCACCGTAGCCGACGGGCGACGGCTTCGCCGGCTAGCACCGCGACGGAGTTGATCGGGGATGGCGCTGGACGGTTTAGGCGAGGTCTTGGCAAGCCTCCTTATCTTCGCCCAATCGGCGACGGGTATGCTCTCCCCGAGGATCCGCCGCGGATCGCCTTCGCCCCGCACGCCGAGTTGGAGCGGGCGGCATGCAGCCGGCCTTGTAAGATCTACGGTTGGTACCCGCGCGGCAAAATCATCTATCTGGACGATCGGCTCGATCCAGTCCATGAGGTCAGAGCCCGAAGCATTCTGCTTCACGAATTGGTCCACTACATGCAGCAGGTGCACGGAGCCTTCAGTGGCGGCTCGGAATGTGAGAACTGGAGCAGGCGCGAGCGAGAGGCCTACAGTGTGCAGGCGCGCTGGTTGGCCGAAAAGGCGACGCCTTCATCGCTTTATTCCGGCGCCGGTCGCGCCCCGTGGATGCTTGCCTGCGGACACCAGGCCGAGGCTGTCGCGCCGAGAGATGTGCAGCGGAAATCCGGCGACTAGCGCCGGAGCTGTCCCGAGCCCGCGCCAGAATTGCACTTTCGTTTCTTCCTGCATGGTTGCAGAATGACATATCCGGGCAGCGGCCTCCGCGCGACGGTAAAGCACGACCGATGTTGAAAGAGCCCGTAGTCATTACCGAAGGCTCGGTGCCGATATTGCCGGCCGGCGTGCGCTTGCATTTCGATGAGCGGCGCGGGCAGTGGATGATTTTGGCTCCGGAGCGCCTGTTCGTTCTCGATCCTATCGGGCTGGAGATCGTCAAGCGTTGTGACGGCGGAACAAAGGTCGCGGAGCTAGTCGATGAGTTGACCGAGGTCTTCGCCGCCCCGAGAGCCAGAATCCTCGAGGATGTTCTCGCTTTCCTGCAAATGTTCGCGGACAAGAACGTGGTGATCGCATGACGGAACCGCCGCTTGTTTACCGCGGCGCGCTCGCCGGGGCGACGCTTTCACTCTGTCCGTGAATGAAGCGAAGGCGAAGGGAGTAAAAGGGATGGACGTCCGCGCTGCTGTCGCATTCGAAGCAGGCAAGCCACTTTCCATCGAAACCGTGCAACTCGAGGGACCCCGGGCGGGCGAAGTGCTGGTCGAGCTCAAGGCGACCGGCATCTGCCACACCGACGAGTTCACGCTTTCCGGAGCCGACCCGGAGGGCCTGTTTCCATCGATCCTAGGCCACGAGGGCGCCGGCGTCGTCGTCGAGGTAGGCGAGGGCGTGAAATCGGTGAAGCCGGGCGATCACGTCATTCCCCTCTACACGCCCGAATGCCGTGAGTGCGACTTCTGCCTGAACCCCAAGACCAACCTTTGCCAGAAGATCCGCTCAACCCAGGGCCAGGGCCTGATGCCGGACGGCACCAGCCGGTTTTCGCTGAACGGCAAGAAGCTGTTTCATTACATGGGCACGTCGACGTTCGCCAACTACACGGTGTTGCCGGAGATCGCGGTCGCCAAGGTTCGCGAGGACGCGCCGTTCGACAAGATCTGCTACATCGGCTGCGGCGTAACCACCGGCATCGGCGCGGTGATCTTCACGGCGAAGGTCGAGCCGGGCGCCAATGTCGTGGTCTTCGGGCTGGGCGGCATCGGCCTCAACGTCATTCAGGGTGCGCGAATGGTGGGCGCGGACAAGATCGTCGGCGTCGACATGAACCCCGACAAGCGGGCGATGGCCGAGAAGTTCGGCATGACGCACTACGTCGAATCCGAAAGAGGTCGAGGGCGATCTGGTGGCCCACCTCATCGAACTGACCGGCGGCGGCGCCGACTACGCCTTCGAATGCGTCGGCAACGTCAAGCTGATGCGTCAAGCGCTGGAGTGCTGCCACAAGGGCTGGGGCGAGTGCATCATCATCGGCGTCGCCGGGGCCGGCCAGGAAATCTCGACCCGGCCGTTTCAGCTGGTGACCGGACGCGTCTGGCGCGGCAGCGCCTTCGGCGGCGCGCGTGGCCGCACCGATGTCCCCAAGATCGTCGACTGGTACATGGAGGGAAAGATCAACATCGACGACCTGATCACCCACACCATGCCGCTGGAGCGGATCAACGAGGCCTTCGATCTCATGCACCAGGGAAAGTCGATCCGCAGCGTCGTACTCTTCTGAGCAGCCCCGTCCGCCTGGCCATGCCGTCCGACGATGCTTATCGGGAGCCGCCCTGCGCCTTCGCTTTCTGGATCATCGCCATGCACTCGGCCTCGTTGCCGGCCTTGTCCAGCTCTCGGGCGCGCTGCAGCGAGCCCATCGCGTCGCTGAGGTTGGGGGCCGGCGCGCCCTTTCCGGCTAGAGCAGATTCCGCCGCGGTCGGCTGGCCCTGATTCTGTCTCTGAACGTCAGCGGGCGAAGCGGCCCGTCCTTTCACAACATCGCTCATCGCCGGGGTCGCCTCCGTCCCGCGGGCCTCTCCCGCCTTCGGCGCCGCCGTCGTGCTAGGGGCCGTGGTCTCGGCAGTCCCAGGGCTCACCGGCCCCATCCCCGCATCCTTGCTCGAAAGACTCTTTTCAAGATCCCTGATTTGCTCACTGCATGGACCCGCGTACGCCGGTCCGATCGCCAGGACCAAACCCGCGCTCGCCGCGAACAACATCGACCGCGTGTTCATGACGGTCCTCCCCGTCCCTCCGGACGTTGAGCAGGCTGACCGGAGAGAAGTCGGTTGTCAGCGCGTTCGTCGCACGCGCCTCTATTCGTCTATAACGTGCGAAACTCGTGAAAGTTCAGCCTCCGGGAGGGGGTGGCGACAAATCGTTTACCGATCGCCCGCCGTGAATTCCGGCAACGGAATCGTCCTCTACTGCTTGTAGCCGTCCATCCAGATCGTGTGCGTGAAGTTCGGCCAAGCGAACGGCGTCATTCCCATCGTGTCCATCGACCTGTTCATCGCTCCGCGTATCGCATAGCCGTCGGTCTGCTGCGGATGCGACAGAGTGAACTCGCCGCTCAGCGCGCAATTCGCCGCGACCCGCACAGGCGTGGTCGAGCGCAACGTGAAGGCCGCGGGATCCGGATCAACCGCCGTGCAGTTCCCGGTCATCGCACCGGCGGACGTGATCGTCACATCCGGACAGCGGTAGATGAGCGCCCCGCGTCTGATTTTGAAACTCCACTTGCCGGCCACCCCGCTCGAAACGCACGCACCATGCGCTACCCCGGCAACAAGCGACAACGCAACGGCTAACGCTGTGGTCCTCATGTCAGGCTGTCTCCTAACTAGGCGCGCTCTCTACTGCCGGCCCGCGATTTGCAGGCGGTGAAGCAACTCGCCATCAATGCGCCGATGTCGGCCCGAATCGCCCCAGATCATTCTGATAATTACCGTGTGCGAACCGAGAACATGCCGGTGTGACTAAGGTATAAGACACAAATTTACGCCACTATTGCTCAAAGCCCTTGCACTTGTGTAAGAACTCCTGGTCGTATATTCTTCAGCAGATAACAAGTGGATGATTTGCGCCAATCTACTGTCGATGATAACTGTTGGTTTGTACAACATTCCGCGTAGATATCGACATGATCCTGCAAAACAGTTCCGAAGAATTGTTGCTATCAGCCACCGGGTATGAAGAACGCGAAGCCAGAGTAGATGAAGGCATCAGTCTCGAACGTAAAGCCGTATCGGCACACTCATTGTAGTCTGTGCTGGTCGCTAAGCACGAACATATTTTACCCGTACGGGTACGAAGTGCCCATAAGCTGAAGAAATCGCAACTGGTTTAGAGACCGCGCGGAATGTTCGGCTTGCTCGCGCATCGAGTTTCAGTCCGATTCATGCCAGAATCGGAATTACCAACTTGGCCCGGGTGAGCCGGCCCGCGCGGGTGACGACAAACTGCTTGTTCGAGAGCACGGCTCCGACCACTCTCTAAGCGTGTAGAGTGCGAGTGATCATGGACGCGCCCGCTTCCTCTGAGCGGCGCAGGGGCAGGGGAACCCGGCGCCCCGTTCAGTACCCTAAAGGGCGGCAGCTCGATCCGTCCGCGGTCGATGAGGTGCGCGCGGTGCTCGGCGATGCGCCGCGCCGGCGCGACTTGCTGATCGAGCACCTGCACCTGGTACAGGACCGGTTCGGCTTCCTCAGCGCCCGCCACTTGGCGGCGCTTGCCCGAGAGATGCGGCTGGCGCAAGCCGAAGTTTACGAGGTCGCGACCTTCTACGCCCACTTCGACGTGGTCAAGGAGGACGAAGCGCCTCCGCCGCCCCTTACCGTGCGGATTTGCGATGGTATCTGCTGCGAACTCGCCGGCAGCCGGACCCTGCACGCGGCGTTGGCGAGCGCGTTCGGGAGCGGCGTGCGCATCCTGGGCGCTCCCTGCATGGGCGGCTGCGACCGTGCTCCGGCGGCGATGGTGGGAAGACGACGGATCGGTTCCGCTACGACCGCGAGCATTCGCGCCGCCGTCGCGGCCGGCGCCACGGCCTCGGAACAGCCGCCCTTCCGCGACTTCGACGCTTATGTCGAGGCGGGCGGCTACCGGGTTCTGCAATCCGTGCAGAACGGGACCGTTACGGCGGCGGACGTAGTCGAAGCCCTAAAAGACGCGGGCCTGCGGGGGATGGGCGGGGCCGGCTTTCCGGCGACACGCAAGTGCGGCCTGATGCTGGACGCGCCGAAAGCGCGTATGCTGGCGATAAATGCCGACGAGGGGGAGCCGGGAACCTTCAAGGACAGGTCTTGCCTGGACACCGATCCGCATCGCGTTCTGGAGGGCGCCCTGATCGCCGCGCAGGTGATCGAGGCTGACACGCTCTACATCTACTTGCGGGACGAGTACCCCCAGTCGCACACGATTCTGCGCGGCGAGATGGCCGAGATCGAGAGGGCCGGCGTGAACTCGGGCATCGCGATGCACTTGCGGCGGGGCGCCGGGGCCTACATCTGCGGCGAGGAGTCGGCGATGCTGGAAAGCATCGAAGGCAAGCGGGGGTTGCCCCGTAACCGTCCGCCATATCCGGCGCAACGCGGGCTATTCGGCTTGCCGACGCTGATCAACAACGTCGAGACCGTGTACTGGATAGCGCAAATACTGGCGCGCGGGCCGAGGTGGTATCAGGCGGCGGGCCGACCGCGCCTCTATTCCGTCTCCGGTCGCGTCAAGGATCCCGGCGTGAAGCAGGCCCCCTCCGGCGTCACCGCTCGCCAGCTGATCGAAGACTACTCGGGCGGCATGTTGAACGGACATCGGTTCAAGGCGTACCTACCGGGCGGCGCCTCGGGAGGCATTCTGCCGGCACGCCTGGCCGACTTGCGCCTCGACTTCGGCGAGCTGGAGCCGCACGGATGCTTCGTTGGCTCGGGCGCCGTCGTCGTGCTGTCCGACCGCGACGACATCCGCTCGGTGGCCCGCAATCTCATGGCCTTCTTCGCCGACGAGAGCTGTGGTCAGTGCACGCCCTGTCGCGTCGGCTGCGAAAAGATGCTGCACATGATCGAGCAAGCGAAGTGGGATGCGCCGCTGATGGCGGAGCTGAGCGAGGCGATGCGCGACGCCTCGATCTGCGGTCTCGGCCAGGCCGCGCCCAATCCGGTTCTGACGGCGCTTCGCTACTTCGAGGGAGAGCTTCGGTGATCGAGCCGGTTCGCTTCATCCTCGACGACACGGAGGTCATCGCTCAGCCGGGTGAGACCATCTGGGAGGTGGCGAAACGATCGGGCACCCTCATTCCCCATCTCTGTCATCGCGACGCACCCGGATACCGGCCGGACGGCAACTGCCGCGTCTGCATGGTGGAGATCAAGGGCGAACGGGTGCTGGCGCCGTCGTGTCTGCGCACGCCATTGCCGGGTATGCAGGTACTGACCGGCTCGGAGCGGGCTCGCAACGCGCGCCGGATGGTGCTGGAACTGCTGCTCGCCGATCAGCCGCCCCGCGAGCGGGCGCACGATCCGGACTCCCTGTTCTGGCGCTGGGCGGACGACGCCGGGCTGACCGCCAGCCGATTTCATACTCGGGCCAGCACACCGCCGGACCGGAGCCACCCGGCGATGGCGGTCCACCTCGATGCCTGCATTCATTGCGGCCTGTGCGTACGCGCCTGTCGGGAAGTGCAGGTCAACGATGTCATCGGCATGGCCCATCGCAACATTCACGCGAAGGTCGTTTTCGATTTCGACGACCCCATGGGCAACAGCACGTGCGTCGCCTGCGGCGAGTGTGTGCAGGCCTGCCCGACGGGGGCGTTGCTGCCGGCCAGCGTTCTCGATGACCGGGGGATCCACACCGGCCGGCCCGAGCGCTCGGTCGAACTCGCTGTGTCCCTACTGTGGCGTCGGCTGCCAGGTCACCTATCACGTCCGCGACGACCGCATCCTCTTCGTGGAAGGACGGGACGGTCCGGCAAACCGCAACCGCCTGTGCGTCAAGGGCCGCTTCGGCTTCGACTACGTCACGCACGCGCACCGCTTGATCCGGCCGCTTATCCGCAAGAACGGCGTCGGCAAGCACGCGGAGGAGACGCTGGACCCAGACAATCCGCTCACCCACTTCCGCGAGGCGAGCTGGGAGGAGGCGCTGGACCGGGCCGCCACCGGCTTGCGGTCGATCCGCGACCAGCATGGCGGATCGGCGCTCGCCGGCTTCGGATCGGCGAAGGGCTCCAACGAGGAAGCGTACCTGTTCCAGAAGCTGGTGCGCACCGGTTTCGGCTCTAACAACGTCGATCACTGCACACGCCTCTGTCATGCCTCCTCGGTCGCGGCGCTCATCGAGGGGATCGGCTCGGGCGCCGTCACCGCGCCGTTCACGGCGGCACTCGAGGCTGACGTGATCATCGTCATCGGCGCGCGGCCGGAGCAGAACCACCCGGTCGCCGCGACCTTCATCAAGAACGCCGCAAAGCGCGGCGCCACGCTGATCGTCATCGATCCGCGCCGCCAGGAGCTGTCCCGCCACGCCCGGTATTCGCTGCAATTCCGGCCGGGCGCCGACGTGGCGCTGCTCAACGGCATGATCCACACGATTATCGAGGAAGGGCTCACGGACGAGCAATACATCCAGGCCTACACCGATAACTTCGCCAAGCTGCAAGAGCGGGTGCGGGCGTTCGCTCCCGAACGCGTCGCCGCGATCTGCGGCATCGACGCCGAGACCATCCGCGCCGTCGCCCGAACCTACGCCAAGGCCAATCGCGCTATAATCTTCTGGGGCATGGGCATCTCGCAGCACGTCCACGGCACCGACAACGCGCGCTGCCTGATAGCCCTCGCCCTGATCACCGGACAGGTGGGCCGGCCGGGCACCGGGCTGCACCCGCTGCGCGGTCAAAATAACGTCCAGGGCGCGTCCGACGCCGGACTCATTCCCATGTTCTATCCGGACTACGAACCGGTCGAGGATGCGGCTTTCCGTCAGAAGTACGAGGCATTCTGGGGAACATCGCTCGATCCGAAGCGCGGCCTGACCGTTGTCGAGATCATGAACGCCGCGGAAGCCGGACAAATCAAGGGCATGTACATCATGGGCGAGAACCCGGCGATGTCGGACCCGGATCTTGCCCATGCCCGCGAGGCGCTCGCTTCGCTGCGGCATCTGGTCGTGCAGGATCTGTTTCTGACCGAAACCGCGTTCATGGCCGATGTCGTGCTGCCGGCCTCGGCGTTCCCGGAAAAGACCGGGACCTTTACCAATACCAACCGGCAGGTGCAACTCGGAAGGCAGGCTCTAGAACTGCCGGACGAGGCGCGCCAGGACTGGTGGATTATCCAGGAGATTGCCCGCCGTCTGGGCCTGGACTGGCGCTACACGCATCCGCGCGACGTGTTCAACGAGATGCGGCAGGTTATGCCGTCGATCGCCGAGATCAGCTGGCGCCGGCTCGAGCGCGAGAGCTCCGTCACCTATCCCTGCGGCGGCGAGGATCAACCCGGCCGGGAAATCCTGTTCGGCGAAGGCTTTCCGATGCCGGGGGGACGAGCAAAGATCGTCCCGACCGACTTGATTCCGCCCGACGAACTGCCGGACGAGGCGTACCCGATGGTGCTTACCACCGGGCGCCTGCTGGAGCACTGGCACACCGGCGCCATGACCCGACGCTCGCATGTTCTGCAAGCATCCGAGCCGGAGGCGATTGGCTGTTTGGGGCCGGGTGAGCTGGAGCGGCTTCGTGTCAGCCCCGGCGACAGGATCACCGTGGCCACCCGCCGGGGCAGCGTGGCGGTAACGGCCCGCATGGACCCGGACGTGCCGGAGGGCATGGTCTTCCTGCCGTTCTGCTTCGCGGAGGCGGCGGCCAATCTCCTTACCAACCCGCAGCTCGACCCGTTCGGGAAGATCCCGGAATTCAAGTTCTGCGCGGCCCGCGTCGAGAAGGCGCTCCCGCAAGGCTAAGGTTAGACCATGGGTAATTCGCGTGGACGTGGGCCGCGCGCGAAGGCGCTGTCGATCCGCGCAAGCTCGGCATCGCTCAGCCTAAGGTCGCCGGCCGCCGCGTTCTCGGCCGCGTGGTCGGCTCGCGCCGCCTTCGGGATGACGAACACCGATGGCCGGCGAAGCAGGAACCGCAGGGCGACCTGTCGCGGATTGGCGGCGTACGCCGCGGCGATTTGCGCCAGCACGCGGCCGCCGGGCGTGCTCGAGCTCGGAAAGCTCTCCCGGCCGAACGGGCTGTAGGCGACCACGGCGATGCCTCTCTCCTCGCACCAAGGGAGAACGGCGTGCTCGACCGCGCGCTCGCCGAGATTGTAGAGGACCTGATTGCACGCCAAACGGCCCTCGCCGGCGATCTCCTCCGCTTCTTCCAGGTCGGCGACATCGAAGTTGCTGACGCCCCAAGAGAGAATCTTGCCGTCGCGCCAAAGCCGCTCGAACGCGGCGATCGTATCGGCGAGCGGATACTGCCCGCGCCAATGCAGGAGATAGCAATCCAGCCGGTCGGTGCGGAGGCGGGCGAGCGACTTCTCGCAGGCCGCCACTGTCCCGCTTCGCGAAGCATTCTGGGGAAGCACCTTAGAGACCAGAAACACTTCGTCGCGCCGCCCGGCGATCGCTTCGGCGACGATCGTTTCCGACTCGCCAGAGCCGTACATTTCGGCGGTGTCGATATGCGTCATGCCGAGATCAAAGCCACGGCGCAAGGCGGCAATCGTGGCGGCCCGGCTGCTTTCCTCGATCTGCCACGTGCCCTGACCGAGTACCGCGACCTCGCGCTTGATGGGACCGAAGCTTCGCCGTTCCATAGCTCCTCCGAGTGTCGCGAGGATATGAGCGCTGATTGCCTTCTCTACAGCAGAACGCTCGATATTCACTGGGTTGATGCGCCCTCATCCTCCTCAGTAAGGAACGCCGCCCTTTCTCGCCGCCTTGAGCGCACCGGCATACCACTCGAATTCGTCGAAGAAGCGGCCGAGGCGAGCAGCGTGCGAAGGGTCGCGCGGGGTTCCGTCATCCTCGAACTGATCCTGCACCTTCGGCATCGGCTGAATGGAGGGGATGCTCGGCATGCCGAGTTCGGCGAGGGTGGCGCGAAGCTGCATCGCCGCGCGCACGCCGCCGAACGCTCCGGCCGAGTAGCAGGCGATGGCGGAGGGCCGCCAGAACCACTCTTCGAGGAAATGATCCAACAGGTTCTTGAGCGCCGGAGGAATGCCGTGATTGTACTCGCCGCTGACGATCAGAAAGCCATCCGCCGCACGGATGATCGCCGCCAGCTTCGGCAGCGGGTCAGGGACCTCCCCATCCGCATACTCCTTGAACATCTTGTCGAGCAGCGGCAGTCGGTACTCCAGCGGGTCGACGAAGCTGACTTCGTGTCCGCGGGCGAGAAGCTGAGCATTGAGGAAGCGCGCATACTTGATGCCCTGGCGCCCGCGGCGCACCGATCCGTAAACGACCGCGAAGTGCAGCCCCATGCCGTTGCTCCCATTTGCGCTGAACACCGGCCTCGGCCGAATCCACCGCGCCGCATCGGTCGGTGCCCCTCCGTCAGAGGGGTCGCGCGCACCATTGGCGAAATACCGAAGCGGCGCCCCCGGCCGGCGTGGGCTAAGCCAGCATGCTGCGAAGCATCCACGCCGCCTTTTCGTGCACCTGCATTCGCTGCGTAAGCAGGTCGGCCGTCGGCTCGTCATTGGCGGCATCGGCGACCGGAAATACCTCGCGGGCGGTACGGACGAGAGCTTCCTGATCCCGCGCGAGCTGTTCGATCATTTTCTCGGCGGGCGGCTGGGTCTCCTCCTCGCGGATGCGGGTCAACCGGGAGAACTGAGCATAGCTGCCGGGCGCCGGTTCGCCCAGCGCGCGAATCCGCTCGGCGATCTCGTCGACAGCCATCGCCAATTCCGTGTACTGCGTCTCGAACATCTGATGCAGGGTATTGAACATCGGGCCGGTGACGTTCCAATGAAAGTTGTGCGTCTTTAGGTATAGGGTGTATGTATCGGCCAGCAAGCGAGATAAACCTTCAGCGATAGACTTACGATCGTCATCGCTGATCCCGATCTCGATGCGCATAGTGTTATCCATTTTGGAGCCTCCCAACTGAACAGACCGGATGTATGTTTAGCGTTGATCGAACGATCGCACGCCAGAACGTTCCGCCGCGCGCCGATACTCGACCTTCCGGCCGGCGCTCCGACGGCTCTGACGGCCTGTCAACGCCTCACGTGACCCGGCGCGCCGCTTCTCGCGCCGGTCTTTTCCACATATGCGCTCATGTCCGCTCAAACAACCTTGCCCTCGACATCCGTCTCGCGTCAGATGTTACGTGGGACAGGATTTTAGGAATTGCGCGAACGTAGTAGCCGCCGCCGGCGTGAGGTTGAGCCGTCAACCGAACCGAGGCGTGCCGGCTCGGGCAAATCCGGCACCTACCATGCGGAAAGTGCGATGCCGATCAGACTGCACAAGTTCGGGGAGGCATGGGGGATTGCCGACCCCAGTCCCTTCTGCCTGAAAATCGAGAGCTTCCTGCGAGAAGCCAAAATCGCTTACGAGGTCGCGCCGTTCGAGGGCGGACGCAGCTTCGCCAAGGCGCCAAAGGGCAAGCTCCCCTTCATCGAGGACGAGGACGGAACGATCGTCGGCAACTCCACCCTGATTATCGGGCGGCTGTCCCGGCTGCGCGGCATCGACATGGACGCACCTCTCGACGATGGGCAGAGATGCGTCTCGTTTGCCTTCCGGCGCATGCTCGATGAGCATTTCTACTGGGTGGGAGTTTACTCGCGCTGGATCGATGAGCCGGGTTGGGCAACGATCCGCCAGCTCTTCTTCGCGCGTGTCCCGCGGCCCATCCGGCCGTTCGCCGCGGCCCTTACACGTCGTAGCATCGTCTCGGCCTTGCGCGCGCAGGGCACGGGTCGCCATTCCCGAGACGAGATCTACGCGCTCGGGGGGGAGGACATGCAGGCGTTGAGCCGACTGCTTGGCGACGACGCCTACTTCTTCGGAGCGGCCCAACCGACGTTGCTAGATATCTGGGCGCACGCCTTTGTCGCCGAGATCGTCGCTCCACCGATCAACTCGCCGTTGAAGACGGCTACTCTGGCGCTGAACAATCTCACCGGTCACTTTCAGCGCTTGCAGGCTCGGCTGTATGCCTAGTCGGCTCACCACGGAGCCGCCCCACCGCGCCAGGCCGGCGCAATAATTGCTTATACTGCTAAGTTCCGCGCGCCGCTCCGTCCATCGAAACTTCCTCCGTTCTAAAACCATGATCCGCGCTGGGCCGTTCGGGGTTTGCCTTACTTCTCGGCTATCATGAGGAGCCGCCGCCCATGGAAGCCGCCTGGATCTCGCAACCATCACCTGATGGCACGCGCCGAGAGCCGCCCACACGCGCCCGGTGCTGTTTATGCAGGGAGGCACAGCATGGAACCGACCAGCCTTACCAGCATTCCTTCCAGCGCGGCGGGCCGGCCGGCGCCGAAGCTGGAGGACGAGCCGCTCGTCGCGCGTGACCGCCAACTCGGCTGGGCGCTCGTCGGCCTCGGCAAGCTGACCCTGGGCGGGCTGCTGCCGGCGTTCGCCGAAACCCGCTTCTGCAAGCTCACGGCTCTCGTCAGCGGCAACCCGGGGAAGGCCCGGCAGGTGGCCGCCCAGCAAGGGCTTGAGTTGGACGCGATCTACGACTATTCGGGTTTCGATCGCATCGCCTTGGACCAGCGGGTCGAGCGTCGTCTACATCGTCCTGCCGAACGCGCTGCACGCCGCCTACACAATTCGCGCTTTGCGCGCCGGCAAGCACGTCCTGTGCGAAAAGCCGATGGCGACCACGGTAGAGCAATGCGAGGGGCGATGATCGGCGGCGGCCGGGGAGGCCTGCTACACTCAGGCCGATAGCGTCTCGACGCCCTGCAGGCAATCGCATGCCATAAGGGCGGGAACCTGTCCATCCGGGGCGTTTACGGCCTCTCGACAAAACCGGGGCGCGATCCTGAACAAGGGCCTCACGGTGCGCACCGCCCCGCGGCATGGGCAGAGGCATGTTCCGCGCCTGCTGAAGTACGTCGTCAAGGGTGAGCTGAACCCGTCCTACCTGGCACCATCCGGTTCTCGCTGGAGGAGGCGCCGCGCGCCCATGCGATGTTCAAGCACAAGGAGGACTAATGCGCGCGGGCTGTATCGCGCCCCTGACGGACGTATCATTGCCTCGGCTATCGGGCTCGCGGCCGTGCCCACTTCCCTAAACTGCGGCTACGACATGCGCGCGCCCTCTAGAACGCCATCCGTCGCATCCCTAGCCCCACCCCTGAATGGGGCGTGGTGAACCATACAGATCGTGTGTTATCTGTAAGCGACGAGGGAGCTACTTGCCAAACGGGCCTGTCTAAGACTACAGTCGTTCTCCCGAGAGCCAGTTTGCCAATATGCGACAATGACAAACCCGGGCGTAAACATTTTGCCGGCGAATAATTACCGGCAATTGCAAGGTGAACGGCTGTCGCCGGCACAAAGCCGCCGAACTCGCGAGCTTTTTTGGATGTGTCGTCTACGGTGGGGGCCGTTGCTTTTCGGCAAAATCTGATCCGCTTTGTCCCTTATCAGGCCGGCCCGCGCCCGCCTGGTAGTCGCACGGCCTTACAGTCAAAATAAGTGTAAGCTCATGATGGATTATGCTGTTCTGAACATCGATGACGGTGCATTGGCCCGCAAACGTCTGTTTGACCTCTCGGTCGCCTCTGTGCTGTTACTTGCCGCTTCTCCGATCCTGCTCGTAGGCGCCGCATACGTTCGAATTGTCTCTCCCGGCCCGGTGCTCTTTCGCCAGGAGAGAATCGGGCGTGACGGACGGGTGTTCAAGATTTCTGAAGTTACGCACCATGCGGCATCAACCGGAGCAAGCCGGTTCTTCTACCACGGTGAGGGACGACCCTCGGCTCGTCCCCGGCGGACGGTGGTTGCGCAAGTACAAGATCGACGAAATGCCGCAAATCTTCAACGTCCTTGCCGGGGACATGTCGCTGGTCGGACCACGACCGACAGTCCAAGAGGACATCGATCGGATGACGCCCGTGCAGTTGCAGCGGCTGCGTGTGAGCCCCGGATTGACCGGTCTCGCGCAAGTCAGCGGCAACACGACATTGAACTGGCCGCAACGGATCGAGCTCGACCTTGCCTACGTAAGGTCCCTCACCCTCGCTCAGGACGTGCGCATCATCGCCGATACGATCAGGCAGGTGGTCAGCGGGCGTGCCGACACGCACCCAATGGGGGACGATGAGTGGAGCTGACGGAGCTCCAAGACGACGCCGAGGCTAACCCGGCGGCGTGCTTTCTGGACCGGAAAGCTTTCGGAGCGGGCGTTTCGGAGCGGGTCGAGAACAAGTTTCACGCTCTAGGTCACCAACTCATAAACCGCATCCAGATGCGCGCGGCGGCGAGCTTGACGAGGGCGAGGTAGTTGGCGTCGTGCTTTTCGAAGCGGGTGGCGATGGCTCTGAAGTGCTTGATCTTGTTGAAGAAGCGTTCGACGAGATTGCGATATCGGTAGAGGAACGGGCTGAACGCCGGAATGTTGACGCGTCTCGGCATGGGTTTGATGTTGGCCCAGGCGCCGCGCTCGGCCAGGCTGTCTCGGAGGGCGTCGCTGTCATAGGCGCGATCGGCGAGCAGGATCTGGCCGGCGCCGAGGCCATCCAGCATGTCGCCGGCGCTTCTGCCGTCATGGGCTTGGCCCTCGGTGAGCTTGAGGGCGATCGGATTGCCGTTGGCGTCGACCAGGGCGTGGATCTTGGTCGTCAGTCCGCCGCGCGAGCGCCCCATGCATCGGGTTGGAGCGTCGTGCCCTTGGCGCGGCTTGCGGCGGACCCCTTTTTTGACGTTGGCCGCGTGTTGATGGACGCGGATCGAGGAGGAATCCACCATCTGCAGATCACCCTCGTAAGCCTGCGAAACAGCCGCGAAGATCCGGTCCCAGACGCCGAGCTTGCGCCACCGGACGAAGCGGTTGTAGCAGGTCGTCGCCGGTCCGTAGCGCTCGGGGATGTCGGCCCAGGGCGAGCCGGTCCGCAGCCGCCAGTAGATCCCGTTCAGCACCTGGCGATCATCGGCGCGCGGCACGCCGCGCGGCTTGTTCGGCAGCAGCGGCTCGATGATCGACCACTCGAAATCGCGTCAGCTCGTAGCGGCGCGGTGCTCATGATCAGCTCCTCCCAGGAGCTTAAATCACATTTCGCCACGCAACGGAACCCATTTATGAGTTCATGACCTAGACGGCATCCAGGGCAGCGGGTTTCGGCCCGCCCGTCGCCCAGTCCAGCAGCTCCGCCGTGTGCACGACCGGCAGATCCGTTGCCGCGGCGAGATGGGTGATGCAGGCGATATTGCCTGAAGCGACAATCTCGGGGCGCGTCGCTTCGATGTTCGCCAGCTTGCGCCGGCGCAGCTTCTCCGAAATGTCCGGCTGAAGGATCGAGTAAAGGCCCGGCCGAGCCGCAGCAGATATGGGCCTCCGCCGGTTCGCGCACCACGAAGCCGACCTGCGTCATCAGCGCCTTGGCCGGCGTTCGCAATCCAAGGCCGTGCTGCATCGTGCAGGCGAGATGATAGGTCACCGCCTGCCCGGTCTCGACGACCGCCGGCTTGAGGCCAACGTCGACGAGTATCTCCGAGACATAATGGCACATCGAGGAGACGCGAGCGGCGCGTTCCGCCCACTCCGGATCGTCGCGCAACAGGTGCTCGTAGTCCTTGAGCGCCACGCCGCACCCGGAGGCATTGAAGACGATGGCGTCGAGCCCGCCGTCTTCTATCGCCCGCCACCACGCGGCGATGTTCGCCTTTGCGGCGGCCTTGGCGCGCGCCTCCAAACCGAGCTGGTGAAAGACGGCTCCGCAGCAGCCGGCTCCCTCGGCGATCACCACCTCGCAGCCATGGCGGGTCAGCAGCCGCACCGTCGCCTCGTTGATCTCCGGCCGGAGCACCTGCTGTGCGCAACCGCTGAGCAGCGCCACCCGCTTCCGCCGCGTGCCCTCGGCGGCGATGACTTGCGGCCGGTCGACCCAGGATGGCGCGTTGACGCGCTTCGGCGCGTTCGCCACCATGGCCCGCAGGCCGCGCGCGGCAACAGTCGCGCGAATGGCCGGCCGAGCAACGCGGCCAGCCGACGCCAGGCGGAACAGCCACGGGTTCGGCACCACGCGTCGCCAGCAGCCGCCGCAGCAGCCGGTCCGGCCACGGCCGCGCGTAAGTCTCTTCGATGTGAGCGCGGGCGCGGGCGATAAGGTGGCCGTAGTGGACACCGGACGGGCAGGTCGTCATGCAGGAGAGGCAGGTAAGGCAGCGGTCGAGGTGCTTCACCACCGGCGCGGTGGGCGGCTCGCTCCGCCCTCCAGCATCTCCTTCGCCAGATAGATGCGGCCGCGCGGGCTGTCCAGCTCGTCGCCGAGCAGCAGGTAGGTCGGGCAGGTGGCGAGGCAGAAGCCGCAGTGCACGCAGGTGCGCAGGATCGTGTTGGCCTCGCGCACTTGCGGATCGGCCAGCGCCGCCTCGGAGAAGTTGGTCCGCATCGTTCAAACGCCTTCGTACATCCGGCCGGGATTGAGGACCCGGCCCGGATCGAATGCTTGCTTGACCCGCCGCGTCAGCGCCGCCAGCGCCGGCGGCTGCGGCTGAAACACCGGCACGCGCGCCCGCACCGCGGCGTCGGCGCGGATCAGGGTGGCGTGCCCGCTGCGCGAGCTGGACGGCGCCGCGCACGACCGGCTCGCCGGCGTCGGCGCTGGGCGCCAGCGCCAGCCAGATCAGGCCGCCGCCCCAGTCGTAGAAGGCGTGGCCGACCAGCGTATCGAGGATCTGCCGCGACCACCTCGGCGCCCGCCGCGGGCGGCACCGACAGCCGCCAGATTTGCCGCTCCGGATGCGCCTGAAGTAGGCGACGTCGCGCACCTCGCGCCAGGCGGCGATGCTTTCGGGCATATCCAGCGTCGATCGAGCGGTCCCAGCGCCCAGCAGGTCGCGCGCTCAGTTCCGCCGCCCGGAACGACACGGACGGGCGCCGTGCCTTCCAGCCGCAGCAGCGTCGCCGGACGCGCCGGCGGAGGCGATGCTGCCGACCGACGATCCTGCCGCGACCTCCGCCGGCAGGTGCGCCGCGCCGGACACGTCGAAGGCGCTCGACAACGCCGCCGTCATCGCCCGCCCGCCGGCGTGCGTCATCGAGTCCGAGAACGACGAGGGTACGGGTCTCTTCGGGCGCGGGCAGCGCGCGCACCGTCAATTCGGTGATGGCGGCGAGCGTGCCGAACGACCCGGCGATGAGCTTCGACAGATCGAAGCCGGTGACGTTCTTGACCACGCGGCCGCCCGCCTTGAACGGCTCGCCGCGCCCGCTCACGGCGTGAAAGCCCAGCACGTGGTCGCGCGCCGCGCCGGCCTTGATGCGCCGCGGCCCCGCCAGGTTGCAGGCGATGGCGCCGCCGAGCGTGCCGCGAATGTTCGAGCCGGGCGCCGCCGCCGCCGTCCAGCACAGCAGGCGAGGTCGCCCGGCTCAAACGCCAGATCTGGCGGCGTTCCGCCAGCAGCGACTTCGATCTCGGCGAGCGGCGTGGCCGGCTTCGCGGTCAGCACCAGCTCCTCCGGCTCGTAGAGGACGATGCCGGCCAGCGCCGAAAGATCGAGCCGCGTCGTCGGCCTCGCTCGGCCGGCCGAAGGCGCGTTTCGAGCCGCCGCCGGTCGAGCTCCAGCGGCCGACCCTCGATGATCGCGGCCTGCACCGCGTCCGCCACCTGCTCGGGCGTCTCCGGACGCAAGGTCTCGGTCATGGCCGGACCCTTCCCTCGCTCCAACCCTCACCCCGACCCTCTCCCGGCGCATTCTCGGCGCAAGTATTCGCCCTCTCCCTCGCGGGAGAGGGCCGGGGTGAGGGGGCCTCCGCTCCGAGGACAGGGTTGGGACCGGCGCACCGTCCTGGTCCATCTAGAACCGCGGGATGTCGGGGAAGCGCAGCTCGCCGCGATGGACGTGCATGCGGCCGAGTTCGGCGCAGCGATGCAGCGTCGGGTAGACCTTGCCGGGATTGAGCAGGCTCTCCGGATCGAAGGCGCACTTGACCCGCTGCTGCTGCTTCAGGTCGTCCTCGGTGAACATCTCGCCCATCAGGTCGCGCTTCTCGACGCCGACGCCGTGCTCGCCGGTCAGCACGCCGCCGACCCGCACGCAGGCGCGCAGGATGTCGGCGCCGAACGCCTCGACCTTCTCCAGGTCGCCGGGCGTCGCGGCGTCGTAGAGGATCAGCGGATGCAGATTGCCGTCGCCGGCATGGAAGACGTTGCAGCAGCGCAGCCCGTACTGCGCCGATAGCTCCTGAATGCGGGCCAGCACGTCGGCCAGCCGATGCCGGGGGATGGTGCCGTCCATGCAGAGATAGTCGGGGCTGATCCGGCCGACGGCGGGGAAGGCCGCCTTGCGGCCGGCCCAGAACTTCAGCCGCTCCTCCTCGTTGCGGCTGGCCTGGACGCTGATCGGCGCCGGCGCCGCGAGCGATGCCCTCGACCACCCCGATCAGGTGCTCGACCTCCGGCTCCGGGCCGTCCAGCTCGATGATCAGCAGCGCCTCGACATCGAGCGGGTAGCCGGCATGCAGGAAGTCCTCGGCGGCGTGGATGGCCGGCCGGTCCATCATCTCCATGCCGCCCGGGATCATCCCGGCGCCGATCACGCCGGCGACGCATCGGCCGGCTGCTTGCGTCGTCGGCGAAGCCGATCAGCAGGGCGCGCGCCGTCGCCGGCTTGCGGATGATGCGCACCGTCACCTCGGTGAGGACGCCCAGCAGGCCCTCCGAGCCGGTGATGACGCCCAGCAGGTCGTAACCCTCGCTGTCGAGGTGTTTGCCGCCGAGCCGCACGACCTCGCCGGTGATCAGCACCATCTCGACGCCGAGCACGTTGTTGGTGGTCAGCCCGTACTTCAGGCAGTGCACCCCGCCCGCGTTCTCGGCGACGTTGCCGCCGATCGAACAGGCGATCTGGCTCGACGGATCGGGTGCGTAATAGAAGCCGCGTTCGGCGACGGCATTGGATATGGCGAGGTTGGCGACGCCCGGCTGCGCCGTCACGCAGCGGTTGTCGATAGTCGATCTCGAGGATACGGTTGAACTTGCCGAGGCCGAGCAGGATGCCGTCGGCGAGCGGCAGCGCGCCGCCGGACAGCGACGTGCCGGCGCCGCGAGGCACCACCTTGACGCCGTGGCCATGGCAGTACGCCAGTACTTCGGAGACCTGCTCGGTCGTCTCCGGGAGGACGACGATCATCGGCGGCTGCCGGTAGGCGGTAAGCGCGTCGGTCTCGTAGACCTTCAGCTCGTCGAGATCGTCGATGACGCCTTCGCCCGGAACGAGCGCCCGGAGAGCCTCGACGATCTCCTTTCGCCGGACCAGCACGCTGGCATCCGGCTTCGGCATCCGCATGACGCCACCTCCCGTGTTTGGACCGACGTCTCGACGCGCCGGTACGCATCTTCGTGCATGTCATAAATATAATCACTCCGCTGTTCGCGCCAAAGCGGAACCCCGGCCGGCCGGCTCGCGTAAGTCTCTCATGATCGTATCATTACGCGAAAGGGGCAGTGATGAGCGGAACTCCAAGGCCCATCCGGGGTAATGCCGGGAACAACACCCTGATCGCCGCGGCCGATCGCCAAATTCTTCTTGGGCTTGGCGGCGACGATATTCTCATCTCCAGGTTTAATCATATCCGCCTCGACGGCGGAGACGGCAACGATATCCTGGTAGCGGAAGAAACGGCCCGCTCAACGACAATCACGCCGCTGACCGCCTCCCACACGCTGCTTGGCGGCGACGGCGAAGATCTCATGACCGGCAAGGCGGTGTCCGAGGGGCAAGGTGGCGCCAATGCCGCAAACAGCCTCGTCGGCGGCGCGGGCAACGATGTCCTGGCCGCGACTGCCCGCGCGTCAGCAGAAGGCGCAACCGCCACCAACACGCTTGATGGCGGCGCCGGCAACGACACACTCTCCGCTAGAGCCGCCGGTCAGGGGGGGATGCTAGGCGCGCCTTCGAACAGGCTCGATGGCGGCGCGGGGAATGACACGCTGACCGCCACGGCAACGGCAACGGGCCGCTCCGCGAACGCCAACAACACGCTTGACGGGGGCGAAGGCAACGATGTTCTGACTGCGGTAGCGGAGGCATCGGCCGGACGTTTTTTGACAGCGAGCAACACGCTGGACGGCGGCGCCGGAGACGATGTCCTAAGCGCGCGGGCGATGGCGGGAACTCCTGGAGGCGGCACGGCAGCCTCCGCCACCAACACGCTTGACGGTGGCCCGGGCAACGACACGCTTATCGCCACGGCCGAAGCAGCCAGCGTTCTGAGCGCCTCCGCCGGCAACACACTGGATGGCGGTGATGGCAACGACACTCTGACCGCAGTCGCCAGGGCGGAGGCTTCGCCTTCGGCCGCTTTCGGCGCGCGAGCCACGAACGACCTCGATGGCGGCGCCGGCAACGACGCCTGACGGCCTGGATCACCGCATCGGGGAACGCGGTCAACTCCCTCGACGGTGGCGAAGGCGACGATATTCTGCTTGCCGCCTTCACGGTGGGCAGCGTAGGCCGCAGCGAGTTGTTCGGCGGCGCCGGTGATGATCGGCTCAGCGTGATCGGCGGCGACGAGAACCGACTGGCCGATGGTCTCGGTAAAGACTGGATGATCGGCGGCGACGGTAAGGACAACTTCGTCCTGACGGCAAGCGACAACGCGCTGGATACGATCGGCGACTTCTCCGGCGGCTCGGGCGACCAGGACAAGATCGATCTGTCCGCCTTCGGCGCCGGGGCGACGAATCAGGTTTCGCCGGCGGCATTCTCACGGTCAACGGCGAGCAGGTCGCCGAACTCTTCGGCGACTTCGACCCGGCGACGGACCTGATCCTGGCTTAAGCAAGGCGCTGCAGCGGACCGGGGGTTGTCGCCGCCCACCGGCCCGGTCCCTAATTCGAAGCGGAAAGCGGGAACTCAGGCGCGGTTAACCCTGGCGAGTCTTGTAGCGGGGCTGCTTCTTGTTAAGCACGTACAGTCGCCGTTTCCGCCGCACCACGAGGCAGTTGCGTTCGCGCGTCTTCGCCGACCGGATAGAGTGTCTGATCTTCATTGCCGCCACTCCATAGCAAAAATGCTCGCGAGCGGCGCCCGCCCGCCGCGAAGGAGGCGCACCATAATCTTCGGCCCTCGGGCCGTCAACTCCCGTCGCGACGGGTGCTATCGACCAGCCGATCCAGACCTCGCGGCCCCGGATCTGGCGCGATCACTACCTCGGCGTCGCGGACCGCGCACGGTACGGCTTCGAGGGACGCGCCGAGGCAGGGCCCGCCGAGGCAATACCCGTCCTCGATGCGGAACCGCGCTCCGTGCGTCGAGCACTGGATGAGCGTCTTCTGGCGATTGAGAAAGCGGCCGGGATAGAGGTCCAGCGGCGAGCCCCAGTGCGGGCACGCGTTGACATAGACGAAGACGCGGCTCTCGCGGCGGATCGCCATGAGTTCCAGCGGCCGTTGTTGGACGGTGATGGTGAAAGCCGCCGAGCCGCCATCCTCGATATCGGCGAGCGCGCACAGGCGCCGCTCGCTCAAGGCTGTACTCCGCCCATGCCGCAGATGAGCGCCCAAGCGTCGTCGTCGATCGGCACCACCGAAAGCCGGGATTGGCGAACCAGCGCCAGGTTTTGCAGGCGCGGATCCGCCTTGATGGCGGCGAGCGTCACCGGCTGCGGCAGGGACGCCACCGTTCTGACGTCGACCATGCCGAAGCGGCCCGACGGGTCGTTGGGATCAGGATAGTAGGCGCGCGCCACCTCGACGATGCCGACGATCTCGCGGGCTTCGCCGGAATGATAGAACATCACGCGGTCGCCGACCCGCATCGCCTTCAGGTTGTTCACGGCCTGAAAATTGCGGACGCCGTCCCAGTGCGTCGTTCCGGCGTCGACCTGCCGTTGCCACGACCAGGCGCCGGGTTCCGATTTGACGAGCCAGTACGCCATGGCGGGCTACTTGGGCAGCACCTTGCGCCAGGGATGGATCGCCACGCTCTCGAACAGCCCGGCCTTGCCATAGGGGTCGTCGGCGGCAAAGTCCTGCGCCGCCTTAAGGTCGGCGAGGTCGAGGATCAGCAGGCTGCCGATCATCCGGCCCTCCTGGCCGCCGTCGGCGAGCAGCGGCCCGGCGCACATCAGCCGGTCGCGGTGTTCATCCAGATAGTCCAGGTGGGCCCGACGGTTGGCGGTGCGCACCTGCTCATGCCCCGGCTTGTCCTTGCAGTAGAAAACGAAATGCATGACAGCGTTTCTCCCTGATGCCGCGATAATGATACACCCGACGCGGTCGGGCGGCTCATGCCGCGAAGACTTCCGCTTTCAGCGGACGTGCGAGCAGACCCGAGATCGTTTCGTCGAGCCCGGCGCCCTGATTGAGAACGGCGTCGATGGCCGCGCAGATCGGCATCTCGACCCCGGCGCGCCGCGCCATGACGACGGCCGCCGCCGCCGTGTGTACGCCCTCGGCGACGGTATTTCGCTCGCCCAGGATGTCGCGCAACGGCCGGCCCTTGCCGAGCGCCACCCCGAGCGAGAAGTTGCGCGACTGCATGGCGGTGCAAGTCAGCACCAGGTCGCCAAGCCCGGTGAGCCCGGTCAGCGTCTCCGGCCGCGCGTTCATCGCGACGGCGAAGCGGGCCATCTCGGCTAGCCCTCGGGTGATCAGGGCGGCCCGGGCGTTCTCGCCCAGGTTCTTACCCTCGATGATGCCGCAAGCGATCGCCAGCACGTTCTTGATGGCGCCGCCCAGCTGCGCGCCGATGACGTCGTCCGAGGAATAGATGCGGAAGGCGGGCGTGCCGAGCGCCGCCGGCAGACTGTCGCGGAGCCGCGCATCGGCGGAGGCGAGCGTTACGGCGGTCGGCAGTTCGCGCGCCACCTCGACGGCGAAGCTCGGGCCGGACAGCACGCAGACTGGAGCGCCGGGAAGGGTCTGCTCGACCACCTCGCTCATCAACGCGCAGGTGCTCTGCTCGATGCCCTTCGCGCAGATCACCGCCGGCACCCCGGCCGGCCAAGCCGGGGCGCAGCGGCGCAGCACCTGCGCGCATGTGCTGCGCCGGGATGGCGAGCAGCACGGCGTCCGCTGCCGCGACCGCCGCCGACGGCTCAGAGGTCGCCTCGATCCGCTGGTCGATCGCCACACCCGGGAGGTACTCGGCATTCACCCGCTCGCGGTCGATGGCCCGCGCCACCTCCGGGTCGTGCGCCTGTAGCACGATGCGCCGCCCGGCGCGGCTCAGCGCCACCGCCAGCGCCGTGCCCCATGCCCCCGCGCCGAGAATGCCGATCCCATCGATCACGATGAGGGTTATGACTCGGCGGCGATACAAGCACAACAGCCACCAGCTTCGCCCGCCAGGTTCACCTCTTACGCTTTTACGCTGGTCACGCTTTCACGCCGGCGTAGCCGACCGGCGGCGCGGCGGGATCGAGCGGCCAGCGCGGCCGGGGCGCGAAGTCGAGGCCGTCGGTCAGGCCGAGCCGCAGCCGTTCGATGCCGGCCCAGGCGATCATCGCCGCGTTGTCGGTGCAGAGCCGCTGCGGCGGGGCGATCAGGCGAGCGCCTTCCGCCTCGGCCAGTCGCTCCAGCCGGGCGCGCAGGTAGGCGTTGGCGGCGACGCCGCCGGCGACCACCAGCGTCGAGCCCTCGGGATGCAGGCGCCGGAACTCGGCCAGCGCGTTGCGCGACCGGTCGACCAGCGTCTCGGCGGCCGCCGCCTGGAACGAGGCGCAGAGATCGGCGATCGTCTGCTGCTCGTGAGCGTCCGCCGCCGCAGCTCGATCGACGGTCTGCTGCACCGCCGTCTTCAGGCCGGAGAACGAGAAGTGGCAGCCGGGCCGGCCGAGCATCGGCCGCGGCAGGGCGAAGCGGCGCGGATCGCCGCGCGCGCGCCGCGCGCTCCACCGCCGGGCCGCCGGGATAGCCCAGGCCCAGCATCTTCGCCACCTTGTCGAACGCTTCGCCGAGCGCGTCGTCGATGGTCGTGCCGAGCCGCCGGTAGCGGCCGACGCCCTCGACCACCAGCAGCTGGCAGTGGCCGCCGGAGACGAGCAGCAGCAGGTAGGGAAACTCGCTGGCGTCGACCAGGCGGGCGGTCAGCGCGTGCCCTTCCAGATGGTTGACGGCGAGGAACGGCAGGTCGTGCACGGCGGCGATCGCCTTGGCCGTCATGACGCCGACGATGACGCCGCCGATCAGGCCGGGACCGCCGGTGGCGGCGACGCCGGCGAGCTCGCGCCAGCCGACGCCCGCCTCCCGCATCGCGCGGGCGATCAGTCCATCGAGGTGCTGCAGATGGGCGCGCGCGGCGATCTCCGGCACCACGCCGCCATACGGGCGATGTTCCTCGAGCTGCGACAGCACGAGGTCGCTGAGGATGCGCCGGTCGGAGGCGACAACCGCCGCCGCCGTCTCGTCGCAACTCGTCTCGATGCCGAGAACGATCATGCGAAATGCTCTTTGACAAGGGCCGGGCTCACAGTAGCGTTGCCGATCCATCGTGGCCACATTTCAACAACATGCCCAACTCCCCTCACCCGCGCTTCGCGCCTCCCCCTCCCGCCGGGAGAGGGTCGGGGTGAGGTTCCCGCCGAGATCGCTCGCCCACCGGGAGAGGGATGGAGTCAGGGAAGCTTCCGCAAGCGGCGAGTTCGCGTGGGACGTCGGATGAGCATCCGTGGCATTCGCATCGGCACCCGCGGCAGCCCGCTCGCTCTGGCGCAAACCGAGATGGCGCGCGCGCGCATCGTCGCGGCGTCGCCGGCGCTTGCCGGACCCGGCGCGGCTGGAAGTCGTGGTGATCCGCACTACCGGCGACAAGGTATTGGACCGGCCGCTCGCCGACATCGGCGGCAAGGGGCTGTTCAGCAAGGAGATCGACGAGGCGATGCTGGCCGGCGCGATCGATCTGGCCGTGCATTCGGTGAAGGACCTGCCGACCTGGCTTCCCGCCGGCCTCGACGCTGGGCGCGGTGTTGCCGCGCGAGGATCCGCGCGACGTGCTGATCGCGCCGGTCGCCCGCATCGCCGATCTGCCGCACGGGGCGATCGTCGGCACCTCCTCGCCCCGGCGGCAAGCGCAGGTGCTGGCGCGCCGGCCCGATCTGCGGGTCGTTCCGCTTCGCGGCAACGTTCACACTCGCCTGCGCAAGCTGGCCATGGGCGAGGTCGCGGCGACGCTGCTGGCGCGCGCCGGGCTGCGCCGGCTGGGCCTGGGCGATACCGGCGTCATCCTGGACCCTGACGAGATGCTGCCGGCGGTAGGGCAGGGGGCGATCGGCGTCACGTGCCGCGAGGACGACAGCGAGAGGCGGGCGTTGACGGCGGCGCTTAACGACGAGGCGGCCGGCGATTGAGATCGCGGCGGAACGCGCCATGCTGGCGGCGCTCGACGGCTCCTGCCAGGACGCCCATCGGGGGTCTTGCCCGCGCCAACGCGGCGGGCCTGCATCTGCGCGGGCTGGTAGCCCAGCCGGATGGCCGCCGGATGCTCGCCGGCGAGCGCCACGGTCTCTGGAAAGACGCGGAGGCGATTGGCGCGGACCTGGGAAGCGAATTGCGGCGCCGCGCCGGTCCCGGCTTCTTCGACGATGGTTCCGGCCGATGATCGACCGGCGGATGCGCGTGTGGATCACCCGGCCCGAGGAAGACGCGGCGAGGCTGGCCGAAGCTTTACGCGCGCAAGGCATCCAGGTGCTGATCGAACCGCTGATCCGCATCGTCTTCGCCGATGGCCCGCCGCTCGATCTCGCGGGCGTGCAGGCCCTGCTGGCCACCAGCGCCAACGGCGTTCGCGCCTTCGCCCGCCGCAACCAGCAGCGCCACGTGCTTGTCCTCGCGGTAGGTGACGCCAGCGCCCGGGCGGCGTGGGAGGCGGGATTCGCCGCCGTCGAAAGCGCCTCGGGGGACGTCGCCGCGCTGGCCGGACTGGTCCGCCTTCGCCTCGATCCGGCCCGCGGGCCGCTGCTGCACATCGCCGGCACGGACGTGGCGGGGGACCTTGCGGGCGCGCTGGCCGAGGCTGGGTTCGAGTATCGCCGGGAGGTCCTCTACACGGCGCGCGCCGCCCAGCGACTTTCGGACGGGCTCGCGGCCGACATCCGTCAAGGCGCCGTCCACGCCGTGCTGGTGTTCTCGCCGCGCACCGGCAAGACGCTGGTCCGACTGGTGCAGGCGGCCGGCCTTGCGGCGGAGGCGCGCCGGCTGATCTGCTTCTGCCTCAGCCCAGCGGTCGGCACGGCCGTCGCGCCGCTTCCCTGGCGCGAAGCGATGGTCGCCCGGCAACCGAGCCAGGCGGCGCTGATCGCCGATGTCGTCGCGGCAGCCGCGCGCTTACCCAAGGAGGGCGCGCCGAATTCTCTCTCCTCAAACAGCGCTTTCACGGCTACTCTCCGACAAAGCAGCATCGGCCGGCGACCGAAGGACGGGGGTATGAGCAGCGACACCGACAAGGATCAGATTGCCCCGGAGGCAACGCCGGTCGCGATTGCGGAATCGTCGCTGCCGCCGGAACCGACAGCCGGCGACCGGCGCCGGGCCAAGATCTACCATGCCTCCGCCACCACCACGCCGCCGGCCGGCGATGCGCCCGCCGGACCAATGGCGGGCGCGCCACCGGGGGAACCGCTCCCGAACTCGACCGCCGGGCGAAGCCACCGAGATGGAGCCACCCGTCGCGCCGCCGACCCCCGACTGGCTCGCGGCGGAGCACCCGTCACCCGCCGAACCCCCCGCGCCGCAATCTTCCTCGCCGACTTCGCGGCCATGGACCAGGGCGGCGGCTGGCGAGGACGACGAACTCGCCGGCGCCGCCACCGCTCGGCATTCAGATGATGAGGCGGCTCCGCCCCGCGCCGGAGGGGCTCCACGCCGGTCGAGGGTTCTGCTGTGGGCCCTCGTCGCTCTCGCGCTCCTCGCCGGGGCCGGAGCGCTCGCCTACCGCGACTATATCGAGCCGCGCCTGCGCCAATTGGTCGATGCTCCACCGCCGGTCGACCTCCAGGGCGAGTTCAACGCGGCTTTCGAGGATCTGGAGGCGAGGCAAGTGCGGCTGCGACAGCAACTGGAGGGACTGGCGCCGAGAGTAGACGCGATCGAGCGCACGCTCGCCCAACTGCGAGCGTCCGTGGACAAGTTTTCGACCTCGGAACAGAGCGCCCCGGAACAGGGGATCCAAGCCGAGGTGGTGAAGCAACTCGGCGATCGCCTCGCGCTGCTGGAGACGCAGGCCGGCGCGGCCAGTGGACTGGCGCAGCAGGTTCGCTCGCTGGAGGCCTCGACGGAGGCCGCTCACGACACCGCCTCGAAACTCGCGACGGCCGTTCTCGCCGTGGGTCAGCTGGCGCAGACGGTTGGCGATGGCGGCGCTTTCGTCCGGCAACTCGCGGCCGTGCGCGCCCTTGGCGGGGACGATCCCGATATCGCGCAGGCGGCGGCGGAACTAGAGCCGTTTGCCGCGACCGGTGTTCGGACGCTCGCCGCCTTGCAAGCCGAATTCCCGATGATTGCCAACGCCGTGGTTCGCGCCTCCCCGGCGACCGCGGGCGACAGCTGGACCGAGCGGGTTGTGGACCAGCTGGCCTCGCTGGTCGTCGTCCGGAGGCTCGGATCCGGGGCTGTCGCCGCGGGCGGTGTTGATGGCATCGTCGCGCAGGCCGATACCGCCCTGCAGGGCGGCGATCTGCAAGCCGCCGTTACGGCGCTGGAGCGTCTCGACGGCGCTCCGGCGGAAGCGGCGACGGAATGGCTGCGAGATGCCCGAGCCCGGCTGACCGCGGATCGGGCGCTCGCCACCCTGCAGCAGCTGGCGATCGCCCGGCTGTCCACGGCGCGGGGCTGAGGCGATGCTCCGGTGGGCTATCGTCATCATCCTTCTCGGGGTGGCCGCCTTCATCGCCGCCTCCCTCGCCGAATTCCCGGGCGCCGTCTCGTTGACGTGGCGGGACTGGCGCGTCGATACCTCGCTCGGCGTTTTCATCGCGGCGGTTCTGGTCGTTTCCGGCATCGCCGCGCTCGCCTACCGGCTCTGGTGGTCGGTGCGGAGGGCGCCCCGTGTGATCGAGCGGGCGCGGCGGGAGCGGCGTCAACGTCGTGGTTACGAGGCGCTCAGTCGCGGCCTCGTCGCGGTGGCGGCGGGCGACGCGTCAGGCGCCCATCGCCAGGCCCGCCGCGCCGAGACTCTGCTCGATGGCCGGCCGCTGACCATGCTGTTGTCGGCGCAGGCGGCGCAGTTGGAGGGCGACGACCAGGCCGCCACGCGCTTCTTCGCGGCCATGCGGAATCGCCCGGACACCGAATTCCTCGGCATCCGCGGGCTGCTGGCGCAGGCGATCAAGCGCGAGGACTGGAGCGAGGCGTTGCGGCTCGCCGAAAGGGCGCATCGTCTCAACCCGAAGAGCGACTGGGTCGTGTCGACGCTCTACGACCTGCAGAAACGATCCGGCCACTGGGCGGATGCCGAGGCGACGCTGAAGGAACGCGCCACGCTGAAGCTGCTGCCGCCGGGAGGGGCGCCGCGCGAGCGCGCCGAACTGCTGCTGAAGCAGAGCGAGGACGGGCCGGACGGCAGCGCGCTGGCATTGGCGAAGAAGGCGTTCCAGGCCGATCACGGCTATCCGCCGGCGGCCGCGCGGTACGCGAGACTGCTGCTCGCGGCCGGGAAGCATGGCCGGGCCGCCTCGGTCCTGGAACAGGCGTGGGCCGTCCATCCCGATCCGGAACTCGCCGATCTGTACTGGGAAGCGCGGCAGTGCCATGACGCGCTCGCCAAGGTGAAAGCCGCGCAGCGGCTGGCCACGCGTAATCCGGACCACATCGAGAGCCGGATCGCCATCGCCGTCGCGGCGCTGGAGGCGCGGCTGTGGGGCGAGGCTCGCTCGAACTTGCAGTCGATCGCCGGCGACGACGCTCCGCCGCGTGTCTGCCGGCTGATGGCGGAGCTGGAGGAGGCGGAGCACGGCGACCTCTCGCGGGCCCGCATGTGGCTGATGCGGGCGATGGGCGACGAGCACGGCCCGAGCATATCGCCTTCCGTGCCGCGGACCGTCGAGCCGTTGCAGCCGATATCCGAGCCGATCGCCGAACCGCTGCCGTCGCGCCCGTAAGGGCCTCGGCTTGGCACAAATGCCGCTGGGCTGCCACTCGGCGGGCGCGGTTGACGCATCCGCGACCCGAGGGTAAACCAGGAGCATCCTCGCCGAGGTCGCCGCAGTAGCTCAGGGGTAGAGCAGCGCATTCGTAATGCGACTACCAAACGTCGCCAATCCTGAAATCTGTTTGAAACGGCGCGCTCCCTAGCTAGAGCTCAAATCTGCGCTCACCGCTCGCAGCTGCTGTGCGCGCTGGCTGCTGTCTATAACCTTCATACGGCGCAATCCCTCTCTCGCACTCTATGTGCTTACTTGAAGGCCTTCGCCAACCGCTTCTTGGCGGTCGCAAACTGCTTCTTAGCTTTGTCGCAATCGTCTTCCGCCTGAAGGTACTCGCGGCAGGCATCATCAGCGTCCGTACCCTCCAGGAGACTTTTCAGCCGTATGACCTCGGCTTCATTGCCGCTCACGAGGTTCGCCACATCGCCAAGGATTATGGAAAGCCGGTGTTTGCAATGCCACCGCATTGCTGGCCAGGCACGTGAGCGCCGCCCACCTGATCGGCCTCTCGGCCGGCCTGCTTGCCGCGGCGGCCATTTGCGTCCTCATGCAGCGGCCGAAGGCATCGGCTTCACAGCCGATAGCGAAAGCGCCGATCGGCGGCTCGATCCTGGCGGGGGTTCCGCTCACTCTCAGGCTGCCCAGCCTGCGCGGCATAGCACTGCTGGTGATCTGCTACAGCGCGATCTCGACCGTGCTTTATGTCGAGCAACTGGACATCGCGCAACGAACCTTCGCCGAGTCCGGCGAGCGGACGGCGTTCTTCGCGACGGTCGATCTGGCGGTGAACGGTCTGGCGCTGACCATGCAGCTGCTGGGGACGCGGGCCGTCGTGCAGCGCTATGGCCTTCGCACCGCCTTATCGGCGGTGCCCATCGTGGTGATCGCCGGGCTCGGCGTGCTTAGCAACTGGCGGACGATCGGCGTGCTGGCGGGTGTTCAAGTGGGTCACCCGGCGGGCGACTACTCGCTCATGCGGCCAGGGCGCGAAATGATCTATACCACCGTCGACGCGGAGAGCCGATACAAGGCGAAAAACTTTATCGATACCGCGGTCTACCGGGCCAACGATGCGCTCAGTGCCTGGCTGGTCGCCGCCATGCGGTCGGCGGGGCTCGACACGATCGCCTTCGCCGCCATTCCAGCCGGCGTGGTCTGGCTGCTGACCGGTTTCCGCGTAGGGAGACGCCATGACAGGAATTAATCGCCGTGACGCGCTACGCCTCCTCTGCACTGCCGCGGGAATAGCCATGATCCGTCCGCCCCAGGGTGATGCTTCTGAATTGACCCCGGCGCCGATGGGCGCCATGCTCAGCCGCAAGATTCCCTCCAGCGGCGAAATGCTGCCGGCGATCGGGCTGGGGACCTCGCGCACCTTCGACGTGGGCCGCTCACCGGCGGAACGGGCCCCGCTGGAAGAGGTGATGAGAAGTTTCGTCGGGCTCGGCGGTAAACTGGTCGACTCCTCGCCCATGTACGGCAATGCGGAGGAAGTGGTCGGCGATCTCGCGGCGAAGCTCGACCTTCGCTCACAGCTGTTCCTGGCAACCAAGGTCTGGACCTCGGGGAAGCAGGCCGGTATCGCCCAGATGGAGGACTCGATGCGCAAGCTGCGGAGCGAACGCATCGACCTCATTCAGGTTCATAACCTGCTCGATGTCGACACCCACCTCGACACCTTGCAAGCCTGGAAACGTGAGGGCCGGATCCGCTACGCCGGGGTGACCCATTACACCGCCAGCGCCCAACCCGAAGTGGCGCGGATCGTCGCCGCTCGGCCATTGGACTTTATCCAGATCAACTACTCGGTAGCCGAACGCGATGCCGAACAGCGCCTTTTTCCCTTGGCGCGGGACCGCGGAGTCGCGGTGATCGTCAACCGGCCGTTCGGCGCGGGCGGATTGCTGCGCCGGGTGGCTGGCCGCCCGCTTCCCGAATGGGCCGCGGACATCGACTGCACGAGCTGGGCGCAACTTCTGCTGAAGTTCGTCGTCTCTCACCCGGCCGTGACGTGCGCCATTCCCGCCACTTCCAAGGCAGCTCACCTGCGGGACAACATGCAGGCGGGCTTCGGGCGGCTACCCGACGGAGAGCTTCGGGAGCGGATCGCGGCGGCGGTGGTCGGCTAGCTGACCACGGTTGGAGCACGGGCTTCGCCGATCTCGCCTACCGAGTGCCCTATACAGCTCGTTCGCCGGCCAGCACCTCGCGCCGGCCGACGCGGTCGGCCTTGCTGACCAGGCCCTCGGACTCCATCCGTTCGACCAGCCTCGCGGCGCGGTTGTAGCCGATCTGCAGGCGGCGCTGTACGAAGCTGGTGGAAGCCTTGCCTTCGTTCAGCACGATCTCGACCGCCTCGCGGTAGAGCTCGTCGCTGTCGTCGTCGTCTTCGCCCAGGGGCGCGATCGGATCCTCCTCGTCCTCGGGCTCGGTCACCGCCTCGATGTACTGCGGCTCGCCCTGCGCTTTCAGTGACCGCACGACCGCCTCGACCTCGCTGTCGGAGACGAACGGCCCGTGCACGCGCGTCACCCGGCCGCCCGGGCGCCATGAACAGCATGTCGCCCTGGCCGAGCAGCTGCTCCGCGCCTTGCTCGCCCAGGATCGTCCGGCTGTCGATCTTCGAGGTGACCTGAAAGCTGATCCGGGTCGGGAAGTTCGCCTTGATGGTGCCGGTGATGACGTCGACCGACGGCCGCTGCGTCGCCATGATCAGGTGAATGCCGGCCGCCCGCGCCATCTGCGACAGGCGCTGCACCGCCGCCTCGATCTCCTTGCCGGCGACCAGCATCAGGTCGGCCATCTCGTCGACGACGACGACGATCAGCGGCAGCGGAGCAAGGTCCAGCTCCTGCTCCTCGAAGCGCGGCTTGCCCTCTTCGTCGAAGCCCGTCTGTACCCGTCGCGTCAGCGCCTCGCCCTTGCTCCTCGCCTCGGCGACGCGCGCGTTGAAGCCGGCGATGTTGCGCACGCCGAGCTGCGACATCGCCCGGTAGCGCTCCTCCATCTCCCGCACCGTCCACTTCAGCGCCACGACCGCCTTGCCGGCGCTTCGGTGACGACCGGCGCCAGCAGATGGGGAATGCCGTCGTAGACCGACAGCTCCAGCATCTTCGGGTCGATCAGGATGAATTTGCAGACCTCCGGCGGCAGGCGGTAGAGCAGCGACAGGATCATCGCGTTGATGCCGACCGACTTGCCCGATCCGGTGGTGCCGGCGATCAGCAGATGCGGCATCCGGGCGAGATCGACGATCACCGGAGCGCCGCTGATGTCCTTGCCCAGCGCCAGGGTCAATGCTCCGCCGGAGCGCTCCAGCGCATCCGAGGCGAGCAGCTCGCGCAGGCCAACCGCTTCGCGGCGCTGATTCGGCAGCTCGATGCCGATGACGTTGCGGCCAGGAACAACGGCGACGCGCGCCGAGATCGCGCTCATCGACCGGGCGATGTCGTCGGCCAGCGCGATCACGCGAGCGCTCTTGGTGCCGGGCGCCGGCTCCAGCTCGTAGAGCGTGATGACCGGCCCCGGACGCACCTTGACGATGTCGCCGCGCACGCCGAAGTCGTCGAGCACCGTCTTCAGCATCTTCGCGTTCTGTTCGAGCGCGACGCGACTTACCGCGTCGCCGATGACCTGCGGCGCGGGCAGATGCAGCAGGTCGAGCGGCGGCAGCCGATACTTCGGTGGAGCTTCGAAATCGAGGGCTCCTTGCGTAGCCTTTTCCGTTTTGCGGCCCGGCCGGGCGCGCGCGAGTTTCGCTTCGACCACCCCGGATTCCGCCGCGCGCCGGCCACCCGGAGTTCGTTGCTATCGATTATCGCCGCCGGCAGCGGCTCCTCCCACCGCTCGCGCCGGCGCGCACCTAAATGGCCGTTTGCCACCATCTCGCGAGCACGCGACGCGACCGCGAGCAGACGGACGGCGCCTTCGTGGATGGTTCGCCCGAAAAGCCGCCAATCGGCGATGGAGACGCCCATCCCCCAACCGAGCGCGCCGATGCCCGACAGAAAAGCCAGAAGGGCGATCGAGGGGCGGGCCGCCAGCGGCAGGTGGGCGGTGACCGCGCTCAGCGATGCGAGCAGCAGAGCCCCGATCGCGCCGCCGGAGCCGGCGGCGATCGGCCAGCCCGGCAGCGGCGGGACTACCGCCATCGCCAGGCTGAGCAGCACCATCGCCAGCAGAAGAGCGAGACTCTGCCGGCCGAGGCGACGCATCCGCCTGGCGCCGATGGCTCGCCACGCCCAACCGAAGCATCCCAGAACCGGCACGAGCGCCGCCCAACCGAAAGCATGCAGAAGCAAGTCCGCCGCGGCCGCGCCCGGCCAGCCGAACAGATTGGCCGGCTCCGCATCGGTCGCGTGGTTGAACGACGGGTCGCTCGGATCGAAGCTGGCGAGCGCCAGGAACAACACCAGTCCGGCGCCGAACAGAGCGAGACCGCTCAGGTTCGCCAAACGCCTCTTCAGATAGTCGATCGCCCCCACGGGGAAGATCGCAAGCGTCCCGGTTCGGATCATGACGGCGCTCGGCCCATGCATTGAAAGATGCTGATTTATAATACTCTGCGGAGCCTCCTTAAAGCATCTTCGGTACTCTCCATGTCATCCACCAGAGCAACACGGATGAATGCGGCCGCGGGGTTGGCGCCACCGTGCCAAGGCTTTGCAAGATAGGCTCCGGGAAGGACGCGCAGCGCCGCCTGCGTCCACAGCGCGCGGGCCGCCTGTTCGCCGTCGCCGACGTTCAGCCAGAGAAAGAAACCGCCGGCTGGCCGCACAAAGCCGAATCGGCTTCCGAGAAGCTGTTCCGCGAGGTCGAATTTCGCGCGGTACAGCGCCCGGTTTGCTTCCGCGTGCGCGTCTTCTCGCCACAACAACGCCGAGGCGGCCAGTACCGGCAGAGGGACGGTTGCGCCTGCGAAAGCGCGCAGCCGCCGGAACGCCTCGATCGCGCGTGCATCGCCGGCGACGAAGCCGGAACGCAGGCCCGGCACGTTCGAGCGCTTCGAGAGCGAGTGGAAGACCAGGACATTGTCGAGGCCTCGTCCGAGGAGCGAGCAGGCTTCGAGCGCTCCCGGCGGCGGTTCGTGATCGTAGATGTCGGTGTAGCACTCGTCGATGCAGACTACGAAGTCATGGGCGCGGGCGAGTGTGATCGCCGCCTTCAGCGTCTCCAGGCTGGCGACCGATCCTTGCGGGTTAGCGGGCGAGCATAGGTAGAGCAGCGACGTGCGTCGAAGCAGCGCCGGGCCCAAGGCAGCCATCTCGGAAGGAAGCCCCTCGGTGTTGCCGGGCAGGTAGGCGGGCTCTCCCCGGCTGAACACGGCAGCGGCGAAGTAGACCTGATAAAACGGGTTCGGCATCAGTACCGCAGGCGTGCGCCCGTGCTTTTCTTGCGGCACGACCGTCTGAGCGATCAGGAACAGCGCCTCCCGGGTGCCGGCGACGGGCAGCACGTTTCGCTCCGGATCGACAAGCCCGGCCGACAGACGATAGCGCCGGTTGAGCCAGTCGACGGCGGCGCGGCGAAACTCCGGCGTACCATCGACGGGCGGGTACCGCCCCCAATCCGCGGCATGCGCCGCCAGCGCCTCGGCCACCATCGGCGGCGGCGGATGTCGCGGTTCTCCCACCGACAGCACCAGCGGCGGAAGCCCGGGCGCCGGCGGAAGGCCATCGAGCAGAGCGCGCAGCCGATCGAACGGGTAGTCGGCCAGACGAGCGACGAGCGGGTTCAGCATTCGAGCATTTCACGGTCCGCGCCGGACGTCCGCCCGACGGCCGGTCTAACGCTGCCCGTATTTAACCACGCCCCACCGCGAGGCGCTCGCTTCCTTTACGGCTGTCCGGAAGTTTCGGGCCGGCTCAGCATCCGGCCGAGCGGTCGCCCGGCGAAGATGTGAATATGAAAGTGCATGACCTCCTGGTGACCATCCCGCCCGATATTGGCCAGGATGCGATACCCTTGCTCGACGACGCCGAGCACGCGAGCGGTTTCCGCCACAGCCCGGAAGAACCCGGCGACAAAGTCGGCGGATGCGTTGGCCGAGAGATCGTCCAGCGAGACGTAAGGCCCCTTCGGAATCACCAGGACGTGAACCGGGGCGAGCGGCCGGATGTCGTGGAAGGAAAGCGCGTATTCGTCCTCGTAGACCTTCTTGCAGGGGATCTCTTTGCGCAGGATCTTCGCGAAGATGTTGCTTTCGTCATAGACCAATTTCACAGCCCTTCCGGTCAACCATTGTCTCGACGCGCCGCCTTCTCCGTCAGACCGGAGACGCCTTCCCGCTTCGCCAGTTGCGCCCACACGTCGCGCGGCTTGATGCCGGCGGAGGCCCATAGCACCAGCAGATGATAGAGCAGATCGGCGCTTTCCGCCGCGAGTTCTTGGCGACCTTCGGCGAGCGCCGCGACCACCACCTCGACGGCTTCCTCCCCGGTCTTCTTGGCGATCTTGGCGCGGCCCTTGGCGAAGAGTCGGGCGGTATAGGAGGTCCCCGCGTCGGCGCCGCGCCGGCTCTCGATGACCCCGAACAACTGCTCCAGAAGTCGTCCGTCGAGACGATCGCCCTGCATGCCGCTCACCCTCTGCTAATCGTCGCGGACTGGAACGCCTGCCCGGCGCATGTGCGACTTCGCCTCGGCGATGGTAAACGTGCCGAAATGGAAGATCGAGGCGGCGAGAACGGCGGAGGCATGACCTTCGGTCACCCCTTCGACCAGATGATCGAGGCTGCCGACGCCTCCGGATGCGATCACCGGCACCGCCACCGCGTCGGCGATCGCCCGGGTGAGCGGAATGTCGAATCCCTGCTTCGTGCCGTCCCGGTCCATCGAGGTCAGCAGGATCTCGCCCGCGCCGTCGCCGGTCACGCGCCTCGCCCAGGCCACGGCATCGATTCCGGTGGGACGCCGGCCACCGTGCGTGAATACCTCGAACCGGTCGGGTGCGACGGTTCTCGCGTCGATGGCGACCACGATGCATTGGCTGCCGAATTTCCGCGCGGCCTCGCTCACCAACTCCGGCCGTGCGACGGCGGCGGTGTTGATCGAGACCTTGTCGGCGCCGGCGAGCAGCAGCCTGCGGATGTCTTCGACCGTCCGAATCCCGCCGCCGACGGTCAGCGGCATGAAGCATTGCTCCGCCGTGCGGCCGACGACCTCGTAGATGGTCTCGCGGTTCTCGTGACTGGCGGTGATATCGAGAAAGCAGAGCTCGTCGGCGCCCGCCGCGTCATAGGCGCGCGCCTGCTCCACCGGGTCGCCGGCGTCCACCAGATCGACGAACCGCACGCCCTTGACCACCCGCCCGCGATCGACATCGAGACACGGGATGACACGGACCTTCAGCACTGCTGGCCCCGTGCCGCGTCCGAGCGCCCCTCCAGCAGCGCCACCGCCCGCGCGACATCGATCCGGCCATCATAGATGGCGCGCCCGCAGACGACGCCGGCCAGGATGTCCTCTCCCGCGGCTTTGATCGCCGCGAGATCGGCGAGAGAGGAGATGCCGCCGGAGAGAATGACCGGGATCGAGACCGCCCGCGCCAGCTGCGATCGTCGCTTCGATGTTCGGGCCCGGCGAGCACGCCGTCCCGGCCGATATCGGTAAAGATGATCGCCGCGACACCTACGTCCTCGAACCGGCGGGCGAGGTCGAGCACCGGTACGTCGGACTGCTCCGACCAGCCTTGTACCGCGACGCGACCGCCCCGGGCGTCGATGGCGACGGCGATTCGCCCGGGATAAGCTTCGCAGGCCGAGCGAACGAGATCCGGATCGCGAAGCGCCGCCGTTCCCAGGATCACCCGCCGGACACCCCGGTCCAGCCAATTGGCGGCGGTCGCCAGCGTGCGAATGCCGCCTCCCAGTTGCACGGGTATGTCGATCATATCGAGGATCGAAGTCGACGACGACGCCGTTGACCGGTCGGCCGGCGAGGGCGCCGTCGAGATCGACGACATGCAGCCAGCGGCATCCGGCATTCTCGAAAGCACGCGCCTGATCGGACGGATCCTCGTTGAACACCGTGGCGGTGTCCATGTCGCCTTGGCGCAAGCGCACGCACCGCCCCTGTTTCAGGTCGATGGCCGGGAAAAAGATCACGGCCGCCACCCGAGGAAGTTGGCGAGGAGGCGCAGGCCGGTCGCCTGGCTCTTCTCCGGATGGAACTGCGTTCCCACCAGATTGTCGCGCCCGATCACGGCGACCACCGGCGCGCCATATTCGACGGTGGCCAGCACCGCCGCCGGATCGCCCGGGCGAAAGCCATAGGAGTGCACGAAATAGGCGTGCGCGCCCGGCGTGATGCCGGCCAGTATCGGGTGCTTCGGACGCGCGATCGCCAAGTCGTTCCAGCCCATGTGAGGGATCTTCAGGCCCGCCGCCGCCGCTGGCAGAATCTCGACCTCGCCGTCGATCCAACCGAGCCCGGCATGCTCGCCGTGTTCGCGGCCGACGCTCGCCATCAACTGCATTCCGACGCAGATGCCAAGAAAAGGGCGCCCGTCGTCGATGACCGTTCGGTTCAAGGTCTCGATCATGCCGGGGATTGCCTCGAGCCCCCGCCGGCAATCGGCGAACGCGCCGACGCCCGGCAGCACGATACGCTCGGCGCGGCCGATCTCGCGCGGATCGCTGCTGACCTTTATCCCACCGTTCAGGCCGCTCTCGGCCATGGCGCGCTCGAATGCCTTCGCCGCGGATCGCAGGTTGCCGGAGCCGTAATCGACGATGACGACGGTCACCGGACGAGATCCGCGGCCAACTGTGGTCTCTGATCCCAGAAGCGCCGTTCGGCGGCATCGATGCCGTCGCCGGTGACCACCGCCACTTCCAGGAAACCCCGGCGGAACAACGTCCAACGCTTCAGGTCGTTGGCGAACACGCCGATAAGAATGGCGAGGCCCAGCGATAGCGCCGTCTGCGTCCAGAAGCTGCCATCGAGCAGCGACAACAGCGCGCCCGCCGCGAGATCGACGGCGAGCAGCCCGGCGGCGACCAGCCACAGCCGAGACCACAGCGCCCACAGAAAGGAAAAGAAGAAGGCGGGCCAGCTGAATCCTTCCTTGACCAGACGGAAGTCCGCGTCCGGGTCGAGCGCCGGTCTGCGCATGTGGACGGTGTAGACCCGCATCACAGCGAGCCGCCCAGCACGCCCTTCGTCGAGGGCACGGCGTCGGCCTTGCGCGGGTCGATCTCGATCGCCTGACGCAGCGCTCGCGCCAGGCCCTTAAAGCAGGACTCGCAGATGTGATGGTTGTTGACGCCGTAGAGCGTCTCGACGTGCAGCGTGAGGCCGGCGTTGAGTGCTACGGCGTGGAACCAATGGCCGATCAGCTCGGTATCCAGGCCGCCGAGTTTCGGCTGCGAGAACGCGACCTTCCAGACCAGATAGGGGCGGTTGGAGGCGTCGACGACGACGCGGGTGAGCGTCTCGTCCATCGCCGAGAGAGCCTCGCCGAAGCGGCGGATGCCGCGCCGGTCGCCGAGCGCTTGCGCCAGCGCCTGGCCGAGCGCGATGCCGCTGTCCTCGGTGGTGTGGTGGCCGTCGATGTGCAAGTCGCCCTTTATGCGAAGCTTGAGATCGATCAGGCTATGGCGGGAAAGCTGCTCCAGCATATGGTCGAGGAAGCCGATGCCGGTGGCGATTTCATAACGACCCGCGCCGTCGAGATCGACTTCCGCCATCACCTCGGTCTCGTTGGTCCGCCGCTCCACGGTCGCCCGGCGCATCACCGATCGCTCCTTCCGTCGGGCTTATAACAGCAAGCGTAAGCAAGCGCCAACCGGCCTGTCGCCGCCGCGCTTGGCAGGGTATCAGCGGGCGGCCGCGGCAGAGGCACCCGCACCTGCGCGTTTCCAGATCGCGTAATCCGGTGTCCAAGGATGCAAAGCGCTTACACGAATTCGAGAATGTCAGGTATCGGTAGAAGCTTCCATCTCATGAAGATCCTGAGCGTTCTTTCGTTTCTAGCGGTCCTGCTTGGAAATTTACAAGATCCTTGAGCTCGAACCCAGGCAGATTACGCGATAACGGCGTACCGCTTCGTAACCACGCCCAAGCGGCGCGTCTTTCAGCTGCCTTGTCTGACCGGAAAGCCTTTGTTTTCCATGCGGACCCGCCGCCTTACCGCGCGACGCACTTCCGCCTGGCCTCGATCGTGCTGATGATGCTGGCCGCGACGAGGGCAAGCAGCCGCCTACTGGAGACCTCGGAAAACCCGTCATCGCGAGCGAGCAGCGCGAGCGCGGCGATCCAGAAGAACGCCTCGTTAATTCTGGATTGCCACACCCGCTTCGCGGGTTCTTAATGCCCATTTTGACGTATCCAAGTGGCCAGAGCTGTCTTTCCGACCTTCGGTCGCCGTTGGTCATTGCTGGAAGACGTAGGTTCCCGGCGCGTCGCACAGCGGCGCGTAGCCCCGCTCCGGCGCGCCGATCGAAGGCGCCGGCACCAGCCCCGTCGAATGGTCTGCCAGCCACTGCTGCCAGGCCGGCCACCACGATCCCTCGCGGTCGGCGTGCTGGCCTTCCAGGTCTCGGCATCGAGCGCGCGTTCGCCTTCGCGGCAGGTGGTCGTCTGATAGCTGCGGCGGGGGTGTCCCGGTTCGTTGACGATGCCGACGTTGTGACCGCCGCTGGTGAGCACGAAGGTCAGCTCGGTCGCGTCGCTCTGCAAGTGCAGCTTGTAGACGGACCGCCACGGCGCGACGTGGTCGCGTTCGGCGGCGACGGCGAAGATCGGAACATGGATGTCGCTGATGTGCACCGGGCGATCCGCCGACCTGGTAGCATCCCCGCGAACAGCTCGTTGTCCCGGTACAGCCGGCGCAGCAGCTCCGAGTGCTGCCGATACGGCATCCGGGTGCCATCGGCGTTCCAGGCCATCAGGTCGAACATCGGCTCGCGCCGGCCGAGGAAATACTCGCGCACCATCTTCGACCAGATCAGGTCGCGCGATCTCGATCAGCTGGAAGGCGCCGCCGGCCTGCTTCGGATCGAGGTAGCCCTTCTCCCACATCATGTCCTCGATGAACGCGACCTCGCCCGGATCCATGAACACCTCCATTTCGCCGACCTCGGTGAAGTCGGTCATGGTGGTGAACAGGGTGACGCTGGCCAGCCGATCGTCGCCGTCGCGCGCCATCGCCGCCGCGGCGATCGTCAGCAGAATGCCGCCCAGGCAATAGCCGACGCCGTGGATCTTCCGGCCCGGCAGGATCTCGCCGATCGCATCGATGGCCGCCATCGTGCCCAGCCGCCGGTAGTCTTCCATGCCGAGGTCGCGGTCTTCGGCGCCGGGGTTGAGCCAGGAGATCATGAACACCGTGTGCCCGTGATCGACCAGATACTTCACCATGGAATTGTGCGGCGAGAGATCCATGATGTAGTACTTCATCATCCACGCCGATTGCAGCAGCACCGGCTCGCGGATTGTTTATTTCGGTGCTCACGAACCCGACGATGGGTGGCGTGGCGGCAAGCTTTGCTTCGCTGGGCGATTTAGTTTCGCGGAGCCCAAAGCGCTGATTGGTTTTGCTGGGCCGCGAACCATTAAAGCGACCATTCGCATCGAATTGCCGAAAGGCTTTCAGACGAGCGAATTCTTGCTGGAGCATGGGTTTATCGATCGCATTGTGGAACGTGGCGATTTGAAAAGCGAAATTGCCCGTTCGATCGACTACTGCGGCAAGTAGAAATCGCCCGGCCTGCCTCGCTACAATGCCGGCATGAACAATGCCAACTCTGAAACGGATGTCGCGCTTGCTGCGGTGAAAGCAGCGCACGTCGAAAATCAACTTTCTGTAACCGCGGTGGAAAATATTTCCGCCTGGCTGCGCGGGCCGCACTTCGCCGAGTTCCATTCCGCAATTCTGGAACACATTTCCAACCGGAAATGGCGCGAGCTGGACGATGCATTCTGGACGACCATTGCATTCGGCACTGCCGGCCGCCGCGGGCGGATGTATGCGATTGGGACGAATGCCATAAACGACCGCACGATGGGCGAAAGGCCAGGGATTAGCGGAATACGTCATCTCGTATCATGCGGCCGCAATTTCGAAACAATTTCGCTGCACCATCGCCTACGACACCCGGCACCGCTCGCGGCAATTCGCGGAATTGTGCGCGGAAATAATGGTCGCCAACGGTTTTGAAGTGGCCATGTTAGATGGGCACCGCCACGCCGGAATTGTCTTTCACGGTGCGCGAATTGAAGTGCGATTGCGGCATCATGATTAGCGCCGAGCCATAATCCGCCGAGCGACAACGCGATTAAAGCTTTTTGGTCGACCGGCGGACAACTCAAACCGCCGCACGATTTGGGTGCGATTGATTTCATCGGTCGCGTTACGAATATCAAGCGAGTGCCGTTTCAAACTGCCGTGGCCGATGGTCGTGTGAAGTTCGTGGAAACGGAAATGGACGCAGGCTATCAGACGGCAGTGCTCGGGCAATCGCAATCCGGGCCGCGCGAGTTTGCGAATTTTATATTCGCCGCTGCATGGCGTGGGGCTGACTTCCGTGTTGCCGGTCTTGCAGGCAGACGGATTCAACGACGTGGAAATCTTTGAGCCGCACGCCAAGCCGGATGGCGATTTTCCGAACGTGCCGGGCCACGTGGCGAATCCCGAAAAATGCCGCGGTGTTCGATGCGGCTCTCATCGAGCATGCAAAACAAATTGATGCAGAGCTGGTGTTAGCCAGCGATCCCGATGCGGATCGAATTGGCTGCGTCGCCGCTGGAAATCGCGGTGGCTGGCGCAGATCCTAAGGCAATTCCGTGGCGAACGCTTTCGGGAAATCAAATTGGCGAACGCACTGCTCGGCGAATTCCTGTTGCCCGTTTGCAAACCGCTGAAAGTTTGACGCCGGAGCATTACGTTATCAAAACGCTGGTAACGAGCGATTTTGTTTGCCGCATTGCGGAACGTTTTGGGCGCGTTACTTTCGGCGATGTTCTAACGGGGTTCAAGTGGATTGGAAGTTTGATTGACGAAATGGGTCCGAAAGATTTCGTTCTCGGTTTTGAAGAGGGCACGGAACTGGCTGGCACATATGCTCGCGATAAAGACGGCGGCGTTGCCGCGATGCTGCTGGCGGAGTTGGCGGCAGAGTGCAAACAGCAGCACAGGACGCTGCACGGCCAGTTGGATCAGTTGTTTTTGAAGTACGGCTGCCATTTTGGAAAAATACGGATAAGCCTGACAATGCCCGGGGCCGACGGGATGGCAAAGATGCTAGGCATTATGCAACAACTTCGCACTACCGACCAGCCAT
>CAWAYT010000059.1:0-26962 GCA_963786265.1 uncultured Alphaproteobacteria bacterium
TGATCTGCTGGCCGAGGATGGCGCGCACGGCAAGCTGGAAGCCGTCCCAGGCGCCCGGCACGCGGAGGCCGGAGAAAGGGCGACGAGCGGCGCCATGACCTGGTCTTTCGGCGAGCTGGGCGGCGATGGCGAGCGGATCGGCGGCGAGATCGAAGATTCCGCCTGAGGCGTGCCAGGTGCCGTAAACGAGCCCGCTGCGTCACGGGTGGACGAGGTCAAAGCTTCGTTGGGCCGAGGAGCAGGCCTAGTCCGGCCTGTTCGAGAGCCTCCTTCAGAAGCGACCGCACGGCGCCGGCGGTCAGCATCAGCAGAGCGCGCGCCCGAGGAGCTCTTCCGCCTTACGGCGGGAGATTGTCCGGATCACTTTCTTGATCCGCGGAAGGCGGGGCGAACCGATGCTGAGGACTATCGACTCCCATTCCCAGCAAGGCTACGGCACCAGCCGGATCGCCGGCCATTTCGCCGCAGACGCTGACCGTCCTTGCCGCGTGGTGTGCAGGTCGCGGACGGTCCGGTAGACGGCGTCGATGACCGCCGGATGGAGGGTATCATAAAGCCCGGCGACCCGATTATTGTTGCGATCGACCGCGAGCAGAAACTGGGTCAGGTCGTTCGTTCCGATGCAGACGAAATCGACTTCTCGCGCCAGGATCGGCGCGAGAGTAGACCGCGGACGGCACCTCGACCATCACGCCCACTTGTGGTCGTTCAGCGGCGACATCCTCATCGCGCAGGTCATGGAAAGCCCGGTTGAATAAAGCCATCGCGGCTTCAACCTCCTCCATCGCGCTGATCATCGGAAACACAACCTTGAGGTTGTTCAGACCGGCATTGGCTCGCAGCATGGCCCGCAGCTGGATCATAAAAATCTCCGGATGATCCAGGGTCACCCGGATGCCCCGCCAGCCGAGAGACGGGTTCTCCTCGACGACTGGAAAATAGGGCAGTGATTTATCGCCACCGATATCGAGGGTGCGCATGGTGACCGGACGCGGCGCAAACGTCTCCAGCACTTGCCGGTAGGTCTGATACTGCGCGTCCTCGCTCGGGAAACGATCCCGCAGCATGAAGCTGAGCTCGGTCCGGTAGAGGCCGATACCTTCGGCGCCGCTGTTCAGGGAGGAGATGACATCGGACAACAACGCGACGTTCGCATAGAGACGGAGCCGGGTACCGTCGGGCGTTTCCGCAGGTTGATCGCGCAAACTTCGGAGATCGGCGGAGAGGCTTTCTTCATGACGGATAATGTGTTCGAAGTGATGCAGCACGGCCGGCGACGGATTGATGAACACCCGGCCGCGATAGCCGTCGATGGCGGCAAGGGCGCCGTCCAGGTGGCCGATCGGCAGATCGCCGATGCCCATGACCGCAGGGATCCCGAGCGAGCGAGCAAAGACTGCCGCATGGGAGAACACCGAGCCGCGGCTACAGACGATGCCGACCAGTCTCGTCGCCGGAATGTCCGCCATCCGCGCAAGGCTGATCTCCTCGCCCATCAGGATGCATCGCTCCGGGTATGTCCAGGGATCGCGACCGCCGGATCGGAGATGCTTGAGGATGCGGCGTCCGAGGCCGCGGATATCCTCGGCGCGTGCGCGAAGGTAGGGGTCCTCGATCTGTTCGAAGGACCCCGAATACTCGGCGATCGTCTCGCGGAGCGCGCCTGGCGCCCAGTTGCCGGCGTGAATCCGTTCGACTGCGGCGGCAATCAGGCGATTGCTGTCGAGCAGCATGACATAGGCGTCGAGGATGCCCTTCGCCTCGACCGACAGCGGCGCGCCTAACTGCTTGCTGCGTTCCGCGGATTTCGGTGTGCGCAGCGGTGAATGCTGCCCGTAAACGCCGCCTCTTCGGCATCCCTGTCGTCAGGAACGCGATCGGGAACCGAGGCCAGGCTCGGCAAGCGGATCCGGAAGAGTGATCGTGCCGATCGCCACACCCGCAATGCCGGGTAGCCCTTGGAGAAAAGCCGGGGCGCAACTCGGTGCCTCAAATCGATCGCTCAGCAGCCGGCTGATCGCATCGCCGCGGGTGACATCGTTGATCGCACCCGCCAGTTGGGCGGCGATGGTGACCAGGAAGGCGACCTCGTCGGAACTGAACGGATGCGTCTAGCGCGCGCTGGACACCAGCACGCCGAGCACGCGGCGGAGGTGGATCAGCGGCACACCAAGAAAGGCCGCAAAGGCGTCCCGCCAGGTTCGGGAAGGATAGCGCGGGTCGTCCGAAGCAGCCGCCAGGTTGACCGGTTCCTGCCGTTCACCGACAAGCCGACGAGGCCTTCGGTACGCCCGAAGCGGAAAATGCCCACCTGCGCCGGGTTCAGTCCGTCCGTCGCCATCAGGACGAAGTGGTTGCCGGCCGCATCGATGAGATAGACCGAGCAGGCGTCGACCCGCATCGTGTCCCTGACCCGACGAACGATGATCGCCAGCGCGTCGTCGCGATGGCGCGCCGCGCTCACCTCCTCGACAATACGCCGCAAGGCTCTCGAGCATTCCGCTTCTCCCCGGGAGGCGTCTACCTTCGTCCGACCGCTCGCGCCGGCTGGTACACCGACGACGCTGTTTTTCCGCCAGCCACCTATGGAGCGGTACCGGGCGAAGGTGCGCGGTGGCATCGACCGTGCCACATACCGGATTGCCGCCGTCTCAGCGTGAACCGCCGGGGCGTCGCCGGTGGCGACACACACTACCACGACTTCGTCATGAGGTCCCTGCTTGGGGCTTGGCGGGCGAGCCAGAATTCCCTGGGCCTGGCGACGCCACCTGCAGCCGACGAGAGCCCCGCCACCGTAAACCGACGCTCCGTCCTGGGATCTCGGTTCTTAGCGATCCTGGCTGCGCAAGCGCTCGCCTGATCCCGCATCACCTGGTAGTCGGCGAGCATCTGCTCGATGGCCGAGCCGGCCGGCAGCAAGTCGAGTTCGTCGGCTGCGCGCGCCAGGAACTCCCGGCTGTAGGCGACAACCGGCGGACAGGGTGCGCCGTCAGAACGTTCCGTCGCGCATCCGGCGAGCAAGCTCGCCGCGATCGCGAGGACGACGGCTCGCAGCCTCGAGCTGGTCACGTTGCACCTCCACAGTCCGCCGCATGTTCTCGACGCGCTCGGCATTGCGGCCGGCCTGCCGGGCGCCGAAGAGAACCGCGGCGACGGCAGCCGCGGCGGCAAGCCATCCCAGGAGCGTGAGCACATTGCGAAGCAGCCAGCCCTGGAGGAGCAGCCACATCAGCGCAGGCCCATGCGACGATCATCGATGCGGGCCCACAGCATGACGCCGATGCCGATCAGCGTGACGGCGAGGAGTCCCCACTTCGCCGCATCGAGGTACGGCACGACGCCGACGAGCGCCTCGTGCGCCTGGCCGATCGGTCTCCTGAATGGCGCCGATCGCTCCTGCGCCGATGGTGCCGGCGGCGGCCACCTGCCCACCCTTCACCGTCCGCGTCTGCTGCAGCGAGCGCTGCGGCGGCATCACCCCGGCGCGGACCAGCGCCGCGTCGATCTGCGCGTCGGTGTAGGGCTGGCGTCCGTTCTCCACCCGGATCATCGCGGTCAGGATCGGCCTCAGGCAGGCGTGGTCGTGCAGGTCGAGCGGCTCGTCGATGCCGAAGCCGCTCGCCTTGGCGACGCACCGGGCGTACGCCTCGGTGTCGTTCTCGTTCGGCGGCGCCCACACCTCCACCAGCTTGCGGATGGTGTCGAGATGCCGGCGGTCGTAATGCGCGATCAGCAGCACCGCCGCCGCGCGCAGGCCCATGATCGGATCCTGGAACTGCTCGAAGGCGCCATCGCTGTTGAGTTTCGGCGACACCCGGCCCTGCCAGCGGTTCTCCGGATTGAGCCGGATGTTCAGCGGGTTGTTGTTGCGGATGCCGCGCGGCAGCATGGTTTGAACGGTCATGGTTTCCTCCAGACATGAAAAAAGCCGCCCGAAGGCGGCCCCGAATAAGGCGATCTGTGTCGGCTCAGTGCAGACCGACCGGCTTGACGAGCAGGTAGCCGATGATCGAGAGCAGCAGCGCGATCAGCGCCCCGGTGATGGTGACGCCGGTGTTCATCACCCGCTTGAAGATCTCGTAGATGACGTCCTCCTTGGCGACGTGGCTGGTGAGCGCATCGCGGATCTGCTGGATGTCCTCTTTGACCGTCGCCAGCTCCGTCCTCTGGTCCTGAACCATTGTTCGCAGGCCGTTGTTGAGGGTGCCTTTGATGTCGGCGACATCGCTCTGCAGCGAACGGATCGCGGCCGTGTGCTCGTCGGAGGTCATGATCATGGCTCCCTGCGCCTTGGCTTCAGTCTTGATGAAGGGATGCGACAGCGGTGACGATGACCGCTCGAGGATCAGTCCGCGAAATGCAGACGAGTGCCGCCGGTGGGCCTGTCGCCGACGAAGGGGTCAGCTCGGCAACAGACTGGCCGGCGGCGACGAGATGGTAAGGGACGCTCTGATGATGTCCGTTTTCAAGCGCCGAGGGATGCTGCGAGACTTCCCTTCCGGTCTCACCTGGCCGCCGTGACGGATGCGCTTTATGCACTCGGGATGTATTTGGACCCGCTGAACTGGCACTTTCGGTGATGCCTGGGACCTGCTGGTGCTGGTTGGAATCATGCTGTCGGGAATGGGCTTCTTCGCCGAGTTCTGGGGCTCACGCCCAGGGCGAATAGGCGGTACGATACCACTGCGTCGCCGAGCGGGCGGTCAGCGTCATCGCGTAGTTGTTGCCGCAGTAGGCGGCGGCGTCGGTGGCGTTCGGCACGATCGCGGCGCCGCTCCGCGGGAAGACATTGATCCCCTGGCCGCTGGCGTTGTGGATGCTGACGCGAACGCCGGCCACCGCGACCGGCAGCATCACGCCGCCCGGGCTGGTGCCGATGCCGGTGACGAAGACGTCGCCCCCGGCGACCGCCGCCGCCGGCTGCGTCGCGACCACGTCCTGTGCCGTGCCGATTAGGATGTCGGCGATGTCTTTCGGCGAGAACGAGCGCAGCTCGGTCTCGACCGGATCGGCGATCTCCGCCGGCGTCACCTGCCGCGGCAGCAGCCGCGCCGCCGACGTGAGATCGACGCCACGGATGTCGAGGACAAACCAGTCGACCAGCTCGACGACGGTGCTGCCGTCACCGTCGCGGCCGAACAGCGCCACGGTCGTATCGATGCTCTGCCGCAGCAACGGCGGGATTGTCTGCCAGGTGCCCCAGAAGGTCTGGTGGGTGCTGCCGTCGAGCTCGATCGCCGCATCGGTGTCGTACCAGGTTACGCCACCGTCGAGCGAGTAGCGGTAGTAGAGGATCGTTCCTGCCACGCCGGCCTGTCCGCCGACCTTCAGCACCGGTCGCATCTTCGTGAAGCCGCGCAGGTCGAGGCCGGTAAAGCGCGCATCGGTGCCGAGCGAGACCTCGCCAGGCGAAGCGGGGACCGCCCACAGCTCGGGCGATCCGTCCCAATTGGCCGGCTGCGAGCGCACGTAGTCGTCCTCGGAAAAGCCGTCGATGCGGTTCTCGTCGAGGTCGAGGGTGATGCGGTCGAGCGCGTTCGGCGCCTCGATGCGGATCGCCGAGCAAGAGCCGACGAAGACCTCGCCGCTCATCGCGGTGTCGTAGAACATCACGTCGCCGGTCGGCGTGCTCCGCCGCCATTGCCGGTTCTCGCCGGCGATGCCGCGCAGCTTCAGCGCCGACCAGTTGAGCCCGTCGGTCCCCGAGGTGCGCTGCGCCAGGTTGTTGCCGCGAACGATGATGTTGTGCGGGCTGTAGGTGAACTGGCTGATGAAGATAGCGCAGTCGTACTGAATAGCCGCACCGCTCACGGCGGCGCGCACCACGTCGGTGATGTTGTTGGCGACGACCATGATGTCTTCGCTGACCCGCAAGCCTTCGTTGGCAAGGTCGTCGGCGCCGATGAACACCGCGTAGTTGCTCGGCACCCGGAAGCTGTTGCCGACGATGATCGCGCTCTTGCCGCCGAGCACCTTGACGCCGGCGCAGTTGTAGACGCGGTTGGCGGAAAAGCGGAACGTCCGCTGCTGCCCGAGGTCACTGGCGGCACTCTCGGCGAGACGCGCCGCGCAGCAGTCGTCGAATATCCAGGCGAAGTCGCTGTCCGTGACCGAGGCATCGGAGCAGTTGGACACGTCGAGGCCGATTGCGGCGATGCGGTTGAGATTGATCCGGTGGGCCCGCACTTGGTCGCAGTAGCTCAGGTGAAAGCCGGTCTCCGAGGCCCAGCGGCCCTCGACGCCGATCAGCTCGATGCGGTCGTAGTTGGCGAGCGAGATCAGCCGGCTGGCCTCGCCGAGCCACTTCTGCGTCGTCGCCAGGTCGCCCTCGAAGATGATGTCGCGGATCACCAGGCGCTTGCCGGGACCGTCGTCGGTGGCCCGCGCCAGCAACGGATAGGCGGTGTCGTCCCGGGATCGATCGCCGCCGGTGAGCCCGGTCGTCGTCGCCGCGACGCCCTTGTACCAGCGGCAGTAGCCGCGGCCGGTGAGCTTCAGGTCGGGGCAGGTGTCCGGGATCGATGCCGGTCAGGTCTCTGGCGTGGCCCGATCATGAAGTCGCCAGACATCCGGATCTCGCGTTTCGGCGCTATCATCGTCGGCGTCGGATCGATTGTTGCTCCGAGCATCCTCCGCAGGCCGGCGTCGCCACGCCCGAATAACAAAGAGCGTGGTTGTGGTTCTGTTCGCCTTCGTTCGTCCAAGTTCGGCGCTTAAGTATGGGAAGGTGTATGGGAGAAGTCTCGGCGCTGGCTGCTAGGACATTGAATTCTAAGCCAATATTCGATAGACTTGGCGGAGGGGGTGGGATTCGAACCCACGGTACCCGCGAGGGTACAACGGTTTTCGAGACCGCCCCGTTCGGCCACTCCGGCACCCCTCCTTAAGTTCCGCACGATCGGTCGGCTAAGCGCGGCGGAGCCGCACGTTAACGCCATTGCCCGGCTCCGACAACCGCGCTTCGGCCACCCAGGCCGGAGCCGCTCCTATGCGCGCTGTCCGCCACTTCGCCGAGCATCTCGCCTATTGAACGTGGCTACCGACGGCAAGGTCCTTCAGTTGTTCGATCCGTCAAAAATCTGCCTCATTTTATACCCATTTTCGGTCGCGATCGAGCAAACGCGCGGCAGGCATCCCGATCGATCATAATGGTGCCGAAAATGAAAGAAGCGAAGCGGGTCAACCAAGGGGAGACGTTCTGATGCGATTCACCAGACTTCTAGGTGCTTTGACGGTCCTGTTCGTAACGGCGGTTCCAGCCCTTGCCCAGGAGTACGGCACGCCAGCCGAAGCCAAGGCGATGCTGGAGAAGGCCGTGGCCGCCTTAAAGGCCGACCAGGCCAAGGCTTTGCAAATGTTCACCAAGGGAGAGGGCGGGTTTCGGGAAAAGGACCTGTACCCCTACTGCGGCGGTCCGGACGGCAACTTCACCGCCCATCCGACGTTGGTCGGCAAGAGTCTCAAGGACCTGATGGACAAGGCCACCCCGCCGAAGGCGCTGGGGCAGGAAGTCTATGCGGTGGCCCAGCCGGGCAAGATCTCGGAGGTCAGCTACATGTTTCCGCGACCGAAGGACGTCGATCCCGACCAGAAACCAGTACAGAAGGTCGTCTACGTCACCAAAGTAGGCGATCAGGTATGCGCGGTCGGCTACTACAAGCAGTCCTGATCTAATTAGAAACCTCTAATCTTGATGCGCCCTGCCCCGCTCGGGCGGGAGCGGGGTGCATTTTTACGCGAGCGGGTGTAATGCCCGAGCCGCTAACTTGTGCAAATCAAGTCGTGGATGCTGAGTCAATCTTTAGGGTGGAGATGCGAGCATGAGTGCTTACCGTTGGATGTGGATCGTGCCGGTGTTGTTCATCATCGCCGCGCCCGTGTCGGCCCAAGATGTGGGAACGGCGGCGGAAGCGAAGACAATGCTGGAGAAGGTTGCGGCCGATCTGAAAGCTAACAAGACCAAGACTTTACAGGACATAAGCGCCGGCACTTACAATAAGAAGGATCTCTATCCCTTCTGCGGCTCCACAGACGGCACATTCACCGCGCACGGCGCCAACAAGACCTTGGTTGGCCAAAGCATGAAAGACCGGAAGGATGCAGCCGGCAAGGCGTACGGCGAAGAGTTTTACAAAGATGCTCAGTCCGGCAAGTTCTCCGAGGTATCCTACATGATTCCCAAGCCGGGCGATACGACGCCAGTTGCAAAAAGCTCCTACATCACCAAGGTCGACGATCAGGTGTGTGGCGTCGGTTACTACAAGTAGACTTCATCGATACATGTCCGAAGATCACACATTAGCGCTGAGTAGATTGGAGATGAGGAGGGCCTGAATGCGAAGTATTCGACTACTGTGCGCCATTGCACTGTCGATCGCGGCGTTGCCGGCGGTATCAGCGGACATGGGAACTCCAGCCGAGGCCAAGGCCATGCTCGAAAAGGTGGCGGCTGGTCTGAAGACCAACGAGGTCCAAACCTTGGCGGCGATCAACAAAGGAGAGTACAAGGACCGAGATCTCTATCCCTTCTGCGGCGGCCCCGACGGCAAATATACTGCTCATGGCGCAAATCCCAGCGTCGTTGGACAAGACCTCAAGGGACTCGTCGATAAGGCCACTCCTCCTAAGCCGCTCGGGCAAGACATCTATGCGGCTGCCCAGCCGGGTAAAGTGTCCGAGGTAAGCTACACGTGGACCCGGCCGAAGGATGTCGATCCCGAACAGAAGCCAGTGCCTAAGGTGAGCTACATCACCAAGGTTGGCGACCAGACCTGCGGCGTCGGCTACTACAAGTAAGGCTGTTTGATCCGGATGCGCGCCCCGTCGGTGCGGGGCGCTCTTCTTTTTCGCGGGCTCGACGGAAGGCTATCCCCATGTTAGATTGAGTGCGGCGTAATCACGTCTATCCAGTTCGTCCAAGGGATAGCCAGCGACGGGGAGTGTTCCGGCCAAGAAGATAGCGTGGCAGCCAATCTGTTCCATCTGCAACCAATCGGGAGGAGCACGAGTGGGATGAATATTCGCAGCCTGGCTATGGTGGGAGCCGTCCTTGCGGGGACCATCATATCGAGCGAATCGTTGGCCATGAACCGGAACAGCAGCACGGTCCCGCCACTTTTCGCGGTTCTTCTCGGCGGCAACGAAGTATCTCCGACCGGTGAAGCGGATGCCGGCGATAATGATGGCCGCGGGTCCGCCACCGTAATCATCGACGGCCCGAAACTTTGTTTCGGTATTGTCGTCGAAGACATCGACACGCCAATCCTGGCGCATATTCATCGGGGCGTCGCGGGCGTTAACGGGCCGATCGTCGTCGACTTGGTTCCGCCGGAGGCCGGGAATCCGGGAGCATCGAGTGGCTGTGTCTCCGTCTCTGACAAAGAGTTGCTTGGGGAAATTCAGAACAGGCCGGTCGGGTTTTATGTGAACGTCCATACCGAGCGGTTCCCGGCCGGCGCCGTGAGAGGCCAACTGTTCTGAGGCGCCAACCCAACGCGTGGGAATCTCGACTTCCGAGCAGCGGAGCCTGTTTCGAGCATTTCGGAGCAGGCGCTTTTGCAAGGCGGTACTCCTTTCCGCCGAGCGGCGTCTTCCTCAGTCCCATATGCAACTTGTCGCGCGCAGAGGCGGCCTCGCGCCTCGCTGGCGCTTGACAGCCGCTCGCAAGAACCGCAGTGTGGAGGCGTTCCAAGGGGTGCCCTGGTAAGGGGCTGAGACACCATCGCACGCGACGTGGGAACCCTTTGAACCTGATCCGGGTCATGCCGGCGCAGGGACCGGAACCGTCATGACGGGCTTTATCCATCCTGCCCCGCATCTCCCGCAAGATAGCTCGTTGGGAGATCGTCATGCCTAAGGATACCGTCGCCCTCGCTTCCGTCACCACCGGCCCGCTGCCCTCATCGCGCAAGGTGTACGTCGAAGGCGAACGCCATCCGGAGCTGCGCGTGGCGATGCGGGAGATCGATCTGTCGTCGCCGGATGAACGGCCGCTGGCAATCTACGATCCCTCCGGCCCCTACACCGATCCTTCGGCGCCGATCGACATCCAGCGGGGCCTGCCGGCGCTCCGCGATCCTTGGATCCGCGCGCGCGGCGATGTCGAGGATTATGAAGGCCGCGCGCGCTAGGCAGCCCCGACCTCGCGCTCGCCCGCGGCACTCGCCGTCCTCTCCGGGCCATACCGGGCAATGCCCCGACGCAGCTCGCCTACGCGCGGGCCGGGATCGTCACGCCGGAGATGGAGTACATCGCCATCCGCGAGAACCTGGGCAGAAAGCGCGCCTTTGAGACAATACGCGACGGCGAAATCCTTCGGCGCCGCCATTCCCGACTACGTCACGCCGGAGTTCGTGCGCGACGAGGTGGCGCGCGGCCGCGCCATCATCCCGGCCAACATCAACCATCCGGAGAGCGAGCCGATGATCATCGGCCGCAACTTCCTGGTGAAGATCAACGCCAACATCGGCAACTCCGCCGTCGCGTCGTCGATCGACGAGGAGGTCGAGAAGATGGTCTGGGCGATCCGCTGGGGCGCCGACACGGTGATGGACCTGTCGACCGGCGACAACATCCACGAGACGCGCGAGTGGATCATCCGCAACTCGCCGGTGCCGATCGGCACCGTGCCGATCTATCAGGCGCTGGAGAAGGTCGACGGCAAGGCCGAGGAGCTGACCTGGGAGATCTTCCGCGACACGCTGATCGAGCAGGCCGAGCAGGGCGTCGACTACTTCACCATCCACGCCGGCGTGCTGCTGCGCTACATCCCGCTGACGGCGCAAGCGCGTGACCGGCATCGTCTCGCGCGGCGGCTCGATCCTGGCCAAGTGGTGCCTGGCGCACCACCAGGAGAACTTCCTCTACACGCACTTCGAGCGAGATCTGCGAGATCATGAAGGCGTACGACGTCAGCTTCTCGCTCGGCGACGGCCTGCGTCCGGGCTCGATCGCCGACGCCAACGACGAGGCGCAGTTCGCCGAGCTGGAGACGCTGGGCGAGCTGACGAAGATCGCCTGGAAGCACGACGTGCAGGTGATGATCGAGGGCCCGGGCCACGTGCCGATGCACCAGATCAAGGAGAACATGGACAAGCAGCTCGCGGTCTGCCACGAGGCGCCGTTCTACACGCTGGGCCCGCTCGTCACCGACATCGCGCCCGGCTACGACCACATCACCAGCGCCATCGGCGCGGCGATGATCGGCTGGTTCGGCACGGCGATGCTCTGCTACGTGACGCCCAAGGAGCACCTCGGCCTGCCCGACCGCGACGACGTCAAGGACGGCGTCATCGCCTACAAGATCGCCGCGCACGCCGCCGACCTGGCCAAGGGGCATCCGGGCGCGCGCGCTCGCGACGACGCGCTGTCCAAGGCGCGCTTCGAGTTCCGCTGGGAGGACCAGTTCAACCTGTCGCTCGATCCGGACACCGCGCAGCGCTTCCACGACGAGACGCTGCCGGCCGAAGGCGCCAAGGTCGCGCACTTCTGCTCGATGTGCGGCCCGAACTTCTGCTCGATGAAGATCACCCAGGACGTGCGCGATTTGGCCGCCGCGGGCATGCCGGAGATGTCCGAGAAGTTCCGCGAGGGCGGGTCGGAGATCTATGTTAGCCACGAACGAGCCGAAGGGTGAGCAACGCCGATTCCGGCTTTTGGAGCGGGAGCGAGAGCCGGCGCTGAGTCAGACAAGACATAGTCTTAGCAGCGGCAATCCGACGAGAGCCGGGTTGATGTCATGCAGGGTTGATGTCCTGCAGCAAACGCCGACACCAAGGTGGACGGCACGAGGTCGGGTGTGTCTGCCCACCTCGGGCCTAGACGTGGTTCACTCTGTGCATCTTAATATGTTGAGCGCCTGGATAACCTCATCCACGTATCTCGTCTCGACGAAAGCCTCATCCTCGTCGTTGGCGATAACAAAAACGCCGGCAAGACGCGATTTCCGAATGGTGATATTCTCCCCTATGCGGATTGAACCGTCGGCGTTGTGTGTCATGCTTCCCCCAGGTGGCGATCCGTTTAGGTATTACTGCTTGCGATGTTTATTGTTTTTGGTTCCGCGCTATCCCCCTTCACCTACCCAGACGACTGTGCATCGAGCAAGCGCGCGCGACTTCTACCAAGATTGTAAATGGTCAAGGAAGAAGCGTTTAGCTCTGATTTTCAACACGATCGCGAGCGTGACCTTCCCGCATCGCTTCAGCTCGCCGGCACTGTCAGGTTGGAAGGTCGGCGGGCCCGGAGCGGCGGTCGCACCAAAGCCCTAGGATGGTGGGTGCTCCGCCCCGGATCGCCGAGTTATCTACGAAAAACTAAATTCCGTCCATCCCGTTCATGTTCCACTTGCCGCTCGGCAGGTGGATGCCGCACTCGGTCTTGCTCTTGCCGCGCCAACGACCAGCGCGCGCATGCTCGCCGGGCGCAACCCGGTCGGTGCATGGCATGCATCCGATCGACAAAAAGCCATCCGCCTCGAGCGGGTGGCGCGGCAGGCCGTGGCGCACGAAATAGGCGTCGAGATCGGACTTTTGCCAGTCGGCGAGTGGATTGATCTTGATTCTGCCGTCATCGGCGTTCACCTCGATGCGCTGGAGCTGTGTGCGGGAGCCACCCTGAAACCCCTTGCGGCCGGTGATCCAGGCGTCCAAGCCCTCAAGGGCGCGGTGCAGCGGCTCGACCTTGCGCAGCCGGCAGCACATATCGGGATTTCCGTACCAAAGGACGCCGTCCGGGTCGAGCGCCTCGACCCGCTCGGGATCGGGCTTGACGGAGCGAACATCGCTCAGGCCCAACTCGGCCGTGAGCTGATCGCGGTAGCGTCGCGTCTCGCCGAAGAGCTTGTCGGTGTCGAGAAAGATAATCGGCGTTGAAGGCTCTACCCCCGCCACCAGGTGCAGCAGCACCGCGGCCTCCGCTCCGAAAGACGAGACCAGCGCGATCTGCCCCGCGAACTCGTCGCGGATAATGCCAGCCAGCAGCGTCGTCGTATCGGCGTCGCGATAGCGCTGCGTGAGCTGCTCGGCCAGTTGCTGGCCGTCCGCGGCGCGCGTCCGTTGCGGCGCGAGCGCGTCCTCCGAGACCGTGTCCGGCGGCGTCACTCCGCTGCCCTCCGAACATCGCGCAATGCGCGCGCCGGCATTCTCCCGTCCGCCGCCGCCTGATAGAAGACGCTGAACTCGGCCATCGCCTTACGCCACCCCTCGACGGCCCGTTCGTCGGCCACTTCGAACGCATCAAATCCGCAGCGATGCATGAACAGAAACTGGTCGCGCAGCACGTCGCCCACCGCGCGCAGCTCGCCCCTGAAGCCCCAGCGCTGGCGCAGTAGGCGCGCCGTCGAATAGGGGCGGCCATCGCGGAAAGTCTGGAACTCCAGCGCGATTAAACCGAGCTGGCCTACGTCGGGACCGATCTCTTGCGCCAGCTCGCTGCTCTTCAGGCGAACCCCCAACGGAGCTCCCCTGCCCCACAGCGCCTGCGTTTCGGCGCGGAAGCGTGGTAGCGTCACGATCACCGCCCCGGTCGCGGGCAGCAACGCCTCGTCACCGACGGCAATCCAGGGATCGGGGATTACATGGCCGTATTTAATTAGCGGCATAGAGTTTCTCCTTGAACGGCTCAAGGCCGAGTCGTCGGTACGTGTCCAGGAAGCGCTCGCCGTCGTGGCGCAGATCGATATACGTATTCACCAGGGTTTCGACGGCATCCACCACTCCGTCGTAGGAGAACGCGGGCCCGACGCTAGCGCCCAGGGCGGCGGTTTCCGTGGCGTCGCCGCCGAGCGTGATCTGGTAGAACTCCTCGCCCTTCTTATCGACACCAAGGATGCCGATGTGGCCGACGTGATGGTGCCCGCATGCATTGATGCAGCCGGAGATCTTGATCTTCAGTTCGCCCACCTCATGCACCCGCGCGATGTCATCGAACCGCTCGGTTATGTTTTGCGCGATCGGGATGGACCGAGCGTTGGCGAGGCTGCAGTAATCGAGGCCAGGGCAAGCGATGATGTCGGTCAGCTGACCGATGTTCGGCGTGGCGAGGCCGAGTGAGGCAAGCGCTCGCCACAACGGGTAAAGGTCCTGCTGCCGGACGTAGGGGAAGGTGAGATTCTGTTCGTGGGTCACCCGGATCTCGCCGAAGCTGTAACGGTCGGCGAGATCGGCTATCGCCTCCATCTGCTCGGCGGTGGCATCTCCGGGCACGCCGCCGGTCGGTTTGAGCGAGAGATTGACGATGGCGTAGCCTGGTTGCTTGTGAGCGACGAGGTTGATACGCGCCCAGCGAGCGAAGTCGGCGTCCTCGCGCTTGTGCATTTCGAAGTCGATCGAGACCGGCGGAAAAGTCTCGTATGCGGGTGGCGCGAAGTAGGCGGCGATGCGCGCCAGTTCGCTGGGCGGCAGGTCTACCGTGAGATCCTTCAGATCCTCCCATTCCTCGTCGACGCGCCGGCGGAACTCATCGATGCCAATCTCGTGCACCAAGATCTTGATGCGCGCTTTGAACATGTTGTCGCGTCGCCCGTACTCGTTGTAGACGCGCAGGATTGCCTCGAGGTAGGCGAGCAGATGCCGCTTCGGCAGGAACGGCCGGATCGTCTTGCCGAGCATGGGCGTCCGCCCCTGCCCGCCGCCGACCAGCACCTCGAATCCAATCTCGCCATCCGCCGCGCGGACGATGCGGACGCCGATGTCATGCACGGCGAGGGCGGCCCTATCGTTCGGCGAGCCTGTCACCGCCACCTTGAACTTGCGCGGCAGGAACGAGAACTCCGGATGCATCGACGACCACTGCCGAATGACCTCCGCCCAGATGCGCGGGTCCTCGATCTCGCCGGCGGCTGCCCCAGCATACTGGTCGGCGCTGATGTTCCTGATGCAGTTGCCACTGGTCTGCAGCGCGTGCATCTCCACCTCCGCCAACTCGGCGAGGATGTCGGGGACGTCGCTCAGCGCCGGCCAGTTGTACTGGATGTTCTGCCGCGTCGTGAAATGCCCGTAGCCCTTATCGTATCGTCGAGCAATGTGCGCGAGTTTGCGCATCTGACGGGATGACAGCGTGCCGTACGGAACCGCCACGCGCAGCATATAGGCGTGTAACTGCAGGTAAACTCCGTTCATCAGCCGCAACGGCCTAAACTGCTCCTCGCTCAGCTCGCCCGACATGCGCCGGGCGACTTGATCGCGAAATTGCGCGACCCGCTGCTCGACGAACGTTTGGTCGAATTGGTCATACCGGTACATGATCTTAACTTCCTGTTTCTTGTCTGCCGTACGGGGAACGAATTGAGGGCCCGAAAGCGCGGATTTGCTCCCTGTACGTCGCGGGACGGACGGCGTTGTCCGGACCGCGGCCGATGTCGATCAGGTAAGGAGCGACTACCCGACACAACGGCACGTCCCGCTCAGAGTCCGCGATCAGCGCGGCCGCCGCATCCTTGCCGTCGGCAATGCGCGCGCCTTCGATCCGCTCCGTCCATTCGCCGTCCTCGCCGAGGTAGACGACCGCGCCGTCGGACAAGCGGTTGGCGGTCGCCGCCTTTAGCGCCGCGCCGCGGCCGCCGCGGGCGGCGGAGATGACGGCGGCCTCTTCGGTCTTCCGAGATGCTCCGTCGATTTCAGTCATCACCTGGATCTCCGATCAGTTCACGGCGGCTAGCGGCGCCGCCCTGGCCCAAGCCTCGGCGTGGCGTACAACTTCGCCGATAAGGGATCAGCGCCGGCCCGGATCCAACTTGCTGCGCCAGGTACCCGAGTTGATGGAGCTCTCCCACCGCGAGCCGTTGCTGGGCCAGCGTTCCATTGGCCGTCTTGGAGTTCTAGGAACATTGGAAAGTGCTGCATGCGCCGGTTCTTACCTTCCGGGGACAGAAATATACATAGATCAAATGTGATATAGTGGCGGATATCATATCAAAGTGTAGATAGCGCACAAACGACAAATGATCACTGTTGATCTGACCATGGGCGGGAAACGGATCCAGCGGCATCCCCCTTCCTTATGTGCTCAGAATGCAATATGTTGTTGCGAGGTAATGTTCCGAATACCTTAGGGAGCATAGGTTTTGGCGAGAAACGGTCAGGCCTCGGCCAGAGACCTGTTTGACGCAGCACCCGCCAAGGGCGGCTCACCTGCTTATACCGCCAAGGACATCGAGGTTCTCGAGGGCCTGGAGCCGGTGCGCCGGCGGCCCGCCATGTACATCGGCGGCACCGACGTGCGGGCTCTTCATCATCTCGTCGCCGAGTTGCTCGACAACGCGGTAGACGAGGCAGTCGCCGGCCACGCAACCCGCATCGAGTTGCATCTGGCGGCCGAAGGCAGCGTCACTGTTCGCGACAACGGGCGCGGCATCCCGGTAGACCCGCACCCGAAGTTTAAGAACCGCTCGGCCCTCGAGGTTATCCTGACAACCCTGCACTCCGGCGGAAAATTCGGCGGCACCGCATACCGTACGTCAGGGGGCCTGCACGGCGTCGGCCTGTCCGTCGTGAATGCGTTGGCGGACCGGCTTACCGTCGAGGTTGCGCGAGACCGCACCTTGTGGACGCAATCCTACTCGCGTGGCCTGCCGACGAGCCGGCTGAGCAACGCCGGTCCGGTACAGAACCGGCGTGGCACCACCATAACCTTCCACCCCGATCCGCGAATTTTCGGGGACGAGGCGCGCTTCCGGCCGGAGACGCTGTACCGCATGGCGCGCTCCAAGGCGTACCTCTTCCGCGGCATGGAGATCCGCTGGTCCTGTCCGCCAGAACTGGCCGCGGACGATCCCGGCATTCCGTCCGAAGCCGTCCTGCACTTCCCCGGAGGCGTCGCGGAGTACCTGCGGGCGGCGCTGGCTGACAGGCCGGTGCTGATACCGCAACCATTCGCGGGAGAGGCCGAACTCGCGGGCGGCACCGGCCGGCTCGAATGGGCGGTCGCCTGGCCGATGGACGAGAGTGGATTCTTCACTTCCTACTGCAACACCGTTCCGACCCCGCAAGGGGGAACGCATGAAGCAGGCTTCCGGTCGGCGCTGACCCGGGGCATCAAGGCATACGGCGAACTGGTCAAGGACCGTGACGCCGACAAGCTGCTGCCGGAAGATGTTGTCTCCGGCGCCTGCGTCATGCTCTCGGTGTTCCTGCGCGAACCGCAATTCCAGGGCCAGACTAAAGAGAAGCTGACCTCTCCCGAGGCCGCGCGGCTGGTTGAGGCTACTGTCAGGGATCATTTCGACCACTGGCTTTCGGCGGCGCCCGCGATCGCCGGCGTGCTGCTCGCGCACGTCCTCGAACGAGCCGACCAAAGATTGCGGCGCCGGCGGGAGAAACAGGTCAAACGGCAGAGCGCGGTGCGCAAGCTGCGTCTTCCGGGCAAGCTCGCCGACTGCGCCCACGAAGGCGCCGACGGCACCGAGCTGTTTCTGGTCGAGGGAGACTCGGCGGGAGGATCGGCGAAGCAGGCGCGTGACCGGGAGATGCAGGCGGTGTTGCCGTTGCGAGGCAAGATCCTGAACGTCGCGAGCGCATCCGCCGAGCGGTTCCGGCTCAACCAGGAGTTGAGCCACCTTATCGAGGCACTCGGTTGCGGCACCGGCAAGGCGTTCAATGATGATGCGTTGCGCTATGAGAAGATCATCGTCATGACCGACGCCGACGTCGATGGCGCACATATCGCGTCGCTGCTGATCACTTTTTTTTTCCGCCAGATCCCTGGCCTGATCGCGAACGGGCACCTCTATCTCGCGGTGCCGCCGCTCTACCGGCTGACCCGGGGCACCACCATCGTTTATGCCCGCGACGACGCGCACCGGGACGAACTGCTTTGCACTGCCCTCTCCGGCCGGGGACATGTCGAGATCAGCCGCTTCAAAGGACTCGGCGAGATGCCGGCGGCGCAATTGCGCGCGACAACCATGGATCCGCGCACCCGCACGCTGCTGCGCGTGGCGCTGCCTGATGCGGATGACGGAACGGCACGGAACGCCACCGCGGAGCGGGTGGAGACCTTGATGGGCCGCAGGCCCGAACTGCGCTTCGCACTGATCCAGGAGCGCGCCTGCTTCGTCGCCGACGCGCTCGACATTTGAGGCAGAGGTCTTGCGGACGTGCCTTTTCGGCACGTACTAACTCGCACAGGCCGCTCCCGCGGCGCTATCGACCGCGGCTGCGGAGCTCAACCGGCGGAAATCGCGGCACGGTAGAGCACGCCTGGCAACGCCGAGATTCGCGCTCGCCCGACTCTTATCCACTGTCAATAACTAATCAGATGGTGCATAATATAATGCTTGAGTTAGACCGATCTCGTCGATGTCTGAAGCAAAAATGCATTAGACCAGAGTGGTCGCTCTTGCCCGACGGGCGAGTAAGGGGATACTCGGCTATCGGATCCCCGTAATCTGGCCGTGGTGGATCAGCGCCACAGCCTGTTTTGTTTGTATCCGCCGTGATCGAGCAATAAACGTTATCTTGGATGGCCGGGGTTTCTGATCCCTAGAGTTACGCGGGCGGCAAGCTTTAGAGGGGATTTCTGGCTGGCCCAATCTCAATTTCAGACAGGATGCTCCATAGCGTTGCTGCTTCTGAGTAGCAGGTCTTTGCATCAAGAGTTTCATTTGGGTTTCAGGAATAAGACTGACGCGGCGTGGTCGCGCGCCATGGATGTGAGACGACCGCGCGAGATCAGGGCGCGGAAAGGTATAGCCGCGATGTCCAACGCGAGCATCCGGCTCTCGCCGCGATAGCCCGCAGCCGATCCAGAGCGCTCCCCGCTCAGGGATTGCGCAGGACCACCAGATCGAAAAACCCGAACGGCGGGACCGGCTTGATTGCCGTGACTTCGAGCGAACTGTCGTCGAGCAATTCCGGTAGAGAGAAATTGGGACGCCAACCAAGCTGTCGCGACAGCGGTTCCAGCAACGGGGAGATGGATTTTTCTTTCTGCTTTACGAAGTGATTGCAGATGAGAATGTTGCCTCCTGGCGAGCAGACGCGCTGCATTTCAGCCAGGCAGCGACGCGGGTTCGGAGTGACCGACATGACGTGCATGGCGACCACCGCGTCGAACTGGCCATCCCGGAAGGCGAGGCGTTCCCCGTCCATCTCCGCCAGCGCCGTAACATTCTTGAGCCCGCGCGACTCGACGCGACGCTTGGCTACGGCCAGCATTTCCGACGAGACATCGATACCGACGATTTTTCTTTCCGAATCGTAGCGTGGCAACGACAGTCCCGTGCCCACGCCGACTTCCAGGATGTTCTTGGAATCCAGCTTGTTGACACGCGTCGCGGTCATCATACGACCCAACTGGAAGATAGGGCCGAACACGACATCGTAAGCAGGCGCATAGCGTCGATACGCCTTGAGCACGGAATTCAAGTCCATCGTCGCGCGATAGCGCTCGCCGGAAACCCTTCTCATATGCACGGACCACTCCGTTGTTATGGCGGGGATGAACGACGGCAGAGGGCCGCGCCGCCTTATTCGATTCGATCGCATAAGCCCTCCTCGGCTCCGGTTGAATCCAGGCCGGCTGTTTCATTCGATCGCCATCGTTTTGCCCTTGCCCCTGACCACGAGCTTAAAAAACCGGTTCCCGCTTGCTCGGGTCCGCGCCGGGAAATCACTCGGCAATTTCTGGCACGATTAGTTCTGCTCGCTCAGCCGACCATTCGATCGTCGTGCAGCCAGCGGCTGACGGTCCCGATGTTGTTCGCGCCGAAGAATACAGATATCGCCGTCTCGAGCAATCCCCCCAGACCCGCTATAGCTCCGGCCACGCGCACGCCACCGAAAAAGCCCGAGAACGGCTAGCTGACAAAGATTTCACTTCCGGAGCCCGTGCAAAATCGCCATTGGCCCACATACGCGGAATTGCTACGTGCACGGAGAGCGGAAGAGCGGGGTAAATCCGAAATTATCATCTGCATCTCACGGCGAATCGTCAGCAAGGTGTTGAGGATTCCCTGCCGGCGTCGCATGCGCCGGTCCGCGGATACGGTCAGCGATGGGTCAGTTGGCGCGGCGACAGCACGCCCCGATTTGCAGTTGCTTTTTTCGGCACGCCGTGGATTATGCTAGTCAGACTTGACCAAGTAGCTCCTGAAGTACATATGCCGGGAACGGCAATCCACCCCCTCCACGGTTCTTGAGATGATTTGAAAAATGAGCGAGCAAGCGAGCAAAGAAGAAAGCGAGCAAGATGTCCGGCGGATGACCGCCGAAATCGTCGCCGCGTTTCTGGCGGCGAACTCGGTGCAGGCGACGCAGTTGCCCGAACTGATCCGTAGTGTGTTCACCGCCCTGAACAGCCTGGATGGTCGGCCCGAAGAACCGGTGGCCGAACCGTTGAAGCCGGCCGTGCCTATACGTAAATCGGTAACACGCGACTACATCGTTTGCCTTGAAGACGGCAAGAAGCTGAAGATGCTGAAGCGCCATCTGCGGACGACCTACAACATGTCGCCCGAGGACTATCGGGCCAAGTGGGGTCTTCCAGCGGAGTATCCGATGGTCGCTCCTGCTTACGCGGAGCGTAGGTCTGAGTTCGCGAAGAAGATCGGACTGGGCCGGAAGGTCGCCGAGCCACGGAAGGGCAAACGCGCGCGCGTCTGAGCTCCGTGGGTAAGCGCTTTCTGGCTCTTCTCCGATTTGGAACGCCGGCCGTGCTTATGCTTGTCGGCCTATGTGGGGCTTTGCCGGTCCGCGCGGCAGGTTCCGCGATCGAGCCGTTTTTTGGACATTTCCGTGGGAAAACGATTGTCGGGGATGATGACGAAACGTCAATGCGGGACTTGGGCGTCTCGATCGAGCCGGATGGCGAGTACTTCAAGATCACCTGGAATACCGCGACCCGCCGGGATGGAGACATAAAGCACAAGTCTTACGCCATCGTCTTCGTGCCGACCAAGCGGCCTGAGATTTATCGTTCGGCCATGCGCGCCGACATGTTCGGCAACCGTGTTCCCATGGACCCGCTGAGCGGCGACCCGTTCGTATGGTGCCGGATTGCCGGAAAAACGCTGACTGTATACGCGTTGCTGATAGACGATGCGGGCAGCTACGATCTCCAGGTCTATAATCGCACGCTGGTCGACAACGGTCTGCATCTGGAGTTCACGCGGCTGCGAGAGAACGATCCGCCGAAGGTGCTCTCGGGCTTCCTGGAGCGGGTCGATCCACCTGAATGATAAACCATTCGTTGAAATCAGTGACTCTCGGAGTGAGTATCGAGGGTCGGCAACTGGTCCTGTTTGGCGTTGAGGAGAATCGGGACACCGGCCTCACGCTTCGACGCGCGGATCGAAAGCGCTGACTTCACATGCGTCACATTGGCTGCCGTGGTTAGTTTGCTTGTCAGAAATCGCTCGTAGGCCTCCCAATCCTGAGCGACGATCTTCAGTAGGAAATCTACTTCTCCGGCCAGCATGTGGCACTCTCGGACTTCAGGCCAGGTGGCCACCAGATTTTCGAATGCCTGCAAGTCCGACTCGGCTTGGCTTGCCAATCCGACGTAGGCGAAGACCGTCACATTGAAGCCGAGCGCCTTCGGCTCCAACTCGGCGTGATAACCGCGAACATAGCCCGCGCGCTCCAGCGCACGCACTCGTCGCAAGCATGGCGGCGCCGAGATGCCGACGCGTCGAGCCAATTCGATGTTGCTTATCCGGCCATTTGCCTGCAAATCGTGAAGAATGCGTTGATCAATCTTGTCGAGCTTCACTCTCGGCACGTTCATTTCGGTCCCCAGAAGCCATGCATGCGCAATGATATTACGCGCCCCGGTTCATCGCCGGAAGAGCGAGAATGCCGAGACTAACTCGGTCGCATCGCGGATCCTTGCGTGGGGAATGCACTTCCCATGAATGCCGCGCTGGTCGTTTCTGAGCGAGGGGTTCGATCGAGAATGCGTGGTAGCCCCGCTCTCGCCGGGAGAGCCCGCCCCGCCTTGGCGGCGCGCTTGCGCATGGCGGCATCGTTGCCTACCTATGCAAAAATCGCAACTGTCACCCTTCCTTTCCCTCCTTCGGTCATCCACCCATGTCTCTGTCGCAGCACAACAGGGTACTCATCCTGGGGTCCGGTCCCGCGGGTTGCACCGCGGCAATCTACGCGGCACGCGCAAATCTCAATCCGCTGTTGGTCAGAGGGCTACAACCGGGCGGCCAACTGACCATCACTACGGACGTCGAGAATTATCCGGGTTACGCTGAAGCCGTTCAGGGTCCGTGGATGATGGAGCAGATGGAACGGCAGGCGCTCAATGTAGGAGCACGCATGATCGACGATACCGTCGTATCGGTCGACCTTTACGATCGTCCATTCACCGCCGTCGGCAATTCCGGGGATACTTACTCAGGTGACGCCATGATCATCTGTACCGGGGCCACCGCAAGATGGCTGGGTCTCGAAAGCGAGGCGTTTTTCCAAGGCTTCGGGGTCTCGGCGTGCGCCACCTGCGACGGCTTTTTCTTCCGCGGCAAGACGGTAGTGGTGGTCGGCGGCGGGAATACCGCGGTCGAAGAGGCAATGTTCCTTGCTAAGTTCGCCGATCGCGTCACCCTGGTACATCGTCGGGATCGGCTGCGCGCCGAGCCTATCCTGCAAGATCGGCTTTTTCGGAATGAGAAGGTCGACGTGGTCTGGAACCACGTCGTGGAGGAAGTTCTAGGCCAACGCGAGCCGGCGAAGGCGGTGCAGGGCGTTCTTCTGCGGAACGTCAAGAACGGTGCAAGGTTGAAGCTGCCGGCCGACGGCGCCTTCATCGCTATCGGACACACGCCCAATACCGATCTGTTTCTGGGTCAGTTGGATATAGATTCGGAAGGATACATCATCACCAAGCCCGATAGCACCGCGACCAGCGTCGGCGGCGTGTATGCGGCGGGCGATGTACAGGATAAGATCTTCCGCCAAGCAGTAACGGCTGCCGGCACCGGATGCATGGCGGCGATAGAGGCGGAGCATTTTCTAGCGGTCCGGGACGAGCGGCAATAAAGCGCTAAGCTTGTCGGCGAGCACTTGACGTGGGTTGTCTTTCGTTCCGCGCGGCCGCACGTTCCGCGCGGAACAACACGCCGCGAAAGGCCTGATGAGCGATGACAGTGGATTGGGACAAGCTGCGCGTCTTTCATGCCGTGGCGGAGGCAGGCAGCTTCACGCATGCTGGCGATGTTCTCAACCTGAGCCAGTCGGCCGTCAGCAGGCAAGTTTCATCTCTCGAAGAAAGCCTTCAGGTTCCACTGTTCCACAGACATGCGCGCGGGCTGATGCTCACCGAACAAGGTGAAATCCTCTTCAAGACGGCTCGCGAAGTGCTGGCCAAGCTCAACATGGCGGAAGCGCGAATCAGCGAGAGCCGGGAGCGTCCAAAAGGCCCGTTGAAGGTGACCACCACCATTGCCTTCGGATCGATTTGGCTAGCACCCCGCCTGAAGGAATTCCTCGAGGATAATCCAGATATCGAGGTGTCGCTGGTCCTGACCGATAACGAGCTGGATTTGTCGATGCGCGAGGCGGATGTCGCCATCCGGATGACCGCGCCCACCCAGTCGGACCTCATCCAACGGCGGCTGATGACCCTCACTTACCATGTGTTTGCCGCACCCTCCTATCTGCAGAAGCACGGCATGCCACGGAAGCCGGAGGACCTGGATCAACACCGGCTGGTCGTCTTCGGCGAGGACGCGCGTCCACCGGTGCCCAATCTGAACTGGCTGTTGGAGGCTGGGCTCAAGGAAGGCGCAAGGCGCCGAGCTTTCCTCAAGGTCAACTCCACCTATGGCATCTTTCGCGCGGTGCAGAACGGCATCGGCGTCGGCGCGCTTCCGCAATACCTCAACAATGAGGCGGGCAATCTCGTGGAGATCTTGCCGGAGATCCGTGGTCCTGATCTCGATGTGTACTTCGTATATCCGGAAGAGCTGCGAAACTCGAGCCGCATAACCCTTTTCCGCCAATTCATCTTGCGCAAGGTGGAAGAGCTCGCTGGCTAGCACGTCTCCGTGCTGCGTCTGCGATAGCTTCAGCGCCAAGCACCCTCAACGCCCGATATCATTGCCAACGGCGCCGCCCGCATGGCAGATCTGCGGTTTTTTATAGTGGCACCGGCTGAGCGACCGGTCTATATATCGTCACTAGTGCTGCAGTGCAGCATGGATTTCAGAGTTTCGGGTGCAACGCCCGAAAGAAGGGCTCGTTTCCAGCGAGTCTCTACGTCTCCCAGACGTGAAGCCTCCCTGTTGGACTTGCCGGGCCTAATTGGCCCGGCAATTTTTTTGGCCGCTAACCGCCCTGCTCCCGTCTGGTTTCAGGACGTCAGAATCCAAACGCTCAGCCTCCCGCCGACGCGGGGCCGTCGTTCTGGCCGTGGTGAACGGTTGATGCTGCCTTGCCCATGATATCGGTGAAGCGCTGAAACAAGTAGCGACTGTCTTGCGGGCCCGGCGAGGCCTCCGGGTGATACTGCACCGAAAAGGCTGGGGCGTCCGCGACACGCAGACCCTCGTTGGTGTTATCGAACAGAGAGACGTGGGTTTCGATGACGCCGGCCGGCAGCGTTGTCCGATCCACGGCGAATCCATGGTTTTGGCTGGTGATCTCCACCCTTCCCGTTTCCAGATCCTTCACCGGATGATTGGCGCCCCGGTGTCCGAGGTGGAGTTTGTAGGTCCTGGCCCCCAGCGCCAATGCCAGCATCTGATGGCCGAGGCAGATGCCGAACACCGGCAGCCGGCGAGCCAGCAGCTCGCGGATCATCGGAACGGCGTACTTACCCGTGGCGACGGGATCGCCCGGGCCGTTCGATAGAAACACCCCGTGGGGTTGGTGTCGCAAGACGTCTTCCGCCGTCGCGGTGCCGGGTACAACGGTGACGCGGCAGCCGGCGGCGGTGAGGCAGCGCAGGACATTGCGCTTGGCGCCGTAATCGACGGCGACCACATTCCAGCGGAATTGCGTTTGCCGCCCGTACCCGCGCCCGAGACTCCAGCCGCTTTCGTTCCACTCATAAGTCTGCCGGCACATCACTTCTTTCGCGAGATCGATTCCCTCCAGCCCCGGCCAATGCTCGGCCATGAAGCGAAGCGCCGCCAGGTCTATCGTTTCGCCCGGACTGTGGATCAAAGCCCCCCGTGGCGCGCCGCCATCGCGAATGCGCCTGGTAAGCCGACGGGTGTCCACGTGCGAGATCGCGACCAGGCCGTTGCTCGCAAGCCAATTTCGGAAGTGTCGCGCGGCCCGCCAGTTGGCCGGCTCGGTAATCGGCATGCGCAATATGCAGCCGCGAGCCGCCGGTGTCTGCGTCTCGTTGTCTTCGGGATTGGTGCCGACATTGCCGACGTGTGGAAACGTGAAGGTTATGATCTGCCCCGCATAAGAAGGATCGGTGAGGACCTCCTGATAACCGGTTACCGCAGTGTTGAAACATACCTCGCCGACGGCAACGCCGACCGCGCCAGCACCGCGCCCCCAAAACACCGAGCCGTCTTCCAGGACCAGCGCCGCATCGGCGGCAGCCGCCGACAAACATAAATCTTCCGCGGGCCACTTCGGCGCAGCCGAGCCTTCACCCATCTCATCGTTCAAGAGTGGCGTTCTCCTGTCTACATGAACGAACGGCGGCGGCTGTAAATGGTGAAACCCCGGGAGTTCGAGCGGATAGATATTCTCCGCCCGGAGGTCCGTCAACCCCCGTGACTAGTAGGAGAGCTTTGGATTTCCTCAGGATCTTTGCCGGTGACGGACTGCCGAGCAATGAAATAGTATTGAATGCAAACAGATCGGGGACAGGAATGTTGCGAACACGTCTGGAAGAGGGTCTGAAGGAGGCGCTTCGCGCGCGTCAGGATTGCGCCGTCTCGACGCTGCGTCTGATCATCGCTGCGCTCAAGGACCGGGATATCGCCGAACGCGGCAAGGGCAAACCCGGCGGGGCTCTCCGACGAGCAGATCCTTGGCCTGCTGCAGTCCATGGTCAAGCAACGTCAGGAGAGCATCCGCCTGTACGAACAAGGCAATCGCCACGATCTGGCGAAACAGGAGGCGGACGAGATCAGCGTTATCGAACAGTTCCTTCCCCGGCAGATGGATGAACAATGCATCGAGGACGCGGTTAAGGAGGCCATCGCCGAGCTGGACGCGAAGACCCTGAGGGATATGGGGCGGGTGATGGCGCTGCTTAAGCAGCGGTACGCCGGACAGATGGACCCGGCCAAGGCCGGCAAGTTCGTGAAGCAGCATCTGGCATAACCGCATACTCTGCCGTTTCCGCATATCACATGGGAGGACCGAGATGAGCCTGCCCGAGAGCTTTCTCGATGAGCTCAAGGCTCGGATCGGGGTTGCCGAGGTCATCGGCAAGAGTGTCAAGCTGGCGCGCCGCGGCCGCCAGTTCCTCGGCCTATGTCCGTTTCACGGCGAGAAGACCCCGTCCTTCCATGTCTACGAAGATCACTATCACTGCTTCGGCTGCGGCGCGCACGGCTCGGTCATCGACTTCGTCATGCGGTCGGAGAGGGTGGCCTTCCGCGAGGCGGTCGAGAGGCTCGCGGCGCAGGCCGGAATGAGGCTGCCGCCGGAAGCCCGCAAGAGGCGGAGCGCGAACGGCTGCCGCGGCTCGCTTTATGATGTGCTGGAAGCGGCAACGTCTATTACCAGAAGAATGCTGCGTATGCCGGAAGGCGGCGGCGCCCTGGCCTACCTGCGGCGCCGGGGGTCAGCGAGGCGGCGATCAGCCATTCCGGCTGGGGTACGCGCCAGATGGGCGGTACTCCGTCAAGGCGGCGCTCGGCTCGCGAAGGCTCCACTGATGTGGCGATGATCGAGGCCGCCTCTGCTTGCAGCCAGAGAAGACGGCGCGCGCGGCGCCTACGACTGTTCCAGTTTGCGCGATGTACCCGATTGCGGACCGGCGCGGCCGTGTCGATCGGCTTCGGCGGACGGATGCTTGGACCGGGCGAGCCGAAGTATCTCAATTC